>NZ_JBITGV010000011.1:0-334246 GCF_044457385.1 Streptomyces sp. NPDC050548
ATCACCGCGACGCCTGCGGAGAGGTCGAACTCCCCGCCGATCATCAGCAGCGCCACCGGCAGCG
The DNA here is from genome assembly GCF_044457385.1 of Streptomyces sp. NPDC050548. Classification (NCBI taxonomy): domain Bacteria; kingdom Bacillati; phylum Actinomycetota; class Actinomycetes; order Kitasatosporales; family Streptomycetaceae; genus Streptomyces; species Streptomyces sp. NPDC050548. The sequence continues at coordinate 65 of NZ_JBITGV010000011.1, forward strand.
CCATGATCCCGATGGTCGACGAACCGTAGAGAATGTTCGCCATCGACGCGCCCTCGCGCACCGGCGGAGCAGCGATCAGGAAGAACACGTACACCGCTGCCGCACCGAGGAAGACACCGACCTCGGGGCGGGCCAACATCCGGATGGCCAGCGTGCGTTCGGCGGTCCGGCCGTCGGTGGGCTTGGGGCCGGGGGCCGGCGGTGAGGTCACCGCCGGCTCGGCGTGCTGGGTCATGCTCATCACCGGGTTCCGTTGGCGGCGTACTTGGCGACGGCTGCGACGTTGGTCTTGTCGACGAAGGCCGGGCCGGTCAGTACGGGCTGCTCACCACCGCCGCTGTAGTTGCCGTTGTTCTTGTAGAGCCACAGCGAGTCGACGGCCAAGTAGCCCTGGAGGTACGGCTGCTGGTCGACCGCGAACTGGATGGTGCCCTTGCTGATGGCGCCCGTCAGGTCCTTGTTGAGGTCGAAGGTGGCGATCTTCGCCTTGCTGCCCGCGTCGGTCACCGACTGCACGGCGGTCAGCGCGAACGGGGCGCCCAGCGCGACCACGTAGTCGATGGCCTTGTCCTGGGTGAGCTTGGCGGTGATCGTCGACTTCACGGACGGCATGTCGGTGCCGTTGACGTTCAGCGTCTCGACGCTGCCGCTGAACGTCTTCTTCACGCCGTCGCAGCGCTGGGTCAGGCCGATGTTGCCCTGCTCCTGGATGACACAGACGACCTTCTTGGCGCCTTCGGTGTTCAGCTTGTTGCCGAGTGCCTCGCCCGCGACCGTCTCGTCCTGGCCGAAGAACTCCAGCAGTCCGAGCTTCTTCCAGTCGCTGAGACCGGAGTTGAGGCCGACCACGGGTATGTTCGCGGACTTCGCCTTGCTGATGACGTCCTTGAGGGCGTCGGGCTTGGCGAGGGTGACCGCGATGCCGTCGACCTTCTGGTCGATCGCGTTCTGCACCAGGTTCGACTGGTTGCCCGCGTTCGGGTCGGCCGAGTAGACCAGCTTGATGTTGTCCTTGTCGGCGGCGGCCTGGGCGCCCTTGCGGACGATGTCCCAGAACGTGTCCCCGGGCGCCTGGTGCGTGACCAGGGCGACCGTCATACGGGGAGTGCTGGCCTTGCCCGCGGAGGCGCCGGAGGTGTCCTCCGTGGACTTCTTGCCGCCCGAGCTGCTGGAGCAGCCGGCGAGGGTCAGTGCCGCTGCCGCGGCGACCGCCACGAAGGGGGCCATTCTGCGCGTACGGGAGTGGGAAGAACGGTCCATCTTTCCTGCACCTCACTGTGCTTCTGGGGAAAGGGAGCAATGATCTCAGAGATCAGGGCTCGGGGCCTGCGCGGCCCCGGGTCGTAGCCGTGAAACACGGCTGTTGCGCTGGGACGGAATCCAATCCCCGGTCGCGCCCGCTGTCAATACTTTGTTAAGACATCATTTCACAAGCAGGTCCGAATGTAAGTACAAACTATTGACAGAGCGCCCCTCGGAGTCCTACACCTGGGAGTCGGCAGGCCCTCGGGACCCGCCCACCCCCCAGTAGCTCAGAGGAGTGCCGCGCATGGCCGAGTCAGCCCAGCCCTTCGATCTCATCACCATGGGTCGTATCGGGGTCGATCTCTACCCGTTGCAGTCCGGCGTGCCGCTGGCGCGGGTGGAGACCTTCGGGAAGTTCCTCGGAGGTTCGGCGAGCAACGTGGCCGTGGCCGCCGCCCGGCTCGGCCGGAACACCGCGGTGATCACCCGCACCGGCGACGATCCCTTCGGCGCGTACCTGCACGAGGCCCTCAAGGACTTCGGAGTGGACGACCGCTGGGTGACCCCGGTCGCGGACTACCCGACCCCCGTCACCTTCTGCGAGATCTTCCCGCCGGACGACTTCCCGCTGTACTTCTACCGGCAGCCCAAGGCCCCCGACCTGGAGATCCGCACCGACGAGCTGGACTACTTCGCGATCCGCGAGGCCCGGGTCTTCTGGATCACCGGCACCGGGCTGAGCGAGGAGCCGAGCCGCTCCGCCACGCTGGCCGCCCTCAAGTCGCGCGACAAGGCGGGCATCACGGTCTTCGACCTCGACTGGCGCCCGATGTTCTGGAAGAACCCGGACGAGGCTCGCCCGTACTACGAGGAGGCGCTGCGCCACACGACGGTCGCGGTGGGCAACCTCGACGAGTGCGAGGTCGCCACCGGCGTCCGCGAGCCCCGCGCCTGCGCCGAGGCGCTGCTGGAGGCGGGCGTGGAGCTGGCCGTCGTCAAGCAGGGCCCCAAGGGTGTGCTGGCCGTGCACCGCGACGGCACGACCGCCGAGGTGCCGCCGGTCCCGGTCGAGGTGCTCAACGGCCTCGGCGCGGGCGACGCGTTCGGCGGCTCGCTGTGCCACGGGCTGCTGTCCGGCTGGGAGTTGGAGAAGACCATGCGGTACGCCAACGCGGCCGGCGCCCTCGTCGCCTCCCGTCTCGCCTGTTCCACCGCGATGCCCACCGAGTCCGAGGTCGAGGACCTGCTCGCCGGCGCGCGCGTGGGCGGCTGACCCCGTGACCGCCCGAGCCACCCCTGAACGGAGTTTCTCTTGAGCATCAGCATCCCCGACCTGGTCACGGTCAGAGCCCGGCATCCCGAGGCGATCGCCGAGGCGGCGGCCCGCCGGGTGCGACGTCCGCTGCTCGGCGACAGCGGCCGTCTGATGATCGTGGCCGCCGACCACCCGGCGCGCGGCGCGCTCGGCGTCGGCGACCGCCGTACGGCCATGGCGAACCGCGCCGACCTGTTGGAACGCCTGTGCATCGCGCTGTCCCGGCCGGGTGTCGACGGGGTGCTCGCCACCGCCGACATACTGGAGGACCTGCTGCTCCTCGGGGTCCTGGACGGCAAGGTCGTGATGGGCTCGATGAACCGCGGCGGGCTGTCCGGCGCCGCGTTCGAGATGGACGACCGGTTCACCGGCCACCGCGCCGAGGACATCGCCCGGCTCCGCTTCGACGCGGGCAAGCTGCTGCTCCGCATCGACTACGGCGACCCGGGCTCGCTGACCACCCTGGAGTCGACGGCACGCGCCATAGACGACATGGCCGCACGCCAACTCCCCCTGTTCGTCGAGCCGTTCATCTCGCGTCGGATCGACGGGAAGGTCCGCAACGACCTGTCCGCCGAGGCCGTGACCCGCTCGATCGCCATCTCCTCGGGTCTGGGCGGTACTTCGGCCTACACCTGGCTGAAGCTGCCCGTCACCGACGACCCGGACGACATGGCCGAGGTCATGGAGACCTCGACGCTGCCCGCCGTGCTGCTCGGTGGTGAGGTCGGCGGCGACCAGGAGGGCGCGTACGAGAAGTGGCGCAAGGCGCTGCGGCTGCCGACCGTCCAGGGCCTGGTCGTGGGCCGTTCCCTGCTGTACCCCGCCGACGGCGGCGTGGAAGCGGCGGTGGACACCGCCGTGGGTCTGTTGTGAACCGGAGGCACACGATGACGAGCGCGTACCACCTCCCCGCCGGAAAGGCCCTGGGCGGCCCCTACGTCGTGGACGTCACCCCCGAGTCGGCGGCCTGGGGCTACTCCAGCCTGCGGGTCCTGGAACTGCCGCCGGGCGGCACGCACACCTTCGACACCGAGGACAGCGAGTGGATCGTCCTCCCACTCACGGGCGGCTGCACGGTCTCCGCATCCGACGACTTCGGCCACGACACCTTCGAACTCGACGGCCGCGAGAGCGTGTTCACCTCCGTGAGCGACTTCGCGTACGTCCCGAGGGACTCCCGTACGACGATCACGTCGGCCGGCGGCGGTCGCTTCGCCCTCAACGGCGCCCGTTGCACCCGCCGGCTGCCCGCCCGCTACGGCCCGGCCTCGTCGGTCCCGGTGGAGCTGCGCGGCACCGGCAACAGCAGCCGTCAGGTCAACAACTTCGGCGCGGCCGGCGTCTTCGAGTGCGACAAGCTCATCGCCGTGGAGGTGATCACGCCCGGCGGGAACTGGTCCTCCTTCCCGCCGCACAAGCACGACGAGCACCGGCCCGGTGAGGAGTCCGTCCTCGAAGAGGTCTACTACTTCGAGTTCGCCGACCACGAGGGCACACCCGGTCTCGGCTACCAGCGCGTGTCCCCGTCCGGGCAGGGCCGTAACACCGACGTCCTGGCCGAAGTCCGGGGCGGGGACGTCGTGTTGATCCCGGACGGCTGGCACGGGCCCTCCATGGCGGTGCCCGGCCACCACATGTACTACCTCAACGTCATGGCGGGTCCCGAGGACGACCGCTCCTGGCTGATCTGCGACCACCCCGATCACGCCTGGGTCCGCGGCACCTGGCCCGAACAGCCCGTCGACCCCCGCCTCCCCCTCTACACGGCACCGGAGAAGTCCTGATGACCACCCCAACCCGCCGCCTGACCGTCGCCCAGGCCCTGGTGCGGTTCCTGTCGGTCCAGTACACCGAACGCGACGGCGTACCGCACCGGTTGATCGCCGGCACCTGGGGCATCTTCGGCCATGGCAACGTTGCCGGACTCGGCCAAGCGTTGCTGGAGGCCGGTGAGGACACGATGCCGTTCCACCAGGGCCGCAACGAACAGGCCATGGTGCACGCGGCAGTCGGTTACGCCCGCCAGCTCGACCGTCTCTCCGCGCAGGCCGTCACCACGTCCATCGGACCGGGCGCCACCAACCTGGTCACGGGCGCCGCGCTCGCCACGATCAACCGCCTGCCGGTCCTGCTCCTCCCCGGCGACTACTTCGCGACCCGCGCCGCCGACCCGCTGCTCCAGCAGCTGGAGCACCCGGTCGAGGCCGACCTCTCGGTCAACGACACGCTGCGCCCGGTCTCCCGCTACTTCGACCGGATCACCCGCCCCGAGGCACTGATCCCGGCCGCCCTGAACGCGATGCGCGTACTGGCCGACCCGGCGGAGACCGGGGCCGTGACTCTGGCTCTCCCGCAGGACGTTCAGGCCGAGGCCTACGACTGGCCGGAGGAGTTCTTCGCCGACCGCGTGTGGCACGTACGGCGGCCCTCGCCGGACGCCTTCGAGCTGGCCGAGGCCGTCGAGGCGATCCGGTCCGCCGAGCGCCCACTGATCGTCGCGGGCGGCGGCATCCACCACAGCCGCGCCGAAGAGGCGCTCAAGGCCCTGGTCGACGCCACCGGCATCCCGGTCGCCTCCACGCAGGCGGGCAAGGGCTCGCTGCGCCACGACCACCCGGCCGACCTGGGCGGCATCGGCCACACCGGTACCGCGGTCAGCGACGACATCGCGCGCGCCGCCGACCTGATCATCGGCGTCGGCACCCGCTACACCGACTTCACGACGGCCTCCAACACGCTCTTCCAGAACCCGGTCGTCCGCTTCGTCAACCTCAACATCACCGCGTTCGACGCCCACAAGCTGGCCGCGAGCACGCTGGTGGCCGACGCGAAGTCCGGTCTGGAAGCGCTGACTTCGAGCCTCGAAGGCCACCGCGTGGACCCCGCCTACGAGGCCGAGTACCGCGCGGGCAAGGAGAGTTGGGAGCGGGTGGTCAGCGCCGCGTTCACCGCTCCCGACGAGAACGCCGTACCGACCCAGACCCAACTCCTCGGCGCCCTCGACGCGGTTGTGGGCGACGACGACGTGGTGATCAACGCGGCCGGTTCGCTCCCCGGCGACCTGCACAAGCTGTGGCGGGCGCGCTCGCCGCGCCAGTACCACCTCGAATACGGCTACTCCTGCATGGGCTACGAGATCCCGGCCGGCATCGGTGTCCAGCAGGCCGCGCCCGACATCGCCGTGTGGTCGCTGGTCGGCGACGGCACCTACCTGATGATGCCGACCGAGATCGTCACGGCCGTCCAGGAGGGCCTGCCGGTCAACCTGGTGCTGATCCAGAACCACGGCTACGCCTCCATCGGCGGCCTCTCCGAGTCGGTCGGCGGCGAGCGCTTCGGCACCGCCTACCGCTACCGGGCCGCCGACGGCACCTTCTCCGGCGACCCGCTCCCGGTCGACCTCGCCGCCAACGCGGCCAGCCTCGGCATGGACGTCCTCCGCCCCAAGACCGTGCGCGAACTGCGCGAGGCGCTGGCCACGGCCCGCGCCTCGGACCGGCCGACCTGCGTCTACGTCGAGACCGACATCGCCACCCCCACCGCTCCCCCGGCCGAGGCCTGGTGGGACGTACCGGTCGCCGAGACCGCCTCGCGCGCATCGGCCGTACAGGCCCGCCAGGAATACGACCGCCAGGTCGTCGACCGTCGCCGCCACCTCTGAACGCCCCTCCCCCGAAAGGCACTTGCACCATGAAGACGATCACCCACTGGATCGACGGCAAGCCCGTCGAGAGCACGTCCGGCCGCTTCGGCCCGGTCTACAACCCGGCGACCGGCGCGCAGGAGAAGCAGGTCGGTTTCGCGACCGTCGACGAGGTGGACGCCGCCGTCGCCTCCGCGAAGGCCGCGTTCGAGAGCTGGGGCACCTCCTCGCTCGCCAAGCGCACCGCGATCCTGTTCAAGTACCGCGAGCTGCTGGACGCGCACCGCGACGAGATCGCCGAACTGATCACCGCCGAGCACGGCAAGGTGCACTCGGACGCGCTCGGCGAGGTCGCGCGCGGCATGGAGATCGTCGAACTCGCCTGCGGCATCAGCGTGCAGCTGAAGGGCGAGCTGTCCACCCAGGTCTCGACCCGCGTGGACGTCGCCTCGATTCGCCAGCCCCTGGGCGTCGTCGCGGGCATCACGCCCTTCAACTTCCCGGCCATGGTGCCGATGTGGATGTTCCCCCTCGCCGTCGCGACCGGCAACACCTTCATCCTCAAGCCGAGCGAGAAGGACCCGTCGGCCTCCTACCGCCTCGCCGAACTCGCCTCCGAGGCGGGACTGCCGCAGGGCGTGCTGAACGTCGTGCAGGGCGACAAGGTGGCCGTCGACCGCATCCTGGAGCACCCGGACATCGAGGCCGTCTCCTTCGTCGGCTCGACGCCGATCGCAAAGTACATCCAGCTCAAGGCGGTTGAGCACGGCAAGCGCGTGCAGGCCCTCGGCGGCGCCAAGAACCACATGCTGGTCCTCCCGGACGCGGACCTGGACTTCGCGGCCGACCAGGCGATCAACGCGGCCTACGGCTCGGCCGGCGAGCGCTGCATGGCCGTCTCCGTCGTGGTCGCGGTCGGCGACACCGGCGACGAGCTGGTGAGCAAGATCGCCGAGCGCGCCGGCAACCTGCGCATCGGTCCCGGCAACGACCCGACCAGCGAGATGGGCCCGCTCATCACCCGCGAGCACCGCGACAAGGTCGCCTCCTACGTCGCTTCGGCCGCGGCCCAGGGCGCCGAGGTCGTCGTCGACGGCACCGGCTTCTCGGTCGAGGGCCACGAGGACGGCTTCTTCCTCGGCGTCTCCCTGCTCGACAAGGTGCCGCTGACGGCGGACGCGTACAAGGACGAGATCTTTGGACCGGTCCTGGTCGTCGTCCGCGCCGAGTCCTACGACGAGGCCATCACCCTGATCAACAGCTCCCGTTGGGGCAACGGCACCGCGATCTTCACCCGGGACGGCGGCGCCGCCCGTCGCTTCCAGATGGAGGTCAAGGCGGGCATGGTCGGCGTGAACGTGCCGATCCCCGTGCCTGTCGGCTATCACTCCTTCGGCGGCTGGAAGGACTCCCTCTTCGGGGACCTCCACATCTACGGCAACGACGGCATCGCCTTCTACACGCAGGGCAAGGTGATCACCACCCGCTGGCCGGACCCGGCCGACGGTGGCATCAACCTCGGCTTCCCCAGCAACTCCTGACGATCCGTCACCCCTTGTGAGGAGGTGCCTTCCGTGGCGAAGACCGGTGGCTACTCACGTGCCGTGACCGGATCCCCGCTCGACGGCCTGCATTTCGCCCTGGACCGCAACAGTCCGGTGCCGCTGTACTACCAGCTCGCGCAGCAGCTGGAGGCGGCGATCGAGCACGGCACCCTCGCGCCGGGCAACCTCCTGGGCAACGAGATCGACCTGTCGGTCCGCCTCGGTCTGTCCCGCCCCACCGTCCGCCAGGCCATCCAATCCCTTGTCGACAAGGGGCTGTTGGTCCGGCGGCGGGGGGTCGGCACCCAGGTGGTGCACAGCCAGGTCAAGAGACCGCTGGAACTCAGCAGCCTCTACGACGACCTGGAGTCGGCCGGGCAGGGACCGACCACGGAGGTGCTGCGCAACGAGGGCGTGCCCGCGACCGCGGATGTCGCGGCGGCCCTCGGGGTCGCGGAGGGCAGCGAGGTCACGCTCCTGGAACGGCTGCGCTCCACGCACGGTCAGCCGGTGGCGTTCCTGTGCAACTACCTTCCGGCCAATCTGCTCGAACTCGACACCGCCCGGCTGGAGTCGACGGGCCTGTACCGGATGCTGCGCACCGCCGGCATCACCCTGCACAGCGCCCACCAGACGATAGGCGCCCGCTCGGCCACCCCCGAGGAGGCTGCCCGGCTCGACGAGAAGGAGAACGCGGCACTGCTCACCATGCAGCGCACGGCGTACGACGACACGGGGCGGCCGGTCGAGTACGGGACGCACATCTACCGGGCGTCCCGGTACGCGTTCGACTTCCAGCTGCTGGTCAGGCCGTGACCTGGACGGCGGAGTCCAGGCGTGCGCGCTGCTCCGCCGTCAGCTCCAGGTCCACGGCCGCGAGGTTCTCCTCCAGTTGGCCGACCGAAGAGGCCCCCGCGAGCGGGACGATCGGCAGCGGACCGCCCAACTGCCAGGCCAGTACTACCTGGTTGACGCTCGCCCCGGTCTCCTTCGCCACCTCCCGCAGCGCGGCGAGGCGGGCGGGGGTGCCCGGGTGGTCGTAGTCGGCGGGCAGGGGTTTGTCCTCGCGGGTGTAGGCGCCGGCCAGCAGGGGTGAGTAGGCGACCAGGGTCAAGTCCGGCTCGGCGCGCAGATAGCCGAGCAGGTCCGGGCCCGCGCTGCCGAGGCTGCCGTCGGGGAAGAGTCCGGACGGTATGTCGGTCCGGGGGCGCAGATAGCTGTGCTGGTACTGAAGGACCTCGTATCCGGGCAGTCCGGCCGCGGCGGCGATCGTACGGGCCCGTTCCACCCGCCAGGCGGCGTGGTTGCTGACGCCGAGGAGGCCTACGGTGCCCTCGGCGACGAGTTCGGCGAATCCCTCGACGGTCTCCTGGAGTGGAACGCTCCGGTCCTCGATGTGGGCGTAGAGCAGGTCGAGTTTGTCGACGCCGAGGCGTTCGCGGCTGCGTTCGGCCGACTCGCGGATGACCTTCGCGGACAGGCCCTCCGGGTTGTCGACGAATCCCGTTCCGGGTGCCAGCGGGCGGGCGCCGAGCTTGGTGGCGATGACGATCTCGTCGCCGATGCCGCGGCTGCGCCGCCACCGGCCGAGCAGTTTCTCGCTCTGGCCGCCCTGGCTTCCGTCGTCCCAGAAGGCGTAGTTGTCGGACGTGTCGATGAAGTTCCCGCCGGCCTCGACATAGCGGTCGAGCACGGCGAAGGAGGTCGCCTCGTCGGTGCGGGAGCCGAACAGCATGGCGCCGAGCGCGAGCACGCTCACCTCGCGGCGGTGGGCCGGATCGGTGCCGATGGTGCGGTACTTCATGATGATCCCTCCCGTTCGCACCCGGTCCTCCGGGCACGAACGGGAGTCTTCCTGTTGAAGCGCACTTCAAGTCAAGGCCCTGCGCGCCTACTTGGCGAACGGCCCGTCCAGCGCCGCCCATTGGAGCAGCATGATGGTCTTGGCGTCGGCGATCTCCCCGGTGCGGATCATCTCCAGGGCGCTGCGGAAGGGCAGTTCGAGGATCTCGATGTCCTCGCCCTCCTCCTGGAGGCCCCCGCCCTCGTGGGTGCGGGTCGAGGGGCCGTAGGAGGCGGCGTAGAAGCCGATGCGTTCGGTGACCGAGCCGGGGCTCATGTAGACGTCGAAGACGTGCTCCACCTCTCCGACGGTGTGCCCGGTCTCCTCGACCACCTCGCGCCGAACGGCCTCCTCCGGGTGTTCGTCCTCGTCGTCGAGGAGGCCGCCCGGGGTCTCGACGAGCATGCCGTCGGGGTGGCCGTTGACGTACACGGGGAAGCGGAACTGGCGGGTGAGCAGGACCGTTTCGCGCTCGGCGTCGTAGAGGAGCAGGGTCGCGCCGTTGCCGCGGTCGTGGGTCTCGCGCTCCTGGGTGGTCCAGGTGCCGTCGGCGTGCCGGAAGTCGAAGGTGGTGGTGCGCTCGACGTACCAGTGGCTGGAGAGCAGTGTCACGTCGCGGACCCTGACCCGGGGGTTGCCGGTCAGGTCGAGGCCGGTGCGGTCCAGGCCGGTGCGGCCCCGGCGGTCGGGGGTGTCGGCGCCCGCGGTCATCGGGTGCCGGCCGAAGAGAAGGAGACGATCGAGTTGTTCATGCCCGACGTGTATCACCCCGGCGTGTGGAACGCATGGCCGAAACCGGTGAGCCGCAAGCCCAACCGATGTGCCGGTTGTGTTGATTCGTCGCCCGACGTCCCGTCCGCTGGGCATGCTGGGAGCATGTCTGAGCACGGTGATCAGGTTCCCGGATACCGGGTGATCAGGATGGAAGCACTGCAGGACGCCCCGGCGGCCGCCCTCGCGGACGTGGAGGCGTGGCAGGCCCGCGAGGCCTACCCGAACGTCCTGGCCGGCGGCGGCCCGGTGTTCGGCGTGGCCGAGGAACTGGATTCCGGTGGCTGGCAGGTCATCTCCCGGTTCGGCAACATGGCTCCGCAGAGCTCCCGCGACACCCTCGCGATGACCTTCCGCCAACGCGCGCGGGAAGCCGGCGACGCGGGCGACACCGCGACCCAGCAGGAGTGGCTGCGGGGGGCCGAGCGGCTGGACTGGGAGAAGGTGGACGAGCTCACGGTGCACGGCCGACGGTTCCGGGTCGTGCGGGCCGACCAGTTCATCCGGATGGGACCCACCGGACCGGAGCCGCCCCGGCCGTCCGACCCCGACCCGGCGAAGGTCGGACACGGCCATGAACTCCCCAGCCGCACCACGGGGTTCGTGATCGACCCGTTCACCGCGACGGGCATGTCCGAGGGCATCCTGCGGATGGAACTGCTGTCGCTGGTCCGCGCCCCGGGCACAGCCCCCGCCCCCGTACGCAAGGACTCGGTGCGCGCCCTGAAGACGCATCCCGGGGGTGTGCTGCTGCCCGCCGAGTTCACCGCGGCGGAGCACGTGGACGGCGGCTGGCAGCCGACGCAGATGACGAACCAGAGCCCGCAGGGGGCGCGGGACACGCTCACCACCTATCTGCGGGTGATGGCTCCGGCCATGGAGCAGCTCGACGAGGAGACACGGGCCGAGTACGCGCGGGCGGCCGACCGGATCGACGCCGAGCGCTGCGACGAGATCGTGATCGACGGGTGCCTGACCCGGATCGTGCGGGTCGAACGGCTCGTCCGCATCGGCCCCGACGGTCCCGAGGGCCCGCGCCCCTCCGACCACGACCCGGAACTGCCGACCGCCGTCCAGGAGGAACAGCTGCGCGCGGAGGGCCTGTTCGACGAGAACCGCGTGGTGAGCGAGGAGGAGGCCGAGCAGCAGCGGGTGGCGGCGGAGCAGGCGAAGGAGTTCCTGCGGCTGTTCGAGGAGCAGCGCCGGAAGCGGGAGGCGGCGGAGGGGTCCTGAGCCCGGGGGTGGGGCCGACCGCGCGGTCGGCCCCACCCTGTCTGTGGCCGGCGTCAGTTCTTGCCGAGCATCTTGTTCATCTGCGTGATCTCGGCACTCTGCGCCGTGATCACACCGGCCGCGAGCGCGGTGGCGGGGCCGTAACTACCGTCCGCCTTCTCGGTCTTGGCCATCGCCACGGCACCCTCGTGGTGCTCGACCATCATGTTGAGGAACATGGTGTCGAACATGGCACCGGAGGCCTTCTCCAGCTTGCCCATGTCCGCGTCGGTCATCATGCCGGGCGTCGAGGACGACATGTCGTGGCCCATGCCGGTCATGTCCTGGGGCACCTTCTCGCCCCACGCCGTGAGCCAGCCGGACATGGTCTTGATCTCGGGGTCCTGTGCGCCCTTGATCTTCGTGGCGAGGCTCTTGACCTGGGCCGAGGAGGCGTGGTCGGCGGCGAGTGAGGCCATCTCCACGGCCTGCCGGTGGTGCTGGATCATCTCCTTCGAGAAGGAGACGTCGGCGGCGTTGTGCCCGCCGGTCTTGGTCTCGCCGCTTCCCTTGCTGTCGCCGTCGTCGCCACAGGCGGCGAGCGTGAGGGCAGCCACCGAGGCGGTGACGGCGAGAGCGACGGTACGACGGGCGAACCCGCGTCGTGCGGTCATGGTGGTACTCCTGGAACTCGAACGGTTGTCTGTGCAGGGCGTGCCGAAGCGCGCGGGCCGCTCTAGATCCGCAGGAGTTGGAGTTCGGAGAGGGAGGGCGGGGCCCGGCCGCCGTCGGGGCCGGCACCGGTCAACGACCCGAGGGTGTCCGGCAGTTGGGCCCAGGCGGCGACATCGGGCACCAGCAGCGGAACCACGGCCGGAGCACCGGCGACGGAGGCCGAGGCGCAGGTCGCGTCCGCGTGGGTCATGTGGCTGCCGCAGTCGCCCGCGTCGTGATCGCACGGGTCCGGCGTCGACGCGCTCTCCCCCGTGGCCGTGGTCATGGCGGTCACGGCGTGCCCCGGCGCGGGATGGGCCAGGGGAACCGGCCCGAGTCCGTGCATGCCCAGCAGGCCGAGAAGCAGCGTGGCCACGAGCATCCCGTAGCGGGGGGGGGGGGGGGGGGGGGGGGCGGGGGGGGGGGGGGGGGGGGGGGGGGCGGCGCCGCCCGCCCCCCCCCCCGCCCCCCGGCCCCCCCCCCCCCCCCCCCCCCCCCCCCCCCCCCCCCCCCCCGCTACGGGATGTCCGGGACGGGCCATGCGGTCACCATACCCTCCCTGGGTATCGTGACCGCACAAGGGGGTCTGCCTACGGTCAGTTCCCCACTGCCGGTGCTTTCGCGCTGCGGTAGGTGGAGATACTCAGCGCGAGCAGCCAATAGCTGAGAATCGCGCCCATGAGAGCGGTGGTGCCCCAGCCGTTCGCCGCGTAGAAATTCGCGGGAGAGTTCCCGAAGAACAGGGACGGCACGAAGGCCAGATTGATGCCGGCCAGGACATAGGCCGACCTGCTGGTCCAGCGCGGCAGGAGTTCCGTGCGGGAAACGGCGAATCCCAGCGCGGTCAGAAAGAACGCGAGCATGAGCCGGGAGATCGACCCGTAGAGAATGTAAGTGCCGCTGACGTCGATCGTCGGGTCGATCGGATGGTCGGCGGCGATGACCGCACCGGCTTCCAGACCGCTGGAGACCAGCGTGACCGTCGTGTAGACCAGCCCGGCGGTGAAAGCCATGGAACCGGCCCACTCGTACGCGGGATTCACGCGTTTCACCAGTTCACGGAAGGCCGTCACGAACACCAGCAAAAACGCCAGCGCGACGATCCCGATCAGCAGCCGGGCCAGAACATTCGCGTCCGGCGGCGGTCCCGAATAGATGAAGTAGAGCGGCACTTCGACGATGAGAGCGACCGCGGCGGCGATTCCCGCACCGCCCGCAAGACGCCTGGCCGACATTTCGTTCATGGTGTCCCCCGGAATGTCCGTGTGGTGGATTCGGTACACCTTGAATCCTGCCGCCGACGGCACACACAGTCCCTGGGCCTGAGGACCGGATCGGGGGTGTTCCTGACGACACCCCCCACACACACCCGCCAATTGATCCCCGACACCACGCCCGGCCGACGCGACGTCAGCGGACCACGGCCTGGCCCGACGGCAAGGGCGGCCACTACCGGGAGAGTTTGATCCTGGGCGAAAGGACTCCGACCCTGAGAATGGTCAAGGGGCCGCTTCGGATTATTTCCGAAACGGCCCCTCACCTGCGACTCCATCGAGTCGGGACGACAGGATTTGAACCTGCGACCCCTTGACCCCCAGTCAAGTGCGCTACCAAGCTGCGCCACGTCCCGTTGCGCTGTCCTGCGGTGAACCGCGTGATCGCGCGAACAGCAGCCTACCCCACGGTCGGGGGTGCGCCGAAGCCGGTGCCGGGCGCGGGACAATCGTCGTATGAGCGACACATCCTCGGACGGTGCGGACGGTACGGGCGGTACGGGCGGTACGGGCGGTACGGGCGGGGTGCGGGACCGGGACGGTGCAGGGCGGGCGCGCAATGCCCGGCCCCGGGACGGGCTCGGGCGGCCGCTGCCCTACGGCGTGGACGGTGTCGCGCGGCAGCCCGAGGGTGTCGTGCGGGCGCCGGAGGAGACCGTCGTCGAGGCGCAGGCGTTGCTCGACGAGGGGAAACCGTTCCACGCGCACGAGGTCTTCGAGGACGCCTGGAAGTCGGGACCGGACGAGGAGCGTGCCCTGTGGCGCGGGCTCGCCCAGCTCGCGGTGGGGCTCACCCACGCGGCCCGGGGGAACGTCACCGGCGGCGCCCGGCTGCTGCGGCGCGGTGCCGGGGGCGTGGAGGAGTGGGCGTCCCTGACCGGGCGGGAGCGGCCGTACGGGATGGATCTCGCGGGGGTCGCCGCCTGGGCGCGCGGGCTCGGCGACGACGTGGAACGGGGCGGCGGGACCGTGGACGCACGGGCGCGGGCGCCCCGGCTGCGCGGGACGTCGTAGCCGGTCCATGCGGTGGGGATGCCATGTCGGTGCCGGTCGGTGTCGGTGCGGTGTACGGACTGTCAGTGGCGTGGGGCAGACTCGGGGGCGTGCGAAAGATTCATGTCATCGGTATCGGCGCGGGCGACCCCGAGCAGCTGACCCTCCAGGCGGTCAGGGTGCTGCGGAGCACCGACGTGTTCTTCATCCTCGACAAGGGTGAGGTGAAGTCCGACCTCACCGGGCTCCGCCGGGACATGCTCGACGCGCACATACCGGAGGGGACGTACCGCCTGATCGAGGCGCGCGACCCGGAGCGGGACCGGAAGGCCGGCGGTACCGCGTACTCCCCGGCGGTCGGCGACTGGCGCAGCGCCCGCGCGGACATCTACGAGCGGCTCATCGTCGAGGAGTTGGGCGAGGATGAGAGCGGCGCGTTCCTGGTGTGGGGGGATCCCTCGCTGTACGACAGCACGCTCGGGATCCTGGAGGAGATCCTGGAGCGGGGCGCGGTGGCCTTCGAGTACGACGTCGTGCCCGGCATCAGCAGTGTCTCTGCGCTCGTGGCCCGGCACCGCACGGGGCTGAACCGAGTGGCCAGGCCGGTGCAGATCACCACGGGGCGGCGGCTGTCCGAGGGGTTCCCGGAGGGGGTGGACGACGTGGTGGTGATGCTCGACGCGCGGCAGACCTTCCGGCAGTACGCCGACCAGGACATCGACATCTACTGGGGCGCCTACATCGGCACCCCGGACGAGATCCTCGCCTCCGGACCGATAGCCGAGGCCGCCCCGCGCATCGAGCGGCTGCGCGCGGAGGCCCGTGAGCGCAAGGGCTGGATCATGGACACGTATCTGCTGCGCCGGCACCCGGCGGCGGAGTAGCGCGCGAGGAAGCAACCCGAGCGGCCCCGCCCACTGTGCGCGGATGGTCCACCGGTGTGAAAGTGACCTCGTGACAGTCGCCGAGGAAACCTCGCTGCCTTCCGCGCAGCAGCCCCCCGTGCTGGACTCGCGCCGCCGCAACGTCGTCTTCGTGACGATCATGCTCGGCATGCTGCTGGCGGCCCTCGACCAGACCATCGTGGGCACGGCCCTGCCGACGATCGTGTCGGACCTGGGCGGTGCCGCGCACATGTCGTGGGTGGTCACCGCCTATCTGCTGGCGGAGACCGTGGCGACCGTGCTGGTCGGCAAGTTCGGTGACCTGTTCGGCCGCAAGGTGGTCTTCCAGGTCTCGGCGATCGTGTTCATCACGGGCTCGTTCCTGTGCGGTCTCGCCACCAACATGACGCTGCTGATCGCCTGGCGCGCGGTGCAGGGCATCGGCGCGGGCGGGCTGATGGTGACGGCGATGGCGCTGATCGCCGACGTCATCCCGCTGCGGGAGCGCGGCAAGTACCAGGGCGCGATCGGTGCGGTGTTCGGTGTGGCCACGGTCATCGGACCGCTGCTGGGCGGCCTGTTCACCGACCATCTGACCTGGCGCTGGGCGTTCTACGTCAACGTGCCCATCGCGATCGTCGTCGTCATCGCGGCGGCCCGCACCATCCCGGTGGTCAAGTCGGCCGTACGGCCCGTGATCGACTATCTCGGCATCGCGCTGGTCGCGGTCGGCGCCAGCTCACTGATCCTGGCGACGAGTTGGGGCGGCAACGAGTACGCGTGGGGTTCGGCGACCATCATCGGCCTGTTCGTGGGCGGCGTCATCGCGCTCGGCCTGTTCTGCTGGGTCGAGACGCGGGCCGCTCAACCCATGCTGCCCATGCGGCTGTTCGGCAACCCGGTGTTCGCGGTCTGCTCGATCCTCAGCTTCATCGTCGGCTTCGCGATGCTCGGCGCGCTGACGTATCTGCCGACCTATCTGCAGTACGTCGACGGCGACTCGGCCACGGTCTCCGGCGTACGGACACTGCCCATGGTGATCGGGCTGCTGATCGCGTCCGTCTTCAGCGGCAACGTGGTCAGCAAGACCGGCCAGTACCGGCTCTTCCCGATCATCGGCTCCGCGGTGATGGGCGTCGGGCTGTATCTGATGTCCCTCATGGGTCCGGGCACCGGCGCGTTCCTGGAGTCGGTGTACATGTTCGTGCTCGGCACCGGCATCGGGCTGTGCATGCAGGTGCTGACGATCGCCGTGCAGAACACCGTCGAGTACACCGACCTCGGTACCGCGACCTCCGGCGTCACCTTCTTCCGTACGCTGGGCAGTTCCTTCGGCACCGCCGTCTTCGGCACGATCTACGCCAACACCCTGGGACCGAACCTCAAGGACGGAATCGCGTCCGCCGCGAGGACGAGTGCGCTGAACCCCGTCGTCATCACCAAGGCGGCGACCAGCCCCGAGGGCCTGCACAAACTGCCGCACGCCGCCGCCGCGCCGATCATCGACGCGTACGCCGACACCATCCAGACGGTGTTCCGGTGGACGGTCCCGGTCGCAGTGATCGGTTTCGTGGTCGCTCTGTTCCTCAAGCAGGTCGAGCTGCGCGACAGCGCGCGGATGGGCTCCACCGACATGGGCGAGGGCTTCGCGTCACCGCGCGGCGCGGACTCGCAACGGCTCCTCGAAGCGGCCGTCGGCAAGGTCATCGGCAGCACGGACCTCGACACCGCCCGCCGGATCATCACGGACTCCGACACCCGCCTGGACATCGCCGGCGCCTGGGCCGTGATGCAGGTCGAACTGTTCGGCAGGATGGTCGGCCACGCCAGCCTCGGCCTGATCGCCGCCCGCCGGCACATGCCCCCGGAGGTGCTCCTCCCGGTCTTCGACCGCATGGTCGAGGAGGGCTACCTCACCCGCGCCGGCAACCTCCTCTCCCACACCGCGGCGGGCGAACGCGAGGCCGAGATCATCGGCAGGGCATGGGGCAACTGGCTGGAGGCCCGGGTCCAGCAGGACATCGGCCGCCCCTCGGGCGCCGACCTCCGCGCCGCGGTCGACACCATCGCCAAGCGCCTCCTGGTGGAGGACCTCAGCTCCGGACTCCCGCAGCGCCCGGCGGAGTTGGCGGAGAGCTCCACCTCCTGAAAACCGGGTGCCGGGCCGGCGGGACGGTGGTCATACTCACGGCATGTCCCCGGCTCCCGTGCGCTTCCACGACCCGCGCGCCACGCTCGCCGACTTCGCGTCGTCGACGCTGGTCCGGTGTCCGCGCTGCGAAGGGATCGCCCACTTCGAGCGGCGCCCGTGCACCCCTCGGGACGCCGACGGTGTGAGCCGTCCGCACACCCGCCTGATCTGCCGGTCCTGTGGCCTGTGCCGGATCAACAGGGGCCCCGGTCTGTGCTCCCGGCCGCCCCTCTGGCTGCAGACGGACACCAGGCACGGGGAGTTGTGGGCGTACAACCTCCAACACCTCGACCTGATCAGGCGGTTCGTCGCCGCCGACCTGCGCGAACGCGCGCCCTGGTACGACACCGGGCAGAAGATGACCCTGGTCGCCCGACTCCCCGCCTGGATCAAGAGCGCCAAGAACCGGGACGAGGTGCTGCGCGCGGTGGACCGTCTCCGGGCCACGGTCATCACCCCGGGCTGAACCCCAGCCGCCCCACCCACTTCAGCACCCCGGCGACATCAGGCACCGCGCGCACACCCTCCGGCAACGGCGGCCGTCCTACGACCACCACCGGGACGCCCGCCTCCCGCGCGGCCGTGAGTTTGGCCGCCGTCGCCGCTCCCCCGCTGTCCTTCGTCACGACCACGTCGATCCGGTGCCGACGCAGCAGCGCCGCCTCGTCGGCCACCGTGAAGGGTCCGCGCGCGAGCAGTACCTCCATGTCCGGTGGCATCGGGGGCTCGGGCGGCTCCACCGACCGTACGACGAAGTGCAGTCGGGACAGGTGGGCAAAGGCGGCGAGGCCCAGGCGGCCGGTGGTGAGGAGGATGCGGTGCCCGAGTCCGGGGAGCATCGCCGCGGCCTCGGGCAGTGAGGCGACCGGGTGCCAGCGGTCTCCGGGGACCGGCCGCCAGCCGGGTCTGCGCAGCACCACGACGGGCAGCCCGGTGTCCGCCGCGGCCCGCGCCGCGTTCGCGGTGATCGACTCGGCGAAGGGGTGCGTGGCGTCGACGACCGCGTCCACGCGCTGTTCCCGCAGCCACTCGGCCAGCCCTTCAGCGCCGCCGAACCCGCCGATCCGTACGTCCCCGGCCAGTGCCCCCGGCCGCGAGACCCGCCCGGCGAGCGAAGTCGTCACCCGGACCTCGGGACGCCGTACCGCCAGCTCGGCGGCCAGTTCGCGTGCCTCGGTGGTGCCACCGAGGATCAGGATGTGCGGGGGCATGGGGCGAGCGTACGAGGTCACGTCAGCGCAGGAGCAACTGCAGGCCGCCGATGATCGTCGCGGCGATCACGAGCTGCTCGAACAGTTTCTGGTTGATGCGGTTCACGGCCCATTTGCCGATCAGCGCACCGGGCACGACGAACGCCGCGAGTGCCGCGTCGAGCAGCAGCGAGTGGCCGTCGATCAGGCCGAGCCCGACGCTGAAGGGCACCTTGGTCACATTGACGATCAGGAAGAAGAAGGCCGAGGTACCGAGGAAGCCAAGCTTCCGGAACCCCGCGGAGAGCAGGTACATCGACATGACCGGGCCGCCGGCGTTGGCGACCATCGTCGTGAACCCGCCGAGCACGCCGTAGGAGCGGGCCTTCACCCGGCCGGACCGGGTGGCCACCGAGTCCGGCTCCTCGTCGGCCTCCGCCTTGCGGCGGCGCCACAAGGTCACTCCGGCCATGAGCAGCAGGATCGCGCCGATCGACGTCCGTACGACCGCGTCGTCGGCCCACACCAGGAACAGGGTCCCGATCACGACTCCCGCCGCGACCGCCGGGAACAGCCGCCACAACGTGGGCCAGTGGGCGTGCCGACGGTAGGTGAGGACGGCGAGGACGTCCCCGACGATCAGGATCGGGAGCAGTACGCCGGTGGAGGCGCGGGCGGGCAGGACGGCCGCGAAGATCGCCAGACTGACCGTGTTGGCCCCGCTCACGGCGGTCTTGGAGAAGCCGACGAGCAGGGCCGCGGCGGCGAGCGCGGCGAATTCCCAGCCGGATATGTGCCAGAGCGTCATCGTGTTCATGCGAGGACCGATCGTATGTCCTTACATCTCCCCGCGTAAGGAGTGTCTCGCCAGGTGGCCCCTGCCGCCGCCACGCCTCTGCGGATCATGACCTCCGCCCGGCGGTGTTAGTTTCTGGCTGTGGCCGACACCCGCGAGCATGTCCTCCCCGGTACCCGCAGCACGATCACCGCACACGAGTGGCCGCACGAGCGCCCGCGGTACGTCGCCCTCGTCGCGCACGGATACGGCGAACACATCGGCCGGTACGCCGGGTTGGCCGCCGTACTGGTGGCGCACGGCGCGGCCGTCCTCGGGCCCGACCACCAGGGTCACGGCGAGTCGGGCGGTGAGCGGGTGCTGATCGGCGACTTCGAGGACGTGGTCACGGACCTGCACTCCGTCGCCGACCTGGCCCGCGCCACGTACCCGGGAGTCCCCCTCGTCCTGATCGGCCACTCCATGGGCGGCCTGATCGCGTCCCGTTTCGCGCAGCGTTACGGCGACGAGCTCGGCGCGCTCGTGCTGTCCGGGCCGGTGATCGGTACCTGGGAGCTGCCGGAGCGGCTGCTCGCCCTCGACGAGATTCCGGACGTCCCGATCAACCCGGCCGCGCTCTCCCGTGACCCGGAGGTCGGTGCGGCCTACGCCGCGGATCCGCTGGTTTGGCACGGTCCAATGAAGCGGCCGACGCTGGAGGCCTTCGCCCGCACCCTGACGACGGTCGCCGACGCGGGTGACATCGGCCGGCTGCCGCTCCTCTGGCTGCACGGCGGTGACGACCGGCTCGTCCCGCTCTCCGGCAGTCGGGTGGGCGTGGAGCGGTTGAGCGGCGGGGAGTTGACCGAGCACGTGTATCCGGGTGCCCGGCACGAGGTGTTCCACGAGACGAACCGGGCGGAGGTCTTCGCAGACCTGATCCGTTTCCTGGACGGCGTGTTGATCGGCCGTACCGGGTCGGCATGAGCGTGCCAAACTGCTCGCACACCCCGTCGGGGTCGTCGTGGAACAGAGTCGAGCAGAGGAGTCTCGCGTGACCGGGACAGAGTCCGCCGCCCAGCGGATCGACACGTCGAAGCCGCATCCGGCCCGGGTGTACGACTGGTTCCTCGGCGGCAAGGACAACTACCCGGTCGACGAGCAACTGGGCCGTCACATCACGGCACTTGACCCGGGCGCCCCGCGCACCGCACGGGCCAACCGCTGGTTCATGCAGCGCGCGACACGGCTGCTCGTCCAGCAGTCGGGCATCCGGCAGTTCCTGGACGTCGGCACCGGGATACCGACCGCGCCCAACCTCCACCAGATCGCCCAGTCCACCGCGCCGGACGCGCGGATCGTGTACGTCGACAACGACCCGATCGTCCTCGCGCACGCGGCGGCGCTGCTGCGCGGCACGCCCGAGGGCGCGACGGAGTACCTCCAGGCCGACGCCCGCGAGCCGCTCAGGATCCTCGAACAGGCCGCCCGCGTCCTGGACTTCGACCGGCCCGTCGCCCTCTCGCTCATCGCCCTGCTGCACTTCATCGCGGACGAGGACGACGCCCACGAACTGGTCGACACGTTGATCGGCGCGCTGGCGCCGGGGAGTTGTCTGGTGTTGTCCGCGATGACCGCCGACTTCGAGCGGGAGAAGGTGGAGCGGGGCATCGCCGCCTACGCGGCGGGCGGGGTGACCCTGGTGGCCCGCTCGCACGCCGAAGTGAGCAGTTTCTTCAAGGGACTTGAGCCGATCGAGCCCGGGATCGTGTCCTTGGCCGACTGGCACTCGGAACTCGCGGAGGGCGAGACCCCGCTCGGCGAGGGACCGATCTCACTGTACGGCGGGATCGGCTTCAAGGCCTGACGGAACGCCCACCGGTACCGCCCCCTCATGACCGCCCCGCCGCAAACACCGCCCGCACCTCCCACCCGCCCCCCTTCACTTGGACCGGTCCGGAGTCACCGCCCCTCGACGAGTTCAGCGACGGCCTGGCAGCGGTCGGCCGCGTCCGGTCCGGTGTCGCGCAGCGCGCCGACCGTGCGCCGCATGGACGCCGGGGCCTCGGTCGTGGCGCGCTCGATGCCCGAGAGCACGGGGGCAAAGTCCGCGGGCCGGCTGGTCGCCATCACGCGGGCCGCCTGGGTCTGCACGAGGATGCCGGTGACGTGGTGGGCGCCGAAGTCGTGCAGGTCGGCGCCGATAGTCGACGACCAGGCCGCCGTACTCCTCGGCGTGGGTCTCCTGATCGCCCCGGTGATCGTGCCGGCCGCTGCGGCCGGGCGGCTCGGCGCTGCCCGCCGGGAACAGCGCCTCGCGGCACTGCGGCTCGCCGGGGCGGCTCCCCGGCGGATCCTCGCCATGACCGGCGTGTAGGCAGCGGCGGTGGGGGCGGCTGCGGCCGGTGATTCGCTGGTCTCGCCCTCGGTCACCGTCCGACTGCTCAGGCATCTCACCGACACGACGACGGCGGCACCCGAACCGGCCCCGCCCGCACCGGCGTTGCGCGAGCCGCTCACCGGCCGCGAGGCGGAGGTCGTCCGGCTGGTCGCGCTCGGCCGGACGAACGCCGAGATCGCCGCCGGGCTGTACGTCTCCCTGTCCACGGTGAAGACACACCTCTCCCGCGTCCAGCTGAAACCGGCCGCGCGGAACCGTGTCGGGATCGCGTCCTGGGCCTGGCAGCACGGTCAGGTGCGGCCCGGTCTCTGAAAGCCCTCAGGCCGAGACGTCCACGGCCGCTTCCGCGTGCGTGACGAAGTCGTCGACCAACCGGTGGAAGAGCGCCGCGAGTTGGCGCAGGTCCTCGGAGGACCAGTCCGCCAGCGCCATCTCCATGCCCTGGCGGCTCACGTCCCGGATGCGGTTGACCGCGGCCAGTCCGCTGTCGGTGAGCTGGATGCGCTGGGCGCGGCCGTCGTCGGGGTCCGGGATGCGGACGACATGGCCGAGTTGCTCCAACTGCCGTAGCTGGCGGGTGACATGGGAGGCCTCCACCGACATCCGGACCGCGAGGACCCCGGGGCGCAGCGGCTCGCTCTCGGCGATGTGGCGCAGGATCGCCACGGCGGCCCGGTCCAGGGGCAGCCCGACCAGTGCCATCAGACGCTCGTGCTGCCGGGCCCGCCCGGCGAGATAGGCGATCCGGGTCAGGACCCGCTCGATCTCGGCCACGTCCTCCGGGACGGGCGCTGTTGCGGGTGGCGGTGTGGACATACATCCACCGTAACAGGTACTTGCCTGAGTTAAGCAAGGTTGAAACGGTTACTTGACTTAAGTAATGCATTTATGGTTGCCTAACTCAAGCAAGTCCAGAGCTGGGGTCACCGAAGCGGAGGTGTCCCCGTCGCGCCGTACGCCGTGGGGACGGAGTATGGCGCCGTCACCGGTCCCGACGGTCGGAGCACTCCCCCCGTCCGCCGCCGGGGCCGGTGACACCCCTCACGCACATGGAAAGCGAGTCCCCTCATGGCCACGATGAAGTCCGTCCAGACCGGTGCCGTCGACAAGATCGACGTGGTGGACGTCGAGCGTCCGGTGCCCGGGCCCAAGGACGCCCTCATGAAGATCCGCGCCTGTGGGATCTGCGGTACCGACACCTTCTTCCTGCACATCGGCGGCGGCCCGTTCGGCGCGGGCGGCGCCATGGTGCCGGTCCCCCTCGGGCACGAGCCGGCCGGTGAGATCGTCGAGGTCGGTGCCGAGGTCGACGGTCTGAAGGCAGGGGACCGGGTGGTCGTCAACCCGCAGGGCTCGCCCTCCGGGATCATCGGCTGCGGCGGCAAGCACGGCGCCATGAGCGACTACCTCCTGCTGGAGGACTGCGAGGTCGGCAAGAGCGTCACCGCGTTCCCCGACACCGTGCCCTTCGACGTCGCCGCCCTCAACGAGCCGATGGCGGTGGCCCGGCACGCCGTGAACCGTTCGGAGGCGAAGCCCGGCGACAAGGTCGTCATCTTCGGTGCCGGCCCCATCGGTCTGGGCGCGGCGATCTGGCTGAAGCTGCGCGGGGTCGAGCACGTCGTCGTCGCCGACGTCATCGCCTCCCGCCTGGAGACCGCGCTCGCGGTCGGCGCGGACGCGGTCATCAACTCCGCCGAGGAGGACGTGACTTCACGCCTCACCGAGCTGCACGGGCAGGCCGCCAACGCGCTCGGCCAGCCGCGCGCCGGCACCGACATCTACATCGACGCCGCCGGTGTCGCCGCCGTCGTCAACACCACGGTCGACTCCGCGAAGTGGGGCGCCAAGCTGGTCATGGTCGCCGTACAGAAGAAGGGCGCCGACATCGACCTCGGCGGGATGCTCCGCAGCGAGCTGACGCTGATCGCCTCGCAGGGCTACCCCACCGAGATCTTCGAGGTCACCCAGGAGATCGTCGAGCACCACGAGCGGTTCGCCAAGCTGATCAGTCACCGGGTGCCCTTCGGCGAGGTCGAGCACGCCTTCGAGCTCGCGCTGACGCCGGGCGCGGCGGAGAAGATCGTCGTCACCTTCGACGAGTAGACGAGCAGCGGACGGCGCGCCGGCCCCACCGCCCCCGGCGGCCACCGGCGCGCGCCCGGCCGCCTCGGACAGGACCCCCACACCATGATCCACCGCCTGCAGCGGGTGCTGCGCCGCCATCCCCGTACCCTCGACCTGGTCCTCGCCGTCGCGCTCCTCGCCTGCGCCTTCCCCGGCAGCATGCTGACGATCCCGGGCCGCGACCTCGAAGTCCCTTGGTGGCCCGGCGTGTTGGTCTCGGGTCTGGCCTCCCTCGCCCTGCTGTGGCGGCGCACCCTGCCGCGCACCACCGTGGTGGTCACCCTCTGCTGCGCGATGGTGGTGGCCGGGATCGGCTACATCGTCACGGTCCTGGTGATCGGGCCGCTCATGGTCGCGCTGCACACGCTGGCCCTGCGTTCCGAGCGGACCACCGCGAACCTCTTCACCGCCGCCGGCATCACCCTGCTGGTGGGCACGGCTCTGATCGTGGGCCCCCACAACGAACCGCTGGTCCTGAAACTGCTCGGCCCGGTCTTCTGGCTGCTGCTGCCCACCTCGCTGGGCACCACGACCCGGCTCCGCGCGGCCTATCCGGAGGCGGTGCAGGCCCGCGCCGAGCACGCGGAACGCACCCGCGAGCAGGAGGCCCGCCACCGTGTCACCGAGGAACGGATGCGGATCGCCCGCGATCTGCACGACGTCGTCGCCCATCACCTCGTCCTGGCCAACCTCCAGGCCGGCACCGTCGTACGGCTGATGCGCAGCCGCCCCGAGGAGGCCGAGCGGATCGCCGGTGAACTCGCGGGCACCACGCTGTCGGCCGTACGCGAACTCAAGGCCACCGTGGGCCTGTTGCGGCACGCGGACGACTCGGAGACACCCTCGGGGCCCGCGCCGGGGCTGGCCCAACTCGCCGAGCTGGCCGCCTCGTTCGAGCCCGCCGGGCTCGTCGTCAGCGTCAGCACGGAGGGCAGGCCGCGGCCGCTGTCCGCCGGTACGGATCTCACGGCGTACCGCATCGTGCAGGAGGCGCTCACCAACGTCACCAAGCACGCGGGCACCGGTTCGGCCGAGGTGCGGCTCAGTTACTCGCGCGACCGGCTGGGCATCACCGTCACCGACCACGGCGGCACGGCACCGCCCTCCTCCCCCGCCACCGGTGGCGGCTACGGAGTCATCGGCATGCGGGAGCGCGCGCTCTCCGCCGGTGGCCGACTCCACGCAGGTCATCGCCCTGAGGGCGGCTTCGAGGTCGTCACCGAACTGCCGTTGCTCCCCCGTTCACCGGCCCACACCCAGAATGTACTTGCGTAACTCAATCAACCTCATTATGGTTGAGTGAGTCAAGCAAGTCAGCTCGTCCCTGATCGTCGCAGCTCGTTCCCGATGGAGGCTCCGCCATGTCCGACGCCCTTGCCCGACCCGCCGAGGCGGGTTCCTCCGCTCCGCCGAGGTCGAATGCCGTCGTCGCGGTGCTGGCCTTCGCGGGAATCGTCGTCTCGCTGATGCAGACGCTGGTCATCCCGATCATTCCGGAGCTGCCGAAGTACCTGAACGCCTCCGCGTCGAACACCGCGTGGGCGGTCACCGCCACCCTGCTGGCCGCAGCCGTGGCCACCCCGGTCGTGGGCCGCCTCGGCGACATGTTCGGCAAGCGCCGGATGCTGCTGACCAGCATCGTGCTGCTGGTGTCCGGCTCGATCGTGTGCGCCCTGGCCGACTCGCTGGTCCCGATGGTCATCGGCCGCGCGCTGCAGGGGCTGGCCGCCGCGGTCGTCCCGCTCGGCATCAGCATCATGCGGGACGTCCTGCCCAGCGACCGGCTGGCCGGCTCCACCGCCCTGATGAGCGCCTCGCTCGGCGTCGGCGGCGCCCTGGGGCTGCCCTCGGCCGCCTTCATCGCGGACCACTACAACTGGCACTCCCTCTTCTGGATCTCCGCCGTCCTCGGCGTCCTGTCCTTCCTGCTGGTCCTGGTGCTGGTGCCCGAGTCCAAGGTCCGCACCGGAGGCCGCTTCGACCTCGTCGGCTCGCTCGGACTCTCCGCCGGACTGGTCTCGCTGCTGCTCGCGATCTCCAAGGGTTCCGACTGGGGCTGGACCAGCGCGACCACCCTGGTCCTCGGTTCCGCAGCCGTCGTGATCCTGCTCTCCTGGGGCTGGTACGAGCTGCGCAGCCCGCAGCCGCTGGTCGACCTGCGCACGACCGCCAAGCCGCAGGTGCTCTTCACCAACCTGGCCTCGATCGCCCTCGGCTTCTCGATGTTCGCGATGTCCCTGGTCCTCCCCCAGCTGCTCCAGCTGCCCACGCAGACCGGCTACGGCCTGGGCAAGTCGATGCTGACGGTCGGCCTGGTGCTGGCCCCGCAGGGCCTGGTCATGATGGCCATGTCCGCGGTGTCTGCGGGCGTCACCAAGGCCAAGGGCCCCAAGGTCACCCTGATGATCGGCGCACTGATCGTGGCCTCCGGCTACGCCCTCAACATCCTGCTGATGTCCGAGGTCTGGCACCTCATCCTGGTCTCCTGCATCATCGGCGCGGGTGTCGGCTTCACCTACGGCGCCCTGCCCGCCCTGATCATGGGCGCGGTCGACCCGTCCCAGACCGGTGCCGCCAACAGCCTCAACACCCTGATGCGGTCCCTGGGCACCAGCTTCGCCAGCGCCATCGCCGGGGTGATCCTGGCCCAGATGACCACCGACTTCGGCGGCTACGCCCTTCCGTCGGAGAACGGCTTCAAGGTGGTCATGGCGATCGGTGCGGGGGCCGCACTGCTGGCCTTCTTCCTCGCGAGCCTGATCCCCAAGGCCCGTGCGGCCGTCGAGGCACCGGCCGACGAGGCGCCGGCCGACTCGGCGCCGGCCGACTCGGCGCCGGCCGACTCGGCGCCGGCCGACTCGGCGCCGACCTCGGCTCCGGAGGTCTCCGAGGCCAAGGCCTGAGGCATTCTGGTTCATCGAGCACACGGCGGTCGCCGCCCCGCACCCAGCGGGACGGCGACCGCCCTCGGCCTGCCCGCGCACCCCGTCGTTCCCCAGCGAGGAGTCCACGATGACGACCCCCAACTCCCGTGACAAAGACGCCGATTCAGCCACCGCACCCGTGGTGCGGCTCGCCGCAGGCGCGGTGCGCGGACGGCTGGAGGACGGGCTCGCGGTCTTCCGCGGCATCCCGTTCGCCGAACCGCCCGTCGGGGACGCGCGCTTCCAGGCACCGCGCCCGGTACGCGCCTGGGACGGTGTGCGCGAGGCCCTCGACTTCGGGCCGCCGCCCCCGCAGGAGTCCGGCATCCAGGGCCGCCGGGGCGTTGTCACGGGGCCGACGGGCGACGACTGGCTGACCGTCAACGTGTGGACGCCCGCGCCCGATCCGGCGGCGCGCCGCCCGGTCATGGTGTGGATCTACGGCGGCGCCTACAAGTTGGGGCACGCGGGCAGCCCCGGCTACGACGCCCAGCACATCGCGCGCGACGGCGATGTCGTGGTCGTGAGCCTCAACTACCGTGTCGGCATCGAGGGGTTCGCGCGCATCGAGGGGGCGCCCGCCAACCGAGGGCTGCTCGACCAGGTGGCCGCACTGGAGTGGGTGCGGGACAACATCACGGCGTTCGGCGGTGATCCCGAGCAGGTCACGGTCTTCGGCGAGTCGGCCGGCGGCGGGTCGGTGGCCTCGTTGCTGGTCATGCCGAGCGCGTCCGGGCTGTTCCGGCGGGCGATCGCGCAGAGCGTGCCCGGCACCTTCTTCTCCGACCCGCTGGCCAAGGACATCGGCGCCGCGCTCGCCGCCGAGGCGGGACTGCGCCCCACGGCCGCCGACCTCGCGACCGTGGACCCGCGTCAACTGCCCTCGCTGGGCGAGACCTTGGGCCCCAAGATGCCCCAGTACGAGGACCGCTGGGGCTCGGTCGTCCACACGGTGACGCCGTTCTCGCCGGTCGTGGACGGCGAGGTGCTGCCCGTCACGCCCTGGGAGGGGCTGGCGGCCGGTGCGGCCCGGGACGTGGAGCTGATGGTCGGTCACAACCGGGAGGAGTACCGGCTGTTCGTCGTACTCTCCGGGCAGGCCGGGAAGATCGGGCCGGCCGACGCGAGTACGGCGCTGCGGCGGTTCGGTCCCGGTCCGGACCCCGAATCGGCGTACCGCGACGCCTTCCCGGACGGCTCACCCGGGGAGTTGTACGAACGCGTCCAGACCGACTGGCTGTTCGGCATGCCTTCGCTGCACCTGGCCGAGGCGCAGCTCGCCGGCGGCGGTCGCGCCCACGTCTACGAACTCACCTGGCCCGCCCCGGGGTTGGGCGGTGGGCTGGGCGCCTGCCACGGCCTGGACATCCCGCTGTTGTTCGGCACCTTCACCGCCGACCTGGGCAATCTGCTGTTCGCCGATGTCGAGCCCTCCCCCGATGCCCTGGCGCTGTCGTCCCGATTCCGTTCGTCCTGGGCGGAGTTCGCGCGCACGGGCGACCCCGGCTGGCCCGCCTACGACACCGAGCGGCGGTCGGCGCAGATCCTCGACGCCCACCCCGTGGTCACCGCCTATCCCGAGGAGACCTCACGGCGGCTGTGGGAGGGGTACACCTTCCGCGCGCTGCCGCTGACCGAGTAGCCGGAGCCGCCCGCCGTCACGAGTTCTCCCCCTTCCCGGCGAGCAACCGCTCCAGCCGGTCGAAGCGTTCGTGCAGGGCGCGGACGGCCTCCGCGCCCAACTCCTGTGCGCCGTGGGCGAGATGGTGGCGGCGGCGCTGTTCGCGGCCGACGAACCAGGTCGCGAGGGCCGCGGTGACCAGGCCGTAGGTGGTGATGCCGACGACCATCACCACCGAGCCGACGACGCGGCCCCACAGGGTGACCGGGTAGAAGTCGCCGTATCCGACCGTCGTCGCCGTCTCGATCGACCACCACAGGGCTCTGGGGTAGGTCGTCAGGTTGGCGCCGCGGGCTCCGTGTTCGGCGGCGACCACTGCCCATGAGCCGACGAGCATCACCACGCCGAGGACCGCCGTCGCCCCGCCCGCCGCCTTCAGATGGAGCGAGCGGCCCTCGCGGCCGAGCAGCAACTCGACCGCCCTGGTGAGGAATCCGGGCAGCATGGCCACTCCTTCGCGTCACGGTGCCGGGGCCTGGGGCCAGTGTCGGGGTGGGCGGGGGCGCGGGCATGCCGGACGGGGCGTTCGAGTTGCCGTACGACCTGCGGCGTTGTGCGCTGGAGGGCCGGGCGGCCCGACCCGGCCGCCCACGAGACGGAGGACCGTGCCATGACGGCGGAGCCCCGAGCCGTTCCCGAGACCTTCGCGTTCACCTGCGGTGACTGCGGCCACTCCTGGGAGGCCACCTTCCAGGTCATGTTCTTCACCGACCCGACCGACGCGACCGGCCTGACCACGCAGGAGTACGTCGACGAGGAGGGCAGGGCCATGAGGTCGCCGCTCGCCGACGCGGTCTGCCCGAAGTGCGGCGGGCGCACGGTGCATGTGCTGGAGGCCGGGCTCGCCGAACGGGCCCGCCGCGCGGAACACGAACCCCGGCCGCACCACGAACACCGTCTGCATCTGCCGCACCGGCATTCCGGCCCGTCCGAGCCGCCGCCGGACGGTGGGCCCTGACACCACACCCCTCACCCGAACGGCCCCCTGCGCTGGAGGGCCCGGCGGCCCGATGGTGCCCTGAGGGCGACCGTCACTCCCCCTGGAGGCCCCGCCATGCACCGTCGCCCGTCCTCCCGCCCCGTCCGTGTCCTGGCCGCAGCCCTGGCGACGGGCACGCTGCTGACCTGCGCGGCCTGCTCCGGCGGCAGCGGTGGTGCGGGCGGCGACAGCGCCTCGGACGTCGCCGCCTCCCCACTGGCCGCCGAGTCCCCGCTCGCCTCGCCCCGTACCGGGAAGTCCGCCTCCCCCGCGCTCACCGAGGCGGGAGCCAGGGCCGCACTGATCACCGAGGCCGACCTGGAGGACAACTGGACCCAGGTCAAGGACGCCGCCACCTGGGCCGACAAGCTCGTCATCGGCAAGGTCGACGTCGGCGCCCTCCTCACCGCGAAGACGAACGCCGCCGACTGTCAGAAACTGCTCGACGCGCTCTACGGCGACGATCTCCTCGGCAAGCCGTCCGGCGCGTCCGCGCTGACCGGGTTCGAGCAGAGCGAGTCCCGGCTGGTCTACCAGGTCGCCGCCTACGACCGCGCCCGGCTCGGCGCTTCCCTGAACTGGCTGAAGACGCTGCCGGTGACGTGCGACCAGTTCACCGCGACCGACTCCAAGGGCGGCCGGCGCACGGTCCAGGTCATCGAGAACGAGGTGCCCGCCGTGGGCGACGCCCGGCAGGGTCTCCAGGTGACCGTCACGAGTACGGGCGCCGCCCAACCCACCACGCTCACCCTGGAGTTGGCCGTCGTCCGGGTCGGCACCGACGCGATCACCGTCACGTCGGGCGGCCTTGGGGGCACGGAGTCCGACACGACCGAGGCCGCCGTCCGGCAGGGCGCCTCGCATCTGAAGGACGTCCTGGCGGGCAGGACGCCGCCCGCCCAACCCGGCAACCTGGACTGAGAGTTCGCCATCACCGAAGAACATGTGCCCCGTCGTCGCGAACCCTTGGGCCGGGTGATCGACGGGCGGCACAATGGCGTCGACGGCGACGCGGGCGACAGGGAGTCAAGACGTGAGTGACAGCGACACCCCGGCAGAGGGACAGGCCCGGCTCGACACCGGTGTGGCGCACAACGCGCGCGTGTGGAACTACTGGATCGGCGGCGCGGACAACTACGAGATCGACCGGCAAGTCGGCGAGCACGTCGCCGGCATGTTCCCGGTGATCCGTGAAGTGGCCCGCGCCGACCGGGACTTCCTCGGCCGGGCGGTGCGGTTCCTGGCCGGCGAGCGCGGGGTACGGCAGTTCCTCGACCTCGGCACCGGACTGCCGAGCGTCGACAACACGCACGAGATCGCCCAGCGCGTCGCACCGGACGCGCGGATCGTGTACGTCGACAACGACCCGCTGGTGCTGGTCCACGCCCGCAAGCTGCTGACGAGCACCCCCGAGGGCGTCACCGCCTACATCGAGGCGGACGTGCACGACCCGGCGTCGATCGTCCAACAGGCCGCCGGCACCCTCGACTTCGACCGTCCCGTCGCGGTGATGATGCTGGGCATCCTGAACTTCGTCCTCGACACCGAGGAGGCCCGGAAGGTCGTGCGCGACGTCATGGCAGCGGTCCCGCCGGGCAGCTTCCTCGTCCTCACCCACCCCACCTTCGACGCGGATCTCGGCGGTGAGGGCAACGTACCGGCGATGGCGTTCTGGAACGAGAACGCCACTCCCCCGATCACCGCCCGCAGCCGCGCCGACATCGCCGCCTTCTTCGAGGGCCTCGACCTCCTCGAACCCGGTCTGGTGCCGTGCTCGCAGTGGCGCCCGGACTCCGCCTCCCCGGCCGCGGTACCGCAGTTCGGAGCGGTGGCCGTGAAACCCTGACGGCGCAGCCGACCAGGAAGCGACCGTGGAGGACGTATGACCACCCTTGCCGACCCACTGCCCGGCGGACGCCCCGGCGAGGTCGAGCGCGCCACCGCACTGGCCACGGAGCTGACCGGAAGGGGGGTGCACGGGATCGTCCTGGCCTACGTCGACACCGCCGGCGTAGGCCGGGTGAAGTCGGTACCGACCGCGAAGCTCGCCTCGGCCGCGGCCTGGGGCGTCGGCATGTCCCCGGTGTTCGACACCTTCCTGGCGAACGACTCCATCGTCACCACCGACGTCCTCGGCTCACCCGACGGCGACCTGCGCCTGTACCCCGACCTCGACCAGCTGGCCGTCCTGTCCGGGCAGCCCGGCTGGGCCTGGGCGCCGGTCGACCGGATCACCCAGGAGGGCGAGCGGCACCCCGGCTGCAGCCGCACGTTCCTGCGCCGGGTCGTCAAGGACGCGGAGCGGCTCCACGGGATCACCTTCCGGGCGGGCATCGAGATCGAGTGGGTCCTCGGCCTGGATACCGCACCCACCGGCGAGTTCGTACCCGCCACGACCGGCCCGGCCTACAGCGCGACCCGGCAGGTCGAACTGAGCGACTACGGTGCCGAGTTGTTGTCGGCCCTGGCGACGCAGGGCGTGGACGTGGACCAGTTCCACCCCGAGTACGCGGCCGGACAGTTCGAGCTGTCGGTGGGCGCGCTCGACCCGGTCGCGGCGGCCGACCGCAGTGTCCTGGTACGGCAGACCATCCGCGCGGTCTCCCAACGGCACGGCCTGCGCGCCTCGTTCACACCGGCCGTCCTCGCCCAGGGCGTCGGAAACGGCGGGCACATCCACCTCTCCGCCTGGCGCGACGGCGCGAACCTGCACACCGGGGGCGACCGGCGCTACGGCATGACGGCCGGGGCCGAGTCGTTCGCGGCCGGTGTCCTCGCCCATCTCCCGGCCCTCACCGCAGTCACCGCGCCGAGCCCGGCCAGCTACTTCCGCCTCCGACCCTCCCAGTGGGCCGGGGTGTTCACCGCCTGGGGCCGCGAGACCCGCGAGGCCGCGGTGCGTGTCGTCACCGGTACGGCCGGGCTGCGCGCCCAGGCGGCGAACCTGGAGGTGAAACCGGTCGACCTGGCCGCCAACCCCTATCTCGCCCTCGGCTGCCTGATCACCGCGGGACTCGACGGCCTCACCTCGTCGGCCGCCCTGCCCGAGGAGACCACCGGAGACCCCGCACACCTCGGCGCGCCGGAGGCAACGGCCCGCGGTGTACGGCGACTTCCGACCTCGCTCGCCGAGTCGGTCGCCGAGTTCCGCAAGGACGAGCTGCTGCGGGCCGCACTTGGACCGGTCCTGGCCGACGCGGTGATCGCCGTACGGCAGGGCGAGATCGCGGCCGTGGCCGACCTGGACGACGAGCGGATCGCGGCGGCCTACCGCTGGAAGTACTGACGATGGGCACTGGACCGGTCCACGAAGCGCTCGCCGCGCTGGAGTTGGTGGACCACCACTGCCACGGAGTGGTCACCGAGGACCTGGACCGGACGGCCTTCGAGTCGCTGCTCACCGAGGGTGACGTCTGGCCCGGCAGCGGGATCTCACCGTTCGACAGCCCGGTCGGGATCGCCGTACGCCGTTACTGCGCGCCCCTGTTGGACCTGGAGCGGCACGCGCCCGCCGACGAATACCTCGCCCGGCGCGCCGAGTTGGGGCCGGTCGAGGTCAACCGGCGCTTCCTCGCCGCTGCGGGAACGGGCGTGTTCTGTGTCGACACGGGGTTCGCCCCGCACGCCATCACCGCGCCCCCCGAACTCGCCGGGGCGGCGGGCGCGGTCGCCCATGAGGTCGTACGGCTCGAAACCGTCGCGGAGGGTGTGGCCGCGCGGGGTGTCGAGCCGGACGCGTATGCGGACGCCTTTCGGGCCGCCGCCCTGGACGCGGTGCGGCGGCCGGGGGTGGTGGGGGTGAAGTCGGTGGCCGCGTACCGGACCGGGTTCGACCTCGACCCCGCCCGGCCCTCGGAGGCGGAGGTGACCCGCGCTGCCCACGGCTGGCTGGCCCGGGGCGGACGGCTCGAAGACCCGGTGCTGATGCGGGAGTTGCTGTGGACCGCGGTCGACCTGGGGCTCCCGCTCCAGCTCCACACGGGCTTCGGCGACAACGACATCCGGCTGCACCGCACGGACCCGGCCCTCCTCACGGACTGGCTGCACCTGACCGCCGGCACGATCCCCGTGCTGCTCCTGCACTGCTGGCCGTACCAGCGCCAGGCCGGCTACCTGGCGGCCGTCTTCGAGCGGGTGTACCTGGATGTCGGGCTCACCCTGCATCATGTAGGTCCGCTCCGGGCTCGGGCGGTACTGGCTGAGGCGCTGGAGATCACCCCCTTCCGCAAACTGCTGTACAGCTCCGACGCCTATGGTCTGGCCGAGTTCTACGGGCTCGGCGCGCTGGCGTTCCGCAGGGGTCTGGGGGATCTTCTCCAGGACCGGGTGGACGCCGACGAACTGGGCCTGCCCGACGCGCTGCGACTGGCGCGCTGGGCCGGAGCGGACAACGCCCGCCGGGTCTACCGGCTATCCGACGGACACTGAAAGTATGATCAAGCAATGTCTGACATGACCGATACCACGCCCGGTTGGCTGTCCGCCGACGACCTCGAACAGGCACGCGCCCGCATGCCGATCCTGTACGTCGAGGCGGTGCCCGTCCGCGTCGACGACAGCGGCGAGGTGACCAGCATCGGCCTGCTGCTGCGCATCGGCCCCGACGGCACCGTCAACCGCACCCTCGTCTCGGGCCGCGTACTGCACCACGAGCGGGTCCGTGACGCCCTGCTGCGCCACCTGGAGAAGGACCTCGGCCCGGTCGCGCTGCCCCGCATCCCGGCCTCGCTGCAGCCGTTCACGGTCGCCGAGTACTTCCCGACGCACGGGGTCACCCCGTACCACGACCCCCGGCAGCACGCGGTGTCCCTCGCCTACGTCGTACCGGTCACCGGTGACTGCCGGCCCCGTCAGGACGCTCTCGACCTCGTGTGGTTCAGCCCGGAGGAGGCCGCCTCGGAGGCGCTGCGCAGCGAGATGCCGGGCGGGCACGGGGTGTTGCTCAAGCAGGCGCTGGCGCACGTGGGCTGCGTGTCCTGACCTGGACCGTCACCGTGGCTCAGGCAGTGTCGCCCGGGCTGCGCTGACTGGTGCCGGGTTCACCGTTGTCGCGCGACCACTCGACGACCAACTCGTCCTTGGTGCCGAAACGGACCAGATGCCGCCCCACCACGTCTTCCAGCCGATCGAGGAACTCGGGCTCCGCCTCCACCGCGAGCAGCAACGCCCCCTCGGTGGCGGTCAGCGATCCTGTGCCGTCCTGGAAGACGAGACGCCCCTCCCCGGTCTCCTCGTCCCAACTGGTCTCGCTGCGGCGGCCCAGGTGGGAGGCGAGCTGTTTGGCGTAGCGCTGCGGCCGGTCGGTGA
Organism: Streptomyces sp. NPDC050548; assembly: GCF_044457385.1. Classification (NCBI taxonomy): domain Bacteria; kingdom Bacillati; phylum Actinomycetota; class Actinomycetes; order Kitasatosporales; family Streptomycetaceae; genus Streptomyces; species Streptomyces sp. NPDC050548. The sequence continues at coordinate 35,081 of NZ_JBITGV010000011.1, forward strand.
CGACGCGGGCTTCGGATCGGGACATGACGGCTCCAGGGTGACGGGGGTGCACGACGGGGGTGCGCAACGACTCGATGGTGCCGGAGAGTTGGACCGACCGCACGGACACGACACCCGGCACGGTCCGCAACGTATGGATGCCTTCCCGGTCGTCTTCGCCCGCCGGACGCGACCGATCCGTCGCCGGTGACCCCGAGGAGAGCATCGGATGACCAGCTCCGAGTCCCCTGCCGACAGCGGGATCTGGGACCCTTTCGGCACCCTGGGCAGCGCGCTGTGGATCGGCGGCGGCCAGTGGGCGGGCAAGTCGACCGTGGCCCGTCTGCTGGCCGTCCGATACGGGATCACTGCGTATCACTACGACTTCCACGACGCCCGCGGTCACAACGACCGCAGGATCGCCCGCCGTCTCGCCCTCGGTGAGCCGCTCACCGAGCCCGACCCGGACCAGGTGTGGGTCCACACCGCCCCGGAGGAAATGGCCGCCGAGACCCTGGCCCGGTTCCCGGCCCGGTTCGCATGGGCCCTGGACGACCTGCGCGCGCTCGTCTCGGGCCGCCCGATCCTCGCCGAGGGCTGGGGGCTGCGTCCCGAGCTCGTCGCGTCCGTCGTCGACTCGCCGCGTCGGATGGTCGTCATGGTGCCGACACCCGAGTTCCGCCTGCACCAACTGGACCGTCTGCCGAGAGCCGCCTCGCTGGGGCACCGGGTCAGCGACCCGGCCCGCGCGCAGGCCAACCGCCTCGCCCGCGACCGTCTCGTCACCGAGGACGCCGCCCGCTCCGCCCGGCGGCTCGGCATCCGCGTGATCGAGGTCGACGGTCGGCACGACGCCGACGCGGTCGCCGAGATCGTCGCCGACCACTTCGGCCCCTACCTCCCGCACCCGGACCGCGGGGCCTGATCCCGCTCCACGCCGCGGCCCCCGCCTCGAAGCCGGGGGCCGCGACCTCTCGACCGGCTTTCGCCGTACGTCAGTTCTTGCCCTTGGTGACGACCCACTGGCGGCCCACCCAGTTGCCGACCGTCTCGTAGCCGGAGCGGAAGGAACCGAGCCAGTTGAGCTTCAGCTTCGCCTCGGCGGTGGACTTGACGGGGGTGTAACTGCTCGCGTCGGTGTCCGGACCGCCCGTGGTGTTCTTCGCGTAGTACGGGAACGGGTAGACCGGGCGGGAGGCGGTGGTGTTGCCGCCGCTGTCGACCGACTTGGTCGTCAGACTCGCCGGGGCGTCGCCCTTGATGACCCAGTCGGTGATCGCGGTCAGCGCGTCGAAGGTGTTCGGGCCCTGGCCGCCGCCGCAGTGCGCGACGCCGGGGAGCAGGAACAGCCGGGCGAAGGACTCGGTGGCCGCTTCGCCGCCGACGGCCTTCTCAACCGCCTTGTAGTAGGCCATCGTTCCCACGGCCGGGATGTGCTGGTCGCCGAGACCGTGCCAGAGGACGATCTTGCCGCCCGCCTTCTTGAACGCGGTGAGGTCGGGGTCGGTGGCGTCGTACATGCCCTCGTTGGACCGCATCACCTTGTCGTAGTAGGCGGCCGTGAACTTGATGTCCTTGTAGGTCAGGGCCGGTTGGGGGCTGTCGAAGATCTGGTAGCGCAGGGTCTCCCGGACGAAGCTGATGTCGCCGCTGGCGCCGGTCGCGGTGGCCGGGGTGATGATGCCGGCCCAGTTCAGCTCGGAGCCGCGCAACTGGTAGCCGGGGTAGAGGAGTTGGCCGTGGTCGTCGGTGGGTCCGGCGTAGATGCGGCGCAGCGTGGTGACCTGGTCGGCGGTCAGGCAGTAGTCGTCGGACGTCGAGGTCTGACCGGCCGCGCACTGGCTGGTGCCGGGGTCCCAGGTGCAGCTCAACGGGTCGGCGATGATGCCGTCGGCGGGGGCGCCGCAGCCCTTGAGGACGGCCTTGTGGAGGTCGGCCAGGTCGGCGTTGGTGATCGTCGCCGGACCGCCGTTCAGGTACACGGACTGGGCGGTCCAGGCGTGCGAGAAGGTGTTCAGCGCGGTGAAGCTGTTGGCCGGGGCGCCGGCGACGATGCCGTCGAAGTCGGTCGGGTAGCGCTGGGCCTCGGTGAGGGCCTGGTGGCCGCCCTGGGAGCAGCCGTCGAAGTAGGAGCGGGTGGCCGCCTGGCCGTAGTACTGCTTGATGATCTCCTTGGCCGCCTGGACCAGTTCGTGGTCGGACTTGTAGCCGAAGTCGGCGCTCAGGGTGGGGTCGGTGGAGAAGAGGCCGCCGCCCTGGTAGTGGCCCTCGTCGCTGGAGGCGACGGCGAAGGCGCCGGTGGTCAGCGGGATGCAGCCGGCCGAGGCGGGGGCGCTGGTCACGTTGGTGCTGCCGCAGAGGCCGCCGCAGCCGAGCTGGAGGTAGTCGGCCTGCCAGCCGGTCTCGGGGAGCTTGATCTCGAAGTGGAGTTGCGGGGCGATGACGCCCTTGACGTCACAAGCCGCCCAGTTGCCAAGGGTGTTGGCGCTCGCGGCGAGTTCGGTGGCCGAGCCGATCTCGAAGGGCACACCGGGGACGGCGGCGGCGAGGTCGAGTTGGGCGACGCCGGAGCAGGACATGGCCGGTGCGATGCCCGAGGTTGCGGTGCTCGCCGACACGGCCTTCGCCGAGGCCGAGTTGGCGGCCTGCGCACCGCCGACGGCGCTGTTGGCCAGCACCAGGCTCGCCCCGATCACGAGGGCTACGGCCGCCGCCAGGGTGGCAAGGAAGGTCGCCGAATTCCACCGACACCTTCTGAGCAGCTTGGGCATGCTGGGTACTCCGTTCGCTCGCCGGATGGAGGTCGTGCGGCGGCACGGCGAGGAACGTAGCTCTCCCTTAATCCGCAGGCAATAGCGTCGACTCTATTGTTGACGATTTCGTCGAAGGCTTGGCTCGATACCGCTGACCAGGGCCGGAGCCGACGCCCGCCGCAACATCAGTTTTCTTTCTGCGCAACTCATTGATTGTACCGACCGTTAGGTCTAATTTATCGCCTCACTGGACCTTCGCCCCGCTCACTGACCGGAAGGCCGCCGATGTCCTCCCAGACCCAGCTCACTCCCCCACGGGACGACGAGAGATCCCCCTCGACGACCCGCAACGTCCTCGTCATCGTCGCTCTCGTATGGACCGTTCAACTGGTCGCGCTGATCGCCGCGTTGTCCGGCATCGCGCAGGCCGACATCGCGATCCACTTCAGGACCACCGAGATCGCGTGGTTCACCCTGATGACCCTGCTGACCGGCACGTTCTTCCTGCCGTTCGCGGTCAAGGCCGCGGCCATCTTCGGCAAGAAGCGCGTCCTGCTCGTCGCCACGGGGCTCGGCTTCACCGGTGACCTGATCGCCGCCGTCGCCACCGACTACCGCACCCTGCTGATCGGCCGCGGCATCGCGGGCATCTACACCGCCAGCGCCCCGCTCGCCTACGCCATCACCCGTGACGTCTTCCCGCGCAAGTGGGTCGGGGTGGCCAGCGGGATCCTGGCCGGCGGTGTCGGTCTCGTCGCCTTCGGTGGACCGTTCCTGTCCGGCTGGCTGCTGGACGACTACGGCTTCCGGGGCGTCCTGTGGTTCATGGCCATCAGCACGGCCGCCAGCTTCCTGCTGGTGCTGGCCTTCGTGCCGGAGAGCCCGATCCGCGCCGCGGCCGGCCGGATGGACTGGGCCGGCGGAATCCTCCTCGGCGGCGGGGTCACGGCGGTCATCTACGCCGTCGGCCAGGGCACGCACTGGGGCTGGGGCAGCGGCAGGTTCATCACCTGGGTCGTCGGGGCGGCGATCGCGCTCATCGCCTTCGTCTTCGTGGAGCGCAAGGTCGCCGAGCCCCTGTTCCCGCTCTCCATGACCCGCCGCCGCCCGGTGTGGACGGTCCTGCTGGCCACGTCCATCGCGGCCGGCTCACTGAGCGCCGTCGGCGTGGTGATCCAGCTGCTGATCCTGATGCCGAAGATCCCCACCGTCTCCGAGGGCCTGGGCTGGTCCGGCACCCACAACGCCATCGTCACCAGCCCGATCAGCGCCATGATCATCATCGGGGCCGTCGGTACCGGCCTGCTCTCCCGCCACGTGGACGCCCGCATCCTGCTGGGCACCGGAGCCGCGCTCGCGGTCCTCGGCTACGGCATCGGCACCCATCTGCACCACAGCGCCCCGCAGATCATCGAGATGGGCGTGATCGCGGGACTCGGCACGGGCATCGTGATGGCGATCGTGCCCATCATGATCATCCACGTGGTCACCCCCGAGGAACAGGCGCTGGCCAACGGCGTCCAGACCCTCGGCCAGGGCGTCGCCCAGATCGTGGTCTCCCAGCTGGCCTTCGTCGTGATGGCGCAGCACGGGGCGGTCCTCAAGGGCACCCAGTTCTATCTCGACGCCGGGTTCACCAACGGGCTCTGGCTGGTGGTCGGTTGCGTCGCCCTGGGCGCGGTGCTCGTCTCCCTGATCCCCAGGGGCAAGCGCCTCGACGAGGTGGAGGTCGGCCAGGCAGCCTGAAGTCAGCACGCCGCGAAGGCCGTTCTCCCGGCGACGGGCGAACGGCCTTCGGCGTACCGCAGGTTCAGGCTTCCTGGATGTATTCGGCCGCCGCGTCCAGCAGCCAGTCCGTCAGATACCCGGCGAAGGACGAACGCACCAACACCCAGAATCCGGACCCGGGTTCGTCCCGGGCGACCAGCACGACCTGGGTGCGGGCCACGGTGGACTGAGCGCAGCGCCCGGCGCCGAAGGCACGCGGGTGCAGGTCCAGGGGGCAGCCATGGGAGAGCAGGTCACGGGCCCGGGCGCCCGAGACGAGGAGGGTGGTGCGCTGGGCGGACACATCGGTGACGGCCACGTGCTCATCACCGCTCGCCGCCCGGATCCGGTCCTCCAGGTCCCGCTGGGTGTCCGGGGGCCCCACCACCAGCCACTCGTCCGGACCGAGCCACAGCACCCTCAACTCCCCGGACCGCACGACCGTGTTGGGCTCCAGAGGCAGGGACAGGTCCAGAGCGAGTCCTACGGCGTCCGCCGCCGCGCCCTTCGCGTCGAGCCGGACGTTCACCTGGGCCAGGAAGGGCAGTTCGGCCAGCCGGACCGCGCCGCCGGAGGAACGGGCCGCGGCGGCCAGCCGACCCGCGGCACCCGTGAGGGGGCTGCGGCGCGGCACGGAGAGGACGGTGTCAGCCATCGCGGCGGGCTCCTTCGGGGTCGTAGAGGACGGGGCTTGCGACGGTGACCGGGATCAACTCGTCGCCCACGGGGGCGTAGAGGCGTTCGCCGATGCGGTCCCGGCCGCCCTTGATCAGGGCGAGGGCGAAGGTGCGGCCGAGAGCGGCGCTGCGGTAGCTGGAGGTGACGTGGCCGAGCATCGGGACGGGCGGGGCCGGGAGCACGCTGTCGGCGATCAGCTGGGTGCCCTCGGGGAGGAAGGCGGCGGGGTCGTCCGGGAGCAGGCCGACCAGGTGCTTGCGGTCGGGGCGGACGGCGTCGGCGCGGACGTAGGAGCGCTTGCCGATGAAGTCGGGCTTCTTCTTCGACACGGCCCAACTCATGCCGAGATCCTGGGGAGTTACCGTGCCGTCGGTGTCCTGGCCGATGATCGGGTAGCCCTTCTCGGCGCGCAGGACGTGCATGGTCTCGGTGCCGTACGGGGTGATGCCGAAGGGGGCGCCGGCCTCGTACAGCGCCTCCCACAGGGCGAGCGCCTCCCACGGTGACACATTGATCTCGTAGGCGAGTTCGCCGGAGAAGCTGATCCGGCACACCCTTGCCTCGATGCCCGCGACGGTCGTGTCCCGCCAGGCCATGAAGGGGAAGTCGTCGTTGCCGACGGCCAGTTGGGGCGCGAGCGAGCCGAGCACCTCGCGTGAGCGGGGGCCGACCAGGGCGACCGTGGCCCACTGTTCGGTCACCGAGGCGCAGTGGACGCGGAGTTCGGGCCACTCGGTCTGGTGCCACTCCTCCATCCAGTCGAGTACGGCGGCGGCGTTGCCCGTGGTCGTGGTGACCAGGTAGCGGTCCGGGGCGAGGCGGATGGCCGTACCGTCGTCGAAGACCATGCCGTCCGGGCGGCACATGACGCCGTAGCGGATCATGCCGACCTTCAGGTTGCTCATCATGTTGGTGTAGAGCCGGTCGAGGAAGACGGGGGCGTCCGGGCCCTGTACGTCGATCTTGCCGAGCGTGGACCCGTCCATGAAAGCAACGCTCTCGCGGGCAGCCACGCACTCGCGCAGGACCGCGGTCTCCATGTCCTCGCCGCTCTGCGGGTAGTACCAAGGGCGCTTCCACTGGCCGACGTTCTCGAACAGGGCGCCCTGCATGACGTGCCAGTCATGCAGCGCGGTCGTACGGATCGGGTCGTGCAGGGCACCCCGGTCTCGGCCTGCGAGGGTGGCGAAGGAGACGGGGGTGTAGGGCGGGCGGAATGTTGTGGTGCCGAGGTCCGAGATGTCGACGCCGAGGAGTTCGGCGACCACCCCGCTCGCCAGGATGCCGGAGGTCTTGCCCTGGTCGTTGGCCGTGCCTGCCGTCGTGTAGCGCTTGGTGTGTTCGACCGAGTTGAGGCCGGCGGATGTGGCGCGGGTCAAGTCGCCTACGGTGACGTCTCGTTGGAGGTCCACGAAGCGGGGGGCGTCGGTGGTGGAGGGGACGAGGAAGACCTGCATGGCGGGGGTGGTGGCCGGTTCGGTGGGCGGCTGCGGCAGGTTCGGTGTCTCGGCGGTGTAGCCCTCGGCCTCGATCGCGCGGGTGCCTGCGGCCGCGCCCTGGGCGAGGGCTTCGGCCAGGTCCATCGCTCCGTTCGCGCTGCCCGCGACCTCGACCGCTTGCCGGCAGGTGTCGGGGACGAAGGAGCCGAGAGTGTCGTCGTAGCGGAGTTTGCCGCCGGCCTGGCTGTAGAGGTGGGCGACCGGGTTCCAGCCGCCGGAGACCAGGAGGAGGTCGGTCGCGAAGTGCCGTGTCGTGCCCGTGGTTTCGCCGTACGGGGCGACCGTCACGGCGGTGAGTCGTGGGGTGCCCTCGGTGGCGACGACTGCGTGACCGGTCAGTACTTCGATGCCGGCCTCGCGGGCTCGGCGCGCCCACTCGCCCGGTTCTGACGGGCGGGTGTCCACGATCGCCGCGATGTGGATTCCGGCCTTTGCGAGGTCCAACGCGGCTGCGTACGCACTGTCGTTGGTGGTGAAGACGACGGCCTGGCGGCCTGGTAGGACGCCGTGGCGGTTGACGTAGGCGCGGGCCGAGGCGGCGAGCATCACGCCGGGGCGGTCGTTGTCCGCGAAGGCGAGGGAGCGTTCGTGGGCGCCCGTTGCCAGGACGACCCTGCGGGCTCGGATGCGCCAGACGCGTTCGCGGGAGACGTGGGTGGGGGCCGCTGCGCCGAGGTGGTTCGTGCGGCGTTCCACGGCGAGGAGGTGGTTGTCGTCGTAGTGGCCGAAGACGGTGGTGCGGGGCAGTACGCGCACCTCGGGGGTGGTGGTGAGTTCCTCGTTCAACTCCGCCACCCAGTCGAGGAGTTGGGCCGTGTCCAGGAGGGTGCCGCCCAGTTCGGGGCGGTCGTCGGCCAGGATGACTCGGGCTCCGCTGCGGGCTGCGGCTGCGGCTGCCGCGAGGCCGGCGGGGCCTGCGCCTACGACCAGCAGGTCGCAGTGGGTGTGGACCGCGTCGTAGCGGGCGGGGTCCGGTTCCGTGGCGAGACGACCCTGGCCCGGGAGGCTGGTCGCCACCAGGCCGTCGTACAGCTCGACGGTCGTGGCCGGGAGCATCGGCTCGGGGAACGGGGCCTCGATCTGGATGACCGCGTTGGGTTCCTCGACGCCGGCGGTGAAGATGCCTCGGGGGCGGCCGAGTTTGATGCTGGTGCCGGTTTGGATGATGCCGTTGGCGAGGAGGGCGGAGGCGAGGGTGTCGCCTTTGTAGCCCGTGTATTCGGTGCCGTCGAAGGTGAAGGTGAGGGGGGTGTCTCGGTGGATTCGGCCGTGGGTGGGGTGGCGGAACGGATGGGTCTCGCCCCCGCCGCCCCTACCCGTCCCGTCCTCCAGGGGCTCTGCCCCTTCGACCCCACCAGGGGGCTCTGCCCCCTGGACCCCCGTCGGCCCTGAAGGGGCCTCGTCCTCAAACGCCGGACGGGCTGACTCTGCCTGACGGGGTTCGTATGTGGCCGGTCGCTCCTCCCCCGCCCGATACACCCTCAGGATCTCGTTCGTCGACGTGTCCCGTATCGCGTTGAACCAGCGGCGGCAGCCCGCCGCGTGGCTCCAGCGTTCCGCGAACGGGCCCTTGGGGTTGGCGCGGAAGAAGAGGTAGCGAGCCCATTCCTCGTCGGTCAGGTCGGCCGGGGTCTCCGGGTAGGCCACGTGGGCCTGGCCGCCGTAGTGGAACTCGGCTTCGTCGCGGGGCCCGCACCAGGGGCAGGGGATCAGCAGCATGGTTCGGGCTCCCTAGTGGGCCACCGCGGCGGCGCCGTGCTCGTCGACGAGCGCGCCGGTGGTGAAACGGTCGAGCGAGAAGGGGGCGTTGAGGTGGTGAGGCGTGTCGTGGGCGATGGTGTGGGCGTAGACCCAGCCGACGCCCGGGGTGGCCTTGAAACCGCCCGTTCCCCAACCGCAGTTCAAGTAGAGGTTGTCGACCGGGGTGAGGCCGACTATGGGGGAAGCGTCGGGGGTGACGTCCACGATGCCGCCCCACGTGCGCAGGACGTGCGCGCGGGCGAAGACCGGGAACAGCTCCAGCGCCGCCGCCATTTGCTCCTCGATGATGTGGAACGCGCCGCGCTGCGTGTACGAGTTGTACGAGTCGATGCCCGCGCCCATCACCAACTCGCCCTTGTGCGCCTGACTTACGTACACGTGGACCGCGTTGGACATGACGACCGTGGGATGGACCGGCTCCAGCAGTTCCGAGACCAGTGCCTGCAACGGGTGGCTCTGGAGGGGGAGTTCGATTCCCGCCATGGCCGCCAGGACCGATGTGTGGCCGGCTGAGCACAGGGCCACCTTGCCTGCCGCTATCGGGCCGAGCGTCGTCTGTACGCCCACCACCCGGCCACCCTCGATGTCGAGTCCCGTGACCTCGCAGTTCTGGATGATGTCGATGCCCGCGGCGTCCGCCGAGCGGGCCAGGCCCCATGCCACGTGGTCGTGCTTGGCTATGCCCGCGCGTGGTTGATACGTGGCCCCCATCACCGGATAGCGCACGTCCGGTGAGATGTTGACGATCGGGCAGACCTCCTTGACCTGTCGTTCGTCGAGCCATTCCGCGTCCACGCCGTTCAGGCGGTTCGCCTCGACCCGGCGCACGCTGTCGCGGACGTCCTGGAGGCTGTGGGCGAGGTTCAGCACTCCGCGCTGGGAGAAGAGGATCGGGTAGTCCAGCTCCTCCTCCAACCCCTCCCACAGCTTCAGCGCGTGCTCGTAGATGCCCGCGCTCTCGTCCCAGAGGTAGTTGGAGCGGATGATCGTGGTGTTGCGGGCCATGTTGCCGCCCGCGAGCCAGCCCTTCTCCAGCACCGCGACGTTCGTGATGCCGTGGTTCTTCGCCAAGTAGTGGGCGGTGGCCAGTCCGTGGCCTCCGCCGCCGACCACGATCACGTCGTACGAGCGCTTCGGCTCGGGTGTGCGCCAGAGCCAGTCGGGGTGTTCGGGGAGGTCGGCGCCCGGGGTGCGCGGGGTCATCGGGGGTCGTCCTCCTCGGACAGGTGCGGGTAGAGCGGGTGTTTCGCGGCGAGGGCTTCCGTGCGGGTGCGCAACTCGCCCATGTCCGGGTCCGGTTGGAGAGCCAGCGCGATCACGTCGGACACCTCCGCGAAGTCCTCCTCCGTGAAGCCGCGTGTCGCCAGTGCCGGGGTGCCGATGCGCAAGCCCGATGTGACCATGGGCGGGCGCGGGTCGAAGGGGACGGCGTTGCGGTTGACGGTGATGCCGATCTCGTGGAGGAGGTCTTCCGCCTGCCTGCCGTCCAGCTCCGAGTCGCGCAGGTCGACCAGGACCAGGTGGACGTCCGTGCCACCGGTGAGGACCTTCACCCCGGTGGCGGCCACGTCCGGCCGCGTGAGGCGTTCGGCGAGGATGCGGGAGCCGGCGAGCGTGCGGGCCTGGCGTTCGGCGAACTCGGGTGAGGCGGCGACCTTGAACGAGACCGCCTTCGCGGCGATGACGTGTTCCAGGGGGCCGCCCTGCATGCCGGGGAACACCGCCGAGTTGATCTTCTTGGCCAGGTCCGCCTCGTTGGTGAGGATGACTCCGCCGCGCGGGCCGCCGAGAGTTTTGTGTGTGGTCGTCGTGGTCACGTGTGCGTGCGGGACCGGGTTCGGGTGCAGGCCTGCGGCCACCAGGCCCGCGAAGTGCGCCATGTCGACCATCAGCAGGGCGCCCACCTCGTCGGCGATCCGCCGGAACTCCGCGAAGTCCAACTGCCTTGGGTACGCCGACCAGCCCGCGATGATCATCTTGGGGCCGTGTTCCTTGGCGAGGCGTTCCACCTCGTCCATGTCGACCAGGTTGTCGGTCTCGGAGACGTGGTACGGCACCACGTTCAGCATCTTGCCGCTGTAGTTGAGGCGCATGCCGTGGGTGAGGTGGCCGCCGTGCGCGAGGTCGAGGCCGAGGATCGTGTCGCCGGGCTTCAACAGGGCGAAGAAGACCGCCGTGTTGGCCTGCGCGCCCGAGTGCGGCTGGACGTTGGCGAAGCCCGCGCCGAACAGGGACTTGATCCGCTCGATCGCCAACCGCTCGGTGACGTCGACGTGTTCGCAGCCGCCGTAGTAGCGGCGGCCGGGGTAGCCCTCCGCGTACTTGTTGGTGAGGACCGAGCCCTGGGCCTCCAGTACGGCGGAGGGCGCGAAGTTCTCGGAGGCGATCATCTCCAACGTGGACTGCTGGCGGTGCAGTTCGGCGCGGAGCGCGGCGTGGACCTCGGGATCCAGTTCGGACAGGGGCGTGTTCAGCGCGTTCATTCGGCGTTCTCGTCCTTCCGGCTAGCCTCGGAGGCGGGACATCGTCGGGTCGAACAGCGGCTCCTGCGCTACGACCGCCTCGACTCGCTCGTCGAAGTAGCCGATGTGCAACTGGGTGCCAGGGGTGGTGAGTTCGGTCGGCAGCCAGGCGTAGGCGATGCCCTTGCCGATCGTGTAGCCGTAGGCGGCGCTGGTGACGTAGCCGACGGCGCGCTCGCCGTCGTAGACCGGCTCCTTGCCCATGACGACCGAGCTGGGGTCGTCGATGGTGAGGCAGGTCAACTGCCGTCGCACGTCGGCCTTTCGGCGTTCCAGGGCCGCCTTGCCGATGAAGTCGCCCTTGTCGAGTTTGACGGCGAAGCCGACGCCGGCCTCGTAGGGGTCGTGCTCGTAGGTCATGTCGGTGCCGAAGGAGCGGTAACCCTTCTCCAGGCGGAGGCTGTTGAAGGCGCCTCGGCCCGCGATGACACCGCCGAGGGGCTGGGCCGCCTGCCACAGGGTGTCCCAGAGTTTCTGGCCCTGGTCGGCTGTGGTGTACAGCTCCCAGCCGAGTTCGCCGACGTAGGAGAGGCGCATGGCGGTGACTGGGACCGTTCCAATGTAGGCCCGCTTGGCGCGGAAGTACTTGAGGCCGTCGTTGGTGAAGTCCTCGTCCGTCAGGGGCTGGAGGACCTTGCGGGCCAGGGGGCCCCACAGGCCGATGCAGCAGGTGCCGGGGGTGATGTCTCGGACCTGGACCGTTCCATCGGCGGGCAGGTGGCGGGTGAACCAGTCGAGGTCGAGGTTGCCGTTGGCGCCGACCTGGAACTGGTCGCGGGCCAGGCGGGCGACGGTGATGTCGCTGCGGATGCCGCCGTCCTCGTCCAGGAGGAGGGTGTACGTCACCGAGCCGACCGACTTGGCGACCTTGCCGGTGACCAGGCCCTCCAGGAAGTCGGCGGCGCCTGGACCGGTCACTTCGAGGCGCTTGAGGGCCGTCATGTCGTACATCGCGACGGTCTCGCGGGTGGCCTGGGCCTCGGCGCCGACGATGGGCGACCAGTACTGGGCCGCCCAGTCGTTGGGGGTCGGGATCGAACGGCCTTCCACCAGGCTGGAGTTGGCCTCGTACCACTGGGGGCGCTCCCAGCCGTTGGCCTCCAGGAAGAACGCGCCGTGTTCCTGCTGGCGGGTGTGGAAGGGGCTGGTGCGGATCGGGCGCGGCTTACCGGAGGGTTGGAGGGGGTGGAGGATGTCGTAGACCTCGACGAAGTTCTGGCAGTCGCGGGCCAGGACGTATTCCGGGGCGAGTTGGTGCTGCTCGAAGCGGTTGACGTCGCACTCGTGGAGGTCGAAGGACGAGCAGAAGCCGTCGACCAGCCACTCGGCCATCGCGCGGCCGACGCCCGCCGAGTGGGTGACCCAGACCGCCTCGGCGACCCAGAAGCCCTTGACGTCCGGGGACTCGCCGAGGAGGGGGAAGTTGTCGGTGGTGAAGGAGAAGAGGCCGTTGATGCCCTCCTCGACCTTCGCGTCCTTCGTCGCGGGGAGCAGGGACTGGGTCTCCGTCCACGCGGGCGCGAAGTCGTTCTCGGTGAACTTGAGGACGGACGGCATGTCGGCCGCCTCGTCGACGGAGAGGATGTCGTCGGCCGAGATGGGCATGGGGCGGTGGCCGTAGTAGCCGATGCCGATGGCGTCGAAGCGGTCGCGGTAGTAGAGGTCGGCGTCCTGGTGGCGCAGGATCGGGCGGACCGCCTCCTCCGTCTGGCCGGCGAGGGCGGGGACTGGACCGGTCCAGGCGAGCTGGTGGCCGAGCGGGGTCAGCGGGAGGTTCATGCCGACCATGCGGGCGATCTTCGGGCCCCAGATGCCGGCGCAGCACACGACGATGTCGGCGGGGATCTCGCCCTGGTCGGTGAGGACGCCGGTGACGCGGCCGTCGGCCCGCTGGACGTCCAGGACCTCGTGGCGGGCCAGGAAGGTCACGCCTCGGTCCGTGGCGCGGCGGATCTGGGCCTCCACCGCGAGGACTGCTTTCGCGAGGCCGTCGGTGGGGACCAGGAGGCCGCCGAGGACCTTGTCGGGGTCGAGGAGCGGGTGGTGCTCGACGCACTCCTCGGGGGTGAGCAGGCGGGCCTCGATGCCCCAGGCGGTGATCCAGCCGTGGCGGCGGTGGAGTTCGGCGACGCGCTCGGGGGTGGTGGCGACTTCGAGGCCGCCGACCTGGAGGAAGCAGGGCTTGCCGTCGACGTCGAGGGAGCAGAACTTCTCGACCGTGTAGCGGGCCAACTCGGTCATGGTCTTGGAGGAGTTGGTCTGGAAGACCAGTCCTGGGGCGTGCGAGGACGAACCCCCGGTGGCGGGCAGCGGGCCCTGGTCGACCACGGTCACTTCGGTCCAGCCTCGCGCGGAGATCTCGTCCGCCAGCGCCGCCCCCACGACGCCCGCTCCGATGATGACCACTCGGGGTCCCGCCATCGCCGCACCTCCGGCTAGAGAGCAATCCGGTTGCTGTCTGCGCAACATGCTTCAGGTTGCGCAACTCAATGTGCCCGGCGCGAGGAGCGGGTGTCAAGGGGTCCGGGACGCCGGGCGACGCCCCTGATCAACGGCCCGAACACGGCGATGCCCGGTGGGCGGTACGCACCTGCGCGCACCGCCCACCGGGCATGGTCAACCGGCTTTCCGCTACGGCTACTTGAGCCAGGCGTCCACCTTTGCCTGGTTCGCGTCGATCCACTTCTTCGCCGCCGCGTCGTCGGACAGCTTGTCCTGCGCGATGTACTTGGCGACGGTGTTCTGGTCCTCGTTCGTCCAGTTGAAGTTCTTCACCAGGTTGTAGGCGGGGCTGCCCGACTTGGCGAACTTCGCGCTGACGATCTTGTCCAGGTTGTAGACCGGGTAGTCGCAGGCGATCTTCGACGCGACGGCGTCACAGCCCGTCGTGTACGCGGGCAGCGACACCTTCTTGAGCGCGACCTCGGAGAGGAACCACTGCGGCTCGTAGAAGTAGCCGATGACCCACTGCTTGTTCTTCTCGGCGGTGCGGAAGGCCTGGATGAGCGCGGTCTCGCTGCCCGCGTACACCACCTTGAAGTCCAGCTTCAGGTTCTTCACCAGCGCGGCGTCGTTGGTGACGTACGACGGGTCGCCGTCGAGGAGTTGACCCTTGCCGCCCGACTCGGAGGTCTTGAACTTGGACGCGTACTTGTTGAGGTTCTTGTAGTTCAGGATGTCCGGGTGGGCCTTCGCGAGCCACGGCGGTACGTACCAGCCGATGATGCCTTTGTTGCCGGTCTGGCCGGCCTCGACGGCGGTCTTCTGGCCGGTGATGTACTTCTTCTTGAGGTCGTCGTGGCCCCAGTTCTCCAGGACGGCGTCGACCTCGCCGGTCCCGAAGCCCTGCCAGGCGATCTCCTCTTTGAGGTCCTTCTTCTCGACCGTACAACCGAGTTGGTGCTGGGCGACGTACGCGACGACCGCCGCGTCCGCCTCGTAGCCCACCCACGGGTTGACCGCGAGGTTGAAGGTCCCGCACTTGCCCGAGCTGCTGCTCGATCCCGAGGACGTGTCGCCGACCTTCGCCCCGCCGCAGGCGGTGAGGGTGAGGCCGAGGACGGCCAGACCGGCCGCGCCGGTTCGCCAGTGTCTTGCCATGGTGTCGAGCTCCTTAAGCGCTGGTTCGGCGCGCCGCCGCCTGCGTGATCCGGTCGAACATGACTCCGAGCAGTACGATGGCCAGCCCCGCCGCCAGGCCCTTTCCGAACAGCTCGCTCTGCGAGAATCCGGCTACGACGTCGTAGCCGAGGGCGCCGGCTCCCACCAGGCCGCCCACAACAACCATCGACAGCACGTAGATCAGGCCCTGGTTGGTCGCGAGAGTCAGGGCGCTGCGTGCCATCGGGAGTTGAACCTTGGTGATGATCTGCCAGGTGTTGCAGCCGGCCGCGGTCGCCGCCTCGACGGTGGTCTCGGGCACGTCCCGGATCCCGTCGGCGGTGATCTTGATGGCGACCGGCACGGCGTACACGACGGCGGCGACGATCGCGGTGAAGCGCGACGGGCCGAACAGCGCGAGGAACGGCACGAGATAGACGAAGGGCGGCATGACCTGTGCCGCGTCGAGTGAGGGCCGCAGCAGCCGGTCCACCATCATGCTGCGCCCCATCCACACGCCGAAGGCGATGCCGAACACCATCACCAGTACCGTCGCCACGATCGTCGAGGCCAGCGTCGTCATGGCGTCCGACCACATGCCGGTGCCCACCAGCAGGCCCACGCACACGGCCGTGGTGACGGAGACCTTCCACCCGCCGAGCACCACGGCGAGCCCGACCAGCACCGCGCCGACGAGCCACCACGGGGAGTCGGTGAGCAGCGACTGGAACGGGTTGAGCAGACCGTTGGTGATCGCGTTGCGGAAGGCGTTCGTGAGGCCCGACAGGTTGTCCTGCACCCAGGTCGTCACGCTGTCCGCCGCGCTCGCGATGTGGCTGCCGGTGGTGCCGTCGCCGGGGTACTGCGCCGCCCACAGATACGTGTGGGAGAGATAGACCAGCACGACGACGCCGATCGCGCCCGCACCGAGCAGCGGGCGGCGCCACTTCAGGAAGCGGCCCGTCGAGTTCCGGGCCTGCTCCGCACGCGTGCTGGACGCCGTCGTGACCCGGTCCAGCACGATCGCCATGACGACGATGGCCAGGCCCGCGTTGAAGGCCGTACCGACGTCGAGCGACTGCAGTGCCTGCATGACGGTCTTGCCGAGACCCGGTGCGTCGATCAGGGCGGCGATGGTCACCATGGCCAGGGCGGCCATGATGGTCTGGTTCACGCCCACCACCACGGTCCGCTTGGCCATCGGCAGCAGCACCTTCAGCAGCGACTGCCAGCGGGTCGAGCCCATCGAGTCGGCCGCCTCGACGGTCGTCTCGGGCACGTTGCGGATGCCGTGCGCGGTGATGCGGATCGCGGGCGGGGCCGCGTAGATCACCGTGGCGATCACGGCGGAGGCCGGACCGATGAGGAAGATCAGGGTGAGCGGGGCCAGGTAGACGAAGGTCGGCATCGTCTGCATGAAGTCGAGGAAGGGCGTGATGATCCGGTTGAACCGGTCGGACAGCCCCGCCCACACCCCCAGCGGGATCGCGAACACCAGCGCCACGAGCACGGCGGAGAGCGTCAGCGCCAGGGTGTCCATGCTCTCCTGCCACAGGCCTTGGAGCCCGAAGAAGGCGAAGCCGGCCATGGCGAGGAGCGCGACCCGCCAGTTGCCGACGGCCCAGGACACGAAGCCGGTGATGCCGACGACCCCGAGCCAGCCGATCTGCGGCAGCGGTCGGTCGCCGCTCGGCTGGGAGATCAGGTCCTGGACGAAGGTCACCAGGTTGTCGATGACCAGGCGGATCTCGTTGAAGAAGTAGAGGAAGAGCGGGTTGGAGTTGCGGTTGGCGCCGACCGAGTCGTTGAGGTCGTTGAACCACCGGTGCAGTCCGGTGAGGTCGGCCGCCGCGAGCGTCAGCGTCTGCTTTCCGCGCAGCACGGCGAACAGCACCAGCCACACGACGAGGATGGCACCGACCATCATGGGCCGGGTGACCTTGCGTCGCGGGCCCTTCAAGTCCGGTACGGCGTCCTCGACTTGCTGTGCGGGCTCCGGTTTCTCCACGGCGACGGCCATCACGCGTCGCCTTCCTGCCCGGCGACGACCGCGAGGATCTCCTCGTCGCCGACGATGCCGAGCAGCTTGCCGTTCTCGACGACCTTGACCGGCTTGTCGGCCGCGAGCACCGCGCGCGTGGCCTCGCGTACGACGACGTCCGGGCCCAACTCGGGGCCGTCCAGGGCGTCTCCGTCCACGGCGGGGCGCATGATCCAGCGCAGGGTGAGGACGTCTCCGCGCGGCACGTCCTTCACGAACTCACGCACGTAGTCGTCGGCGGGCGCGCCGACCAGCTCGTCGCCCGTCCCGCACTGCACCATCTTGCCGTCGCGCATGATGAGGATGCGGTCGCCCAACTTCAGCGCCTCGGACAGGTCGTGGGTGATGAACACCATGGTCTTGCCGACCTCGTGGTGCAGCCGGATGACCTCGTTCTGCATGTCACGGCGGATCAGCGGGTCGAGCGCGGAGAACGGTTCGTCGAAGAGGAGGACGTCCGGGTCACCCGCCAACGCCCGGGCGAGACCGACGCGTTGCTGCATACCGCCGGAGAGCTGGTCGGGGTAGGAGTTCTCGTATCCCGACAGGCCCACCAACTCGACGACTTCCAGGGCCCGTTTGGTGCGCTCGGCCTTGCTCATGCCGCGGATCTCCAGGCCGAAGGACACGTTGTCGACAACCCTGCGGTGCGGCAGCAGCCCGAAGTGCTGGAAGACCATGGAGAACTTACGGCGCCGCAGCTCGCGCAGCCGCTTGGCGTCCGCGTCCCGGATGTCCTCGCCCTCGAAGACGATCTCACCCGCGGTGGGTTCGATCAGCCGGGTCAGACATCGCACCAGGGTGGACTTCCCCGAGCCGGAAAGGCCCATGACGACGAAGACCTCGCCGGGCGAGACCTCGAAGTTCACATCGCGTACGGCGGCGGTGCAACCGGTGCGGTCCATCAGCTCACGCCGGGTGAGCCCGCACAGTTCCTCTGAGTCGGGTACCTGGTCCGCCTTCGGCCCGAACACCTTCCACAGCTTGCGCACGGAGATGACCGGGGTGGGGCCCGAGTCCTGGGGCGTGCCGCGCCGCTGCGGCACCTCGGTCTGTGCTGGGGTCACGATCGACCTCTTTTCGGCGTTCAGCCGCGGAACCAGTGCTGCGGCCGGGGTTGGATGTTCTGCCAGATGTGCTTGGGCTCTCGGTACTCGTTCAGGCCGGTCGGTCCCAACTCCCGTCCCACGCCCGAGTGTCCGAAGCCACCCCATTCCGCCTGCGGCACATAGGGGTGGTAGTCGTTGATCCACACCGTGCCGTGCCGCAGCCGCCGGGCGACCCGCTGGGCCTTGCCCGCGTCCTGGGTCCAGACGGCGCCGGCGAGTCCGTACTCGGTGTCGTTGGCGATGCGTACGGCGTCGTCCTCGTCGGTGAAGCGCTCGACGGTCAGGACCGGTCCAAAGGACTCCTCGTGCACCACCCGCATGTCCTGCGTGCAGCCGTCGAGGACGGTCGGCGGGTAGAAGTGCCCGTCGGCCAGGGCTGGTTCGGCCGGCCGCGCACCGCCGCACCGCAGTACGGCACCCTCCGCGATCCCGGCCGCGACATACGCCTCGACCTTCTCGCGGTGCTGTGCGGAGATCAGTGCCCCGGTCTCGGCCTCGGGGTCGAAGGGCCCGCCGAGCCTGATCTGCCGCGCGCGGCGCACCACTTCGTCCACGAAGCGGTCGTGCAGCGAGTCCTCGACGATCAACCGGGCACCGGCGGAGCAGACTTGGCCCGAGTGCAGGAAGACGGCCGTGAGCGCGAAGTCCACGGCCGTCTCGAAGTCGGCGTCGGCGAAGATGACGTTGGGGTTCTTGCCGCCCAGCTCCAGCGCCACCTTTTTCACGGTCGCGGCGGCGGTGGCCATGATGCGTTTGCCGGTCTCCAGGCCCCCGGTGAAGGAGACCATGTCGACGGCGGGGTCCTCGGAGAGCGGCGCGCCCACCTCGGGCCCGGTCCCGAGGACGAGGTTCGCGGCACCGGCCGGCAGCCCGGCCTCCTCCAGCGCCTTCATCAGCAGGATGGAGGTGGAGGGCGTCAGCTCACTGGGCTTGAGGACGATCGTGTTGCCCGCGAGGAGCGCCGGAGCGACCTTCCAACTGGCCTGCAACAGCGGGTAGTTCCAGGGGGTGATCAGCCCGCACACCCCAACGGGCTCATAGACGACCCGACTTACGGCGTCGTCGCGCCCGGTGTCGATGACCCGTCCGGCGTCGGTGCCGCCGATCCCGCCGTAGTAGCGGAAGCAGGAGACGACATCGGCGATGTCGTACTCGCTCTCCACCAGCCGCTTGCCGGAGTCCAGCGACTCGGCGCGGGCGAACTCCTTGGCGTCGCGCTCAAGGATGTCGGCGGTGCGCAGCAGCAGGGCGGCGCGTTCCCGCTCCGGGGTGCGCGGCCAGGGTCCTTCGTCGAAGGCGCGGCGGGCCGCGGCGATCGCGGCCTCGGTGTCGGAACGTGTTCCCTCGGACACGGTCGCGGTGAGCGTGCCGTCGGCGGGACAGCGGATCTCACGGTGACCGCCGGCCACCGCGTCGCGCCATTCTCCGTCCACATACAGGTCTGCCACGTGTGGAGCCCTTCGAGCGAATTCCGTTGCGCATTGTGCACCGTATTGCTTGTGGTGGAACACCCTCGCGAATGTGCAGACATACGTCAAGGGGTTGGCAGATGACGATTTCGCCATGCGGCCCATTGCCCGGCCGCCTCTTGACCGCGAGCGGCGCACGGCCCAACCATGTTGCGTATCGCTCACCATGTTGCGCAACACGCACCGACGGAGGCCGTTCATGTCCCCTCGACCGCACCCTGGCCGCGAATTCGTCCTCACCCTCTCGTGCCCGGACACCACCGGACTGGTCCACGCCGTGAGCGGCTTCCTCGTCCGGAACTCCGGCAACATCCTGGAGAGCCGGCAATTCGATGATCGGCTCAAGGGCCGCTTCTTCATGAGGGTCCACTTCGACGTTTCCGATCCAAACGCCGACCTGAAAACACTGCGTTACCGATTCGGCCCGGTCGCCGAGGCGTACCGCATCTCCTGGACCCTCCGGGACGCCTCGACGCCGACCAGGACCCTGATCATGGTGTCCAAGTTCGGCCACTGTCTGAACGACCTGCTCTTCCGCAAGCGCACCGGCGCCCTCAACATCGAGATCCCGGCGATCGTCTCCAACCACCGGGACTTCGAGGGCCTCGCGGACACCTACGGCATCCCCTTCCACCACATCCCGGTCACCAGGGACACGAAGGCGGACGCAGAGGCGCGTCTCCTTGAGCTGGTGCGCGAGCTGGACATCGACCTGGTGGTGCTGGCCCGCTACATGCAGGTCCTCTCCGACGACCTGTGCAAGGAGCTGGAGGGCCGCGCCATCAACATCCACCACTCCTTCCTCCCCAGTTTCAAGGGCGCCCGCCCCTACCAGCAGGCGTACGACCGAGGAGTGAAGCTCGTGGGCGCGACCGCGCACTATGTGACGCCGGAGCTGGACGAGGGCCAGATCATCGACCAGGACGTGGTCCGCGTCGACCACTCGCTCGACGCGGAGGAGCTGGTGACGGTGGGGCGGGACGTCGAGGCGCAGGTGCTGGCGCACGCGGTGAAGTGGCACAGCGAGAGCCGGGTGATGGTGGACGGGAATCGCACGGTGGTGTTCCGCTGAGCGGTTGCGGTCGTAGTCGTATACGGGTGTCGGCCGGTCAGCCGCCCAGCCGGTCCAGCGCCGCGCGACGCCAACGCTCGGTCTCCGCGAGCTGGTTGAAGGTGAAGACGTGCAGGCCGGCCACCCCCGCGGAGGGCGCGGTGAGCGCCCCCGCGGCGCGGGTGAGGAGCCGGTCCGGCGAATACCCACCGGGCGCCGCGAACCGCAGGAACCACG
This sequence comes from Streptomyces sp. NPDC050548, assembly GCF_044457385.1. Classification (NCBI taxonomy): domain Bacteria; kingdom Bacillati; phylum Actinomycetota; class Actinomycetes; order Kitasatosporales; family Streptomycetaceae; genus Streptomyces; species Streptomyces sp. NPDC050548. The sequence goes on from NZ_JBITGV010000011.1 coordinate 55,547, forward strand.
AGGCGTGCTTCGTGAGGAACCGCGTCGACTCCCCCACCCCGATCTTCGTCGCCATGGCCAGCAGCTTCGCGCGCTGCACCGGCCCCGCGACACCCACGTACAGCGGCAGCGTGACGTCGCGGCGCCGGATCCGGCCGACCCACTTCCCCAGCACGCGCGCGTCGAAGCACAGGTTGCTCACGATGTACGTGGCGTGGGTGCGCTTGTCCCACATGGCCTGGATGGTGAGGTCGTCGTGGATGAGGGGGTGGCTCTCGGGGTAGCCGGTGATGCCGACGCGGGCGAAGGGGCTGCCCAGCTCGCTCAGCCTGCGCAGCACCGGCAGCGCCCCGTCGTAGACCCCGGCCGGCGGATCGGCGTCGCCGGCGGGCACGAAGACGTCGTCGACACCCGTCTCCCGGAGCCGGTCGGCGACATCCTTGAGGTGCGCGTCGTCCCGCAGCAGCCGCGCGGGCACATGCGGGACCACGCGGTAACCGTGCGCCACCAACCGCTCGACGAGGTCGAGGGTCGGTTCCAGGCCCTTGACCGGCGACGCCGTCACGGTGACGACGACATCGCGCGGTACATGGGCGAGGACCTTCTCCTCGGTCGCCTTCGCGGGCAGCACCTCGTAACGGACGCTCGACAGCAGCGCCTTGAGACCGTCGCCGCCCAACCCGGGCTACCCGGCCTGCTTCTGGGCGTCGCGGTGGCGGTAGTACACGGCCTTGGAGGGAGCCAGCGGCTCCTTGCCGAGGATCAGGTCGGCCGCCTTCTCGGCGATCATCATGACGGGCGCGTAGATGTTGCCGTTGGTGACGTACGGCATGACCGACGCGTCGACGACCCGCAGTCCCTCGACTCCGTGCACCCGCATGCTGGTCGGGTCGACGACGGACATCTCGTCGGTGCCCATCTTGCAGGTGCAGGAGGGGTGCAGGGCGGTCTCGCCCTCCTTGGCGACCCAGGCGAGGATCTCCTCGTCGGTCTCGACGGAGGGGCCGGGCGAGATCTCGCCGTCGTTGTAGGGGGCCAGCGCGGGCTGGTTGAGGAGCTTGCGGGCGACCCGGATCGACTCGACCCACTCGCGCCGGTCCTGTTCCGTGGAGAGGTAGTTGAAGCGCAGCGCCGGGTGCTCCAGCGGGTCCTTGCTCTTGATCTTCACCGAGCCGATGGCGTCGGAGTACATGGGCCCGACGTGCACCTGGTAGCCGTGGCCACCGGCCGGCGACGAGCCGTCGTAGCGGACCGCGATCGGCAGGAAGTGGAACATCAGGTTGGGGTAGTCGACGTCCTCGTTGCTGCGGGCGAACCCACCGGCCTCGAAGTGGTTCGTGGCGGCCGGGCCCTTGCGGAAGAGCCATTGCAGGCCGATGAAGGGGGCGCGCCACTTCGCCATGTACGGCTGCATGGAGACGGGTTGCTTGCAGGCGTACTGGATGTACACCTCCAGGTGGTCCTGCATGTTCTCGCCGACGCCCGGCAGGTCGTGGACGACGTCGATGCCGAGCGCGCTCAGCTCCTCGGCGTTGCCGACGCCCGAAAGCTGAAGCAGCTGCGGGGAGTTGATGGCGCCGCCGCAGAGGATGACCTCGCGGGCGCGCACCTGGTGGAGCTTGCCGCGATGCTTGTACTCGACGCCGACGGCCTTCTTGCCCTCGAAGAGGACGCGGTTGACCATCGCGCGTGTGGTGACGGTGAGGTTGGGCCGCTTGCGTACGGGCTTCAGGTAGGCCTTGGATGCGGAGAGCCGGCGGCCCCTGCTGACGTTGCGGTCGAAGGGTGCGAAGCCCTCCTGCTGGTAGCCGTTGACGTCGTCGGTGCGCGGATAGCCCGCTTCCTGCACGGCGTCGAGGAAGGCGCCGAACAGCGGGTTGGTGGCGGGGCCGCGTTCGAGGACGAGCGGGCCGTCGTGGCCGCGGAACTCGTCGTCGGGCTCGGCCGCGAGGCAGTTCTCCATCCGCCGGAAGTAGGGCAGACAGTGCGCGTAGTCCCAGCTCTCCATGCCGGCGTCGGCGGCCCAGCGCTCGTAGTCCATGGGGTTGCCGCGCTGGAAGATCATGCCGTTGATGCTGCTGGAACCGCCCAGCACCTTGCCGCGCGCGTGGTAGACGCGCCGGTCGCCCATGTGCGGCTCAGGTTCCGACTCGTACTTCCAGTCGTAGAACCGGCTGCCGATCGGGTAGGTCAGCGCGGCGGGCATGTGGATGAAGACATCCCACGGGTAGTCGGGCCGGCCGGCCTCCAGGACGAGCACCTTGTTGCCCGGGTCCGCGGAGAGCCGGTTCGCCAGTGCGCTGCCGGCGGATCCACCGCCGACGATGACGAAGTCGTATTGCAGGGGAGCCATGATCTCTCGTCTCGCTCGCGCCGTAGATACGCGAGGCATGCTAATACGGGTATCGCCATACGCACCAGGTTGCGAGCAACGCAACTTGCAAGGTCCGGGTTTCGGGGTTGTTACAGGTGGTCGAGTGTGTCAGGGCCGGGGCGGGCAGCGCTCGGGCGCCCCGGACACCGGGGCGCGCGGCAGGTGGGGCGGGGTCATGGGGCGAGCGGGTGGACCGCGCCCATGGCCTGGTCGAGAAGCTGCGGCAGCGGCACCGTACCGTAGCGCTCGGCCCAGGTCTCGATGGCCGCGCCGAGGCAGCCGAGGGCGCCGGCGGTGAGAGCCGACGCGCCCGGGTCGTCTGGAGTGCGGCGGCGCTGTCCTTGCCCTGCCGCACGGCGGGCTCCAGGGCGTACCGCAGCGCCGGTCAGATCGGTTCGTCGTCCGGCCGCCGCTCAAGGGCGACCTGCGCCTCGACGGCCGGCCGTGTGCGCCCTCGCAGCGACAGCACCGGTTCGCCGGGAGAGACATCCATAAAGGTGGGGCTGCGATTCGGCCACGACCGGCATCCCCCTCGGCCCCGCAATTCGGGGGTGCGTGACCAGGGCACCCCGCAACCACGCGGCAAGGAAGCGACTCAAACACGCGTGTTCGAAACCAGCGGCGGGCTCGTTGTCCCGGTCATCATCAGTCGTCCCCAACCCGGCCTGTACGCAGCCCTGTTGGTGATCGTTCCGGTGGCCTCCGTGCACCGCCACCGGTCCACGCCCGTTCGCCCGCCTGATCGACCTCTGGAGGAACCATGAACCCCCACCCCACCCCCGCCGTCTGCGCCCCTCCCGTCCCCGGACGGCCCGAGGTCACTCGGGCGGCTGCCGGTGCCCGTACGACGTCCGGTGCCAGTGCCGCCGTATCGCCCGTCGCGGATATGTCACGTCCGACACCGAGGTGGGGGGCATGACCGACCCGAACCTCCTTCCTGCACCGCTCCGTTCATGGGCCGAGAGCACCCTGGGCCCGCTCACCGCCGTACGCCGACTCCCACCCGGCTCGTCGGCCGCGACCGTGTGGCATGTGGTCCGCGGGTCCGACAACGCCCGCTTCCACCTCAAGACCGCGCCGTCACCAGGGGCCTTCACCCGGGAGACGTTCGCCCACCGGCACGCCGTGCCCGCCCTCGGTCCCGGCAACGCGCCGCGTCTGGTGGCCACTTCGGCCCGGCACCTGGCCATGATCCTGACCGCTCTGCCCGGCGCGCCCCTGGCGCAGGTGCGGCTGACGGAGGCCGCGCTGCAGGCGGTGCACTGGCGGGCCGGGATGCTCGTCGCCGAGCTGCACCAGGCCGGACGGCCCACCACCACCGCGCGCCGCGAGGCAGCCGCGCTCCTGTCCCGCCTCGCCGACGCGGCGCCACGCCATGCCGAGGCGGCCGGCGACCGGCTGTCGGCGGAGGACCAGAAGTTCGTCATGCTGCTCGCCGACCACCTGTGCGTCCTGGACCGGCTGCCCCTGGGCTTCATCCACGGAGGCGGCATCGAAGCCGGCCTCCGCTGGTCCGGCGGCACGCGGCCCGCCCTCCAGGACTTCGACCGGGCGCGTTTCGCCCCGGTCGTCGTCGACTTCGTCCATCTCGCCTACGGGCTGTGGGCCGAACGGCCGCGCGTGCGCGCCGCGTTCTTCGACGGCTACGGCCGCACGCCGGGCGCCGATGAGCGGCAGGCCCTGCGCTGTCTGACGGGACTGCACGCGGTGCGGTCGCTGGCCGAGGGCCTGGTCCGCGCGGACCGGGCGGCAGTGGACACCGCCCGGGCGGTACTGGACCGGCTCAAGAGCGAGGTGGGCGTGTGAGCCCCGCTCCCCGGCCGACGGCGTCCGCAAGGGTGGTGGGGGCGGGGCGAGTCGCGCCCCCACCACCCGCCGAGCTGCGCTACGGCGGCAAGTACAGCAAGAACCCGCTGGAGGAGGCCGCGTTCGCGGCGATGGTGCGGCGGCTGCCGTCCGTGCTGACACGGACCGCGCGGACGGCCTGGGCCATCGACCGGCGGGCCGTACTGCTGCTGATCGGCTGCCAGTTGGCCGTCGGTGCCGGTGCCGCGGTCCAACTCACGGCCACCGCGCACGCGATGCGGGCGGTCTTCGGCACCGGCCCGGTGCCCGACCGCCTCCACCAGGCGCTGCCCGCCCTCCTCGTCATCACCCTGGCCGCGATCACCGGCAGGACGGCGACCGCGCTGTCGTCGTACGCCGATGGCCGGATCACACCGGTGCTGACCACGGAGGCGGACAGTTCGCTGGTGGCGGCGGTGTGCCGGATCGAGGCCGCCGCGCGCGCCGAGGACGGGTGCGCGGACCGGCAGGAGGCCGCCGAGATGGGCGTGGTCCGCAGCCACGTCATGGTCCAGGACGCCACCCGCCTCACCGCCGCCGTCATCCGGATGGCCGCCGCGAGCGGGGTGCTGACGGTGCTGCACCCACTGCTGCTGCCCCTGCTGCTGCTCGCCGTGGTCCCGGCCGGTGTCGGCGCCGTGCTGCACGCCCGGGTCACCTACGAGACGCACTACGCGAACGTCGGCGACCGCAACGTCCGCCAGAACCTGCGGGGTTGGGCCACCAGCGCGAAGTTCACCGACGAGATCCGCGCCAACACCATGACCGGCTATCTCGACTTCTGGTACCGCACGATCTCCGAGCGGATCGACGCCCGCACCCTGACCGCCACTCCCCGGATGCTGAGGATCGTGCTGGCCAGTTCGGCGATCGGCGGGATCTTCCTCATCGCGACCTGGGCGGCGCTCGCGTGGCTGGTGAGCACCGGGAGGATCGAGCCGGCGATCGCCGGGACCGCGGTCGTCGCCGTGCAGACCACCCTCGGCGCACTCTCCCAGGTCGTGATCTATGGCGCGGCCATGTTCCACACCTCGCTCTATCTCGCCGACATGGACTCCTTCCTCGACTACGCCGACCAACACGCGCCCAAACGCGGCGAGTTGACGCTGACAGGACCGGTCACGGAGATCCGGATGGAGGAGGCCGCCTACCGGTATCCGGGCAAGGAGGCCCCGGCCGTCGCCGGGGTGTCGCTGACCGTGCGGCAGGGCGAGATCCTCGCGCTGGTCGGCGAGAACGGGTCGGGAAAGTCCACCCTGGTCCGGCTGCTCGCCGCCATCTTCCTGGCCGACAAGGGCACGGTCTCCTGGAACGGCCAGGACGTCGCCCGTCTCGACCCCGACAGCCTGTGGGTCAGGTCCGGTCTTGTCCCCCAGTCCTTCGCGCAGTGGCCGCTGTCGGTACGGGACAACGTCACCCTCGGCCAGCCGCGCGAGGACGGCGACGCCCTGGTCCGGGAGGCGATCGACGCGGTCGGCCTGACCGAGGCCGTCCACCAACTCCCCGCCGGACTGGACACGTTGCTGGCCCGGGACGTGTGGGGCGGCAGCGAGTTCTCCGGCGGACAGTGGCAGCGCCTGGCCTGCGCACGCGCCCTCTACCGCAGAGCGGGACTGCTCATCCTGGACGAACCGACCTCGGAGATGGACGCCCGCGGCGAACACACCATCCTCCGGAGGATCAAGGCACTCTCCGCCGACTGCATCACGATCGTGGTGACCCACCAGCTCGTCAACACCAAGATCGCCGACCGGATCCTCGTCATGGACCACGGCCGGATCGCGGAACAGGGCACCTACGACCAACTCGCCGCCGGAGGAGGCCTGTTCGCCGACCTCCTCGCCCTGTCCACCGACCGCTGAGAGGACGCGCCGGACGGTCCCGTTTGACCTTGACACGGTGACAAGGTTTTCACTGCTTCCCAAGGAGGTGGTCCCGATGACCATGACGAGACCGGATTCGGATGCGATACGGGCGCTCCAGGGGCTGGCGGACAGGCGTCCGTCCGTGCGGCTGCGGGCGGCGCTGGCGGTCGGGACGGCGCCCGACCCGCGCTTCGTCGACAAGCTCGTCGAGCGATGCGCGATCGAGCCCGAGTTCTTCGTCCGGGACATGCTGACCTGGGCGCTCACCCGCCACCCGCTGTCCCTGACGCTTCCCGGACTGTTCCGCGAGGTCCGTTCGGAGCGTGCGCAGGCACGCAGTCAGGCGCTGCACACACTGTCCAAGATCGGGGACCGGCAGGCGTGGCCGGCGATCACACGGGCACTGCTGTCCGACGCCGACGACGAGGTGGCGAGGAGCGCCTGGCGGGCCGCGGTCGTGCTGGTGCCGGAAGGCGAGGAGTCCGCCTTGGCCACGGTGCTGGCGACGCAGCTCGGGCGCGGTGAGCGGGGGACACAGCTGAGTCTGAGCCAGGCGCTGGTCGCGCTGGGTGAGGTGATCGTCCCGGCTCTGCGTGTCGCGACGACGGTCCCCGACCCGCGGGTGCGGGCGCACGCGCTCGCCACCCAGAGGCTGCTGCGCGACCCGGACGCCGGCTTCGAGTCGGCGATCGAGGAGGCCAAGCGCGTCGCCGCCCTCACCGGGGCGCCCAGGACGGACGATGAGAACCGTGCTGATCGGTGAGGTGTCGAGACGGTCCGGGGTCAGTGCCCGCATGCTCCGGCACTACGAATCCCTCGGCCTGGTGCGGCCTTCGGGCCGTACGGGATCCGGTTATCGGGAGTACTCCGCGGAGGACATTCGGCGGATCTTCCACATCGAGAGCCTGCGGTCGCTGGGCCTGTCGCTGCGGGAGATCGGGCGCGCGCTCGACGATCCCGGTTTCACGCCCTCGGCGCTCATCGGCGACCTCATCCGTCGGACACGCGATCGCATCGCGGCCGAGACCGAACTGCTCACGCAGCTCGGCCGGATCCATGCCGCGGACCCCGGCGGCTGGGAGGACGTGCTCCAGATCGTCGCGCTCCTCCAGGCACTGGGGTCCAAGAGCGCCGACGCCCGCCAGCGCGCGGTCCTCTCCTCGGGCGACGAGGTACCGGTGGAGGCCCTGGTCGAGGCGGCGCTCAGCGAGACGGAGCCGAACGTCGCGGGCGCCCTGCGCTGGGCGCTCGCGCGGTCGGAGGACGGCGGCGCCCCGGCGCTGCTGGCGGAGGGCCTCGGCTCACCTGTGGCCGCGGTGCGGGAACGTGCCGTTCAGGCCCTCGTCGAGCTGCCCGGCGACGAAGCCGCCGCGCGGCTGCGGGACGCCCTTGCCGACCCCGACGCCGTGGTCCGTGGGTACGCGGCACTGGCGCTCGGTACCCGTGGTGTGCCCGACGCGGTCCCGGCGCTCGTCGACATGATCGTGGCGGGACGGAACGACACCGACGCGGCCGATGCGCTGAGCGCCCTGGCGAGCGACACCGCGACAGCGGATCGGATCGCGGCCGGACTCGTCGACCGCCTTGCCGACGACACCACCCGGGCACCCGCACGCGGGCGGCTGACCCAGGCACTGGCGGACATTCCGGGGACGACGGCATCACATGCCCTCGTCGAGCTGTCGCACGACGAGGACCGCGCCGTCGCGCTGACTGCCGCATACCTTCTTCAGCTGCGCGAGGCGCGCTGACAACACCTACGCCCCGCGCGGCTCCGTCCCGTCGCCCCTGTCGTACGCCCCGGGGCTGACCAGGCCCGTCTCGTACGCGACGACGACTGCCTGGGCGCGGTCGCGGAGGGTGAGTTTGCCGAGGATGTGGGAGACGTGGGTCTTCACCGTGGCCTCGGACAGGTGGAGTCCGGTGGCGAGTTCGGCGTTGCTCAGGCCCTGGGCGAGGAGGCGCAGGACGTCCAGTTCGCGGGGTGTGAGGGCGGCCAGGTCACGGTGCAGGGACGGTCGTTCCGTACTGCGGCGGGCGAATCGCTCGACCAGACGGCGGGTGATGGCGGGGGCGAGCAGCGCGTCGCCGGCCCGGACCATGCGGACGGCGGCCACGAGGTGTTCCGGCGTGACGTCCTTGAGGAGGAAGCCGCTGGCTCCGGCGGCGAGCGCCGCGTAGACGTAGTGGTCGAGGTCGAACGTGGTGAGCATGACCACGCGCGGTGCGTCCACAGCGCCGGCCAGGATGCGCCGGGTCGCCTCCAGACCGTCCATGTCGGGCATCCGGATGTCCATCAGCACCACGTCGGGCCGGGTGCGCCGGACCGCCTCGACGGCTTCGGCGCCGTCGGTCGCCTCGGCGACGACCTCGATGCCGTCGGCGTCGAGGATCAGCCGGAAGCCGGTGCGTACGAGGGCCTGGTCGTCCGCGACCACGACGCGCGGCGCGCGGTTCACTGGTCCTCCAGGGGGAGTACCGGGACTGCCGGGATCAAGGCCTGTACCCGGTAGCCGCCGAGCGGGCGGGGGCCGTTGCGCAGGGTGCCGCCGTAGACGGCGAGGCGTTCGCGCAGGCCGATCAGTCCGCGGCCGTTGCCGGTGGCCGCGGCGCGGCCGGGCCTGCCGCCGGTGTCCGTGACCTCGACGTGGAGTTCGTCGTCGCCGTACGACACCCGGACCCTGGCGTCGGCCCCGGAGGCGTGCTTCACCGTGTTGGTCAGGGCCTCCTGGACCACGCGGTACGCGGCCAGTTCGACTCCCGGGGACAGCGGGCGGGGGGTTCCGGAGACGGTCAGTTCGACCGGCACTCCGGCGTCGCGTACCCGGCCGACCAGCACCTCCAGCCGGTCCAGGCCCGGTTGCGGGGCCAGACTCTCCAACTCCGCGCGCTCGAAGCCCTGTTGTGCACCGGGAGCTGTGCCCATTCCTGCATCTGTGTCCATCGTGAGCAGGCCCATCACGTTCCGCAGCTCCCCCATCGCCGCCCGGCCGCCCGCCTCGACCGCGAGCAGCGCCTCGCGCGCCCCGTCGGGGGACTTGTCCATGATCTTGCGGGCGGCACCGGCCTGGATGACCATCACGCTGACGTTGTGCGTGACGACGTCGTGCAACTCCCGGGCGATCCGGGCGCGTTCGTGTTCCACGGCCCGGTGCAGCTCCTCGGTCCTGGCGTTCTCCACCGCCGTCAGCCGGGTGCGGGTCTCCGCCGCCCGCAGTTTCCAGGTCCTGAGGCCGATGGCGGCCACGACGAGCGGCGCCGAGATGAAGAGGGCGACGTACTGGGTGGGCACGGTGGGTGCGACGTAGACGTACGGGTTGGGCGGACCCGCGGCGCCCGACCTGCTGATGAGGACGATCGTCACCGTGAGGCTCGCCAGGGTGGGCAGCCGGTGGGGGCTGTAGGCCGCCGCGCTGTAGGCGGCGATGACGCAGGAGTAGAAGGTGAGTCGGGCCACGTCGTCCGGGGTGAGTGCCATCGCGACCGTCACGATCCACAGCACGGCGAGCGGGTAGCGGCGCCGCCACGCCAGCGAGGCCGAGGCCAGGAACACGACGGCCACCAGGCCGGTCATACGGTGCCGGTGGGCCTCGTCGTAGCCGTCGCCCCACGCGTACTGCATCGCCACGAAGGTCAGCACGAGCGCCAACGCGGCGTCGACGAGCCGCTGTTGCCCGGTGGGGCGCGGCAGCAGGCCACCGGGGCGCAGCAGCGCCCGGGCCGCTCGGTGCAGCCGGGCCGGAACTTCCTCTCCCACCGTCACCGGCCCATTGTCCCGGGCGACGGCACCGCCCGGAATCCCTCCGGGGGACGGGCCACCTACATCCCGCGGCTACATCCCAGGGATGAGATCCCTGGCCATCGGCCCCGGATGGACACGCAACCCTCTCGCAACCTTGCGTGTGCTGCGATGGGGCATCGCATCCGGCTTTCTCGGGACGGCAGACATGGACGACAACACCCCGCGCGTCGAACTCACCCCCGCCGCGCAGGACCTGCTGCGCCAACTGCACGCCCAGCACGGCCCACTGATGTTCCATCAGTCGGGCGGCTGCTGCGACGGCAGTGCGCCCATGTGCTACCCGGAGGGCGAGTTCCGCACCGGCGGCTCGGACGTGCTGCTCGCCGAGCTGGCCGTCGAGGGCGTGCCGGAACCCGTGACGTTCTGGATCTCGCGCAGTCAGTACGAGGTCTGGAGTCACACGCGGCTGATCGTGGACGTCGTAGCGGGTCGCGGCAGCGGTTTCTCGCTGGAAGCACCCGAGGGGGTGCGTTTTCTCACCCGTTCCCGTGTAGTCGGCGCCTAGGAGCCCCGTCGGCCATCGTCTTCTGATGCACTTCCCCTGAGTCCTGGGAGAGTTGACGAGACATCAGGGGGCACTGTGACGCACCGTCAGAAGCGTTCCGGAGCAGCACGTTTCAGAGCCGACCGTTTAAGAACGGGCAAGCCGGCACTCGCGTTTCTCACGGCATTCGGCGCGCTGGCCGGTGCGGCCCTGGTGGGGGCGGCACCGGCCGGTGCCGTGCCGGGCACCACACGGCTCGCGCCGGGCGTCACCTACCGGCAGTTCGACATCCGGGCGGCCAGGGGCGTGACCCACGCCCATGTGGTCGTGGTGGACCTGCGCAACACCCATGTGCGGGTCAACCTGCTGTACCCGGGCGTGGTGGCGGCCCGGGAGCCCGTCTCCGAGCTGGCCGACTCGGCGGGCGCCGTCGCGGGCGTCAACGGCGACTTCTTCAACATCAGCGAGACCCAGCACCCGGGCGTCGCGGCCACGGGTGCCACCGACGGACCGGCCGTCGCGAGCGGTGTCGCGCTCAAGGGGTCGGTGCCGGACGGCCAGCGCTTCGGACCGGCGCTCCCGCCCGGCACGAACACGCGGAACGTGCTCGGTGTGGGCATCGACCGCGTGGCCCGGCTGGACAGCCTCACCCTCAAGGGGACGGTCGGTACCCCGGAGGGTCGGATGCCGCTCGGCGGGTTCAATCAGTACGCGCTGCCGGTCGACTCCATCGGTGCGTTCACCAGACAGTGGGGCAACGTCTCCCGGGTGCGTGCCACCTGTGGCACGGACACCGACCGGGCCGCCGCGTGCAGCACGGACACGTACGAAGTCACCGTTCGGCACGCGCGGGTCGTGTCGGTGTCCCACACTCCCGGCAGTGGTGCCATCGCCGCGGGCACCACCGTCCTCGTCGGCCGTGAGGCGGGCGCGCAGCAGCTGCGGAAGCTGTCCGTCGGCGAGCGGGTGCAGGTGCTGCACCGGCTGGTGGCGTCGCGGTCCGGGGTCCCGTACCGCTTCGCCCTGGGCGGCTATCCGGTGCTGCGGGGCGGCCGGCCGCTGTCCGGCCTCGACAACACGACCTCGGCGGTGCGCACGGCCGTGGGGATCGCGCAGAACGGCCACCGTCTGCTGTTGTTCGCGACGGACGGCGCGGTCGCGTACCGCAGCGGTCTGACGATCGCCGAAGTCGCCGCCGAGATGAAGAAGTTGGGCTCGGTCGACGCCTTCAGTCTGGACGGCGGCGGCTCGACGACCCTGGTCGCCCGCGCGCCCGGCGCGAGCGCCGTCACGGTACGGAACCACCCCAGCGGAGGCGCCGAGCGACCCGTACCGAACGGCGTCGGAGTCTTCTCAACCCGCTGACCTCGGATGACCCGCTGACCTCATGGATGCAGTCCGCTCACCAGATCCGCGGTGGCCGTGAGGCCGCTGTGGATCGTGGGCGCCATGCTGGTACTGGCCATGAAGAACCCGAGCAGTGCGCAGACCAGCGCATGGGAGAGCTTGAGCCCGCCGCTGCGCATGAAGATCACCGCAAGGATCAGGAGCAGCAGCACCACAGAGATGGAAATCGCCATCGTCACCCTCCTCCGCCACGCCGTCATGTCTGGTTCGCGGCGTTCGGCCGCAAGTGTGGCGTAGCGGAGGGTTCATCCGGGCTACCGACGTGTCCCCCGAACGTGTGGTGTCACGCCGAGCGGTGGGCGTCCAGGAAGGCTTCCAGTCCTGCGAGGTCGTCGGTGTTGAGGAAGTCCACACCGGCGGCGAACAGTTCCTCCCACAGCGCGTCACGGGCGGGCCCCGCCAGGTCCGGGGTGTTCCAGAACCGCACGGTCTGCCCGGCCGTGTGCGCCTGCCGCACGATGTCGCGCAGCTTCTGCCGCTCGGCGTCGGGGAAGACGCCGTCGCCGAGCCAGGTGAAGTTGTTCTGCCAGTTGTCGCTGATGAGCGAGATGAAGGAGGCGTGCGCCGAGGTGCCGAGGTCGGTGAGCCGGCCGTCGTAGAAGGCGCGGCGCACGGTCTGCGACTCCATGGGGATACGGGCCGCGCGGTCGCCGGAGATGACGTTGGTGACCGCGCCCTGGTGGACGCGTCCGTGGGCGTAGGTGGTGAACAGGTGCTTGTAGCGCAGGAGATGACGGTCGAGTTCGAGGTACGTGGAGGAGCCCTCGGTCTTGATGTCGATCAGGAGCTGGAGCGGCTTGCGCCAACCCCGGTACACGGAGCCGTGGTTGGCCTTCACGAGGGCGGAGAGCGGGTCCAGGTAGAGGGATTCGAGGGTGCGGCTCGGGTCGAGTTCGGACGCGTCGTGTCCGATGAGGAGTTGGTCGCCGACGAGGAAGATGTCGGCCTCGACGCTGCCGAAACGGTGGTCGAGGGCGTCGAAGAGGGGCCGGGGGTGCTCGTAGTCGTTGTGGGCGTGGGCGCGCCACAACGGGCGTCGGCGGTGCCCCTGTTCGGCGGCGAACGCGCTGCCGGCGGGCGGGGCGAGCACGACCGCGAGGGTGGCGCCGAACGCGGTGAGGGCTCTGCGACGGGTGATGAGGGCCATGGTGTTCCTCCCTGTGGGGCGGGTTCGAACCACAGGGAGTATGGGGCTGTACGGCCCCCAATGAACCTGTACATGCCAGGAGTTGGCCGGACCGTCCTTGCTTGTTCACTCCTTCGGCGGGAGCGCACGGAAAAGCCCGCCCCAGGTGGGACGGGCTTCACCGGATGGTCGAACGGCGGTCAGGGAGCGCGCAGATCGACCAGTTCCGCCAGCGCCTCACGATGGGCGCCCGCCGTGCCGTAGGCGATCGAGTCGGCTTTGGCCCGCTTCAGGTAGAGGTGGGCCGGGTGCTCCCACGTCATGCCGATGCCGCCGTGCAACTGCACTGCCTCCTCGGCCGCGTGGACGGCGACGGACGCCGCGTAGGCCTGCGCGACGGCGACCGCGATGCCGGTGTCCTCACCGGTGGTGAGCGCGTCGGCCGCGTTCCGTGCGGCGGCCCGCAGGCTGACGACCTCCAGCCACAGCTGTGCGAGCCGGTGCTTGAGCGCCTGGAATCCGCCGACGGGCCGGTTGAACTGCTTGCGCTCCTTCAGGTACCGGACCGTCTCGGTCAACGTCCAGTCGGCGAGCCCGAGTTGCTCGGACGCGAGCAGCCCGGCCCCGGCCCGCAGCGCACGCCGTACGGCAGGAGCCGCGTCGCCGATCCGGCGCCCCGCGGCCCCGTCGAACACGACACGCGCCAGCGGCCGGGTCAGGTCCAGGGACACCTGCGGTACGACGGTCACGGCGCTCGCCTCGACGGCGTACAGCCCGCCGTCCTCGCCCGGCACCAGCAGCACATCGGCGGCGCCCGCGTCCGCGATCCCGGTCAACTCGCCGTGCAGGGAACCGTTTTCGAGCCGTACGGTCTTGTGGGCGGCGCCCGGAGCGACGCTGAGGGAGACGGCGAGGACGCCGATCCCGCGCCCGGACGCCAGCTCGGCGAGGAGGTCATCGGCCCCGCACTCAAGGAGTGCCTCGGTGGCGACGACCGCGCTCGTGAGGTACGGGACGGGGGCGACCGCGCGGCCCAACTCCTCCAGTACGACGGCGACTTCGCGGTGGGTGGCGCCCTGGCCGCCCCGCGCCTCGGGCACCAGGAGGCCGACGAGGCCGATGCCCTCGGCGAGGGACTTCCACAGGGACAGGTCGTGCGGGGCGTCCGACTCGGTGCGCGCGATGACGCCCGTCGCGTCGCAGTGGTCCGTGAGCAGGTCCCGGACGACGGCGCGCAGCGCCTCTTCCTCCTCCGAGTAGAGCAGGTCGGTCATCGGGCGAGGTCCTTCCAGGCGACGTCCTTGTCGGTGCGCGGCTCGGCCGGCAGGCCCAGGACGCGTTCGGCGACGATGTTCAGCAGGACCTCGCTGGTCCCGCCCTCGATGCTGTTGCCCTTGGAGCGGAGGTAGCGGTAGCCGGCGTCGCGGCCGGTGAAGTCCACGAGTTCCGGGCGGCGCATGGTCCAGTCGTCGTACAACAGGCCTTCCTCGCCCCGGAGTTCGACCTCCAGGCCGCTGATCTCCTGGTTGAGGCGGGCGAAGGAGAGCTTCATGCCGGAGCCCTCGTGACCGGGCTGGCCCGCCACGAGCTGCTGGCGCAGCCGCTCGCCGGAGAGCCGGGCGACCTCGGCCTCCACCCAGAGCTTGAGGAGGCGCTGGTGGAGGTCGTGGGTGCGCAACTCCGGGCGCTCGCGCCAGGTTTGGCTGATCGGGCCGATCATGCCGCCCTCGCGCGGGATGCGCATTCCGCCGATGGAGACGCGCTCGTTCATCAGCGTGGTCTGCGCGACCCGCCAGCCGTCGCCGACCTCGCCGAGGCGGTGGGCGTCGGGGATGCGGACGTCGGTGAGGAAGACCTCGTTGAACTCGGCCTCGCCGGTGATCTGGCGCAGCGGCCGGACGTCGACGCCGGGGTCGGTCATGTCGCAGACGAAGTAGGTGATGCCCGCGTGCTTGGGCACGTCCGGGTCGGTGCGCGCGATGAGGATGGCCCAGCGGGCGAGGTGGGCGCTGGACGTCCACACCTTCTGCCCGTTGACGATCCAGCCGTCGCCCTCACGCACCGCTCGCGTGCCGAGCGCGGCCAGGTCGGACCCGGCGCCCGGTTCGCTGAACAGCTGGCACCAGACCTCCTCGCCGACCCAAAGGGGCCGCAGGAACTGCTGCTTCTGTTCCTCCGTGCCGTACTTGAGGATCGTCGGGGCGGCCATGCCGAGGCCGATGCCGATCCGGCGCGGGTCGTTGTCGGGGGCGCCCGCGGCCGCCAACTCGGCGTCCACGACGGCCTGGAGGGCGCGCGGGGCGCCGAGGCCGCCGAGACCCTCGGGGTAGTGGATCCAGGCGAGTCCGGCGTCGAAGCGCGCCTTGAGGAAGGCTGTTCTGTCGGTCTCCAGGGGTGGGTGCGCGGTCAGCAACTCGGCCGTACGACGCCTGAGTTCCGCTGCATCGATGGTCATGCGGCGGCTCCGTTCTCCAACGACGGCAGGATGGTGACCCGGCCGGTCGTGACACCGTCGGCGACCCTCTGCACGGCGGCCGCCGCGCCGCTCAGCGGCACGCGCTCGCTCACCAGGGGCTTGATGACACCCCGGGCAGCCAGGTCGGTGAGCTGCTCGTGGCAGTGGAGGATCAGCTTCGGGTTCTTGGTGGCGTACAGACCCCAATGCAGGCCCAGGATCGAGTAGTTCTTCACCAGGGCGTGGTTGAGCGACGGGCTCGGGATGGTGCCGCTCGCGAAGCCGACGACGACGATCCGGCCCTCGAAGGCGACGACCTTCGTGGACTGCGTGTAGGCGTCGCCGCCGACCGGGTCGTAGATCACGTCGGCACCGCGCCCGCCGGTGGCCTCCTTGACGGCCGCGACGACGTCCTCGGTGCGCCGGTCGATCACGACGTCGCAGCCCAACTCCCGCGCCACGGCGGCCTTGTCGGCTCCTCCGACGACACCGATGACGGTGGCGCCGGCGGCCTTGCCGAGCTGCACGGCCGCGCTGCCGACCCCGCCGGCGGCGGCGTGCACGAGCAGGGTCTCGCCGGCCTCCAGATGGGCGCGCCGGTGGAGGCCGAACCAGCCCGTCTGGTAGCCGATGTGCAGCGCGGCGGTCTCCGCGTCGTCCAGCGACTCGGGCGCGGGCAGCAGGCCGACGGCGTCCGCGACGGCGTACTCGGCGAATCCGCCGTACGGCAGCGCGGGGTTGGCGATCACGCGGCGGCCGTCCTCGGTCTCGCCGCAGATCTCCACGCCGGGGGTGAACGGGAGTGGAGGCCGTACCTGGTAGTGGCCGCGGCACATCAGGACGTCCGGGAAGTTGATGTTCGCTGCGCGTACCTTGAGCAGGACCTGGCCTTCGCCCGGCGTGGGTCGTTCCACCTCCGCCAGGCGCATCGCCTCACTCGGCTCGCCGTTCTCGTGCACTTGCCATGCCTGCATGCGGGGCCTCCACGGGACTGCTCTGTCTGACCGGGGTCGGTTGCATACTAAGCGGTCGCTTGCCGATCAGGGAACCGTCGGGTTCGTCACGGTCGGGTGGGTGCGTGCAGTTCTTTGACCGCGGGTCGGTGGGGGCTGGGCGCGCAGTTCCCCGCGCCCCTTTCGGGGCGCTTCTACTGAGCCTTCTTGGGACGTGCCCGTACATGCATACGTTCCCCCTGCGGGCCGAACAGGCTCAAGAACTCCACCGGGCCCTCGCCCGTCGAGCCGAACCAGTGCGGGACTCGGGTGTCGAACTCGGCCGCCTCCCCCGGGCCGAGCACCACGTCGTGCTCGCCCAACAGGAGCCGCAGGCGGCCGGACATCACATACAGCCACTCGTAGCCCTCATGCGTCCGCAGATCAGGCTCGACCTTCCGCTGCGGTTCCAGGACCTTGTACGCCTGGAGGCCGCCGGGCTGGCGGGTCAGGGGCCAGTGGGTGCGGCCGCCCCGGACGATCGGCTCGGCGCGTACTCGTGGGTCGCGGACCGTCGGCGCTCCCACGAGTTCGTCCAACGGCACCTGGTGGGCCCGCGCGATCGGCAGCAGCAGTTCCAGGCTGGGCTTGCGGAGGCCGGACTCCAGCCTGGACAGCGTGCTCACCGAGATCCCGGTCGTCTCCGAGAGCCCGGCGAGGGTCGCGCCCCGCTCCTTCCGGATCCGCCGCAGTCGCGGGCCGACCTCCGCCAGGACCTCGTCCGTGTCGTCGCTCATGACCGTCATTGCAGTTTCGGCAAACGCGTTTGTCAATACGGTCGGATCGGGGCGACCTTCTGAGTGGAGGTGGTCACCGTGACCGACGCATACGAAGTGATCGTCATCGGCGGCGGCGCCGCCGGTCTGTCCGCCGCACTGGTCCTGGGCCGGTCCCGGCGCCGCACGCTCGTCGTCGACGCGGGCGAGCCGCGCAACGCGCCCGCCGCGCACATGCAGGGCTATCTGACCCGGGACGGCATGTCCCCCGCCGAGTTCCTGGCCCTGGGCCGCGAGGAGATCGCGCGCTACGGCGTCGAGCTGGTCCAGGACCGGGTCATCGGCATCGCCGGAGGCTTCACCGTCACGCTGGCCGGCGGGAGGACCGTCCGCGCACGCCGACTCGTCATCGCCACCGGCCTCAAGGACGAGCTGCCGAACATCCCCGGAGTCGCCGAGCGCTTCGGCCGTGACGTGATCCACTGCCCGTACTGCCATGGCTGGGAGGTCCGCGACCAGGCCTTCGGTGTGCTCGCGACGACGCCGATGAGCGTGCACCAGGCGCTGATGGTCTCGCAGTGGTCCAAGGACGTGACCCTGTTCCTGCACACCGTCGCCGAGTCCGAGCTGACCGACGAGGACCTGCGCAGGCTGGCGGCTGCCGGGGTCGCCGTGGTGCCGGGGGAAGTCGCCGAACTGACCGTCGAGGACGACCGGCTCACCCGCGTCCGTCTCACGGACGGGACCGCGTACCCCCGCGAGGCCGTGTTCGTCGCACCCCGCCCGATCCCGCAGACCGGCCTGCTGGAGCAACTGGGCGCCGAAATGCAGGAGACCCCCTTCGGCAGGTACCCCGTGGTCGACCCGACGGGCCTGACGACCGTGCCCGGGGTGTGGGCGGTCGGCAACGCGATGGGCTTCGGCGAGCAGGTCGTCAACGCGGCCTCCGCCGGCTACCGCGCGGGCGCCACGATCAACGGGGAACTACTCATGACCGACCTCGACACCGCCCCCTAGGGGCGCGGGGAACTGCGCGACCAGCCACAACGCACCCGCAGACAAAAAAACGACCGTTCGTCGGCGTGAAAAACAGCGGAGCGCGCCGCACGATGGCTGCATGCTGCTGACCCGGCTCGCGCATGTGTCCCAGGAGGTCGCCGCCACCTCGGCGCGGTCCCGGAAGATCGCTCTGCTCGCGGAACTCTTCCGGGACGCGGAGGCCGACGACGTCCCGATCGTCATCCCGTACCTGGCGGGCCGCCTGCCGCAGGGCCGGCTCGGCATCGGCTGGAAGGTGCTGAGCCGGCCGGTCGCACCGGCCTCGGAACCCACCCTCACCGTGCGCGAGGTGGATGCCCGTCTCACCGCTCTCGGCAAGGTGTCGGGCGCCGGTTCGCAGGCCGAACGGGCGCGCCTGGTGGGCGAGTTGATGGGTGCGGCCACCGCCGACGAGCAGCACTTCCTGTTCGGTCTGATCACGGGCGAGGTCCGGCAGGGCGCGCTGGACGCGGTCGCGGTGGAGGGCCTGGCGGAGGCGACCGGCACACGTCCGGCGGATGTGCGGAGGGCGGTGATGCTGGCGGGTTCCCTCCAGACCGTCGCCGAGGCCCTGCTCACCGACGGCCCCGCCTCCCTCGACCGCTTCCGCCTGACCGTGGGCCGCCCGGTCCTGCCGATGCTCGCGCACACCGCCTCCTCGGTCGCCGAGGCGGTCGAGAAGCTGGGCGAGTGCGCGGTCGAGGAGAAACTCGACGGCATCCGCGTCCAGGTCCACCGCGACGGCGATGTCGTACGGCTCTACACCCGCACCCTCGACGACATCACCGACCGCCTCCCCGAACTCACCGCCGCGGCCCTGGAGTTGAGAGGCGAGCGGTTCATCCTGGACGGCGAGGTCATCTCCTTCGACGAGGACGGGCGGCCCCGTTCCTTCCAGGAGACGGCGGGCCGGGTCGGCTCCCGGGTGGACGTGGCCACGGCCGCCGAGACCGTCCCCGTCTCCCCCGTGTTCTTCGACGCCCTGTCCGTCGACGGCCGCGACCTGCTCGACCTCCCCTTCGCCGAACGGCACGCGGAACTGGCCCAGTTGGTGCCGGAACCGATGCGCGTCCGCCGCACACTCGTCTCCGGCCCGGAGGACATCCCCGCCGCCGAGGCCTTCCTCGCCGAGACCCTGAAGCGCGGCCACGAGGGAGTCGTCGTCAAGGGCCTCGACGCCCCCTACAGCGCGGGCCGCCGGGGCGCCTCCTGGCTGAAGGTGAAACCCGTCCACACCCTCGACCTGGTCGTGCTGGCCGCCGAGTGGGGCCACGGCCGCCGCACCGGCAAGCTCTCCAACCTCCACCTCGGAGCCCGCAACCCCGACGGCTCCTTCGCGATGCTCGGCAAGACCTTCAAGGGCATGACCGACGCCGTGCTGACCTGGCAGACCGAGCGCCTCCAGGGGCTGGCCGTGGAGAGCGACGGCCACGTGGTGACCGTACGGCCCGAACTCGTCGTAGAGATCGCGTACGACGGACTGCAGAAGTCCACGCGGTACCCGGCCGGTGTCACGCTCCGCTTCGCGCGGGTCGTGCGCTATCGCGAGGACAAGCGGCCGGAGGAGGCCGACACGGTGGAGACGTTGCTGGCCGCGCATCCGGAGGTGAAGCCGTGAGCGGGACGGGGAAGCGGAGCGCCGGGCTGCTGTTGTTCCGGCACACCGATCACGGTCTGGAGGTGTTGCTCGGGCATATGGGCGGCCCGTTCTTCGCACGCCGGGACGTGGGGGCGTGGAGTGTGCCCAAGGGTGAGTACGAGCCCGACGAAACCGCATGGCACGCGGCCCGACGCGAGTTCCAGGAGGAGCTGGGGCTCGCGCCGCCCGAGGGCGAGGCGATCGAGCTGGGCGAGGTGCGGCAGACCAACGGGAAGGTCGTCACCGCGTGGGCGATCGAGGCCGATCTCGACCCGGCGACCGTGGTCCCCGGCACCTTCCGCATGGAGTGGCCGCCGAAGTCCGGGCAGGTCCAGGAGTTCCCCGAGCTGGACCGGGTCGAGTGGATGGGCCTCGAACGGGCGCGGGCCGTCGTCGTCAAGGCGCAGGCCACGTTTCTCGACCGGCTGGCGGAGCACTCGGGCTGAGCGACCACGCAGGCGCGGGCGCCCTCGCACCGAGCGGGGGCGTACGCGTTGCGGCCGTCCCCACCACGCGGGAAGGTCGAAGCACAGTCCGCTCCAGGAGGTCAGCCATGCCCATCGCGACGGTCAACCCGGCCAACGGAGAGACGCTCAAGACGTACGAGGCCATGGGTGACGAGGAGATCGAGCGCAGGCTCCGGCTCGCGGAGGCCACGTTCCGCACCTACCGCATGTCCGCCTTCGCCGAGCGCGCCCGGCTCATGCACCGGGCCGCCGACCTGCTCGACGAGGACCAGCGGGACATCGGCCGGATCATGACCACCGAGATGGGCAAGCCGGTCAAGCAGGCCCGCGCGGAGGCCGCCAAGTGCGCGAAGTCGATGCGCTGGTACGCCGACCACGCACAGGAGTTGCTCGCCGACGAGGAGCCCGCCGCCTCCGACGTGAAGGACTCCGGCGCCTCCCGGGCGCTGGTCCGCTACCGGCCGCTCGGCCCGGTGCTCGCGGTGATGCCGTGGAACTTCCCGCTGTGGCAGGTGATCCGCTTCGCCGCGCCCGCGCTGATGGCGGGCAACGTCGGCCTGCTCAAGCACGCCTCGAACGTCCCGCAGACCGCGCTCTACCTGGAGGACCTGTTCCACCGCGCGGGCTTCCCCGAGGGCGCCTTCCAGACCCTCCTGATCGGCTCCGGCGCGGTCGCGGAGATCCTGCGCGACGAGCGGGTCAGGGCGGCCACCCTCACCGGCAGCGAACCCGCCGGGCGGGCGGTCGCCTCCGTCGCCGGGGACATGGTCAAGAAGACGGTGCTGGAGCTGGGCGGCAGCGACCCGTACGTCGTCATGCCGTCCGCCGACATCGACCGGGCCGCGCGGATCGCGGTGACTGCGCGGGTGCAGAACAACGGGCAGTCGTGCATCGCCGCCAAGCGGTTCATCGTGCACACGGATGTCTTCGACGCGTTCGCCGAACGGTTCGTGGCCGGCACGAAGGCGCTCACTGTCGGTGATCCACTGGCGGAGGAGACCGAGGTGGGACCGCTCGCAAGCGAACAGGGGCGGGATGACCTGGAAGAACTCGTCTCCGACGCCGTGCGGAGCGGCGCGACCGTGCTGTGCGGCGGGGAGCGGCCGGACGGGCCCGGCTGGTACTACCCGCCGACCGTCCTCGGCGACATCACCCGCAAGATGCGCATCCACCGCGAGGAGACGTTCGGGCCCGTCGCCACGCTGTACCGGGTGGCCGACCTCGACGAGGCGGTCCTCGTCGCCAACGACACGCCGTTCGGGCTGAGTTCCAACGTGTGGACGCGGGACGAGGCCGAGGTCGACCGGTTCGTACGGGATCTGGAGGCCGGCGGGGTGTTCTTCAACGGCATGACCGCGTCCCATCCGGCGTTCCCGTTCGGCGGGGTGAAGCGGTCCGGGTACGGGCGGGAGTTGTCGGGGCACGGAATCCGGGAGTTCTGCAACATCACCACGGTATGGCACGGAGCGTGAGCGTTCCGCGGCTACGATCCCCTGTGTGAACCGCGAAGTGACTCTGCCTCTGATCGTCGACGACCGCGGGACCTTGCAGGTGGCTGCCGCCGATGTGAGCAAGCTTTTGCGTACCGTGGGTGGGCGGTGGCTGCATCTTGTCGAGGCCGGGGAAGAGGGGCTTGATGAGGACACGGTGGCTGCGTTGACGATCGAGCTTGCGAAGCTGGCGGATCGTATTGACGTTGCGTGTATTGCGCACAGCAGTGGGGGGTCGTCGTAGTCGGGCGGGTGCGGGTGTGTGGGGGCTGGGCGCGCAGTTCCCCGCGCCCCTAGGTGAGATCGCTGAGCGTGGACCAGAAGCTCGCCTCGTAGGCCTTGAGCAGAGTGCTGTACGTGTTCACCAACCCCTTGTTCGCCCCGCTCGCCCTCAACGCCTTCTCATCCAATTCCGGCGACGGCTCCGCGAAGAGATCGAAGAAGCCGCAAGCCTCGTCGGTGAAGCAGTACTGGGACCGCAGCGCGCCCGCGATCGTCGCGCAATAGCCGCCCCATTCCGCGAAGTTGGACGTCAGGGCCGCCACCACGTCCGTCGGATCGGCGTTCAGGGCCAACCACGCGACGTAGGCCGGATAGGCCTGGCAGCCCGGCAGCGGCTCGTACGTGCTCAACCGTGCCTCGTCCACCCCGCACGCCTCCGCGAAGGCGATGAGCCGCTCCCCCGCCATCGCCTCGCCCTCCGCCAGGAACGCGAAGAAGTCGGCTGCTTCCGGAGTGGCCGTTTCGCGTTGCGCCAGATGCAGGAAGGCGCGGCGGTCGGCCGGGATCACGCGGTGCTGTTCCAGGGCGAGGGTTGCGAGGGTTTCGATGGGGGCCGTGCCGGTCTCGATCCGGGCTACCAGAGGGTTCGTGGTCATCGCGTCCTTCTTCAGGCGGGGTCCGGATACTGATCCGACCTTTACACAGGGTCCCTGAATTGGAGTAGTCCACCGAGAGATCGTCGCCCTCAAGGGTGATCGTGGGTGCACCACCCTCTGAGGTGAACCACCTTCTGACCGGCGGGCGAAGGCCTTCCGGAAGGCGAAAGCAGGGACGGTTCATGGCGACTTTGTGCAAGCCCTCGGTGTCGGTTCCCGAGCACGTGATCACGATGGAGGAGACGCTGGAGCTGGCGCGCTCCCGTCACGCGGACCACCCCAACCTGCCGCTGGCCCTCCGGCTGATCGAGAACACCGGTGTGCGCACCCGGCACATCGTGCAGCCCATCGAGGAGACCCTGAAGCACCCCGGGTTCGAGGACCGCAACAAGATCTACACGGCCGAGGCGAAGGCCCGGGTCCCGGCGGTCGTGCAGCGCGCGCTCGACGAGGCCGAGCTGCTCACCACCGACATCGACGTGATCATCTACGTCTCGTGCACGGGCTTCATGATGCCCTCGCTCACGGCCTGGCTGATCAACGAGATGGCCTTCGAGTCCACCACCCGCCAGATCCCCATCGCCCAGCTGGGCTGCGCGGCCGGCGGCGCGGCGATCAACCGGGCGCACGACTTCTGCACGGCGTACCCGGACGCCAACGCGCTCATCGTGGCCTGCGAGTTCTGCTCGCTGTGCTACCAGCCGACCGACCTCGGCATCGGCTCGCTCCTGTCCAACGGGCTGTTCGGCGACGGCATCGCCGCGGCCGTGGTGCGCGGGCGGGGCGGCACGGGCATCCAGCTGGAGCGCAACGGGTCGTACCTGATCCCCAAGACCGAAGAGTGGATCATGTACGACGTCCGGGCCACCGGGTTCCACTTCCTGCTGGACAAGCGGGTGCCGGCCACCATGGAGCCCCTCGCCCCGGCGCTCCAGGACCTCGCGGGACTGCACGGCTGGGACGCGGCCGACCTGGACTTCTACATAGTCCACGCGGGCGGGCCCCGAATACTCGACGACCTGAGCAAGTTCCTGCAGGTCGACCCGCACGCGTTCCGGTTCAGCCGGGCCACCCTCACCGAGTACGGCAACATCGCCAGCGCCGTCGTCCTGGACGCGCTGCGCCGGCTCTTCGACGAGGGCGGCGCCGAACACCGGGCACGTGGACTGCTCGCCGGGTTCGGACCCGGCATCACCGCCGAGATGGCCCTGGGCCGCTGGCACAACGACGACCGAGAGACGGCTTGAGTACGGCATGACTGAAGAGACGATCACCGAGACACTGCCCCCGGTCAGGCCCTGGCCGGCCCTGGACCTGACCGGGGTGGACTTCGACCCCGTCCTCGCCAAGCTGATGCGGGAGGGTCCGGTCAACCGGATCAAACTGCCCAACGGCGAGGGCTGGGCGTGGCTGGTCACCCGGCACGACGACGTGCGGATGGTCACCAACGACCCCCGGTTCAGCCGCGAGGCGGTGATGGACCAGCCGGTGACCCGGCTCGCCCCGCACTTCATCCCGGCCCGCGGCGCGGTCGGCTTCCTCGATCCGCCGGACCACACCCGGCTACGGCGCTCGGTCGCCCCGGCGTTCACGGCGCGCGGGGTGGAGCGGGTGCGGGAGCAGTCCCGGCTGCTGCTCGACGAGTTGGTCGACGAGCTGCTCCAGGACGGGCCGCCCACCGATCTCACCGAGACCGTGCTGAGCCCCTTCCCGATCGCGGTGATCTGCGAGCTGATGGGGGTGCCGGCGGCCGACCGGCACGGTATGCACACCTGGACCCAGCTCATCCTGTCCTCCTCGCACGGCGCCGAGGTCAGCGAGAAGGCCAAGGAGGAGATGGGCGCCTACTTCGGCGATCTCATCGGTCTGCGGGAGGGCAGCGACGGCGAGGACGTCGCCTCGCTGCTCGGTGCCGCGGTGAGCCGGGAGGAGATGACCCTGGAGGAGGCGGTCGGGCTCGCGGTGCTGCTGCAGATCGGCGGCGAGGCGGTCACCAACAACAGCGGGCAGATGTTCTACCTGCTGCTGACCCGCCCCGATCTCGTCGAACGGCTGCGCGCCGAGCCCGAGTTGAGGCCCCAGGCCATCGACGAGCTGCTGCGGTACATCCCGCACCGCAACGCGGTCGGGCTGTCCCGGATCACCATGGAGGACGTGGAGATCCGCGGGGTACGGATGCGGGCGGGCGACCCGGTGTACGTGTCGTACCTGGCCGCCAACCGCGACCCGGACGTCTTCCCCGACCCCGAGAAGATCGACTTCTCGCGCAGTCCGAACCCGCACGTCTCCTTCGGTTTCGGCCCGCACTTCTGTCCCGGCAACATGCTGGCGCGGATGGAGTCCGAGCTGCTGGTGGACGCGCTGCTCGACCGGTTGCCGGGGCTGCGGCTCGCGGTGCCGGCCGATCAAGTGCCGTTCAAGAAGGGCGCGTTGATCCGTGGTCCCGAGGCACTGCCCGTGACGTGGTGAGGTGCCGATGACGGCGACGGAGGGGCTGCTCGTGCCGCCAGGGCACGGCCGGATCGTACAGACACCCGCGCAGCACGTGACGTTCAAGGTGACCGGCTCGCACTCGCGGACGGCGTCCACCTTCGAGGTGGTCGTACCGCCGGGGTTCGACGTCGGGGCCCATGTGCACACGCGCAGCGAGGAGTTGTTCTACGTCCTCGAAGGCGAGCTGGACGTGCTCGCCTTCGAGCCGCGGATCCGGACACCGGACAACTGGCAGCGCTGGGAGTCGAGTTCGGGCAACCGGGCGGTACGGGCGACACCGGGCACGGTGATCGTCGTACCGCCCGGTTGCCCGCACGCGTTCGCGAACCCCACGGAGACGCCCGCGAAGATGTTCTTCCAGGCGTCTCCGCCGCCCGATCACGAACGGTATTTCGAGGAGCTGTTGGAGATTCTCGGGGGTGGGGGGCCGCCGGATCATGCGGCTATCGAGGAACTGCGGGCGCGTTATGACATCGAGCAGTTGACGCCGCTCAAGCACCGGTAGATCGCGTAGTTCGTTGGCTGCGGGCCGGTGGGGGCTGAGCGCGCAGTTCCCCGCGCCCCTTAAAAGCACGTGCAGTTGACGGTCTTTTAGGGGCGCGGGGAACTGCTCAACGAATCGGCATCCCGGACAACGTCCGCGCGATCACCAGCCGCTGAATCTCGCTCGTGCCCTCGAAGATCGTGTAGATCGCCGCATCCCGGTGCATCCGCTCGACCGGATACTCACGCGTGTACCCGTTCCCGCCGAGTATCTGGATCGCCTGCGCCGTCACCTTCTTCGCCGTCTCGCTGGCGAACAGCTTCGACATCGACCCCTCGGCCGCCGTGAACTGCTTGCCGTTGACCGCCATCCAGGACGCCCGCCACACCAGCAGCCGCGCCGCGTCGATGGACGTACGCATGTCGGCGATCTGGAAGGCGACGCCCTGGTTGTCGATGATCGGGCGGCCGAACTGCTCGCGGGTCTTCGCGTAGTCGAGGGCGACCTCGTACGCGGCTCGCGCGGTACCGACCGCCATGGCGCCCACCGCGGGGCGGCTCGCCTCGAACGTGGCCATCGCCGCGTTCTTCACGCGCTCGCCGCCGCCGGCCTTCGCGCGCTCACGGGCGCGGGCGAGGCGCTCGTCCAGCTTCTCCTTGCCGCCGAGCAGGCAGGAACCGGGGACGCGCGCGTTCTCCAGGACGACCTCGGCGGTGTGCGAGGCGCGGATGCCGTGCTTCTTGAACTTCTGTCCCTGGGACAGACCAGGCGTGCCGGCCGGGACGATGAAGGAGGCGTGGCCCTTGGAGCCGAGGTCCGCGTCGACGACCGCGACGACGACGTGGACGTTGGCGATACCACCGTTGGTCGCCCAGGTCTTGGTCCCGTTGAGGATCCACTCGTCCTTGGCCTCGTCGTAGACGGCGCGCGTGCGCATGGAGGCGACGTCGGAACCGGCGTCGGGCTCGGAGGAGCAGAAGGCGGCGACCTTGACGTCGTTGGCGTCGCCGTACATCTGGGGGATCCAGGTGCCGATCTGCTCCTCGGTGCCGTTGGCGAGGACGCCGACCGCGGCCAGACCGGTGCCGACTATGGAGAGGGCTATGCCCGCGTCGCCCCAGAACAGCTCCTCCATCGCCATCGGGATGCCGAGGCCGGTGGGGTCGAAGTACTGCTGGGCGTAGAAGTCCAGGGAGTAGATGCCGACCTTCGCGGCCTCCTGGATGACCGGCCAGGGAGTCTCCTCACGCTCGTCCCATTCGGCGGCGGCGGGGCGGATGACATCGGCGGCGAAGCCGTGCAGCCAGTCCCGCACCTCCTTCTGTTCGTCGTTGAGTTCCATGGTGAACTCGGCCATGACTCCTCCAGCAGCGCATTAGCATGTTACTTGCGGTAACGACAGAGTCTGTTACCGACGGGTAGGAAAAGTCAACTCCCGATGACCTCTCGGCAGCCCGTTCGAGGTGTGTGGCACGTTGAGTGTTAGTTTGCGCAGGCGTTACCGATTCAGCACGGGTGGGGAGAGACCATGGACACCACGCAGCGGACCGATCAGCAACGGTCCGCCGACCGCCGACGGCGCGAGCTGTTGGAGGCCGCGGACAGGGTGGTGCTGCGTGACGGCCCGCAGGCCTCGATGAACGCGATCGCGGCCGAGGCCGGCATCACCAAGCCCATCCTGTACCGGCACTTCGGTGACAAGGGCGGACTGTACGCGGCGCTCGCCAAACGGCACACGGACGCGTTGCTGTCCTCGCTGCGGGCCGCGCTGGACGCTCCCGCCGAGCGTCGGGAGCGGGTTGAGGCCACGCTCGACACCTACCTCGCCGCGATCGAGGCGCTGCCTCAGGTGTACCGGTTCCTGATGCATCCCGTCGAGGGTGGGCAGACCGCGGACCACGGGTTCGACACGGGGAATCACTCGGTCCCGCTGCTTCGGCGGATGGGGGAGGAACTCGCTCAGGTCATCGAGGAGCGGGTGGATCTCGGGCCGAACAGTCAGCAGTTGGCGCGCGTGTGGGGGCATGGGATTGTCGGGATGATGCACGCGGCCGGGGACTGGTGGTTGGGGGAACGGCCTTGTTCTCGGGCGGAGTTGGTGCGGAGTTTGGCTGATCTGTTGTGGGGGCGGTTGGCTGCCGCCGGGGACAAGGTGGGTGGGCCTGGGTTTTAGGGGTCGTTATTCGGCTGACGGCCGGTGGGGGCTGGTCGCGCAGTTCCCCGCGCCCCTAAAGAAACCTAAGCCTGCCGCGACCATGAAGCTCGGGCCGCTTGTCGCAGCAAGCGGCTTCGGCGCCAGCCCGTCACGCGGTCCGCGTACACCTTGCCCTCCACGTGGTCGCACTCGTGCTGCAAGCACCTCGCGAACCAACCCGTGCCCTCCACAGTGATCGGTTCACCGGTCACCGTGAAACCCTCCACGACCGCGTGGTCGTAGCGTTCCGTTCCCGCTTCCAGACCCGGCAGGGACAGGCAGCCTTCAGGGCCACGCAGCACCAGCCCGTCCGCCTCGACCAGGCGTGGGTTCACCACATGACCCAGGTGGCGGGTCTCCTCGTCGTCGGGGCAGTCATAGACGAACACCCGCAAGGATTCGCCGACTTGGTTCGCGGCGAGGCCCACGCCCTGGGCCGCGTACATCGTCGCGAACAAGTCCTCTACGAGGCGGGCGAGTTCGGGGCCGAAGTTCGTCACCTCCTCGCACGGGGCATGCAGGAGGGGGTCGCCGAGCACGGTGAGGGGACGGACTCGCCCGTGGGCGCCCGGGATGGAGCCGTATCGCATGGGCGCAAGGGTACGGTTCTCTACGGCGCACGCCCGCCGCGAGGCGTTCGCGGTGCCGCGGTTCGGGCACTGATAAGGATCTCGATAGGCTGAGGTCCACACCACGTTGCCGGAGGCAGAGGCGCGGCGCGTACGCAAGGAGGATCGAGAACTGATGGCAGGCAACTCGGACCCGCTCACGCCGCGGGCCAAGCTCGCCGTGACGGCGGGCAAGGCGGTCGCGGCGGCATCGCGTGCCGCGGGGCGGGGCAGCGGATCGGTGATCGGCGGCCGAGTGGCACTCAAACTCGACCCCGACCTCCTCGCCCGGCTCGCGCAGAGTCTGGATGTGACCCTGGTCTCGGCCACCAACGGCAAGACCACGACCACGCGGCTCATCGCCGAAGCGCTGGGGGCCGCCGGTCCCGTCGTCTCGAACGCGCTCGGTGCCAACATGCCCGCCGGTATCACCTCGGCGCTGGCCGGTGGCTCGGACGCGAAGTTCGGTGTCATCGAGGTCGACGAGAAGTACCTCGCCGGCGTCGCCCGGGACACCGACCCCAAGTGCATCGCCCTGCTCAACCTCTCCCGCGACCAGCTGGACCGCGCGGCCGAGACCCGCATGCTCGCGGAGAACTGGCGTGAGGGGCTTGCCGGTTCGAAGGCCGTCGTGGTCGCCAACGCGGACGACCCGCTGGTCGTGTGGGCCGCGTCCTCCTCCCCCAACGTGATCTGGGTCGCCGCCGGGCAGATGTGGAAGGACGACGCCTGGTCCTGCCCGTCCTGCGGTGGCGTGATGCAGCGGCCCGGTGACGACTGGTTCTGCGGCGAGTGCGGGTTCCGGCGGCCGACGCCGAGTTGGTCGTTGTCCGGGGATCACGTGCTCGATCCGCACGGGTCCGCCTGGCCCATTCACCTTCAGCTGCCAGGTCGCGCCAACAAGGCCAACGCCGCGTCCTCCGCCGCGGTCGCCGCGGTCTTCGGAGTGCCGCCGCAGGTCGCCCTGGAGCGCATGTACCGGGTGCAGGCCGTCGCAGGGCGCTATGACGTCGTCCAGTTCATGCAGCGCGACCTGCGGCTGCTGCTGGCGAAGAACCCGGCGGGCTGGCTCGAAACGTTCAGCCTGATCGATCCGCCGCCGACCCCGGTGATCCTCTCGGTGAACGCGCGCGGCGCCGACGGCACCGACACCTCGTGGCTCTGGGACGTCGACTACACGCGACTGACCGGCCACCCCATCTTCGTCGTGGGCGACCGCAAGCTGGACCTCGCGGTCCGACTGGAAGTGGCCAACCAGCACTTCCAGGTCTGCGACAACCTCGACCAGGCCGTGCAGCAGGCCCCGCCCGGCCGCATCGAGGTCATCGCGAACTACACCGCGTTCCAGGACCTGCGCCGCCGCGTCGGCAACTGAGACCCAGAACCCCCAGAGGACGAATGACCATGAGCGACAACCAGCTCCGTCTGGTGTGGATCTACCCCGACCTGCTGAGCACCTACGGCGACCAGGGCAACGCCCTTGTCGTGGAACGCCGGGCGCGGCAGCGCGGCCTCGACGTGGCCCGCCTGGACGTACGCAGTGACCAGCCGATCCCGACCTCGGGCGACATCTATCTCATCGGCGGCGGCGAGGACCGCCCGCAGCGGCTCGCGGCCGAGCGGCTGCGCCGGGACGGCGGCCTGCACCGGGCGATCGGCAACGGCGCGATCGTCTTCTCGGTCTGCGCCGGCTACCAGATCCTCGGCCACGAGTTCATCAACGACCTCGGCCAGCGCGAGCCCGGCCTCGGTCTGCTCGACGTGGTGTCGGTGCGCGGCGAGGGCGAGCGCTGCGTCGGCGACGTCCTCGGGGACATCGACCCGCGCCTGGGCCTGCCTCCGCTGACCGGTTTCGAGAACCATCAGGGCGTCACCCATCTCGGCCCCTCCGCGCGCCCGTTCGCACAAGTGCGGCTCGGCAAGGGCAACGGCACGGGCGACGGCACCGAGGGCGCGTACAACGACACGGTGTTCGGCACGTACATGCACGGGCCCGTGCTCGCCCGCAACCCGCTGATCGCGGACCTGCTGCTGAAGCTGGCCCTCGATGTCAACGCGCTGCCGCCCATCGACGACCGCTGGTACGAGGCGCTCCGCAACGAGCGCATCGCCGCAGCTCAGCAGCCTGCCTGAACCCGCGGTACACCTCCTCTTCGGATGCCGGAAACCAGCCCGTCTGACGGCTTGTCCGCGCAGGTGAGCGGGGTCGTCCAGCAGGCGGACGCACGCTACGACCCCGCCCCCTCCTGCCGTTAGGGTGGCGGGGATCGTGCCGGACAAAGTGGTCCGGTCCCGCCCACGTTGAGAAGGTTCTTTCGGGCTATGCGCATTGGTGTGCTCACGTCCGGCGGCGACTGCCCCGGCCTGAACGCCGTCATCCGGTCCGTCGTGCACCGCGCCGTCGTGGACCACGGCGACGAGGTCATCGGCTTCCGGGACGGCTGGAAGGGCCTCCTGGAGTGCGACTACCTCAAGCTCGACCTCGACGCGGTGAGCGGCATCCTTGCTCGCGGCGGCACCATCCTCGGTTCCTCCCGGGTCCAGCCCTCCCATCTGCGGGACGGCGTGGAGCGGGCCCGGGGCCATGTCGAGGAACTCGGCCTCGACGCGATCATCCCGATAGGCGGTGAGGGCACCCTCAAGGCCGCCAAGCTGATGTACGACGCCGGGCTCCCGATCGTCGGCGTCCCCAAGACCATCGACAACGACATCGCCGTCACGGACGTCACCTTCGGCTTCGACACGGCCGTCGGTGTCGCGACCGAGGCGCTCGACCGGCTCAAGACGACCGCCGAGTCCCACCAGCGCGTCCTCGTCGTCGAGGTCATGGGCCGGCACACCGGCTGGATCGCGCTGCACTCCGGCATGGCGGCCGGCGCGCACGCCATCGTCGTACCTGAACGCCCCTTCGACATCGAGGAGTTGGCCGCGCGCGTCGGCGAACGCTTCGAGGCGGGCAAGCGGTTCGCGATCGTGGTGGCGGCGGAGGGCGCGAAGCCGCGCGCGGGCTCCATGGAGTTCGACGAGGGCAAGAAGGACGTCTACGGCCATGAGCGCTTCGCGGGGATCGCGCGGCAGCTGTCCATCGAGCTGGAGGAACGGCTCGGCAAGGAGGCGCGGCCGGTGATCCTCGGGCATGTGCAGCGTGGGGGTACGCCTACCGCGTACGACCGTGTGCTTGCGACTCGGTTCGGGTGGCATGCGGTGGAGGCCGCGCACCGTGGGGAGTTCGGGAAGATGACCGCGCTTCAGGGGACGGACATCTTGATGGTGCCGTTGGCTGACGCGGTGGAGACGTTGAAGACCGTTCCCGCTGATCGGTATGAAGAGGCTGAGTGCGTGCTCTGAGCGTGCCTCGGTGATGCGTCGGGTGCGGGTGCGTCGGGGCTGGGCGCGCAGTTCCCCGCGCCCCTAGGTAGGGACACTTGGCCCCGGTCGCAGAAGTGACCGGGGGCGGTTCTACCCTGGTGCGGACAGACGACGCACAACCCCACGAATCAGGAGCCGTCCGATGGATCACGGCGGGCACGGCATGACCATGGATCTGCCGCCGTTCACGTTGGGGCGCGGGCTTGAGTGGTCGGCCGACCCGTTCTTCCTCACCGCCTGCCTGCTGGGGCTCGGGCTGTACGGGTGGGGGGTCGTGCGGTTGCGGCGGCGTGGGGACTCGTGGCCCGTGGGGCGGACGATCTCGTACGTCATCGGTGTGCTGACCGTCGGGCTCGTGATGTGCACCAAGTTGAACGACTACGGCATGGTCATGTTCAGCGTGCACATGGTGCAGCACATGATCATCAGCATGCTGTCGCCGATCCTGCTGCTGCTCGGCGCCCCGGTCACGCTCGCGCTGCGGGCGCTGCCGCCGGCGGCCAGGGGCCGTAAGGGGCCGCGCGAGCTGCTGTTGATGTTCCTGCACAGCCGGTACATGAAGATCATCACGCATCCGGCGTTCACGATCCCGCTGTTCATCGCGAGCCTGTACGCCCTGTACTTCACGCCGATCTTCGACTTCCTGATGGGCTCGAAGACCGGGCACATCGCGATGATGGTGCACTTCCTCGCCGTGGGTGTGGTGTTCTTCTGGCCGATCATGGGCGTGGACCCGGGGCCGAGCCGGCCCGGTTATCTGATGCGGATGCTGGAGCTGTTCGCGGGGATGCCGTTCCACGCGTTCTTCGGCATCGCGCTGATGATGGCGTCGGAGCCGATGGTCGAGACGTTCAAGCACCCGCCCGCCTCGCTCGGCATCGACGCCCTCTCCGACCAGAACGCGGCCGGGGGTATCGCCTGGGCGTTCAGCGAGATCCCGTCCGTGCTGGTGCTGATCGCCCTGCTGTTCCAGTGGTACGGCTCGGAGCAGCGGCAGGCCAAGCGGCAGGACCGGGCCGCCGACCGGGACGGCGACAAGGAACTTGAGGCGTACAACGCCTATTTGGCCTCATTGAACACACGAGGCAATTGAACGCACGCGGCTCACTGAACGGAAATTTCGTTCAGTAGCATAAAGCGCGATGGGGGAACCGCGACCGGGGGGTGCGGTAATGACATTTCGCGCGGTTGTGCAAAGGACCGGAATTTCGGTGATCCGCAGGATCGCCGTGCTGCTCGTCTGTGTCCTGGTCGTGAGTGGCTGCGGCGGGGGCGCACATATGTTCGCCGTAAAGGCGGTCGCCGCCGGAGTTCCGTCGCTCGCGCCTTTCTTCGACGAGAAACAGGGGCTGGGGCACGACGCCCAGGTCCGTTCGCTGCCGGTGCGGGGCACCTTGCAGCAGGGCGACACACCCGGCCTGTACGGGGGCACCAGGCAGCCGACCATCTGTGACGTGGCGAAGCTCAAGAGGTTCCTGACCGATCCCGCGAACCACCGGAAGGCGGTGGCGTGGTCGTCCGTGCTCGGTATCACCACGGACGGGATCCCGGCCTATCTCGACCGGCTCACACCCGTACTCCTGCGTCACGACACTCTCGTACAGAACCACGACTACAAAAAGGGAAAGGCCACGCCCTACAACTCCCTTCTGCAGGCGGGAATCGCGATTCTCGTCGACGAGCAGGGGGAACCGGCCGCGAAGTGCTCGTGCGGAAATCCGCTGCGCCCGTTCAAGGGCGACGCGGGGAGGATTTCCGTCAAGTTCGCGGACGGCAACAAGAAGTGGCACGGATATGAGCCGTCCTCGGTGGTGGCCGTGCGTCCGGCGCCGCAGAAGATGGAAGGGCTCGCCCTCGTGGACGTCGACGATCCCGATGTCGGCATCACGCGTCCGGTCGGTACGACGGGCAAGCGCGACGCCACCTTCGACACCCGGCGGCAGCACGCGGTGCCGAACCTGGCCGGAGTGACCTTCGGGCAGGCCCGGCGGCAACTGGTGAGCAGTGGGCTGGCCGTCGGCTACGGCGGGAGTGCGGCGCCGTCCGACGCCGCGCGGGTCACCGCGTCCGATCCGCCGGCGGGGACCGAGCTGCGGTTCGGGCAGTACGTGATGCTGACGGTGTCCGGCGGGACGAGCGGTGGAGCGACCGGGGCGACATCCACTCCCCCGGCTCCGACGACCTCCGGACCGACGGTGGGTCCGCCGACCTCCACGGCACCGCCCTCCACGTCCCCGACACCACCGCCCACGACCTCCTCGCCGCCCGCCTCACCGCCCTCGTCGCCACCCCCGTCCTCGCCCAGGAGCGTGCCGCCGCCTTCGAGCAGTTCGCCGCCGAGCAGCTCTCCTACGACCGGTTCGCCCTCGGTGGTGAGCAGTTCGCCCGCGACAAGCGCACCGGTCACCACCAGCGCGGCGCCCGCGACGAGCAGCGTGCCGGTCACCACCGAACCGGTCACCAGAGACCCCGTGACCAGCACCCCCACCACGACCGAGACATGACGCGGACCCGGGAGGGGGACTCCGGATGCCACAGGGATCGCCGACATCGGGCGTGGGCCGGGTCATCGCCGGCCGTTATCTGCTGCTGAACCGGCTGGGCAGTGGCGGTATGGGACATGTGTGGCTCGCACATGACCAGCGACTGGCCTGTGAAGTCGCGCTCAAGGAGATCGTGTTCAGCAACCCGGCCTTCGCCGACGCCGAGCGCGAGGCCCGGGTCGCCCGCGCCCAGGCGGAGGCCCGGCACGCGGCGGGGCTGCGCGGTCACCCCCATGTGGTGACCGTCCACGACGTGCTGGAGCACGACGGGCTGCCGTGGATCGTCATGGAGTACGTGGCGGACGCCGTCGACCTCCGCGACCTGGTCGGCCGGCAGGGCCCGCTCGCCCCGGCGGAGTGCGCCCGCGTCGGGCTCGCCGTGCTCGACGCGCTGACCGCCGGGCACGAACGGGGCGTGATGCACCGCGACGTGAAACCGGCGAACATCCTGCTCGCGCCGGACCGCACCGGTTCGCCGTACGCCCGGGTCCTGCTCGCCGACTACGGCATCTCGGTGCAGCCGGACGCCGGGGAGACGCGGTACACGCTGACGTCCGTGCTCGTCGGCACGGCGGGCTATCTGGCGCCGGAGCGGGCCACGGGCGGGCCGCCGACGGCCGCCGCCGACCTGTTCTCGCTGGGCTGCACGCTGTACCACGCCGTCGAGGGCCACGGCCCCTTCGCCCGCGAGTCGCCGCTCGCCGAGGTCACCGCGGTGGTCATGGAGGACCCGCTGCCACCGGCCCGCGCGGGCGCCCTGGCACCGGTGCTCCACGCGATGCTGGAGAAGGATCCGCTACGGCGGATTCCGGCGGCGGAGGCGGAGGCGGCGCTGTCGCGGATCGTGACGCCGCAGACGGAGGCGGAGGCTTACGCCCGGACGCAGACGGATCTCGGTTCGCCGTCGCCCTGGGAGGGCCAGGCCGGGCCGGTGCCGGCACCTGTGGCGGTGCCGACGCAGGCCTCGCCGCCGTACGGATACGGGGTCCCGGCGTCCCAGCCCTCCCCCGCCGGTCGGCGCCGACGGCCCCGGCCCCGGATCCTGCAGTCCGTCCTGGCGGGGCTGCTCGGGCTCGCGCTCGCCCTGGGCGGTGTCTGGTACGCGATGGCCCATCAGCCGCCCGGCAAGGGCACGAGCAAGAACAGCCCGCCGTACGGCACGGCCGTCGGGCTCTCCGCGCCCCTCAAGGACGGCGACTGTGTCACCGCCGACTGGCAGGGCGGGCACCTCTTCCAGGGGACGCCGCGGCTCGCCGTGGACGCCGGTTGCCGGACCACGGTGCCGGACGGGCAGGTGATGGCGTTCGTGTCCACCGCGTCCGCCGGCGAGGCGCGGAAGGTCGGGGCGGACCGGTGTGCGCAGCGGACGCAGGAGATCCGGGAGAAGCTCGCGGACGTGCGGGGCTACGCCGTCGTACCGACCGACTCGGGTTTCGACGCGGCCGGACACCGCACCGCCTGTCTGGTGCTGGGTGCGCACGGGCCGGTCTACGGGCCGCTCGGCAGCCATCGCGCCCTCGGTTCGGCGTTCGCGGACACGTCGACCATGCAGAAGCGGGACTGTCTGGACGTGCCCTCGAACCGGGCGGCGAGCCTGGTCTCCTGCGCCGGCAAGCACGATCAGGTAGTGGTCGGGTTCACCCGGTTGGGCGCGGACGTCACGCTGGCCCAAGCCCGCACGCGCTCGGACGCGGCGTGCGCGCGGGACGTGCCGCCGGCCGACTACGGCTTCGATCCCTCGGTCTACGAGGCCGCTTCCTGGACCAGTGAGGGACCGTGGAAGTCCGGCACTCATTTCGTCGTGTGCGCCGTGCGGAAGCAGAACGGGGGCACCATGGAGGGGGACGAACCATGAGGAGGGTGTCGCGATGCCCGGTTCCACGAAGACCATGGGGGTGATCACCGTCGGCGGTCTGGTGGTGGTGACGGCCTACACGGTGGCGCTCGGCAGCAACGGCTGGCTGTGGTTCGGCTGGGTCGTGCTGGGATTGATCACTCTGGGGATGGTGGCCACGCGCAGCACCTGAGGGCTCATCCCTGCTCGCTGCGGCGGCTCGCCGAGTGCACGCCCGGCTGGTACTTCGGCAGCCGGGCGGTGATCTTCATGCCCGCTCCTACGGCGGTCTCGATGACGAGGCCGTAGTCGTCGCCGTAGACCTGGCGGAGCCGGTCGTCGACGTTGGACAGGCCGATGCCGCCCGAGGGGCTGACCTCGCCCGCGAGGATGCGGCGCAGCAGGTCGGGGTCCATGCCGGCGCCGTCGTCCTCGATGACGACGAGTGCCTCGGCGCCGGCGTCCTGCGCGGTGATGCTGATGCGGCTCTTGCCCGCGGCATTCACAGCCTTGCCCTCCAGGCCGTGTTTCACGGCGTTCTCCACGAGCGGTTGCAGACACAGGAACGGGAGCGCGACCGGGAGTACCTCGGGGGCGATCTGGAGCGTGACCGAGAGGCGTTCGCCGAAGCGCGCCCTGACCAGTGCCAAGTAGTGGTCGATGGCGTGGAGTTCGTCCGCGAGGGTGGTGAAGTCGCCGTGCCTGCGGAACGAGTAGCGGGTGAAGTCGGCGAATTCGAGGAGCAGTTCGCGGGCGCGCTCGGGGTCGGTGCGGACGAACGAGGCGATCACCGCGAGGGAGTTGAAGATGAAGTGCGGGGAGATCTGGGCCCGAAGTGCCTTGATCTCGGCCTCGATCAGCCGGGTGCGGGACTGGTCCAGATCCGCCAACTCCAGTTGGACGGAGACCCAGCGGGCGACCTCTCCGCCGGCCCGGACCAGGACGGCGGACTCGCGCGGCGCGCAGGCGACCAGCGCGCCGTGGACGCGGTCGTCGACGGTGAGCGGAGCGACCACCGCCCAGCGCAACGGGCAGTCGGGAGCATCGCAGTTGAGCCGGAACGCCTCGCCGCGACCGGTCTCCAGCGGGCCCGCGAGGCGTTCCATGATCTCGGCCCGGTGATGGTCGCCGACGCCGTCCCAGGCGAGTACCTGCTTCTGGTCGGTCAGGCAGAGCGCGTCGGTGCCGAGCAGGGTGCGCAGTCTGCGGGCCGAGCGACGGGCCGTCTCCCCGGTGAGGCCCGCGCGCAGCGGAGGTGCGGCGAGGGAGGCGGTGTGCAGGGTCTGGAAGGTGGCGTGCTCGACAGGGGTGCCGAGCCCGCCGAGGCTCTCGGGGCGCGCGGTGCGCCGCCCGAGCCAGAAACCGGCGGCGAGCAGCGGGAGTACGGCGACACAGAGGCCGGCCAGGAATCCGCTCATGCGCCCACTCCCATGACGTGGCGTGCTCTCACGCCTTCACCTCCGCCCGCAGCTCCTCCGGCAGATGGAAGCGCGCCAGGATCGCCGCCGTGCCCGTCGGTACCCGACCTGGGGTGGCCAGGGACACCAGCACCATCGTGAGGAAGCCCAGCGGCACGGACCAGAGCGCGGGCCAGGCGAGCAGGGCGTGCAGTGAGCCCGTGCCCGGGAAGCCGGCCATGGTCGCGGCCACGGCGACGAACGCCGAGCCGCCGCCGACGAGCATCCCGGCCGCCGCACCGGGCGGGGTGAGCCGCGTCCACCAGATCCCTAGGACCAGCAACGGGCAGAAGGAGGAGGCCGATACGGCGAACGCGAGGCCCACCGCGTCGGCGACGGGCAGCCCGCCGACCAGGACGCTCGCCACCAAGGGGACGAGCATGGCGAGGACCGTGCCGAGCCTGAAGTGCCGTACCCCGCGCGACGGGAGGACGTCCTGAGTGAGAACTCCGGCGACGGCCATGGTGAGTCCCGACGCTGTGGACAGGAACGCGGCGAAGGCGCCGCCCGCGACCAGCGCGCCGAGCAGATCTCCGCCGACCCCGCCGATGATGCGGTCGGGCAGCAGGAGTACGGCCGCGTCGGCGTCGCCGGTGATGGTGAGTTCGGGGGTGTAGAGGCGGCCGAGGGCGCCGTAGACGGGCGGCAGGAGGTAGAAGGCGCCGATCAGTCCGAGGACGGCGACCGTGGTGCGGCGGGCGGCGACTCCGTGCGGGCTGGTGTAGAAGCGGACGACGACGTGCGGCAGGCCCATGGTGCCGAGGAAGGTGGCGAGGATGAGGCCGTACGTGGCGTACAGCGGGCGCTCCTCGCGGCTGGCGGCCAAGGACGTCGACATGCCGCCGTTGGTGCCGCGGTCGGCGACCGGGACGGTGGCGCCCTTGGCGAAGGTGAGGCGGGTGCCGGCTCCGATGTGGTGGGTGCCGGTGGGGAGTTGGAGCCGTTCGGCACGGTGGCGGCGACCGTCGACCGTGCCGTTCACCGTGACCGTGAGGGGGTGGTCGAGTTTGAGGTCGAGGGTGTCGTCGACGCGGACGACGCGCTGTTCGCGGAAGGCGGCCGGTTCCTCGAAGGCGTGCCGGGGTGCTCCGTCGCTCTGCCAGGCGAGGACCAGGAAGAGGGCGGGGACGAGCAGCGCGGTGAGCTTCAGCCAGTACTGGAAGGCCTGGACGAAGGTGATGCTGCGCATGCCGCCCGCGGCGACGGTCGCGACGACCACGACGGCGACGATCAACCCGCCGAGCGAGTCGGGAGCGCCGGTGAGGACGGTCAACGTGAGCCCCGCGCCCTGGAGTTGGGGCAGGAGGTACAGCCAGCCGACCCCGACGACGAAGGCCCCCGCGAGGCGTCGTACGGCGTGCGAGGCGAGCCGGGCCTCGGCGAAGTCGGGGAGGGTGTAGGCGCCGGAACGGCGCAGCGGGGCGGCGACGAACAGCAGCAGGACCAGGTATCCGGCGGTGTAGCCGACCGGGTACCAGAGCATGTCGGGGCCCTGGACGAGGACCAGTCCCGCGATGCCGAGGAAGGAGGCGGCGGAGAGGTATTCGCCGCTGATGGCGGCGGCGTTGAGGCGGGGGCCGACGGTGCGGGAGGCGACGTAGAAGTCGGAGGTGGTGCGGGATATGCGCAGGCCGAAGGCGCCGACGAGGACGGTCGCCACGACGACGAGGGCGACCGCCGGTACGGCGTAGCTGGAGTTCATCGCTCCTCGTTCATCGGTCCTCGACGAGGCGCACGAAGTCGCGTTCGTTGCGTTCGGCGCGGCGCACGTACCAGAGGGCGAGCAGGACGAGCGGGGCGTAGAGGCAGAAGCCGAGGACCAGCCATTCGAGGCGGCGGGAGTCCGGGGTGGCCGCGAACACCAGGGGCAGTGGGCCGACCAGGAGGACGAGGATCGCGAACACCGTGAGGGCGGCGCGGAGTTGGGTGCGCATGAGGGAGCGGACGTAGGTGTGGCCGAGGGTGGTCTGTTCGTCGATCTCGGTGCGCGGGCGGGAGTAGCCGGAGGCGCGGCGCGTGCGGCGGGGCGGGCCGGTGACGACGACCCTTCGCTCGGTGGGTTCTTGAGGCACCGTCAGGACCTCCGCATCAGCAGGTCGCGCAGTTCGCGGGTGTGGCGGCGGCTGACCTGGAGTTCCTCGCCGCCGACCAGGACGCTCACCGTGCCCGCGTCCAGGCGGAGTTCGCCTATGTGGCGCAGGGCGACGAGGTGGCGGCGGTGGATGCGGACGAAGCCGCGAGAGCGCCAGCGGTCCTCCAGGGTGGAGACCGGGATGCGGACGAGGTGGCTGCCGCGGTCGGTGTGGAGGCGGGCGTAGTCGCCCTGTGCCTCGACGTGGGTGATGTCGTCGACGGCCACGAAGCGGGTGACACCGCCGAGTTCGACGGCGATGTGGTCGGGGTCGGGTTCGTGCACGGGTATCCGCGGTGCGGCGCCGCCGAGTTCGGCGGCGCGGCGCACGGCTTCGGCGAGCCGTTCCTTGCGGACGGGCTTGAGGACGTAGTCGACTGCCTTGAGATCGAAGGCCTGTACGGCGAAGTCCTCGTGCGCGGTGACGAAGACGACGAGCGGCGGCTGCGCGAACCCCGTCAACAGCCGTGCCAGGTCCAGTCCGTCGAGTCCGGGCATCTGGATGTCGAGGAACACGACGTCGATGGCCTCGGGTCCGGCCGGGCCCGACTCCAGGGCGCGGTTGATGCGGCGCAGCGCCTCGGTCGCGTCGCCCGCGCCCTCCGCGCTGCCGATGCGTGGATCGGCGTTCAGCAGATAGAGCAACTCCTCCAGTGAGGGGCGTTCGTCGTCGACGGCGAGGGCGCGCAGCATGAAGGTGGAGTGTAGGAGGAATTCGTACGCCTGGACATGTACCCGGCGTGGACGTCCCCGCTGGATACAGTGCGGACATGAACAGCAGGACCACGCCGTTCGACGAGCTCGACCGGAAGATCATCACCGCGCTGATGGCGAACGCCAGGACCAGCTTCGCCGAGATCGGCGCGGCGATCGGGCTGTCCGCGACGGCCGTGAAACGGCGGGTGGACCGGCTGCGGGAGACGGGTGTGATCACCGGGTTCACGGCGACCGTACGGCCGTCCGCGCTCGGGTGGCGCACGGAGGCGTACGTGGAGGTGTACTGCGAGGGCGCCGCGCCCCCCAGACGGCTCGCGGAGGTGGTGCGCAACCATCCGGAGATCACCGCGGCGATGACGGTGACCGGTGGCGCGGACGCGCTGCTGCACGTGCGGGCCACCGATGTGGATCATTTCGAGGAGGTGCTGGAGCGGATCCGGCAGGAGCCGTTCATCCGGAAGACGATCAGCGTGATGGTGCTGTCCCACCTCCTCCCGGAAAGCCCGGAAGCGGGTGCCACCCACCCCGCGCCGGGCGACGCATCAGACCTGCGCTGACCCTGCCGAAGACGCAGCATTCCTGCGCGGACACGCAGCTTTTATCGCTTGTCGCGCGTATTGGTCTCTTCCTACCTTGGTGTCAACCCCAGTCGACACCACAGGAAGCGGAGGGACCCCTCTGTGCCCGACACCCGTGTGCGGCGCCGGCGGCGCTTTCTCGTCTGTGAACCCAGACACTTCGCCGTGCAGTACGCGATCAACCCCTGGATGCATCCCGACACCCAGGTGGACGTCGATCTCGCCCAGGAGCAGTGGCGGACGCTGATCGACACCTACCGCGAGCACGGCCACAGCGTGGAGACCGTGCCCCCGGCGCCCGGCCTCCCGGACATGGTCTTCGCCGCGAACTCGGCGGTCGTCGTCGACGGCCGCGTCTTCGGCTCGCTCTTCCACGCGCCCGAGCGGCGTCCCGAGTCCGACCACTACGACATGTGGTTCAAGGCGGCCGGCTACGACGTCTACCGCCCCGAGTCGGTGAGCGAGGGCGAGGGCGATCTGATCCCGACCGGGCGCTATGTGCTGGCCGGCACCGGGTTCCGTACGACCCGCGAGGCGCATCACGAGGTGCAGGAGTTCTTCGGCGTCCCGGTGATCAGCCTGACGCTGGTGGATCCGTACTTCTACCACCTCGACACGGCGCTGTTCGTCCTCGACGAGGACAACATCTGCTACTACCCGGAGGCGTTCTCCCCGGGCAGCCGCGAGGTGCTCGCCCGGCTGTTCCCGGACGCGGTGCTCGCGACCCGCGAGGACGCGATGACGTTCGGCCTCAACTCCGTCTCCGACGGCCTGCACGTCTTCATCGCGCCCCAGGCCGAGGCGCTGGCCTCGCGCCTCGCCGCACACGGCTACGTCCCCGTCCCCGTCGACCTGTCGGAGTTCCACAAGGCCGGCGGCGGCATCAAGTGCTGCACCCAGGAGATCCGCTCATGACCGCACCCGCCAGTGCCCGGACGTCCGCCGACCTCATCCGTGCCGAGGAGCCGGTCCTCGCGCACAACTACCACCCGCTGCCCGTGGTCGTCGCCCGCGCCGAGGGCACCTGGGTGGAGGACGTCGAGGGCCGCCGCTACCTCGACATGCTCGCGGGCTACTCGGCCCTCAACTTCGGTCACCGCCACCCCGCGTTGATCGAGGCGGCCCACCGCCAGCTCGACCAGCTGACGCTCACCTCCCGCGCCTTCCACAACGACCGCCTCGCCGAATTCGCCGAACGGCTCGCGGAGTTGACCGGCCTCGACATGGTGCTCCCGATGAACACGGGCGCGGAGGCGGTCGAGAGCGGCATCAAGGTGGCCCGCAAATGGGCCTACGACGTGAAGGGCGTCCCCGCCGACCAAGCCACCATCGTCGTCGCGGCGGAGAACTTCCACGGCCGTACGACGACGATCGTCAGCTTCTCCACCGACGAGACGGCTCGGGCTGGCTTCGGTCCCTTCACGCCGGGCTTCCGGATCGTGCCGTACAACGACCTGGCCGCGCTGGAGGCGGCGGTCGACGAGACGACGGCGGCGGTGCTGATCGAGCCCATCCAGGGCGAGGCCGGCGTGATCATCCCGGACGCCGGCTATCTGGCCGGGGTGCGTGAACTCACCACCCGCAAGGGCTGCTTGTTCATCGCGGACGAGATCCAGTCGGGCCTCGGCCGCACCGGCCGCACCCTCGCCGTCGAGCACGAGGGTGTCGTCCCGGACGTGCTCCTGCTCGGCAAAGCACTCGGCGGCGGCATCGTGCCGGTGTCGGCGGTGGTCGCGCGGCGCGAGGTGCTGGGGGTGCTGCACCCGGGCGAGCACGGGTCGACCTTCGGCGGGAACCCGCTCGCCGCGGCGGTCGGCACGGCGGTCGTCGAACTGCTGGAGACCGGTGAATTCCAGCGCAGGGCCGCCGAGTTGGGCGTGGTCCTGCGGGACGGTCTGACCGAGCTGGTGGGCAAGGGTGTCGTCGGGTTCCGCTCCCGCGGCCTCTGGGCGGGCGTCGACGTCGACCCGGCCATCGGCACCGGCCGTGAGATCAGTGAACGCCTCATGCGCGAGGGCGTGTTGGCCAAGGACACCCACGGCTCCACGATCCGGCTGGCCCCGCCGCTGACCATCACGGCGGACGAACTCCGGTCCGCCGTGGGCGCGTTGGAGAGGGTGCTGACGCAAGGGGCGTGAGGTGACGGGTGGTCGGACCGGCGCGGGGACGTCGGTCCGACCGCCGGTCCCGACCACTGGAGGCCTCTGGGGGTGACGGTGCCGACCCGGGCCGTGCGCGCGAGCGACCGCCCGGCAAGGTCACGGGCCTCGGCCGGGATCGCATGGACACGCCCGACTCCCCCACAGAATCGGCTAGTTGTCCACCGCGGACCGCTCCGCCGAACCACCGGCGTCCGCCAGGGCGGCCTGCGCCAGGAGACGGCGGGCCAGGTCGCGGGCCTCGGCCACCGTCAGCGAGGCCCAGAGTCCGGGCTCGCCGCGCACGACCGGGCCCACGTCGAGGGTGACCCGGGTGATCGGCCGCTCGGGGAGCGCCAGCAGCAGCCGCTTCACCGCGACCTGCCGACCGCAGGTGGTCACCAACGGCGCTTCACCCGACGGCGGGAGCGGCTCCTGCCCTGACCGAATCATCTCGTCCACGACCCTTCTCTGAATACCCGGCGAGGTACCAGGAGCAGCGCGGAACGGGCCCGGGTTGTTCCCGACCTGGGTGAGGCGGCCGTAGCGCACCGTATGCGGCCGTACGGCGGACCGTGGTGCTCGTGGACAGTCGGGTGAACCCCGGGCGAATTCTCGCCCGCCCTCCGGTCAGGACAGGGTCAAGGGGCGCGGTGGGGGCCGTGGCGCCCTCATAAGATCGCTGGTACCGCTACCTTTCGTACGACTCCCCCTGGAGGCCCGGCGTGCCCGGAACCGCGCGCGGCGCCGAAGCCGAAGCAGAGCCCGGCCGGACGGAGCCCGCTCCCGCCGCCGGACATCGCCGTACCTTCCTGCTCGCCGCCGGTGCCCTCGTCGCCGTGGCGGCCGTGGCGGCCGGTGTGCTGGCCGCCCGTGGCTCCGGCTCGGGAGGCAAGGCCGCTGCCGCCGCCGACGGGCTGCCGCACACCACCGTCGAGGTCGCGACCTCCGGCTGCGGGAGCGGGTGGACGCATCCGCAGGCCGGACACCAGGTCTTCGAACTGCACAACACGTCGAGCACGGCGGCCGAGGTCTATCTGACCGACCCGACGACCGGCGCGGTCTACGGCGAGGTCGAGGGGCTGGCGCCGGGGACGGTACGGCCGCTCGGGGTGACCCTGGGGAACGGTTCGTACGCCTTCAAGTGTCTGCCCGACGACGCCGACGCCGTGACCGGGCCCACCGTGCGGATCACCGGCTCGAAGGTGAAGAGCGGACCGGCGGCCGTGCCGATCACCCAGCAGGAATTGATCCCGCCGACGCTCGCCTACCAGAAGTGGATCCAGGGCCGGACCGTCGAACTGGCCCAGAAGACCGACGTGTTGAGGGCCGCCGTCGATCGTGGCGATCTCGCCGCGGCCCGCAAGGCCTGGCTGCCCGCGCATCTCGTCTACGAGCGAATGGGCGCCGCCTACGGCACGTTCGGTGACTCCGACGGGGCGATCAACGGCACCACGGCCGGGCTGAACGGCGGAGTGCGCGACGCCGGGTTCGCCGGGTTCCACCGGGTCGAGTACGGGCTGTGGCACGGCGAGTCGGCGAGCGAGTTGCGCGGTCCCGCCGATCAACTCGCCAAGGACGTCCACGCGTTGGAGAGCATCTGGCCCAGTCAGCGGATGGATCCGGCCGACACCGGTCTGCGCGCGCACGAAATCCTGGAGAACACCGTGCAGTTCGAGCTGACCGGCCGCACCGACTACGGCAGCGGCACCAACCTGGCCACCGCCCGCGCCAACCTCGACGGCACCCGCGTACTGCTCGGATATCTGCGC
Organism: Streptomyces sp. NPDC050548; assembly: GCF_044457385.1. NCBI lineage: Bacteria > Bacillati > Actinomycetota > Actinomycetes > Kitasatosporales > Streptomycetaceae > Streptomyces > Streptomyces sp. NPDC050548. The sequence goes on from NZ_JBITGV010000011.1 coordinate 100,422, forward strand.
CCGCTGCTGAAGACCCGGGACGCGGGCTACACCGAACTCGGCGACTGGATGGACCGGGCCCAGCACACCCTGGACGGCTTCGACCACTCCGGGAAGTGGACGCCGTTGGCTCAACTGACCCGTCCGCAAAGGGAGAAGGTCGACTCCGACCTCGGCGGACTGGTGGAGCGGCTGGCCGATGTGGCCGCCCTCACGGATGTACGGAGGACCGCGTGAAGCACGGATACGAGGTGGGCCGCCGGGGATTCCTGGCGAGTGCGGCGGCCGTGGCCGGTGCGGGCCTGGTGGCCGCCGACCGGGGTACGGCGTCGGCCGCTGCTGATACGGCCGCGCGCGTGCCCTTCCACGGGCTCCACCAGGCGGGCATCATCACCCCCGCGCAACGCGCGACAGCCTTCGTCTCCTTCGACACGACCGCCGAGAACCGCGCCGAACTCGCCGACCTGCTGCGGACGTTGACCAACCGGGCGCGTTTCCTGACCTCCGGCGGCAGCCCGGAGGACCTGGGCATCACCGCGCCGCCCGCCGACTCCGGCACCCTGGGCCCGGACCTCCCTGCCGACCGGCTGAGTGTCACGGTCGGCGTCGGCGCCTCGCTCTTCGACGACCGCTACGGGCTCGCCAAGCGCGTGCCCCGCCGGCTGACCGCGATGCCCGCCTTCCCCGACGACGATCTCAACGCCGACTGGTGCCACGGTGATCTGAGCGTGCAGTTCTGCGCCGACACCTCCGACACCGTGCTGCACGCCCTGCGCGATGTCACCCGGCACACGCGTGGGGGCATGCAGGTGCGCTGGCGGACGGACGGTTTCATCAGCCCGCCGCGCCCCTCGGGCACCCCGCGCAACCACCTCGGTTTCAAGGACGGCATCGCCAACCCTGAGGTGACCGACGCCCGTGCGATGAACGACCTCGTGTGGGTGGGGGCCGACAGCGGCGAACCGGCGTGGACGACCGGCGGCAGCTATCAAGTCGTGCGCCTGATCAGGATGTTGGTCGAGTTCTGGGACCGGGTCTCCCTCACCGAGCAGGAGCGGATGTTCGGCCGCGCCCGGGACACCGGCGCCCCGCTGGACGGACGGCACGAGAAGGACACACCGAACTTCGCGCAGGACCCGCAGGGCGATGTGATCCCGCTCGACAGCCACATCCGGCTCGCCAACCCGCGCACCACACAGAGCGCCGACCAGCGCATCCTGCGCCGGGGCTACAACTACGACCGGGGCATGGACAGCAACGGCAACCTCGACATGGGGCTGCTGTTCTGCTGCTACCAGCAGGACCTGGCCCGGCAGTTCGAAACCGTGCAGAAGCGCCTGGCCGGTGAACCGCTGGTCGACTACGTCTCGCCGTACGGCGGGGGCTACTTCTTCGCGCTGCCCGGGGTACGCGACAGCGCCGACTGGCTGGGCCGAACCCTGCTGACCTGAGAGCGGGGTCAAGAACAGGCCAACAGACCATGAGGAATTCCTGACCGGGCGTTCGCTCTCGCGTCATTGCCGCTCCCCCGCCCCGCCGTCACCATTGCCGAGGCTACGGCCGTAGGCGTCACGGCCTTGGGTGGCGTGGCAGCGAGAACAGTGCTCCCGGAAGGCGAGACAGCATGATCGGCACAGGAAGAATTCCAGGCGCGCGGCGGGGCCTGACCCGCGTGGGCGCCCTGCTCGGCGCGGCGGCGCTGGCCACGGCGGGCGGGGTCGTCCCGGCGGCGGCGAACTCCGGCGGCCACCAGCCCTCCGGCAGCAACCGCACGGCCACCCCGATCAAGCATGTGGTGGTGCTCTACGACGAGAACATCTCGTTCGACCACTACTTCGCCACCTACCCGCAGGCCGCCAACATGGACGGCACGAAGTTCAAGGCCGCGGCGCACACACCGAAGGCCGACAACCTGCTCAACGCCGGGCTGCTGACCACGAACCCGAACCTGTACACGCCCAAGCGGCTGAGCAGTTCGCAGGCCATGACCTGCGACCAGAACCACTCCTACGGCCCCGAGCAGTACGCGGCCGACGGCGGCAAGGCCGACAAGTACGTCGAGAACACCGAGGTCAACAAGTGCACCGGCCTGTTCGGTGAACCCGGTCTGGTGATGGACTACTACGACGGCAACACCGTCACGGGCCTGTGGAACTACGCCCAGCAGTTCGCGCTGAACGACCACTCCTTCAGCTCGAACTTCGGCCCCTCCACACCCGGCGCCCTGAACCTGGTCTCCGGCCAGACGCACGGCGTGATCTCGGTCGACCCGGCCTCCGGCACCGAGAACCCGAAGCAGACGACGACCCCGGACTCGTACGCCGTGGTCTCCCCGAACGCCAAGGGCGTCGGCACGGTCGTCAACGACCCCGACCCGGCCTACGACGACTGCTCGGACAAGGACCACACCTCGACCAGCGCGCTCGCCGAGATGCAGGGCAAGAACATCGGTGACCTGCTCAACAACAAGGGTGTGACCTGGGGCTGGTTCCAGGGCGGCTTCCGGCCGAGCACCGCGTGGGACGGCAAGAGCGGCGACTACGCCAAGTGCGCGGGCACCACGCACACCAACGTGGGCGGCGCGGCCTCCGAGGACTACAGCCCGCACCACTCGCCGTTCGAGTACTACAAGTCGACGTCCAACCCGCACCACCTGGCGCCGAAGTCGGTCGCCGAGATCGGCCACAACGGCCGGGCGAACCACAACTACGACCTGACGGACTTCGACGCGGCGCTGAAGGCGAACAACCTTCCCGCGGTGAGCTTCCTGAAGGCGGCCGAGTACCAGGACGGCCACGCCGGCTACTCGGACCCGGCCGACGAGCAGAACTTCCTGATCAAGGAGATCAACGCGATCCAGAAGTCGCCGGAGTGGAAGTCCACGGCGGTCGTGATCGCCTACGACGACTCCGACGGCTGGTACGACCACGTCACCTCCAAGGTGCTCAACGGCTCCACGGACTCCACCGTCGGCTCCAACGGCAAGGCCACCGACAGCCCGGCCTGCCAGTCCGGTCCGGCGGCGAAGGGCGGCTACGCGGACCGCTGCGGCCCCGGCACCCGGCAGCCGCTGCTGGTCATCTCGCCGTACAGCAAGGTCAACAAGATCGACCACACGCCCACCGAGCAGGCGTCGATCACCCAGTTCATCGAGGACAACTGGCACACCGGCCGGATCGGTGACGCGTCCTTCGACCAGCGGGCGGGCACCCTGGGCGGCATGTTCGACTTCAAGCACCCGAACGACAAGCAGGTGCTGCTGAACACGAACGGCTCCGTGCAGTCGGTCAAGCGGATCCCGCACTACTCCCAGACCTCGTCGACGGCCACCACGGCCCCGTACCCGGCGTACGTCCAGGACCTGAAGGCGCAGAACGTCGCCGCCAGCCAGGCCGCCTCCGACACGCCCGCGATCGCGATCGGCGCGGGGCTCGTCACCGCCGCGGGCGCGACGACCGCGTTCGCGCTGTACCGCCGCAGGGCGCGCACCGCGTCCGTGTGACTCCCGGCGGACCGGGGGTAGTTGTTCCGTCCCGAGGGCGGCGAGGAGGTCCTTCTCGCCGCCCTCGGCCGTGTCGGCGGCGGGCTGATCGCGACCGGTTCCACGCGAGGGCGCGTGCCTCTACACTGGCAGCCACGAGATGCCGGGTGACCTGCGAGAACAGATCGGTCGAGCCGACCCGCCGGAGTGAGGAGCGACCCCCCTTGTTCTACTACCTCCTGAAATACGTCATTCTGGGTCCCTTGCTCAGACTCGTCTTCCGGCCCCGTATCGAGGGCCTTGAGCACATACCGGAGACGGGCCCGGCGATCGTCGCCGGCAACCATCTCTCCTTCTCGGACCACTTCCTGATGCCCGCGGTCCTCAAGCGCCGGATCACCTTCCTCGCCAAGGCCGAGTACTTCACCGGCCCCGGCATCAGGGGCCGTCTGACGGCGACCTTCTTCCGCAGCGCGGGCCAGATCCCGGTCGACCGCTCCGGCAAGGAGGCGGGCCAGGCGGCGATTCGCGAGGGCCTCGGCGTCCTGAGCAAGGGCGAGCTGCTCGGCATCTACCCGGAGGGCACCCGCTCCCACGACGGCCGCCTCTACAAGGGCAAGGTCGGCGTCGCGGTGATGGCCCTGAAGGCTCAGGTTCCCGTCATCCCCTGCGCGATGATCGGCACCTTCGAGGCCCAGCCTCCCGGCAAGGTCATCCCGAACATCCACCCGGTGGCCATCCGCTTCGGCAAGCCCCTCGACTTCTCCCGCTACGCCGGCATGGAGAACGAGAAGGCGATCCTGCGCGCCATCACCGACGAGATCATGTACGCGATCCTGAAGCTCTCCGAGCAGGAGTACGTCGACCAGTACGCGGCTGTCGCCAAGGCCGAACAGGCGGCTGCCGCGAAGGAACGCAAGTTCCCGCGCCTGCCGCTGAGTTGAGGGTCTGTACGCGGAAGACATGACTCGGGGCGGCCGGTTGAGAACCGGCCGCCCCGAGTCATGTACGACTGCTGCTCGTTACGGCACCGGCGTCGCGTGCGGGGTGCACGTCACGTCGGCGGCGTCCAGCTTCCCGGTCAACAGGTAGGTGTCCACACGGGAGTTGATGCACGGGTTGACCAGACCGGTCACACCGTGGGAGCCCGCGTCCTTCTCGGTGATCAGGCGGGAGCCCTTGAAGCGCTGGTGCAGGACGACGGCGCCCTCGTACGGCGTCGCGGCGTCACGCTGCGACTGCACGATGAGAACCGGCGGCAGACCCTTGCCGGTCTTGACCTCGACCGGGGACTGCTGCTTGACGGGCCAGGTGGCGCACGGCAGGTTCATCCAGGCGTTGGCCCAGGTCAGGAACGGGTACTTCTTGTTGAGCGCCGTGTTGTCCTTGTCCCACTTCGCCCAGCTGGTGGGCCACTTGGCGTCGGTGCACTCGACGGCCGTGTAGACGGCGTTGCCGTTCTCCGAGGTGATGTTGCCCGCGGTGTCCGACATGTCGGGCGAGGCCGCGTCGATCAGCGGCTGGGGGTCACCGGCGAAGTACTTGCTGAACGCGGTGGCGACCGGCACCCACGAGGAGTCGTAGTACGGGGCGCCCTGGAAGAAGCCGAGCAGTTCGGCCGGACCGACGACCCCGCCGAGCGGGCTCTTCTTGGCGGTGGCGCGCAGCTGCAGCCACTTCGCCTGGACGGCGTCGCGGGTGGTGCCGAGGTGGAAGGCCGCGTCGTTCTTCGCGACCCAGTCCTCCCAGTCCTTCCAGCGGCCCTCGAAGGCGACGTCCTGGCCGAGGTTCGCCTCGTACCAGATGTTGTCGCGCGCCGGGTTGACGACGCTGTCGACGATCATCCGGCGGACGTGCGACGGGAACAGGGTGCCGTAGACGGCGCCGAGGTAGGTGCCGTAGGAGACGCCCAGGTAGTTAAGCTTCTTCTCGCCGAGGGCGGCGCGGATGACGTCCAGGTCGCGCGCGGTGTTCGGCGTGGTCATCTGCGCGAGCATGGTGCGGCCGGTGCGCTCGGCGCAGCCGTCCGCGTACTCACGGGCCAGCTTGCGCTGCGCGTTCTTGTCGGCCGTGGAGTCCGGTACCGGGTCCGCCTTGGGCGCCTTCACGAACTCCTGCGGGTCGATGCAGGAGATGGGCGCCGAGTGGCCGACACCGCGCGGGTCGAAGCCCACGAAGTCGTACGCCTTGGACGTGTTGACCCACAGCGGGTTCTTCGTGGTGACCCGGAGCGGGAAGCGCATGCCGGAGGCGCCGGGACCGCCGGGGTTGTAGACCAGCGCGCCCTGGCGCTCCGCCGCGGTGCCGGTGCTGACCGCGCGGTCGACGGCGAGCTTGATCTTCTTGCCGTTGGGCTTGGTGTAGTCGATCGGCACGGTCACCCAGCCGCACTGGACCGGCTTCGCGAAGCCCCAGCTCGTGGGACAGTCCTGCCAGTCGATCCCGGCCTTCGCGGCACGGGCGGCGGCGAGCGCGGCACCCTTGGCCGCGCTGTCCTGTCCATGGCTCGCCGCCTGGTTGGTCTGCGCGTTGGCCGTGGGCGCCGCCACGGCGCCGGCTATCAGAGCCGCCGCGGCGAACCCGGCCGAGCCGAACGCCGTGACGCGGCTCCTCGGTCTGATGAACCTCAAGTGGTCCCCTCCCCGTACATAGTTGCGAAATGGTCTCGGGGGATCCTCCCGGCTGTGAGGCGTCTGAGGACAGGGGCTGTTGACCTTCTTTACCAATCCGATAAGCGGAAACTCACGTACCGCTCAGCGGATACTCATCCCAGCGCCACCAGCGCCTCGTCCAGCACCCGCCGCAGCCGCAGCCCGTCGGCCGCGACAGCCGTCACCAGCACGGCCGGCCCGGCCAACGGCGCCAGCGCAGCACACTCCCCCAGCATCCGCGCCACAGGCGGCTCCTGGGTGAACTCCGGCCGTACGACGACGAGTTGGCCCACCGCGCGATGTCCCGCGAGGACGGCGGGCCCGTCCCAGCCGCCCGGCGCTCCGGGACCGCAGGCCAACTCCTGGTCCAGCACGGTCCGTCCGCCGATCCGCAGCGTGAGGCGGCTGGTGAGCCGCCCGGGCTCCTCACCGGCCCGCCCGAGCACCTGCTCCTCGCGCAGCACCAGCCGGGCGGAGGCGGCGAGGTCGACCCGCGTGGTGACCCGCAGATCGCTGCCGCACACGGAGATCAACTGCTCGGGCAGCCAGTGCAGTTCACCGTCCTCGTCGACCCTGAGCCGTACGTCGTACCGCGACTCCCCTTTCGCCTGCCCCGGCAGCGCGATGGTGGCGGCGGCCGACCCGACCCGCAGTCTGGCCCCCCTCTCGACCCCGGCCTCGACGCCGAAGTGATCCCCTCCCAACGGCCCGCTCATCGCCCCGACGAGCATGACCCGGGCCTCGGAACCGGTGGCGCGGATCCGGCGCAGCGCGAGCGGCCCATCGCCCTCCAGCACGGGCAGCGCGGTGCCGCCGCGTCCGTCTTCCCGGGCCACGATCCGCGCGGTGGCCCGAACACCGGTCGCGATCACGCCGCCCACGCGGCGAGTTGCCGCCGCACCCAGCGGGCGACATCGCCGACCCCCGCCTCGGTCCGCAACGACTGGAAGACAACGGGCAGTTCGGCCCGCTGAGCCTTCGCGTCGGCGGCCATCCGCCCGAGATCGGACCCCACGTACGGCGCGAGGTCGGTCTTGTTGACGACCAGCAGATCGGCGGTCGTGACCCCGGGCCCGCCCTTGCGCGGGATGTCGTCCCCGCCGGCGACGTCGATCACGAAGATCTGCGCGTCGACGAGCCCCTTGGAGAAGGTCGCGGTGAGATTGTCCCCACCGGACTCGACGAGGATGAGATCCAGCGGCCCGACCTCGTCCTCCAGGTCTTCCACGGCTTCGAGGTTGGCGGAGATGTCGTCCCGGATCGCGGTGTGCGGACAGGCCCCCGTCTCCACGGCGGTGATCCGCTCGGGTGGCAACACGGCCTCCCGGAGCAGGAATTCGGCGTCCTCGCGGGTGTAGATGTCGTTGGTGACGACGGCGAGGGAGAGTTCGTCGCGCAGGGCCCGGCAGAGCGCGGCGACGGTGGCGGTCTTACCGGAGCCGACGGGACCGCCGAGCCCGATACGCAGAGCACGCCGGTTCCCGTCGGGCCGGTGAGCGTCGGCACTGACGGCGGCGGGGCCGTCGTGGGTGTGGTCGAGGTGCATGGGGCGGCTCCTTCTGGTTTCCTGCGGGGCTTTACGGGGTCTTGTAACGCGGGCCGGCGCCATCCAGCCCGTCCGGCGTTTGAGGACGAGGCCGTCCAGGCCGACCGGGGGTCCAGGGGGCGGAGCCCCCTGGCGGGGTCGAAGGGGCAGAGCCCCTGGTGACGGGACGGGTAGGGGCGGCGGGGGCGAGAAACCCCCCCTACGACGCGAACAACCGAACAGCCCAAGCGGCATGCGCCTCCGCCCCGATCTCCAGCAACGGCGCAGACGCACAAGGCAGTTCATCGACACCGCGGTCGACCACACGCCCGGCCGCCTCCACCGCCCGATCGACGACAAGGTCCAACTCCGGCGCCAACCGCGCCAGCACGGCCGTAGCGTCGAACGGATCGAGACTCAGCAACCGCACCGTCGCGGACGCGGGCCCACTCACACTCTCGTAGGCCGCGCAGTACGCCGCGTCCTCCGCCCCGAGCCCGGCCGCCCGAGCGACCAGCCCCAGCACGACCGGCTGATGCGCGCCCTTCGGGAACTCCCGCGCCAGCGCGTCGAGTTCGGCGGACGGCCAGGTCGCCCGCGCGGCCCGCATCAACTGCCGCCCGAGCTTCCGCGCAGCGGTCCGCAACGCGGGCGACGGCGTCCGCGCGTCGGCAGCCGCGTCCAACTCCACGGGATCGACGCCGAGTACGGCCGCAGCCGCCAGCGAGGCGGACACGACCCCGGCCGTGTACAGCCGCCCCCGGCAGAAGTCGCCGAGGCTCGCCGCCCCGGTGACCCGCCCGGCCTTGACGGCGGCTTCCGCCCCACCGGAGTGCGCGTGCCCACCGGCGGGAAAGCGCCCGTCGGCGAGGACCAACAACGCTCCCCTGGACATCAGAAGAGGAAGTACCGCTGGGCCATGGGCAGTTCGGCGGCCGGAGTCGCCTCGACCAGCTCCCCGTCGATGTGCACGGCGAAGCTGTCGGGGTCGACCTGGACGCGCGGCCGGGCGTCGTTCTCCCGCATGTCCGCCTTGGTCACCCCACGTGTGGACTCGATGGCCACGAACTTCTTGCCGAGGTCGAGCCGTTCGGGCAGCCCGTCGTCGATCGCCAACTGGGCCACGAAGTTGAAGGAGTTGGCGGCCGGGGCCCGTCCGATCGCCCCGAACATCGGGCGCGGGAGGATCGGTTGCGGGGTCGGGATGGACGCGTTGGCGTCGCCCATCTGCGCGTAGGCGATCTGCCCGCCCTTGATGACGAGGTGCGGCTTGACGCCGAAGAACGCCGGTTCCCACAGCACGAGGTCGGCGAGCTTGCCGCTCTCGACGGAGCCGATCTCGCGGGCGAGGCCCTGTGCGAGGGCGGGGTTGATCGTGTACTTGGCGACATAGCGCCGTACCCGATGGTTGTCCGCGCGTCCGTCACCCGGCAGCGCGCCCCGCCGCCCCTTCATCACATGGGCCGTCTGCCAGGTCCGCATGATGACCTCACCGACCCGCCCCATCGCCTGCGCGTCCGAGGAGATGATCGAGATGGCGCCGAGGTCGTGGAGGATGTCCTCCGCGCCGATCGTCGAGGGGCGGATGCGGGACTCGGCGAAGGCCAGGTCCTCGGGGACGGCCGGGTTGAGGTGGTGGCAGACCATCAGCATGTCGAGGTGTTCCTCGGCGGTGTTGACGGTGTAGGGCCGGGTCGGGTTGGTGGAGCTGGGCAGTACGTGCGGCTCGGAGACCACGGTCATGATGTCCGGCGCGTGCCCGCCGCCCGCACCCTCGGTGTGGTACGCGTGGATGCCGCGTCCGGCGATGGCGGCGAGGGTGTCGCCGACGAACCCGGCCTCGTTCAACGTGTCGGTGTGGATGGCGACTTGGATGCCCGTACGGTCGGCGACGGTGAGCGAGGCGTCGATGACGGCGGGCGTCGAGCCCCAGTCCTCGTGCAGCTTCAGTCCCAGCGCTCCCCCACGGATCTGGGACAGCATCGCGTCGTGCGAGACGGTGTTGCCCTTGCCGAGGAAGCCGATGTTGAGCGGGTACTGCTCCATCGCCGCCATCATCCGGGCCAGATGCCAGGGGCCGGGGGTGACCGTGGTCGCCTTGGAGCCCTCGGCAGGGCCGGTGCCGCCGCCGACCACCGTGGTGACCCCGGCGGAGAGCGCCTCGTCGGCGATCTGGGGGCAGATGAAGTGGACGTGCGCGTCGACGGCACCGGCCGTGAGGATGCGGCCGTTGCCCGCGATGACCTCGGTCTCGGGGCCGATCACCAGGTCGGGGTGGATGCCGTCCATGGTGTCGGGGTTGCCGGCCTTGCCGATGCCGGTGATCCGGCCGTCGCGGATGCCGACGTCGGCCTTGACGATGCCCCAGTGGTCGACGATGACGGCGCCGGTGATGACGGTGTCGGGGGTGCCTTCTGCGCGCGTAGCACGTGCCTGGCCCATCGACTCGCGGATGACCTTGCCGCCGCCGAACACGGCCTCGTCACCGGCGAGTCCGGGACCGCCGCTGCGGTCCTCCTCGATCTCGATCAGCAGATCGGTGTCGGCGAGCCGGATGCGGTCGCCGGTGGTCGGCCCGAACAGGTCCGCGTACGCGGCGCGGGAGATCTCAGGCATCGAGGGCACCTCCGGTCTCCCCGCGCAGTCCGGGCACCACACGGGCGCCGGCCAGCCGGACGAGTTCGACATCGACGGGGATCCCCGGCTCGAAGCGTACGGCCGTGCCGGCGGCGACGTTGAGCCGCTTGCCGCGCGCGGCGGCGCGATCGAACTCAAGGCCGGGGTTGGCCTCGGCGAAGTGGTAGTGGGAGCCGACCTGGACGGGCCGGTCGGCGGCGTTGAGGACGGTCATCCGTGTGACCTCGCGGCCCGCGTTGTAGACGATCGGGTCGTCCGCGAACAGGATCTCGCCGGGAATCATCGAGGCCTCCTACACGATCGGGTCGTGGACGGTGACGAGCTTGGTGCCGTCCGGGAAGGTCGCCTCGACCTGCACGTCGTGGATCATCTCGGGGATGCCCTCCATGACGTCGTCCCTGGTGAGCAGCTTGCGCCCGGAGGACATCAGCTCGGCGACGGTACGGCCGTCACGGGCGCCTTCGAGGATGTGCGACGTGATGAGGGCGACCGCCTCGGGGTGGTTGAGCCTCAGTCCACGGGCCCGGCGCTTCTCGGCCACGTCGGCCGCCACATGGATCAGCAGCCTCTCTTGCTCGTGCGGGGTCAGTTGCACGCTCCCACCTCACAGTCCTCGCTCCGGACCGTGCGGGGTCCGGCTGCCGCTTGAACGCTCCGCTCGGAGTGCGGGACGTCGTCCGAAGGCCCGTCGTGGCTGGTCGCGCAGTTCCCCGCGCCCCTTCGGGGCACTGCCGAACCGCAGCGGACTTCACCGGACCCGCTCAGCCCCCGGGGAAAAATCCCTGGTGGCATGGATCGGCAGGCTAGTTGGACCGAGTTTCAAGCAAGTTAACCGAGCTGTGATCAGGACAATCAGATCTACGCCCGTAGAGCCCCTCCTCGACCGGTCACCTAGGAGGGGTTCGGCCCCCGGTGCTCGGCCGCGATGCCGAAGCGCTGGTGTTCGCGGGGAGCGGACGCGACCTCGCGGACGTGCGAGACGGCACTGATCACCTGTTCGTCGGCGTTCGCGTCCAGCTTGTCGAGTTCGTCGAGTCGTTCCAGGTCGGCGGCGGAGACCAGCGCGACGAGGGGCTTGCCGTGCCGTGTCACGACGACGCGCTCACCGCCGTACACCACCCGGTTGATCAGGTCGGCGAGCTCAGCCCTGGCTTGCGTCACCGGAATCTCGTAGGCCATACCCCCATCATAACGTCATGTACGTCCTGTACATTTCTTACAGATGCCGAAGGAGGGGTACCCATGACCCGACCGTTCGCCCGCCATGTCCTGCCCGAATTCACGGAGCGCACCAGCTCCGGGCACCGGACGACGGACCCGTACTCGAAGCTGCTGGAGGAGCGGATCGTCTTCCTCGGGACGCCGATCGACGACATCTCGGCGAACGATGTGATGGCCCAGTTCATGCACCTGGAGTACCTGGCGCCGGACCGGGACATCTCGCTGTACATCAACTCGCCCGGTGGCTCGTTCACCGCGATGTCGGCGATCTACGACACGCTGCGGTTCGTCACCTGTGACGTGGAGACGATCTGCCTCGGCCAGGCCGGCACCAGCGCGGCGGTGCTGCTGGCGGCGGGCTCGCCGGGCAAGCGGTCGGCGCTGCCGGGCGCGCGGGTGGTACTCCGCCAGCCCTCGCTGCCCGAGCCGGTCCAGGGTCAGGCGAGTGATCTCGCCATCCAGGCCGAGGAGTTGGCGCGCACGCGGTCCCAACTGGAGGCCGTGCTCGCCCTGCACACGGGCCGGACGGTGGAGCGGGTGAGCCAGGACATCGAGCGGGACCGGATCATGGACGCCCAACAGGCCCTGGAATACGGCCTGGTGGACCGGATCGTGTCGACCCGCAAGACCTCGCTCACCGAGTACGGCGGGGAGTGAGCCCACGATGCTGCCGCCGGAGCTGCCGCCGCTGCCCGCACTGACGCGTGCCGAGGGCGAGTTGATCGACCGTTATCTGGATGTGGCCGACCTGCTGGGTCGTATCAACCCGGCGCACCACGGGGACACGTACCGTGGACTGCGGGCCGCCCAGGCACTGGTGGCCAAGGCCACCGAACTGCGGGACGCGCTGGCGCTGATGCACCAGCGGGGCGAGACCGAGCTGCACGCTCCCACGCTCGCGCGGGCGCTGCGCGTGCTGGACGGGGAGCGCCGTACTGCTCGCGTCACGATCCCCGCGCCCTCCGACAGTTGACGGACCCGGAGTCGTGACGGCCGGTGTCGAAACGGGCCGAACGGTGTACCCCCGATCGGTGTAGTCGCCGCTCCGCCCATGCGGCCGTCCGGGTTGCGCAACACGCGTAGCCCGAGGGGCGGGTGAGGTGTTCCGGTGCTGGTCCGGGGGTCACTCGCTCTCGACACGCCTTCGAACACCGACGCGTTCAGCCGAACGGGTGAGTGGTGAGTAACCCCACAAATCCCCGATTCCGTTGGGCTTTTCGGACATTCATAGGTGAAGATCCCTGTCTGACGACAAGACCCCGCCGCAGCGGCGGGGCGATCCGGGCGGACGCCGAGTCCTGCCGCCGCCCGGATGACAGGTCGACAGGATTGCATCGGCAGGAGTGGAGGACCCAGGCACGACGGGTCGCCGGGACGGTCACGCCATGACCGGGTCGAGCAGCCCTTGGGGTGAAGCCGCGAGTGTGCGGCCGGGCAACTTCGCCAGCCCGAATCCGACAGGTCATCCTTCACAGGCGGCTGACGAAGGGTTGCGCATGACTGCGCTCAATCGTGTCCCGTCGCTGATGGTCCGGGCCGGTACGGCTTCGGCCTTCGCCATCGCCGCCGTAGGCGGTTCCGTCGTGATACCGGGCGTCGCATCCGACGCCGCGGCCGCGACACCCGCGACGAAGGCACTCCAGGTCGCGGCGTCCAAGAAGGGCGCCCCGTACAGGTACGGGGCCACCGGACCGGGCCGCTTCGACTGCTCCGGGCTCACGTTGTACTCGTACAAGAAGGCAGGCAAGAAGCTGCCCCGTACGGCGGCCCAGCAGTACAACAAGACCCACCACATCTCGGCCGGCAGCCGCAAGGCCGGGGACCTCGTCTTCTTCCACTCGGGCTCCAGCGTCTACCACGTCGGCATCTACGCCGGCGGGGGAAAGATCTGGCACGCCCCGAAGACCGGGGACGTGGTGCGGTTGCAGAAGATCTGGACCAAGAGCGTCTGGTACGGCCGGGTCAGCTGACCTGCGCTGAATACCCCGAGGGGTGGCGGTCTCCTGACGGACCGCCACCCCTCGGGTGTACCGGAATCGCTCAACACACCGCTCTACGGCTCCTGTTGGCCCGCCGCGGTCACCGGTCGGGCCGGTACCGTCCAGGGCACCTCGATGGAGACCGTCTTGCCGCCCTCCAGGGTGGGCCGGACCCGGAGTTTGCCGCCGCACTCCGCGGTCAGCCAGCGGATGATGACCATGCCCCGGCCGTTGTCCTGCTGGACGGCGGCCGGCAGGCGTTTGGGGAAGCGGGGATGGCTGTCGGTGACTCCGATGCGCAGCTGTTCGTCACGCTCCAGCTCGATGTCCACCGTGAAGGTGGGTGACTGTCCGAAGGTGTGCTGTACGGCGTTGGTGGCGAGTTCGGAGACGATGAGGCGGATGGTGTCGGCGACCTCCGTGTCCGCCGGCAGTCCCCATTCCACGAGGGTCCCGACCACGTAGGAGCGGGCGGTGGAGACCGAGGCGGGATCGCTCGGCAGAGTGACGGATGCTTCCAGATGGTCTGCCATGGCGCGGTCGTCCCTTTCCCGCGGGACCGGTGTCCGACACGGAGCGGATGGTTCGAGTACGGTCCCGGACTGGTGCTTCTTCGCCAGACTGCCATTACCGCGTCGCCAACGGTGCCGATCCACCAAGATATGCATATATCTGTCGCTCAAAGCGGTGAACTCTGCGAACCCAGACTCTATTTGGGCGGCTCGGAAGGAGTAAGGAGAAACCCATGCAGTACGGTCCCGCGGTGCGCCGCCGGAAACTGGGCGCCGAACTCCGCGCGTTGCGTGCGGAGGCGGGGCTCACCAGCGGCGAGGCGGCCCGGCTGGTCGGCTGGCACCAGTCGAAGGTGAGCCGCATCGAGACCGGCGCGAGTGGCGTGAAACCGCCCGACGTCCGGTTACTCCTGGACGCCTACGAGGTCGGCGACGCACAACTCCGGGACATGCTGCTCGTGTTGGCGGGCTCGGACGACGGAGGCGGCCGGCATCACTGGTGGCACGCGTATCGCGGTGTACTGCCGCCCGCCTACCGGGACTTCATCAGCCTGGAGTCACAGGCCAGTACGATCCGCACCCTGGAGACCTCGGTGGTCCCCGGGCTGCTGCAGACACCCGAGTACGCCCGGGCGGTGACCCGGGCCGCCGTGGGAGGCCTCGACAACGACGGGCCGGAGCGGCTCGACGCGCTGGTGCAGGTCAGGCTGGCCCGGCAGGACATCCTGCGGGCGGATCCGCCGCTGGAACTGAGCGTGGTCCTCGACGAGGCGGTGGTACGCCGGGAGGTCGGCGGGCCGGGTGTGATGGCACGGCAGCTGGAGCGGCTCGTCGAGGCGGCGCAGCTGCCCCAAGTCCGGCTTCAGGTCTTGCCGTTCGCCGCAGGAGCACACATCGGTATCACCGGGCCTTTCGTTATCTTCTCCTTTCCGAGCACTTCTGATCTGGACGTGGTTGTTCTAGACCACTTGACGAGTAGCCTCTACCTCGAACGGAAAGAAGACCTAGAGGCCTACAGCGAGGCCTTCAACACCCTTCAGTTCCACGCCCTTTCACCCGAGGACTCGTTGGACTACATCGCCGGGATAGGTGACGGCTCGTAAGGAGGCACCATGTCTGCACTGCCTCGGAACGTACCTTCCAGTACTGATCTGTCCGGAGTGCGGTGGCTGCGCAGCAGCCACAGCACGGGAGCCAACAACTGCGTCGAGGCGGCTCGTCCGCACTCCGGCCCCCGCGCGGGGCTGCTCGCCGTACGCGACTCCAAGGACCCGCAGGGACCCGCTCTGCTCTTCTCCCCCGAGAGCTGGACGGGATTCCTCGGCGCCTTCCACTGATCGGTTCCCCCGTCAGCGACGCACGACCGTGTCACGCCGACTCATGGTCGCGTTTCGCCGATCACACGTACAGCGCGTTCGATCTCGGCCCCGGAGAGGTCCGCTCGGGCGGTCAGCCTGAGCCGTGAGATGCCGTCGGGCACGGAAGGAGGACGGAAGCAGCCCACGGCCAGCCCTGCCGTACGGCAGTCGGCCGCCCATCGCACGGCCGCCTCCGGGGACGGTGCCCGCACCGACACCACCGCGGCGTCCGGACGTACCGCTTCCAGACCCGCGGCGGTGAACCGTGTGTGCAGCTCACTCGCCACGGCGCGCGCCCTGGCCGCCCGCTCGGGCTCGCGCCGCAGCAGGGTGAGCGCCGCCAGCGCCGCGCCCGCCGCCGCAGGCGCCAGCCCGGTGTCGAAGATGAAGGTCCGCGCCGCGTTGACCAGATGGTCGATCACCCGGGCCGGCCCGAGCACGGCCCCGCCCTGACTGCCCAGCGACTTGGACAGGGTGACGGTCACGACCACGTCCTCGGCCCCCGCGAGCCCCGCCGCGTACGGCGCCCCGCGCCCGCCCTCGCCCAGCACCCCGAGCCCGTGCGCGTCGTCGAGCAGCAGCCCCGCCCCGAACTCCCGGCTCGCCTCGGCGAGCGCTCCCACCGGAGCCGCGTCCCCGTCCACGGAGAACACCGAGTCGGACACGACCACAGCCTGCCCGTCGTGCGTCCGCAGCGCCTTCCGCACCCCGTCCGGATCCGCGTGTCCTACGACCTGGGTGGCGCCCCGGGCCAGCCGGCAGCCGTCGATCAGCGAGGCGTGGTTGCCCGCGTCGGAGACGATCAGCGAGCCGTGCGGCGCGAGCGTGGTGACCGCGGCGAGGTTGGCCGCGTAGCCGGAGGAGAAGACGAGGGCGGCCTCGAACCCGGTGAACTCGGCCAGCTCGCGCTCCAGTTGGACGTGCAGTTCGGTCGTACCGGTGACGAGCCGCGACCCGGTGGATCCGCCGCCCCAGGTCCGCGCCGCCGCCGCGGCCCCCTCGACGACCTCGGGATGGTGGGCCAGGCCCAGGTAGTCGTTGCTCGCGAGATCGAGGAGCGGCGAGTCGGCGGGACGCGGGCGCAGGGTCCGTACGAGCCCGGCGCGGCGGCGCAGCTCCGCCTGGTCGTCGATCCAGCCGAACGCCATGGTTCCTCCGGGGGCTTTTGTAGGCAGTGCACAGACACTAATCGGACGACCAGCCGCCCATGGTGTGGTGATACCCACACCGTCGACCCCATGTCTTGTCCAATCTCTCCTTGGCCGAGGGCGGTCCCGTAGGACAGGATCGGGACTCATGGACCTCCTGAACACGCTCGTGGACAAGGGGCTTCGGCGCGAGCTGCCGACCCGCGCCGAGGCACTCGCCGTCCTCGCCACCTCCGACGACGACCTGCTGGACGTCGTGGCCGCGGCCGGAAAGGTGCGCCGGCACTGGTTCGGCCGACGGGTGAAGCTCAACTATCTCGTCAACCTGAAGTCCGGCCTGTGCCCCGAGGACTGCTCGTACTGCTCGCAGCGGCTCGGCTCCAAGGCCGACATCCTGAAGTACACATGGCTGAAACCCGACGACGCCTCGAAGGCCGCGGCGGCCGGTGTGGCGGGTGGCGCCAAGCGGGTCTGCCTGGTGGCCTCCGGCCGGGGCCCGACCGACCGGGACGTGGACCGGGTCGCGGGCACCATCAAGGCGATCAAGGACCAGAACGAGGGCGTCGAGGTGTGCGCCTGCCTCGGCCTGCTCTCCGACGGCCAGGCCGACCGGCTGCGCGAGGCGGGCGCGGACGCCTACAACCACAACCTCAACACGTCCGAGTCGACGTACGGCGACATCACGACAACCCACACCTACGCCGACCGCGTCGACACCGTGCAGAAGGCGCACGCGGCCGGGCTGTCCGCCTGCTCCGGCCTGATCGCCGGCATGGGCGAGAGCGACGAGGACCTGGTGGACGTCGTCTTCTCGCTCCGCGACCTGGACCCGGACTCGGTGCCGGTGAACTTCCTGATCCCGATGGAGGGCACCCCGCTCGCGGCCGAGTGGCACCTCACCCCGCAGCGGTGTCTGCGCATCCTCGCGATGGTGCGGTTCGTCTGCCCGGACGTCGAGGTACGCATCGCGGGCGGCCGTGAGGTCCACCTGCGCACGATGCAGCCCCTCGCCCTGAACCTCGCCAACTCGATCTTCCTCGGCGACTACCTGACGTCCGAGGGCCAGGCCGGCCACGCCGACCTGGAGATGATCGCGGACGCGGGCTTCGAGGTGGAGGGCGCGGGCGAGGTGACGCTGCCGCAGCACCGGGCGACTGCGGGCGGCTGCGGGTCCCATGAGGAAGCCTGCGGGGGCTGCGACTCGCACGAGGGCGCCGGGGTCTGCGGCTCGGCCCCCGCTGCGACGCCCGCGCCGCAGGTCGACGAGGTCCGCCGGGACCTGGTCTCCGTCCGCCGCCGAGGTGCCGGAACGGATCTCGCGCCCAATGCCTGACCCGACCGTCCTGCCCGCTCTGCCCGCTCTGCCCGTCGCCGAGCTGCTGGAACTGGACCGGCGGCACGTCTGGCATCCGTACGGTCCGATGCCCGGCCGGGTCGAACCGCTCGTCGTGGAATCGGCGAGCGGGGTCCGGCTCCGACTGGCGGACGGATCGGGCGAACTGGTCGACGGCATGTCGTCCTGGTGGTCGGCGATCCACGGCTACAACCACCCCGTGCTCAACGAGGCCGCGCGCGAACAGCTCGGCCGGATGAGCCACGTGATGTTCGGCGGGCTCACGCACGAGCCCGCCGTACGCCTGGCGAAGCTCCTTGTCGACATGTCTCCCCAGGGCCTGGAGCACGTCTTTCTCGCCGACTCGGGCTCGGTGTCGGTCGAGGTAGCGGTGAAGATGTGCCTCCAGTACTGGCGCTCGCTGGGACGCCCCGCGAAACAGCGCCTGCTGACCTGGCGCGGCGGCTACCACGGCGACACCTGGCAGCCGATGTCGGTGTGCGACCCCGAGGGCGGGATGCACGAGCTGTGGGCAGGGGTGCTGCCCCGACAGGTCTTCGCGGACGCGCCTCCGACCGAGTACGACGAGTCCTACGCCACGCACCTCCACGAGCTGATCGAGCGGCACGCGCACGAACTGGCCGCGGTGATCGTGGAGCCGGTGGTGCAGGGCGCGGGCGGGATGCGGTTCCACTCCCCCGCGTATCTGCGGGTGCTGCGCGAGGCGTGCGACGCGCACGACGTGCTGCTGGTGTTCGACGAGATCGCGACGGGTTTCGGCCGTACGGGCGCGCTGTTCGCGGCGGAGCACGCGGCGGTGACGCCGGACGTGATGTGCGTGGGCAAGGCGCTGACCGGCGGCTACATGACGATGGCGGCGACGCTGTGCACGTCACGCGTGGCGGACGGCATCTCGCGGGGCGAGGTGCCGGTCCTGGCCCACGGCCCGACCTTCATGGGCAACCCGCTGGCGGCGGCCGTGGCCTGCGCGTCGGTCGAACTCCTCCTGAACCAGGACTGGTTGACGGAGGTCAAGCGCATCGAGGCGGGTCTGCGCGAGGGCCTGGCCCCGGCCTCGCGCATCCCCGGCGTCCGGGACGTCCGCGTCCTCGGCGCCATCGGCGTGGTCCAGCTCGACCACGACGTCGACATGAAGGCCGCCGCGGACGCGGCCGTACGCGAGGGCGTGTGGCTGCGGCCGTTCCGCGACCTCGTCTACACGATGCCGCCGTACGTCACGAACGACACCGACCTGGCACGGATCGCCCGCGCGGTGTGCGCGGCGGCGCGGGAGGGATGAGATGCCGGTACTGGTGATCACGGGCACGGGCACGGAGGTCGGAAAGACGATCACCACAGCCGCGGTGGCCGCCACGGCGCTCGCCGCCGGCCGCACAGTGGCCGTCCTCAAGCCCGCCCAGACGGGTCTACGGCCGGAGGAGCGCGGGGACGCCGACGAGGTCGCGCGGCTCGCGGGCACCGTCACGGCGGCCGAACTCGCCCGCTACCCCGAGCCGTTGGCCCCCGGCACGGCGGCACGCAGGGCCGGTATGACTCCGGTCCACCCGCGGGAAGTGGCCGAAGCCGCCCAGAAGTTGGCCACCGAGCACGATCTGGTGCTGGTCGAGGGCGCGGGCGGGCTGCTCGTCCGGTTCGACGCGGAGGGCGGCACGCTGGCGGACGTGGCACGGCTGCTGGGAGCACCGGTCCTGGTGGTGGCCTCGGCGGGTCTTGGCACCTTGAACACGACGGAACTGACGGCCCGTGAACTCCGTTCCCAGCGGCTCGACTTGCTGGGCGTGGTGATCGGCAGCTGGCCCAACAGCCCTGATCTTGCGTCGCGTTGCAATGTGGCCGATCTGCCGGAGGTTTCCGGGGCTCCGCTGCTGGGCGCGCTGCCGGAGGGGGCGGGGGTTCTCGCACCTGCCGACTTCCGTGCGGCGGCGCCGAGTTGGCTGGCGCCGCGGCTCGACGGGACGTGGGACGCGGCGGAGTTCGGGGTACGCGAGGCACCGTAACCGGACGGCGTTCAGGCCTCCAGCCGGTCCAGCCACGCGTCCTGACCGTCCGCCAAGGGGAAAGCCAGGGGCAGCGGTTCGAAACGGCAGTGGAAGGTCATGCCGTTGTCGCGGCCCGTGCCCGTCACCTGGTGGTCCCACGCGTCCGGGACCTCCGCGTCGCCGTCCACCTCCAGTTGAAAGAAGGTGGTGTGGCGTGGGAAGCGGCGAATCGGGTGCGGGGTGTGCTCCTCGGCGATCGGGCGCAGTACGCGCACGCAGGTCAGCCCGCATTCCTCCGCGACTTCGCGCAACACCGCCTCTTCCAGCGGCTCCTTGGGCGCCACGCCTCCCGCCGGGACGTGCGTGCCGGGCGGCAGATCCGCGTCGTGGTCGAAGACGAGCAGTTCCACCGGCCGTCCCGCGCGCCGGCGCAGCACATAGGCAGCCACCCGGACGCGCAACGTCAACTCCCGCATGCCCGCAGCGTAAGGGAAGTGCCGGGGGCTTCAGGATGCCTCCCCTTCCGCCAGCAGCCGGACCAGCTCGATCCGTGAGCGGATGCCCAACCGGCTGAAGACACCGCGCAGATGGTGGTCGATCGTGCGGGGGCTGAGGGCGAGGCGGACGGCGATCTCGCGGTTGGTGGCGCCGTCGGCGGCCATGCGGGCGACCATCAGTTGCTGGGCGGTCAGGCGGCCGGCAGGTGTGGGGACGGCGGTCGCGCCCACCGGTGTGCCGAGGGCGCGGAGTTCGGCCCGCGCCTGGGCGGCGCAGTGTGGGGCGCCGAAGGACTCGAAGGCCTCCAGCGAGGTGTGCAGCCGGTCGCGGGCCTCGGTACGGCGGCGCAGTCGGCGCAGCGCGCCGCCGAACAGCAGCTCGGTGCGGGCCCGTTCGAAGTCGCGGGTGCCGTGCGCGTGCAGGTCGAGGGCGGTGCGGTAGTGGTCGACGGCTTCGGCGCCGGGGGCGAGCAGGGCCCGGCAACGGGCGCTCAGCGCAAGGTCGTCGGGGCTGAGTACGGCACGTGCCCAGCGGTCGTAGTCGGCGTGCGCGGCACGGGCGATCCGGGTGTCGCCGCTGCGGGCGGCGGCCTCGACGTAGTGCGGGGTGGCGAGGTGCCGTATCGCCCGGTGGCCGTGGCCCGGGCCGAATCCGGCCAGCGCGCGCAGCCGGGCCGCGGCGGCGGCGAACCGTCCGCTGCTGAGGTCGAGGTAGGCGAGCGCCCACTGGGCGAGCGCGGCGGGCAGTCCCAGGCCGCGGCCGAGGGCGTACGAGCGGGCGGCGGCGGCGCGTTCCCGACACAGGTCCGCCTCGCCGGTGAGCGCCGCGAACATGGCGAGGGCCGCTTGCAGATGGCAGGCGCCGTTGTCCTGGCCGGTGGCGTGGGCCTGCCACAGGGCGTCCGCCGTGGCCGTCTCGGCGGCTCGCGGGTGACCGGTCCAGAACTCGGCGTAGGCCCGGAACTCCATCGCCTGCGGCACGATCACCGTCGCACCGTGCGCCCGGGCCGAGGCCGCCGCCCGCACGGTGGCGGTGGTGGCGCGGGTGTGGTCGCCGAGCATCAGGGCGGCGATCCCGGCGTGGACGAGGAGGGTGGGGTCGCCGCCGGGACCGCATCGCCCGGCGGCGGCTTTCAGCAGGTCCCGCGCGTCCTCGTAGCGCCCCTCGAAGGCGGCGGCCAGTCCCCCGAGCGTCCCGTGCGGCACGATCCCGAGCCGGGAGGCGACGGCAGCCGCCTCCCGGCAGCGTCTCAGGTCCCCGGTGTAGACGGCGGCCTCGGTGGCCCGGGCGAGGAGGTGAACCGCGTGGTCGGCGGCGGGAGTTCGGGGTGCGGCGGTGACGTGGGGGGTGTCGGTGCGGCGGAGTGCCGTCGCCGCCGGCGACTCGGCCGTTCGGGGTGCTGCCGTTCCGGGCGCGTCCACTCGGGAAGCCGCCGCTCCAGGCACACCCGCCCGGGAAGCCGCCGCTCCAGACGCCTCCACCCGGGGAGTCGCCCTTCCGAGCGCACCGGCCCGGAGAGCGCCCGTTTCAGGCACACCCGCCCCGGGAGTCGTCATTCCAGACGCACCCACTCCGGGAGTCGCGCTTCCGGGCGCACCCGCCCGGGGAGCCGCCGATCCAGACACACCCACTCCGGGAGCCGCCGTTCCAATCGCACCCGCCCGGGCAGTCGCCGCTCCAGACGCCTCCACCCTGGGAGTCGCCGTTCCAGGCGCACCCGCCCGGGGAGTCCCCGTTTCAGGCACACCCACTCCGGGAGCCGCCACTCCAGACACACCCACTCCGGGAATCGCCGTTCCAATCGCACCCGCCCGGGCAGTCGCCGCTCCAGACGCCTCCACCCTGGGAGTCGCCGTTCCAGGCGCACCCGCCCGGGGAGTCCCCGTTTCAGGCGCACCCACTCCGGGAGCCGCCGATCCAGACGCACCCACTCCGGGAATCGCCGTTCCAATCGCACCCGCCCGGGCAGTCGCCGCCGTCCAAGACGCTTCCGCTCGCGGCATCGTCGTTCCCGGCGCCTCACTCAAGTGGCCTCCGGCCAAAGGCTCCTCGGCCTCCCGTCGGGCCAAAGGCGCCTCGGCCCCTGGTCGCGCCGCAGGCTCCTCGGCGGCTCGCCGCACCACCGGCCCCTCGCCCGCTCGGCGCACCACCGCCCCGTCACCTCCTCGCCGCACCACAGACGACTCGCCCCCTGGCCCCGCCACCGATCCTTCATCCCCCCGTCGCGCCACCGCGATCAGCAGCGCGTCGAACGCCTCCGCCGCGTTGCCGGCCCGCAGCGCGAAGACCCCGTTCAACGCGTCGCTGTCCGTCGCGGCGGCGAGTCTTCGGGCGCGGTCGCCCTCGCCGGACTGCCAGGCGTCGCCGGCGGCGCGGTTGAGGAGGCGGGACTGTTCGCGGGGGTCGCGGGAGAGGGCGGCGGCGCGTTCCACCAGGGCGCAGGCGAGGGCGTGTTCGCCCGCCGCCCGTGCCTTGCCCGCCGCCGTGCGGAGTTCCGCCGTGAGCCGCACGCTGGGGCCGAGCGCGCCCGCCCCCCGGTGCCAGGAGCGTCGGGGTGTCTCGTCCTCCGCGCGCAACACCCGCGCCAGCAGCCGGTGGACGTCCCGTCGGTCCGCCGGGGACCCGGTCTCGTACGCGGCGATCCTCGTCCACGCGTCGCGGAACACGACCCCGCCCGCCGTCGCCTGCGCGACCCCTGCCGTCTCGGCGGCTTCGAGGGGCCGGGTGTCGAGCCGGCCCGCCGCGACGGCGCGCAGGAAGGCGTGAGTGGGGACCGGGTACTGGTCGGCGGCGGCGAGCAGGAGGAGCAGGCGGGTGTCGTCGGGCAGGGTACGGATCTCCCGGCGGTGCCGGCTGAGCAACTCCGGTGCCAGGGATGCCGGTTCGGTGGGGAGGGGGTCGAGGCCGGCGGCCTGGCGTGGGGTCAGGCGCGAGCGGAGTTCGGTGGCGGCGCGGGGGTCGCCGTAGGCCGCGCGGAGCAGTCGGATGCGGACACCCTCGGGGAGCGCGGGATCGGGGGTTCGCCACCCGTCGGTGCGCGACGGTGGCCAAGTGCGGTCCAGAGGTGGGGGGTTCACTGGTGTCACCACACAACTGACGTTACTGGCGAGTTAATTCACACGTAAAGACCGGCGATTTCGCCGATGCGGCGCGCGTAGACCCCGCTGACACTCCTGACAACCCCACCCGTATCAGGAGGCATCATGCAGCGCCACAAGCGTCGCATCGCCACGGCCCTGTCGGCCGTGACCACCTCGCTCCTTCTGTCACTCTCCCTGGCCTCGACGCCCGCTCACGCGGCGAGCCACGATCCCATCATCTTTGTGCACGGCCTGAGCGGTTCGGCGAGCGGCTGGGACGACTGGGTCGCGGACTTCGAGGCCGACGGCTACTCCTCGTCCGAGCTGTTCGCGTGGTCGTACGACTGGACGCAGTCGAACGTCACGACCGCCTCGCAGCTGGCCACCGAGGTCAAGAGCGTGCTCGCGCAGACCGGGGCGTCGAAGGTCGACATCGTCGGTCACTCCATGGGGACGCTCAGCGCCCGCTACTTCCTGAAGAACCTGAGCGGCACGTCGTACGTGGACCACTTCGTGTCCGTCGCCGGCGTGAACCACGGCACCTCCATCGCCTCGCTGTGCGGCTGGCTGTACACGTCCTGCAAGGAGATGCAGACCGGGAGTTCCTTCCTCACCGCGCTCAACTCCGGTGACGAGACGCCCGGCAGCGTGTCGTACGCGGCCTACTGGTCGGACTGCGACGAGGCGATCAACCCGGACACCTCGGCCGAACTGAGCGGCGCGACCAATGTCGACGTCGGGTGCATCTCGCACACGAACATGAACAACGACCACGGCGTCTACGAACAGGTGCACGACTTCATCTCCTGACCCGCCCCCGGGCGACAGCGGGGGTGGGCGCGGCCGACAAGGGGGGACAATCCCCGTAGGGACCGGTTTCGGTCCGGTCCGGGAGGTCGCCATGCCGCTACGGTCCGCAGGCTCCGGCACTGTGCCGAAGGACGCCGTCCACCACCCGCTGTTCGCCCGTTACTACGCCCGCTTCAGCGTGCGCGCCGAGTCACGGTTCGGCCTGGCCGGAATGCGGGAGAGGCTGCTCGCCGGGCTCTCCGGGCGGGTGATCGAGATCGGCGCGGGGAACGGCCTGAACTTCGCGCACTATCCGAGCGCGGTCTCGGAGATCGTCGCGATCGAGCCCGAGCGGACTCTGCGGCAGCTGGCCGTGGAGTCCGCGCTCCGCTCCGACGTGCCCGTCGACGTGGTGCCGGGCGCGGCGGAGAAGCTGCCCGTCAAGAGCGAGGCCTTCGACGCGGTCGTGCTCTCGCTGGTGCTGTGCAGTGTGCGCGATGTGCCGCGGGCGCTCGCGGAGGCACGGCGGGTACTGCGACCCGGCGGGGTCGTGCGGTTCTTCGAGCACGGCCGGGGCGGCGGACCGGCGATGGCGTTCACCCAGCGCGCCCTGGACCGCACCCTGTGGCCACCGCTGAACGGCGGCTGCCATCTGGCCCGCGACCCGGTCGCCGAGCTGCGTGACGCGGGGTTCGAACTCGGGCCGTACCGGCGGGTGTTGATCCCGGAGAAGGGGCCCGCGCTGCCGATGTCGTACTGCGTCCTGGGTACGGCCTGGCGCCCGGTCACGGACGGGTGATCACACGTCACAGGCTCCACTGGCGCAGCTCGTGCGCGATGTCGTCGACCGACGCCTCGCCGCTCTTCACCAACCGGGCCAGATCCCGGACCTGTTCGGGCGAGGTGATGACCTTCAGGCCGCTGGCGACGAGGTACGCGTAGGCGACGGCCGAGGCGAAGAGGGCGTTGGAGCGCTCCAACGCGGGGACGTGGATGAGGAGTTGGAGTAAGGCGGCGGCGCGCGCGTGCGGGCTGTCGTAGACGGGGACGTCGAATATGTCGGCCTGGTGACGGGCGACGGCGGCGACGAGCGCGCCCCAGTCGGTGACCTGGGGGTCTCCGGGTGTGTTGTGTTCGGCGAGCATCAGCAGCCAGGCGAGGTCGATCCTGAGGTTGTTCAAGGGATCAGCGGCGACCTTCGCGGGTGCTCGCCCCGTCGGCGCCGAACTCGTCGGCGAAGACGGACTCGTACTGCTTCATGAAGTCGGCCGCGGCCTCGACGAAGGTGTGGCCGACCTCCCCGGTGTCCTGTCTGACCAGCTCTTCTATGTAGCGGTTGACGCTCATGCCACGGGCCAGGGCACGTTCCCGGGCCGCGCGGGCGGTGCCCTCGTCCACGCGTACGTTCAGCTGGGTCTTCGCCATACCTCAAAGCTAGCGCCGAACTGCTAGCAGGGGCAAGGGCTCGTCCCGTGGGTGGAGAGTGCCCCTTACACCGGTATCGGGGGCCCGACCTGGGGCGGAGACCGCCTCGGTCGCACGGGGGATATCGGCTGTGCGGCGCGTCACACTAGGCTCGGCCGCGAGTACGGAGTCGGGAACGTCCACGAGCGAGGGAACTCCAGGAGGCCGTCTTGTCCACACCTGCAGCGGAGCACGCCCCGGGTCAGGCCCCGGCCGGCCGGATCGCGGCCCGTGCCCGCGGTCTGACCAAGGCGTACGGCTCGGGCGAGACGACCGTGCTCGCCCTGGACGCGGTGGACGTGGACATCGCGCGCGGCCGTTTCACCGCCGTCATGGGGCCTTCTGGCTCCGGGAAGTCCACGCTGATGCACTGCCTGGCGGGGCTCGACACCGTCTCGGCCGGGCAGGTGTGGCTCGGCGACACGGAGATAACGGGCCTGAAGGACCGCGAGCTGACCCGGCTGCGCCGGGACCGGATCGGGTTCATGTTCCAGTCGTTCAACCTCATCCCGACCCTCAACGCGGCCGAGAACATCACGCTGCCCATGGACATCGCAGGCCAGAAGCCGGACCAGAAGTGGCTGGACCAGGTCATCGACACGCTCGGGCTGCGGGACCGGCTCAAGCACCGGCCGTCGCAACTGTCCGGCGGCCAGCAGCAGCGGGTGGCCTGCGCCCGGGCGCTCGCCTCCCGGCCCGAGCTGATCTTCGCGGACGAGCCGACCGGCAACCTCGACTCACGGGCCGGCCTTGAGGTGCTCGGCTTCCTGCGTGACGCGGTCGACGGCCTGGGGCAGAGCGTGGTCATGGTCACCCACGACCCGGGCGCCGCCGCCCACTCCGACCTGGTGCTCTTCCTCGCGGACGGGCGGATCGTGGACGAGATGGAACGGCCGACGGCGGAGGGTGTGCTGGAACGCATGAAGAGGTTTGACCTGGCCAGGGGGCAGCTCGACGGGCCGCCGGCAGCCACTGGGGACACCGAGGACAAGGACTGAACCCGTGCTGAAGGCGACCCTCCGGAGCTTCCTCGCGCACAAGGGAAGGCTGCTGCTCTCGGCGCTGGCCGTAGTGCTGTCCGTCGCGTTCGTCGCGGGCAGCCTGATCTTCTCCGACACCGTGACCCGCACCTTCGACCGCCTCTTCGCGTCCACGTCCGCCGATGTGACCGTGGAGCCGAAGCAGGACCTCAAGTCCTCGGTGCCCACCGGCGCGACCGAGACCGTGCCCGCCGCGCTGGCCGGGCAGGTGGCGAAGGTGGCCGGGGTCGCCGCGACGCACGCCGACGTGTCCGTGCAGAACATCGTGGTCGTCGACAGCAAGGACAAGTCGGTCGGGCCGACCACGGGCGCGCCCACCATCGCCACCGACTGGTACCTCACCGACCGCAGCCCGGTGAAACTCACGTCCGGGCACGCCCCGCAGGGCGCCGGCCAGGCCCTCCTGGACGCGGACACCGCCGACAACAAGCACGTGAAGATCGGCGACACGCTCACCGTGCAGGCGCAGCCCGGCAGCTTCAAGGTCGAGATCGTCGGCATCGCCACCTTCACCACCACCAACCCCGGTGCCGCGCTGGTCTTCCTCGACCCCGCCACCGCGAAGTCGCAACTCCTCGGCGCGTCCGACCGTGCCACGAGCATCTCGGTGGACGCGGCCAAGGGCGTGTCCGACGCCGTGCTCAAGCAGCGGGTGGCCGCCGCGATCGGTTCGTCCGGCTCCTACGACATCAAGACCGCCGACGAGCAAGCGAAGTCGGCCGCGGCCGACCTGGGCGGTTTCCTCGACGTCATCAAGTACGTGATGCTGGGCTTCGCGGGCATCGCGGTCCTGGTCGGTGTCTTCCTGATCGTCAACACGTTCTCGATGCTGATCGCCCAACGTACCCGCGAACTGGGCCTGTTGCGTGCCCTCGGCGCCGACCGCAAGCAGGTGAGGCGCTCGGTGCTCGCCGAGGCGCTGCTGCTCGGTCTTGTCGGTTCAACTCTGGGGCTGACGGCGGGGATCGGGCTCGCGGCCGGGCTGATCAAGCTCATGACCGCGTTCGGCATGAACCTCAAGACCACCGAGATGGTGGTGAGTTGGCCGACTCCCGTGGCGTCGTACGTCGTTGGGGTCGGCGTCACCTTCGTCGCCGCGTATCTCCCGGCCCGGCGGGCCGCGACGGTCTCGCCGATGGCGGCCCTCGCGGACGCCGAAGTCGCAGGTGTGGGGCGGCCGTTGAGGGTGCGGGCGGTAGTGGGTTCGATCGTCGGCGCGATCGGCGTGGCCGCGCTCGCGGGCTGCGCCGCCGCGACGAAGACCGCCTCGGCCTCCTCCCTCCTTGGCCTCGGGATCGTACTGACCCTGATCGCGACCGTGATCGCGGGCCCGCTCCTGGTCCGCCCGATGATCCAGGTGCTGGGCGGCGCCTTCCCCGCCCTGTTCGGCTCGGTCGGCCGGATGAGCCAGCGCAACGCCCTGCGCAACCCGCGCCGTACGGGAGCCACCGCGGCGGCGCTGATGGTGGGGCTGGCCCTGGTCGGCGGGATGTCGGTGGCGAGCGCCTCCATGTCCAAGTCCTTCGACCAGCAGATCGACAAGACCCTGGGCGCCGACTTCGTGATCCAGAACGGCAGTTTCGTGCCGTTCTCGAAGGAGGTCACGGACCATGTGCGCGCCACCGGGGGCGTCGGCCTCGTCGTACGCGCCCGCTTCGCGCCCCTCGCGGTCCGGCTGCCGGACGGCAAGCGGGTGGAGACGACGGCCGCCGGCTACGACTCCCCGCTCGACAAGGTCGCCCACATCAAGTACGCGCAGGGGAACACGACTTCGGCACTCGCGGCCGGACACCTCGCCATGGACGTCGACTTCGCGAAGGACCACAAGGTACGGCTGGGCAGCGTGCTCCCCGTCGAGTTCCCGGGCGGCCGCACCACACAGCTGACGGTGGGCGCCCTCAGCGACCAGGGCACGGCCGGCGGATTCGGGACACAGGGCGGGCTGTTCTTCGGGATCGCCACGGTCGAGAAGTACGTCCCGAACGGCCAGGACTCCACGCTGTACGTGAACGCCGCCTCCGGCACCGGCGCCGACCAGCTCCGCAAGGCACTGGACACGACACTGAAGCCCTATCCGCAGGTGCAGGTCCGCGACGAGGCCGACTACAAGAAGCTGATCCACGACCAGATCGCCGTACTGCTGTATCTCGTCTACGCGTTGCTCGGGCTGGCCATCGTCATCGCGGTGCTCGGCGTGGTCAACACCCTTGCCCTGTCGGTCGTCGAGCGCACCCGGGAGATCGGCCTGCTGCGCGCGATCGGACTCGGACGGCGTCAACTGCGTCGGATGATCCGGCTGGAGTCGGTGGTGATCGCGGTGTTCGGCGCGGTGCTGGGGCTCGGTCTCGGCCTGGTGTGGGGCGTCTGCGCGCAGCAGGTCCTGGCGCTCCAGGGCATGAAGGCGCTCGCGGTTCCGTGGACCACGATCGTCGCGGTGGTGATCGGTTCGGCGGTGGTCGGCATCGTGGCGGCCCTGCTGCCCGCGTTGCGCGCCTCCCGCATGAACGTGCTGGCGGCGATCGCGCACGAGTGATGGAATCATGACGGTCGTTCTGAAGTCCCCCGCGACTCAGGAGAGTTCATGCCGCGCCCGTTCCGCTTCGGGGCCAGTCTGCTCACGTCCGCGCCCGCCGACGAGTGGCGCGCGAGATGCCGACGCGTCGAGGAACTCGGCTACGACGTGATCCTGGTCCCCGACCATCTGGGCATGGTCGCGCCGTTCCCGGCACTGGTCGCGGCGGCGGACGCGACCGAGCGGCCACAGGTGGGCACGTTCGTGCTCAACGCGGGTTTCTGGAACCCGACTCTGCTGGCCCGCGAGGTCGCGACGACCCACGACCTGACCGGCGGCCGTCTCGAACTCGGCCTGGGCACCGGCTACATCCAGGCGGAGCACGACACGGCGGGGCTGCCCTTCGGTTCGCCGGGTGAACGGGTGGACCATCTCCGGCGCACCGTCGAGGAGTTGGCGCGGCTGCTGGAGAGCTCGGAGACCCGGGTGCCACTGCTCCTGGGCGGCAACGGCGACCGCATGCTGCGCCTGACCGCCGAGCACGCGGACATCGCGGCGTTCGTGGGTGCGCGTCTCACACCGGGCGACACGGAGGGCAGGCTGACGCCGGTCGACGCTGCGGAGTTCGGCGAACGGGTCGCCCGGTACCGGGAGTTCGCGGCCGGCCGTGCGGAACCCGCCGAACTCAATCTGCTGATCCAGCTGGTGACGGTGACGGACGACCCCGCGGGCGCGCTCCGGCCACTGCTGGACCGCCGACCGGACCTCACCCTGGAGCAGGTGCTGGACCTCCCCGTGATGCTGGTCGGCACCCTGGAGGAGATCACCGCGAAGCTGCGCGCGCTGCGTGACCGGTACGGGTTCTCCTATCTCACCGTGCTGGAGCCGTACCTGGAGGCGTTCGCGCCGGTAGTCGAGGAACTGCGCCGAAATCCGCTCGCCGCACCCGCCGGCCCTCTGCTTGGCTCGTCCCATGAGTGATCTTCAGATCCGCAGCGCGGCCCTCTCCGACATCGACGGCGTGCTGGCGTTCTGGCGCGAGGCCGCCGAAGGGACCAGCATCAGCGACGACCGCGACGGCGTGGCCCGGCTCATCGACCGGGACCCGGACGCGCTGATCCTCGCGGAGCGCGACGGGCGGCTCGTCGGGTCCGTGATCGCCGGCTTCGACGGCTGGCGCTGTCACCTCTACCGGCTGGCCGTGCACCCGGAGCAGCGCCGCCGGGGCATCGGCTCGGCGCTCCTCACGGCGGCCGAGGAGCGGTTCGTGGCACTGGGCGGGCGCCGCGGCGACGCGATGGTGCTGGAACGCAACGAGACCGGGCAGCGTGCGTGGCGCGCGGCGGGGTACGTACGCGAGGACCACTGGCGGCGGTGGGTGAAGCACCTCACCACCTGATCGCTTTGCCCATCCTTTACCATTGGTGGACGACCCGGAACTTCTGCATCTCCTCGAAAGGTGTGAGCGTCCGCCCATGGGCGAGCCTCCCAGTACGCGACATCGCGCGAACCTCCCTGCCCTGTCCGATCATGGGACGGAGGTGACCCGATGACCGAAGTGCTTCTGCTGCTGGTGGCGATCCTGCTCTCGCTCCTCTGCGGCGCCTTCGTCGCGGCCGAGTTCTCGCTGACCACCGTGGAGCGCGGCGAGCTGGAGCGCGCGGTCGAGCGCGGCGAGCGGGGCGCCTCCGGTGCCCTGAAGGCCGTACGGAATCTGACCTTCCAGCTCTCCGGCGCCCAGCTCGGCATCACGGTCACCAACCTGGTCGTCGGCATGCTCTCCGAGCCGTCGATCGCCGCGCTCATCGCGGGCCCCTTGGAGTCGCTGGGCATCTCGCACTCCGCGTCGAAGTCCGTCGCGCTGGTGCTGGGCACGGCACTGTCGACGGTGTTCCTGATGGTCGTCGGCGAGCTGGTGCCGAAGAACTGGGCGATCTCCTCGCCGCTGGCCGTGGCCAAACGGGTGGGCAACGCGCAGCGCTGGTTCAGTGCCGCGTTCCGTCCCTTCATCAGCCATCTGAACAACACCGCCAACCACGTGGTGCGCGCCTTCGGCCTGGAACCGGCCGAGGAGCTGGCCTCCGCGCGCGGGCCGCAGGAGCTGGCCGCGCTGGCCCGGCACTCCGCCAAGCAGGGCGCCCTGGAGCCGGACACCGCCGAGCTGTTCGTACGGACCCTGAACCTCGCCGACCTCACCGCGGAGAACGTGATGACGCCCCGCGTCCAGGTCATCGCCCTCGACACCCAGGCGACCTGCGAGGACGTGGCCAACGCGACCCGCGCGACCGGGCTGTCCCGCTTCCCGGTCTACCGCGGCAGCCTCGACGATGTCGTCGGCACCGTGCACATCAAGGACGTCCTGGCGGTACCCGCGGACCGGCGGGCCCGCTTCCCCCTCTCCGACGTACTGCGCGAACCCCTCCTCGTCCCCGAGTCCCTGACCGTGGACCGCCTCTTGGACCGCCTGTCCGGCAAGCGCACGATGGCCGTCGTCATCGACGAGTACGGCGGTACGGCGGGGGTCGCGACCCTGGAGGACATCGTCGAGGAGGTCGTGGGCGAGGTGCGGGACGAACACGACCCGCACGAGACACCCGACCTGGCATCGGCGGGCACGGACGAAGAGGGCCGGACTCTGTACTCGGCGGACGGCGCCGCCCGCATGGACCAGCTCGCGCGCGTCGGACTGCGGGCGCCGGAGGGGCCGTACGAGACGCTGGCCGGTCTGGTCGCCACCGAGCTGGGGCGGATTCCGGAGGTCGGGGACACCGTCGCGGTCGCCCGGTGGCGGATCGACGTCGTGGACGCGTCGGGGCGGCGGGCCGCGCGGCTGCTGCTGCACGCGCCGGTCGACGGCTCCGACGCCCGTACCGACTCCGTGGAGGGGGAGCTGTGACCGCCGTACAACTGCTGATCGGGTTGGCGACGCTGGTCGTCAACGCCTTCTTCGTGGGCGCCGAGTTCGCGCTGATCTCGGTGCGCCGCAGCCAGATCGAGCCGCACGCCGAGCAGGGCGACCGGCGCGCGAAGAGCGTGCTGTGGGGTCTTGAGCACGTGTCCGTGCTGCTGGCCGCGGCCCAGCTGGGCATCACGCTGTGCACGCTGGTGCTCGGTATCGTCGCCGAGCCGGCGATCGCGCATCTGCTGGAGCCGGTGTTCCACGCGGTCGGCGTCCCGGAGAGCGCGGGCCACGCGGTGTCCTTCGTGATCGCGCTGGCCGCGGCGACCTATCTGCACATGCTGCTCGGCGAGATGGTGCCGAAGAACATCGCGCTCGCCGAACCGGTGCGCAGCGCGCTGCTCCTCGGACCGCCGCTGGTGACGCTGTCCCGGGCGCTGCGCCCGGTGATCTTCACGATCAACGCGTTCGCCAACACCCTGCTCAAGCTGCTGCGCGTCGAGGTCAAGGACGAGGTGACGGCGACCTTCTCGGACGCCGAACTCGCCCGGATCGTCCGGGACTCCGGCGAGGCGGGTCTCATCGACGAGCGCGCCCGGGAGCGGTTGAACGACGCGCTGGAACTCGGCAGCAGGCCGGTACGGGACGTCGTACTCCCCCTCGAACGCGTCGACTACGTGGTGGCGGGCATCACCCCGGCCGAGCTGGAGGTGCTGTCGGCCGAGTCCGGCTTCTCCCGCTTCCCGGTGGTGGACGCCGAGCGCCGGATCATCGGCTACCTCCACGTGAAGGACGCGCTGGACGCGTCGCCGCGCGACGAGCCGTTCAAGGTGGAAGACATGCGCTCCATCGCGAACATCCGGGAGAGCACGCCCATGGACGACGTCCTCACCGCGATGCGCAGGGGTCGTACGCACCTCGCGGCGGTCCTCGACGAGGAGGGCCGGCTGACCGGTCTGGTGACCATGGAGGACGTGCTGCGGGAGCTGTTCGGGCAGCGGGCGTAGGACCGGGCCCTGATCGGGGAGGGGGACCGACCGGCGGGTATGGACGCGGGATATCATCTTCGTCGCCATGCAGACGAATCCCACGCACACCAGCCTGGTCGCGATCGGCGACTCCTTCACCGAGGGCATGTCGGACCTGCTCCCGGACGGCACGTACCGGGGCTGGGCCGACCTCCTCGCCGGCCGGATGGCCGCCCGGACGCCCGGCTTCCGGTACGCCAACCTCGCCGTACGCGGCAAGCTCATCGCGCAGATCGTCGACGAGCAGGTCGGCCCGGCGGCGGCCATGCAGCCCGATGTGATCACGCTGGTGGGCGGCCTGAACGACACCCTTCGCCCCAAGTGCGACATGGGCCGGGTGCGCGCTCTGCTGGAGGAGGCCGTCGAGCGCCTCACGCCCGCCTGCAAGCACCTGGTGCTGATGCGCAGCCCTGGCCGCGAGGGCCCGGTCCAGCAGCGCTTCCGGCCGCGCATGGAGGAACTCTTCTCCTACGTCGACGACCTCGCCGACCGGCACGGCGCCCTGGTCGTCGACCTCTACAGCGCGCCCTCACTCGCCGACCAGCGCGCGTGGGACGTCGACCGGCTGCACCTCACGGACGATGGCCACCACCGCGTCGCCGAGGCCGTCTGGCAGACCCTCGGCTACGAGGCCGAGGACCCGGAGTGGCGCACCCCGATGCCGCCGACCCCGGCCCCGAACTGGACCGCCCGCCGCATCGAGGACGTCCGCTTCACCCGCCAGTACCTGCTCCCCTGGATAGGCCGCCGCCTCACCGGCCGCTCTTCGGGGGACGGCCGGACAGGCGCCCACTTTAGCGCTGAGCTGGGGAAAGCCTTTTGGGTCACCCCTGTGGACCACACAAACCCTGGCCCTGTGACGGACTGGCAACAGGTGGGGCCCTGACCCGGAGCCTCGCCCGGATGCCATGCACCGATCGAACGCGGAGCCGCACCCGCACCACACCTGCAGCCGACAGACCGACGTCACACCGCGAGCCGTACAGCATCCTGAGCGAGGACCTGCGTCCCGTCGACCTCAACGACCGGCCGCCTGCAGGCGAACTCATGCGGACCGAACTCGCCAAGGTCCCGGGCCTCACACTCAGCACCCCTGAGGGCGCGTTCTACCAGTTCCCCCGCTACGACCTGGATCTCCCGTCGGCCGAGGTCGTGGCGGTACTGCGCTGCGCGTACGGCGTCGCGGTCCGGCCGGGCAGCGAGTTCGGTGCCCGGGGCGAGGCCCACCTGCGGCTGTCGTACGCTGCCGACGCGGAGTCCATCACCGAGGGCGTCCGTCGTCTGGCCCACGGCCTCTCGGCCCTCCGGTGAACACCGCCGCCACG
Organism: Streptomyces sp. NPDC050548; assembly: GCF_044457385.1. Taxonomy (NCBI): domain Bacteria; kingdom Bacillati; phylum Actinomycetota; class Actinomycetes; order Kitasatosporales; family Streptomycetaceae; genus Streptomyces; species Streptomyces sp. NPDC050548. Next base: position 134,881 of record NZ_JBITGV010000011.1, read on the forward strand.
CAGACGGTGAGTCGCCCCCTGCGCAGTGACACCCAGCGCAACCGCAGGCAACTCATCAAGGCAGCAGCCGAGTTGTTCGAGAACTCGCCGACGCCGGTCAGCCTGACCGAGATCGCCAGGCGCGCCGAGGTGTCCACCGCGACCGCCTACCGGCACTTCTCCTCCGTCGAGGACGTCCTGCACGCCCTCCGCGCCCAAGTCGGGTCCGAACTGCGGGACTTCAGCGCACAGCAGACCACCCGAGGCATGCAACGCCTCGAAGCGGTCTCCCGCCACTGGGTGTCACTCGTCCTCGAACACGGCGGCGCGATGGCCCAGATGCGCTCGCACCGCGGCTACCTGGAACGGCTGCGCGAGAACACCGGCTACCTCACTCCCCAGGCCGATGCACTCACCGAACCCCTCCGGCAGACCACCGAGGACGAGGCGGCGTCCCGCCTCGTGGCCGCCCTGCGCGGCGCCCTCATCGGCCGGGCCACGGCACCGGACAGGAGGGACGACCGAAGTACCGGTCCCTTCGCAGGAGACGCCCGAATCTCCACGCCTCCACGGTGATCCGGCCCGGGCCCGCGCCAACACGAAGCGCACCACCAGCTGGGCGGGCAGCAGACGTCTGCGCTGCTCGCTCGGGCCACACACAGCCACCACCCCTGGTGCTGGTCGGGGCGGCGGAACGGGCCCCGCCGCTCGTCGGGCAATGTGCCCGCGCGCATCCAGCTCGGTCGTTCAGGGCCGGTAGACCATTCCCGGCCGGGGCTCGGCGGGGGCGAGGAGCTGGGACACCGTGACAATGGTGTAGCCACGCTGCCTGAGCGCCTTGATGATTCCCGGGACGGCGGGCACGGTCCCCTTGTGCAGGTCGTGCAGGAGGATGATGCCGTCGCGGTGGGTCTGGTTGAGCACCCTCTTGGTGATCAGGGCCGAGTCGGTCGTCTCATAGTCCTTGGCCGTGACGCTCCACAGCACCTGCGCGAGGCCCAACTCCCGGCAGATCTTGGCGACTTGGCGGTTGGTGCGACCCTCCGGCGGGCGCATCAGGACGGGTTTGGTGCCGGTGATTCTCTCGATGGCGTCCTGTGTGCGGGTCAACTCCCGGCGGGCGTCGGCCGTGTCGATCTGCGTCAGGACTTTGTGGTTCCAGGTGTGGTTGCCGATCTCGTGTCCCTCGTTCGCGATACGGCGGATGATCTCCGGGTACTTGGCGATATGACCCTTGCCCTGGAGGAAGAACGTCGCGTGCAGCCGGTCCCGCTTCAGGATGTCCAGCAGGCCGGGCGTCGTCGGGCTGGGGCCGCCGTCGAAGGTGAGTGCGACGCACTTTGCCTTGCGGCAGTCGACGGCTCCGGCGGCGACCGATCCGGACGCCTTGTTCCGGGCGGCGCGGGGCGAGGTGTGGTCGTACGTCGTGACCGTCAGGGCCAGCGTCACGGTGACCGCGAGGGCTGTGGTCACGGTTGCCGCCAGGGCGATGAGCAGGCGTGGTCGTCGTATTCGCGCGTAGAGGGGCATGGGAGTCCTCTCCCGGGTCGGGTGATGGGCAGGGGTTCAGGACGGGCGGCGGCGGAGCCACCAGAAGCACAGGCCGGCCAGCGCTCCCGCCAGCAGCAGGCACAGGCCGGTCTCCGCCCCTTGCATGGGCCACAGGTGGGATGCCGGGTGGAACTCGGCCCAGCGGCCCGTCCTGCCGTGCTGGGCAAGGCACTTCGTGTAGTCGTCGGCCGCGTAGCAACTCGTCACGTCCGGGACGTGCTTCCCGGCAGCGTCGACAGCGCCCTCGGAGAGCACCCACGCGTTCGACGGTGCGGCGGAGCCGCTCGTGTGCTGAACCGTGGTCAGGGTGGTGGGCAGCAGATGAGCCCGGACCGATTCGAGGAGATACATCGCTCCCGCGCTCAGGACCACGGTCGCGCCCATCGCCAGGACGGTGCGGCGCAGGATGAGGCCCGCGGTCACGCCGATGAGCAGGGACAGCACGGACAGGCCGACCACGACGGGGCCGATGCCGTCGTAGGGATACCACTGCCACCAGGGGAACCAGCCGCCGAGCAGGGACCCGGCCGGCTGCCACCACCAGGTCATCGCGGCGGCGATCGTGCCGCTGATCAGAATCGTCAGGACGACGGGGACGAACAGCTTGGCCGCGAACCAGCGCAGCCGGGTGACGGACTGCGTGCACACGGTCCGGTCGGTGCCGGACTCCAGCTCCTGTGCCAGTTGGGGGCCGCCGAGGAAGATGCCGAAGATCAACGGCAGCACGAGCATGGCCTGGAGGGGGCGGCGCATCGGGAACTGATACGTCTGCCCGAAGGAGTTGAGCTTGTGGGAGCAGTCGCCTGCCGGGACGGTGGTGCCCCGGCAGGCGTCGAGGTGGCCGTCGGCGATGGCGGTCGTCATCTCGTGGTGCCGCACGATCGCGTACGCCGCGACGGCGAGCGCGGCGCCGATGCCGATCCAGAACGCCAGCCGGTTCTGCCGCCAGACCAGCCAGGTCAGCCCGCGCAGCCGCGGGCCCCGACTGGTCGGTGTCGATGGGTGGTTGGAGGTCAGGGTGCCGCTCATGCGGTCACCTCGTGGTGCGTGCCGGGACGTGCGGTGGAGGTGATCAGCGGTGGTACGTCGTTCGTCCGCAGATGGGCCAGCAGTAGCTCCTCCAGGCTCGGCAAGCCCGGCTCGGTGTCCGCCGGGAGCGGGCCCCGTGGGCGGATCAGCGCCGTGGTACGCCCGGCCGTGCTGCGGGTGTCGACGGTCACCTGGCCGGGCAGCTTCGCCAGCCGGTCCGCCTCCGCGTCGGGGCCGGACACCGTCCGGTGGGCGCCGATCAGCTCGGCCACATCGCCGGCGAGCTTGACCGTGCCGTTGTCGATCAGGACCAGGAAGTCGCAGACGTCTTCGAGTTCGGAGACCAGGTGGGAGGACATCACGACGGTCGCACCGTGCTGGGCGGTCTCGGCCATCAGCGTGTCCATCATCTGCCGCCGGACCAGCGGGTCGAGATCGGCCATCGGTTCGTCGAGCAGCAACAGACGGGGCCGCTTGCCCAGGGCCAGCGCGAAGGCCACCCGGGTGCGCTGGCCGCCGGACAGGGTGCCGACTCTGGCGTCCATCGGGATGTCGCCCGCGGCGATGATGCGTTCGGCGGTCTCTTGGTGCCAGGTCGGGTTCAGCTCGCGGCCCATGCGCAGGATCTCGGAGACCCGGAAGCGCGGATAGAGTGCCTTCTCCTGGCTGAGGAAGGCGGTGTGCTGCCGGGCCTCGGCGGACCGGGCGGCGTGTCCGCCCAGCCGGATGCTGCCGGTGCTGGGTTCCAGCAGACCGGTGGCCAGCGACAGCAGGGTCGTCTTGCCGGCGCCGTTCGGGCCGACCAGCGCGCAGATCCGCCCCGTCGGCAACCGGAACGAGCAGTCCCGCAACGCCCACCCGCGTCGGTAGCGCCTGCCAAGCCCTACGGCCTCCAACGCCGGAGGTGAAGTGTCCGGGGTTCGCGGGGAGGGACCTACTCTCAACTCAGTCATGGTGCGGCTGCCCCTGCTCGGAGCGGGCACCGCGCCAGGGAGAACCGGGCAGGCGCGTCGCGAGGACCAGTGCCGCGGCGCCGGCGAGCACCAGGGCCAGCCTGATCAACGACGATCCGTAGGCGGGTACTCCGAATCCCCAGAGCGTGGCATGGGCGTAGATCCGCTCGGCCAGCGGCACTCCGCCGGAGAGTGCGAGCAGTGATCCCAACAGAAGCAGAACGTATTTCTTCAAGGCCGGGCCCTTCGTGGAAGACATGCGGAATCCATGCGGAAGCGTGTGGAAGACCTGAGGTGTGACTCCCGGAACGCTAGAAGCACCGGCCTGCGGAGGGCTTCGGCTGAAAGTCGGTGTCGGCGGCCGTTCGACCTAGACCAAAGTCTGTGGTTTCCCCGACGGGCCTCTCGGCACTGTGACCTCGTCGGCGGCCGCTCTACCTTTGCCCTTGTGAGTGGTTACCGGCGTGAAAAGATCATCGACTTCGGCGTCGTCGTACTGACCGCCGTGCTGTCGGCCGCTCTCTCCGCTGTTCAGACCAAGCAGAACCTGGCGCTGAGTCCGGCGTCCGGGGCCGGAACCTGGCCGTTCGAGACACTGAGCTTCTCGTCCCCGGTGCTGCTCGGTTTCACCTGGGTGGTGAACCCGGTCTCCCTGGTCGCCGTCGGGGCGCTGTGGTGGCGCAGGCGACGGCCGGCCACTGTCGCCGTCGTGTCCGTGGCGGCCGCGGTCGTCACCCCGGCCGTGGTGCCTCTGGTCGTCGCGCTCTTCACGGTCGCCGTCCTCAGGCCACCGCGCACCGTCCTGGCCGTCGCCCTGCTGGGACTGCTGCCGATCCCCGTCTACTTCCTGACGTACCCCTACGTCTCCGGGACGCTGATCGCGAACGCGGTGATCCTCACGGTTCTGATCGCCGCCGCGGTCGGCTGGGGACTGTTCGTACGGTCCCTGAACGACCGCACCGAACGAGCCGAGGCGGAGGCGGTGCTCCGTGCCCGGCACGCCCAGCGTGCGGCCAGGGAGGACGTCGCCCGGGAGATGCACGACGTGCTGGCCCACCGGCTCTCCCTGCTGAGCGTCCACGCGGGTGCGCTGGAGTTCAACTCCGGGGCGTCCGCGCGGGACACCGCCCGCGCCGCCGCCGTGATCAGGGAGAGCGCACACCAGGCGCTCGATGATCTGCAGGTGGTGCTGCGGGTCCTGCGTTCACCGGCCGAGGACCCCGGCACGGACGGCACGCGGCCCCGGCAGACCGGTCTCGCCGACGTACCCGGCCTGGTCAAGGAGTCACAGGACGCCGGCATGCGGGTCGACCTCGACACACGCCTCGCCGAGCCGGGCGGCCCCACGGGTATCGCCGGACTCACCGCCTACCGGATCGTCCAGGAAGGACTGACGAACGCCAGGAAGCACGCCCACGGGTCGCCGGTCACGATCACGGTGGAAGGCCGCCCCGGTGACGGGCTCAGCCTGGAGCTGGCCAATCCGGCCGGACCGAGCACGACGCGCGAGGGCATCCCCGGAGCCGGCCAGGGGCTGATCGGCCTCGCGGAACGCGTCGCACTGGCGGGCGGCAGGTTCAGCCACGGCAAGGACGGAGCGGACTACGTGCTGCGGGCCTGGCTACCCTGGCCCGCATGATCCGTGTGCTGCTCGTCGACGACGACCCGCTGGTCCGCTCAGGACTCCGGCTGATGCTCAGCGGCGCCGCCGACATCGAGGTCGTGGCCGAGGCCGCGGACGGCGGCGAGGTCCCCGCTCTGGTCGACGAGCACGCCCCCGACCTGGTGCTCATGGACATCCGGATGCCCGGCGTGGACGGCCTGGAGGCGACCGAGCTGCTGCGCGCCCGCGCCGATCCACCCGCGGTCGTGATGCTGACGACCTTCAAGGACGACGAACAGGTCCTCGGTGCCCTGCGCGCGGGCGCGGCCGGTTTCCTCCTCAAGCACACCCCGCCCGCCGAGATCGTCGCGGCGGTACGCAGGGTGAAGGCGGGCGAGCCGGTACTCTCCCCCACTGTGACCGAGCAGCTCATCGCCCAGGTCACCCAGGCTGACGGAAGGATCCCCGGACGGCCGGAGACCGCCGAGGCCCGCATCCGGCTCGACCGGCTGGGCGACCGCGAACGCGAAGTCGCCGTAGCCGTGGGACAGGGCAAGACCAACGCGGAGATCGCGGCCGAGCTGTACATGAGCCTGGCCACCGTGAAGGCCCACGTCTCGCACATCCTCACCAAGCTGGAACACACCAACCGGGTCCAGATCGCTTTGACCGTTCACCACGCCGGTCTGACCTGACGGCCCCTCGTCCGGGCCCGGAGCCCGTTGTCGTCACTCACGGCGCTCCCTCGCACTCGGCGCCGAGTGCGAGCAGGAACGGGGCAGGACGACGAGCCGGTCCCCGGCCTGCCCAAGGCTGAGTGCGTTGTGGGAGACCCACTCAGCCCGCCGGGGTGACCCGGCGGCGCAACCCGTCGAGGATGAGTGCGAGCCCGAACCCGATCTCCGCCTCGTGGTCGCAGACTGCCAGTTCGCCGGCCATTGCCGGCAACCCGCTCCGGGCGAGATCCTGCTCTCGACGTGCGGGACGCTGCCTTCCGTGATCGAAGCAATGCCTTTCGGCGAGGCGGGAGCGCCCGCCGGAAGCGTTGTCCGTCTCCCTTGTGCTGCGCCTCTGAGTAGTTGGACCGAGCCACAGCTGCCCTCTGGATACCCGATCTGGGTCTGGGATCCACGGCAGCTCCTGCGACAGGGGCGGCCCAATTTGCCGGCCGGAATTCCGTCTCCTTGTGCGCTGTACGACCGCGTGTGCCGGTCATGGCCGGGGGGGTGGCGGTGGGCCGCCGAGATCACCGAATCGCTCGCAGAGCACTCAAGGCATGACGACCGCGGGGCCGACGGCGCAGCGATCAGTGACGGTCACGGGGGCCTTCGTGGCGGAACGATGGCGGAGCTTGCCGGCTGCCCTTTCCCTACGGAGGACGTGGGGGGATACGAAAGTCGGGGGTCGGGTTCCCCGTCGAGGGCGACGATCGGCGCGGAGCGCCGGAAGAGACTGCTTGGGCGGCGTCGGAAGGACGCCGATTCCCCCCATAGCCAAGGAGTTCTTCCATGGGCGTTTTCGGAAAGATCCTGCTCGGAGTCCTGGGACTCGCCGTACTCGCCGGAGCAGGTATCTGGTTCAGCATCAGGCACGTCGCGAGTGACATCACCTCGCACACGATCACCAGGGCCCAGTACGAGGGCGTTCACGTCGGCGAGAGCCGGAGCGCCGTACTGGACCGCATCGGCAAGCCCGGCGGTCTCCAGCCGGGGGACAAGCCCAAGCCGCCGGCCGGCACCACCTGCGACTACTACCTGCAGAAGCACGTGTCCCTGGAGAAGAAGCGGACTTTTCAGATCTGCTACCGGGACGGGCAGGTCGCCGCCACCAAGGTTCTGCCGTCCGCCGCGGACGAGGCCGCCCGGGACCATGCCAAGAGCAGCGCGAGCGCCAAGCCCTGAACTGCTCGGGCTCACGCCGGCCCATCGGCGCATGCTCCGCCCCGGCGCGGCCGTCACTGCGGGCCGGCGGGTGCGGTAACCGGAACGATCAACCGAAGGATCTTCTACCGTGGCACGCGTGTCCGTTTTCTCTGCGCCCACCTCGGTGGCGGCTCTCGCTGACCGTGTCCGGTGGCCCTCCGAACCGTTCGCCTGGGTGCTGGCTGCGCTGATCGCCGCCGGCGGACTCGTGCCGACAGTCGCGGCCCGGTCCCTGCTGCCGCTTCCGTTCGCCGCCTCCGCCGTGCTGGCGTGTGCCACTGGACTCCTGCTGGCCTGGCGGCGCGACCGGCCCACTCTGGTGGCGGCCGTGGTCGCCGCGGTGAGCCTGCTGACGGTTCAGCCGGCCCTGCCGTTCGCGATGTACTCGCTGGCCAGACGTCGGGTGACGAGCCCCCTGCGGTACGGCGTCTACGCCATCGCGGTGCTCAGCCAGTTCACCACGGGCGACCCGGCCACTGGCGTCATAGCGGCAGCCCTGCTGGTCGGCGCGCCCGCCTGGCGCGGCACGGTGATCCGCTACCGGCACACCAGGCTGGACGAGCTGGCCGAGCGTGCCGAGCAGGCAGAGCGGGAGACGCTGCTGATCGCCCGCCGGGTCCGCGCGGAGGAACGGGCCGCGCTGGCGCGTGAGATGCACGACGTGGTGGCCCACGAGGTCAGCCTGATCACGCTGCACGCGGGCGCGCTGAGCGTGGACCCGCAGGAGTCGGAGCGCGCCCGCGAGACGGGCGAGCTGGTCAGGGTCACCGGCAGGCGCGCGCTGGCTCAGTTGCGCCAGATCCTCGATGTGCTGCGTGACCCGGAGACCGTCGAGAGTTCCTTCCGGCCCGGCCCGGCACTGCGGGACCTGCCCCGGTTGCTGGCCGACTCGGAGGCGGCGGGAGTGCCCGTGGACTGGGCACCGTGGTCCGCGACGGTGGCCGAAGTCGGGGGCGGGGCAAGGCCGTTGCCGCAGGCGGTGGAGCACACGGTCTTCCGTATCGTCCAGGAGGCGCTGACCAACGTCCGTAAACACGCCTCCGGTGCCCGCGTGGTGCTGGGGCTGCGGGTGAACGGGGAGCACCTGGAGTGCGAGGTGAGCAACCCGGTGACCGGCCTGCCCGGCGAGGCTGCGAGGGACGGCGCGGGCATGGGCCTGCGCGGTCTGCACGAGCGGGCCGCGCTCCTCGGCGGAACCCTGGACGCCGAGAACCGGGACGGCATCTTTCGGCTCCTGCTCCGGCTTCCCGTCGCACCGGAGCAGGAGCAGGAGCAGGAGCAGGAGCAGGAGCAGGAGACGATGAGGGCACAACCAGTTGGGGAAGTCCAGTGATCCGGGTCCTGGTCGCCGACGATGAGGCCCTGGTCCGGGCCGGGTTGCGGCTGCTGCTGCAGACCGCGCCCGACATCACTGTGGTCGGGGAGGCCGAGGACGGGCGGGCGGCGGTCGAGGCGTGCGTCCAGGTGGCCCCCGACGTGGTGCTGCTGGACGTGCAGATGCCCGGCCTGGACGGTGTGGGCGCGGCCAGGGAACTGTCCGCGTTGCCCGTACCGCCGCGGATCCTGATGCTGACCACATTCGACGCCGAGACCCATCTACTGCCGGCGCTCCGGGCCGGCGCCCACGGTTTCCTGCTCAAGGACGCCCAGCCGAGCCAGGTCCTCGACGCGGTGCGGAACACCGCGGCCGGCCACCACGCCCTCGCCCCCGAGGCGGTCAATCACCTGGTCGCCCGGGCGGCTGCCGAGCCTGCGTCGGCCGTGCCGCCCCGGCTGCCCTCGCTCACACCACGCGAGCGGGAGGTGCTGGCCGCGCTGGCGGACGGACTGAGCAACGCCCAGATCGGCAGACGGCTGGGCCTGCGCGTGCCAACCGTCAAGGCCCATGTCTCGCGGATCATGGAGAAACTGCACTGCGAAAGCCGGGTACAGGCCGGACTGCTCGCCATGCGCGCGGGGCTGAGCGGGCCGCACCCACTGAGTTCTTTCAGGGGGCCGACGTAGGAATCGGGTGTCAGGAACCGTGGCCACAACGCACAAGGCTCCCGTGCCATTGATGGAGGTGTTCGAAGTCTCAACCCATCCATCGGCGCAGGAGCATGGCTCACAGGACGTCGACTCGGCGGCGTGCGAGGGCGAGCAGTGCCTGGAGGTGGATCAGTCCTTCGGCACGTTTCTTGAGGCAGTAGTCCCGGGAGGGGCCGGGGCGCATCATGGCGGTCTGCGCGGCCATGTATGGGACGTGTCGCAGGCGGGGTTGGTAGCGCTTGGGCCGGTGGTGGTTACCGGTTCGGCGGCCGGAGTCGCGTGGAACCGGGGCCAGTCCCGCGTGGGCGGCCAGGCGGCCGGCGTCTGCGTAGCCGGACAGGTCTCCGACGATGGCGAGGAACTCGGCCCCGAGGATGGGGCCCACGCCAGGAAGGGATTCGACGACTTCTGCGCGCTCGTCGAGGTGGAAGGTTTCGCGGATCTCCCGGTCGGTGTCTTTGATCCACTCGCCGAGCATGAGGAGCTGATGGGCGAGGTCGCGGACGAGTCTGACGGCTCGCGTTTCGCCTGGCAGGGCGGTCACCTGGCGACGGCCTCTCCCCCAAGCGCCCGGACCTCCTCCCCTACGAGGGCCCGGCGGCGTAACTCCCCATGACCACGCGGGTGATCAACGTCAGGGGCCGGATTCACGAGTACGGCCCCCAGCTGGAACTCGCCCCCACGGACCTCGTCTACGTCGGCCGCCGCTGGACCCTCGGCGGCTGGGACCTCCCCCGCCACCCGCTCTACAACCCCTTCGCCTACGACACCCCCACGCGCCGCCGGGACGGCACGCGCGCGGAGGTGATGGCGAAGTACCGGGCGTATCTGCTGGCCCGCCCCGACCTGCTGGCCCTGGTACCGGAGCTGCGCGGACGGACACTGGCGTGCTGGTGCGCGCCGCTGCTGTGCCACGCGGAGGTGCTGGCCGACCTCGCGGACTCGGCGTGGTGACGGAGGTCTCGTAGCTTCCGACGAACGGGGCCATGGCGCTGGCCTGCACGAATCGCCAGTAGAATCCGTACACGTGACTTCCGCTGCCGCCAAGCCCCGCATCCCGAACGTCCTCGCCGGACGTTACGCCTCCACCGAGCTCGCCACGCTCTGGTCCCCCGAGCAGAAGGTGAAGCTGGAGCGGCAGCTCTGGCTCGCCGTGCTGCGGGCCCAGAAGGACCTCGGGATCGAGGTGCCGGACGCGGCGATCGCGGACTACGAGCGCGTCCTCGACCAGGTCGACCTGGCCTCGATCGCCGAGCGCGAGAAGGTCACGCGGCACGATGTGAAGGCGCGGATCGAGGAGTTCAACGACCTCGCCGGGCACGAGCAGGTCCACAAGGGCATGACGTCCCGGGACCTGACGGAGAACGTCGAGCAGCTGCAGATCCGGCTCTCGCTGGAGCTGATGCGCGACCGTACGGTGGCCGTGCTGGCCCGGCTCGGCAAGCTTGCCGGCGAGTACGGCGAGCTGGTCATGGCCGGCCGCTCGCACAACGTGGCCGCGCAGGCCACCACCCTGGGCAAGCGTTTCGCGACCGCGGCCGACGAGCTGCTCGTGGCCTACGGCCGGGTCGAGGAACTGCTCGGCCGCTACCCGCTGCGCGGTATCAAGGGCCCGGTGGGCACGGCCCAGGACATGCTGGACCTGCTCGGCGGTGACGCGGCGAAGCTCGCGGAGCTGGAGCAGCGGATCGCCTCCCACCTCGGTTTCTCGCAGGCGTTCACCTCGGTCGGCCAGGTGTACCCACGCTCGCTCGACTACGAGGTCGTGACCGCGCTGGTTCAGGTCGCGGCGGCGCCCTCCTCACTCGCGAAGACGATCCGGCTGATGGCCGGGCACGAGCTGGTCACCGAGGGCTTCAAGCCGGGCCAGGTCGGTTCCTCCGCGATGCCGCACAAGATGAACACCCGCTCCTGCGAGCGCGTCAACGGCCTCATGGTCATCCTGCGCGGGTACGCGTCGATGACCGGCGAGCTGGCGGGCGACCAGTGGAACGAGGGCGACGTCTCCTGCTCGGTGGTGCGCCGGGTGGCCCTCCCCGACGCGTTCTTCGCGCTCGACGGGCTGCTGGAGACGTTCCTGACCGTGCTCGACGAGTTCGGCGCGTTCCCGGCGGTCGTGGCGCGTGAGCTGGACCGCTATCTGCCGTTCCTCGCGACGACCAAGGTACTGATGGCCGCCGTCCGCGCGGGTGTCGGCCGCGAGGTCGCGCACGAGGCCATCAAGGAGAACGCGGTCGCCTCCGCGCTGGCGATGCGTGAGCAGGGCGCCGAGCGCAACGAACTGCTGGACAAGCTCGCCGCCGACGCGCGCATCCCGCTGGACCGCGGCCAGTTGGACGCCCTGATGGCCGACAAGCTGTCCTTCACCGGCGCCGCGGCCGACCAGGTCGCCGCCGTGGTCGCCCGCGTCGAGGAGATCGCGAAGCAGCACCCGGAGGCCGCGGGCTACACCCCCGGGGCGATCCTCTGACGCCTCCGACGCCTCCAACGCCTCCGAAGCGCTTCACCCAGACCGAGCTGGAGGCCGCCCGCGACCGTCTCGTACCGGACGTCGTCGCGGACGGCCTCGGTGTCCTGTTCTGCGGCATCAACCCGGGTCTGATGACGGCGGCCACGGGCCATCACTTCGCCCGTCCGGGCAACCGCTTCTGGCCGGTGCTGCATCTGTCCGGCTTCACCCCGAGGCTCATGAAGCCTTCGGAGCAGGGCGAGTTGCTGTCGTTCGGGCTCGGCATCACGAATGTGGTGGCTCGGGCGACGGCACGGGCCGACGAGCTGAGCGCGGAGGAGTACCGGGAGGGCGGACAGTGCCTCGCGTCGAAGCTGGCGGGGTGGCAGCCGCGGTGGCTGGCGGTGCTGGGCGTCACGGCCTACCGGGCCGCATTCGACGACCGTCGGGCTCAAGTGGGGCCGCAGGAGCGGGTGTTCGGGGAGACGCGGGTGTGGGTGCTGCCCAATCCGAGCGGGCTGAACGCGCATTGGACGGCGGCGACGATGGCGGAGGAGTTCGGTCGGTTGCGGGAGGCTGCGCGGGGCTAGGGCCCGTCCGGCGGGTCACGGTGGGGCTATTTCCGTGACCGCGACGAGGAGTTGGATCGCGTCCTGGTCGGCCCGGTCGGCCACGCCGAGTTCAACCGTTCCGCGATGCCCTGGTGCATGGCGTCGATGTCGTCCGCCGTCAGCTCCTGGTCGGTCTCTGACTCCACCATTCGTACGCGCGGTGCTGCGCACGGTCGAGGACCCGCCGAAGATCCTGGCCATCACGACCTTCGAGAACGACGAGTACGTGTACGAGGCGCTGCGGGCCGGTGCCGACGCGTTCCTGCTGAAGCGGGCCCGGCTGGTCGTCGGCGCCGGGACCGTGAAGTCGCATGTGAGCGCCGTACTGGCGAAGTCGGGGGCGCGGGACCGTACGCAGGCGGTGATCGCGGCGTACGAGTCGGGGTTCGTGGCGCCCGGGTGATCCGGTGGGGCTCATGAGTCCGTGGTGCCCGGCACTCGCCGGGGTCCGCCGCGCCGAGTACGATCCGCCCAACACGCGCACGAGCTGGGAGGACAGACCTTGGCGGGGCTGACCGGCGGGGACCCCTCGCTGCTGCGGAGGATCAACTCCGCGGTGGTGCTGCACGCGTTGCGTGCCACGGACTGCGCCACGCTGACGGAGATCACCCGGGTGACAGGGCTGTCCCGGCCGACCGTCGAGGGCGTCGTCGAGGGACTGATCGAGGCCGGGCTCGTCGTCGAGAAGGCGGCCGACGAGAGCGTTGTACGGCGCCAGGGGCGGCCCGCGCGGCGGTTCAGGTTCCGGGCTGAGGCCGGACACCTGCTGGGCCTGGAGATCGGCGCACACCGCGTCGCCGTGCTCCTCGCCGATCTGGACGGCCGGGTGCTCGGCGCGATCGCCAAGGACGTCGACGAGACGGCGTCGGCGGACGAGCGCCTGGAGCGGCTGCGCACGGCGGTCGCCGAGCTGCTGCGCCGGGCCGGAGTGGCACGCGGCTCGCTGCGGGCGGTCGGCGTCGCCACACCGGGCATCGTCGAGGCGGACGGCACGGTACGGCTGGGCACCGCGCTGCCCCAGTGGACGGGACTGCACCTGGGCGAGCGGCTGAGCCGCTCCTTCAAGTGCCCGGTCCTGGTCGAGAACGACGCGAACGCGGCGGCGGTCGCCGAGCACTGGAAGGGCGCCGCGACCGAGTCCGACGACATGGTGATGGTGCTCGCGGGGCTGAGCCCGGGCGCCGGTTCACTGATCGGGGGGCGGCTGCACCGGGGGTATCGCGGGGCGGCCGGCGAGATCGGTGCGCTGCATCTGCTGGGCCGGGACGTGACTCCGGAGACGCTGCTGTCGACGACGGACGAACCGCTGCACCCCTTGGACGAACAGGCGGTCGCGCAGGTCTTCGCGCTGGCCCGCGACGGCGACCTGCGGGCCCGCGCGGCCGTCGACCGCTTCATACAGCGCCTTGTGCACGACGTCGCCGCGCTGGTCCTGGCCCTCGATCCGGAACTGGTCGTCGTGGGCGGCTGGGCGGCTGGCCTGGACGGCGTACTGGAGCCGCTGCGGCGGGAGTTGGCGCGGTATTGCCTGCGTCCGCCGAAGGTGGCCCTGTCGTTGCTCGGCGAGGCGGCTGCGGCTACGGGGGCGCTACGGCTCGCTCTCGACCATGTCGAGGAGCAACTGTTCGCGGTCGAGGGCACCGTGACGCGGCGCTAGCTTTGCGGTGGGGTTGAGTTTCGGGTGCGGCAGCGTTGTGGCTGGGCGCGCCCACGCGGCGGAGCCGCAAATCGACATAGCCCCGCGCCCCTTTGGGGCGCTGCCCTGACCGGTGCTGAGAAGAAAATGCGTCGCGCCCCGGCGGAGTGCCGGGCCGCTACGGGTGAGCTGTGACCGTCGTCAGGAAGCCTGGCGTTCCGGGCCGTGGTGTATTTCCACGCCTCCGGAGTCGGCGAAGGTCAGGCGGCAGGTGTCCGCGCGGTAGGTCGCGACGGAGACCGCTGCGGTGCGGCCCGCGGCGAAGAAGCGGGTCGTGACGACGAGTACCGGTGCCCCGGGAAGGCGGTCCAGCTCCTTGGCGTCGTCCGCGCGGGCCGAGCCGAGCTCGACGGCGCGGTCCTGGCCCTCCAGTTCGAGGCGCTGCAACTCGCGCAGCACGGCACGCGCGCGTGCCGCAGCGGACGGAGTGTCTATCGCGGAGAGGTCGGGCACCGACGACTCCGGGATGTAGAGCAGCTCGGCGGCGACCGGCTGGCCGTGGCTCACCCGGGAGCGCCGTACGGTGTGCACCGGTTCGTCGGAAGCGGTCTCCAGGACCTCGGCCACGGCCGCCGGTGGAGCCGCCAGGACGCAGTCGACGGACTGCCAGGCGTCCTCCGCGGCGCCCGGCCAGGCGTGCTGTTCGGTGCCGACGGCGACGCCCACGCGCGGCGGCGCGACGGTCGTGCCGACGCCGCGGCGGCGCTGCAGCCGGCCTTCGAGTTCGAGTTGTTCCAGAGCCTGCCGGAGTGTGGCCCGGGCAACGCCGAAGCGGGCTGCCAGGTCTCGCTCGTTGGGCAGGATCTCGCCCACGGAGAACTCGGAGTCCAGTGCCTCACTCAGCACTGTCTTGAGATGCCAGTACTTCGGCTCCGGCACCGATTCCAACTGCGTGGTCCCCACCCTGTCCTCCGCAATCGCCGTGGTCCGGCCGCGTTTTAGCGCCCTTGTTTATTAAAGGTTGTTTCACTTATCAGTGACCATAGGACGGCCCACACCCTTGGTCAAGACCAATCCTCGATCCCACAGGCAACACAGAGAGCGGTTGCCATAGAGCGTTCACGAGGCGTTCGTAAAGGGCGCGTTTCGTGACACGACGGCAAAGCCCCCGTCGCGAAACGGGGGCCCTGTCGGTGGCTCGGCTAAGCGGAAGCCAGCGACCGGAGCTTGTCGGGGTTGCGGACGATATACACGGATCGGATACGTCCGGCGGATACGTCCACCTGGAAGACGCTGTCGGGCTTGTCACCCGAAAGGACCAGCACCGCGGGCCCGCCGTTCAGCTCAAGGAAGCGGAACGAGATCTCCGGGATGCCCTTGCCCGCGACGGCGACCAGGAAGCGGCCCACATTGTCTGCAGTCTCCAGGATTCGCAGCGGCGCCTTGGTCTTGCCGCCGCTGTCGCCCACCAGTCGGACATCCGGTGCGAGCAGCTCCATCAGGCCCGCCAGGTCGCCCTCCGCCGCCGCGGTGAGGAACCGCTCGGTCAGATCGCGGCGTTGGGCCGGGTCGACGTCATAGCGCGGGCGCCCTTCGTCGACGTGCTTGCGGGCCCGTCCGGCGAGTTGGCGCACCGCGGGCTCACCGCGGTCCAGCATGGCCGCGATCTCGGCGTACGGGTAGCCGAAGGCCTCCCTGAGGACGAACACCGCGCGCTCCAGCGGCGACAGCGACTCCAGGACGACGAGTACGGCGAGGGACACGGAGTCGGCGAGGACGGCCCGTTCGGCGGCGTCCGGGACGGTGTCCCCGAAGTCGGTGGCGTACGGCTCGGGCAGCCAGGGGCCGACGTAGGTCTCGCCGCGCGCCTTGATCTGGCGCAGTCGGTCGATCGCGAGGCGGGTGGTGACGCGCACCAGGTAGGCGCGCGGTTCGCGGACCGCGCGGTGGTCGGCTCCGGACCAGCGCAGCCAGGCCTCCTGGACCACGTCCTCGGCGTCGGCCACCCGCCCCAGCATGCGGTAGGCGACTCCCATGAGGACGGGTCGGTGGTCTTCGAAGACGTCGGTCGGCGTGTCGGTGGTCACGGTCCTATCCCATGCGACGCGTGCGGCCCTGTCCAGGAGATAAACGTGTGTCCGGGAGCAGAATTGGCCACGGGCCGACGGGCGTTCGGCGGCCCCTTCCGGAGGTGGCGATGCGGTACGCGGTGCTGGGTACGGGCGAGGTCGGCCAGGCCCTGGGCGGCAAGTTGGTCGAGTTGGGGCACCAGGTGACCCTGGGCTCGCGCACGAAGGACAATCCGGCCGCTCTGAAGTGGGCCGAGAGCGCGGGTGCCGGAGCGGGTGCCGGTACGTTCGCGGAGGCCGCCGCGGCGGGCGAGGTGATCGTGAACGCGGTGGGCGGCCGGGTGGCGCTCGCCGCGCTGCAGGCGGCCGGTGCGGAGCATCTCGACGGCAAGGTCGTCCTCGATGTCTCCAATCCCCTGGCGTTCGAGGACGGCCGGCTCAGGCTGTCGCCGGTGGAGTCGGACAGTGTGGGTGAGCAGATCCAGCGCGCTTTCCCGCACGCACGCGTGGTGAAGTCCCTCAACACCGTGAACTGCCAGGTGATGGTGGACCCTTCACTGGTACCGGGCGAGCACCAGGTGTTCGTGTGCGGTGAGGACGCGGAGGCCAAGGCGCGGGTGACGGCCCTGCTCGGGGAGTTCGGCTGGCCCGCCCACCGGGTGCTGGACCTGGGCGGCATCGAGTCGGCGCGCGCCGTGGAGATGATGCTGCCGCTGTGGGTGAACCTGTTCCGGACCCTCGGGCACGGCGAGTTCAACCTTGAGGTACGCAGCGCGCGTTGAGGTCCTCCGGAACAGGGGCTACCGGTCGGTAGCTTTTGCTGACAAGCTGTCTACACGGCCTGTACGGCGTCTGTCAGCGAGTCCAGACGAGGAGCATCCCAATGTCCGCCACCGTCTCCTTCCCGGTCCCCTCTCCGCACGGCCCGCGGACCGTGACGCTGTCCTACGCGCGCGTGGGCAGCGGCGAACCGCTGCTCCTGCTGCACGGCATCGGTCATCACCGGCAGGCCTGGGACCCGGTGGTGGACATCCTGGCGACCGAGCGGGACGTGATCGCCGTGGACCTCCCCGGGTTCGGTGCCTCTCCCGCGCTGCCTGAGGGACTGGCGTACGACTTGTCCACGACTGCCGCCGTCTTCAGCGCGTTCTGCGAGGCGCTGGGGCTCGACCGTCCGCACATCGCGGGCAACTCGCTCGGTGGCCTGATGGCCCTGGAGCTGGGCCGCGAGAAGGTCGTGCGGTCCGTCACCGCCCTCTCCCCGGCCGGGTTCTGGTCCGAGGCCGAGCGCCGCTACGCCTTCGGGGTGCTGCTCACCATGCGGCAGATCGCCCGGCGGATGCCGCTCCCGATGGTCGAGCGGCTGTCGCGCACGGTGGCCGGCCGCACCGCCCTGACGAGCACCATCTACGCCCGCCCCGGCCGCCGTTCACCCGAGGCCGTGGTCGCCGAGACGCTCGCGCTGGT
This sequence comes from Streptomyces sp. NPDC050548, assembly GCF_044457385.1. Classification (NCBI taxonomy): domain Bacteria; kingdom Bacillati; phylum Actinomycetota; class Actinomycetes; order Kitasatosporales; family Streptomycetaceae; genus Streptomyces; species Streptomyces sp. NPDC050548. The sequence goes on from NZ_JBITGV010000011.1 coordinate 152,178, forward strand.
CAACGCCCCCGGGTTCGACGACACCCTCCGGGCCGGTACGACCGTCCAGTTCACCGACGACCTCCCCGGCCTGCCGGTCACCGTGGCCTGGGGCACCCAGGACCGGCTGCTGCTGCGCCGCCAGGGCGTGCGGGCCAAGCACCTGATCCCGCGGGCGCGGCTCGTGCGGCTGCCCGGCTGCGGGCACTGCCCGATGAGCGACGACCCGGCGCTGGTCGCGCGCGTCATCCTCGACGGCAGCCGCTGACCGACACGGGAGCCGAGTCGACGCACCTGATCCCAGGGCCACTCCGGCCCCGACGAGGGCGCTGCCGACGGCCTGGGCGGCCCCGTAGGCGCCCGTTCCGACGAGCGGCGCGGTTCCGGCCGCCGCGACCGGGATGAGGCCGGAGAAGAGCGTGGCGCGCTCCGCGCCGATCCGCTGCAGGCCCATGTACCAGCACACGAAGCCGACGACCGTGACGACCGCCGCCTGCCACAGCAGCGCGGCGGCCTCGGTGGCGTCGGGGCGCCGCAGCCAGGCGCTCCCGTCGAGGAACAGCCCGGCCGTCGCCGCCTCGATCGCGGCCACACCGCAGACCGTGGCCGACAACAACCGTGGTCCCAGGGGGCGCAGCACGGGCACCGCGAGCACCGCGAAGCCCACCTCCCCCGCAAGTGCGCACCCGGAGAAGGCGATTCCGGCGGCGTCCGTACGGCCCCACCCCTGGACGGTGAACGCGCCGACGGCGACGAGCGACGCCCCGTAGAGCACGATCCTGCGCGGACGGCGTCCCTCCAGAAGCGGGACGAGGGTCGCGACGACCACGGGTGCGCAGCCCACGAAGACACCCGGTACGGCCGGCTCGGCGCTGTGTTCGGCAGCGATCACAGCCAAGTTGAAGCCGACCATGCCGATGGCAGCGAGCAGTGCGAGTCGGGCCCACTGACGTGGCGTGACCGCGCGCAGTCGGGCCGTCGCATCCCTGCCCGTGAAGGGGAGCAGCAGCAGGCAGGCGAGGCCGTAGCGCAGGAACTGGCCACCCGCGTACGGGTAGTGGCCCAGAACGCTGTTGGCGGTGAAGGACGCGCCGACAAGGACGCAGGCGAAGGCGGCGAACGGGGCGCCGCGGGCGGCGGTTGCGGTCATGGCGGCGACGCTAGGGAGCGTGGCGGTCCGGTTTAAGGTCCACTTCCATGACGTCATCGCGGACCAATCCGGAAGGGCCGACCGAACCGGAGGGTCTGACAGGTTCCGCCGCGTGGGAACTGCTGCTGCCCGCCGTCTCGGCACCGGCACGCACGCGTGGCCGTTCGCTTCAGGCCGCGTTGCGCGAGGCGGTGCGCTCGGGGCGGCTGGCGCCGGGCACGCGGTTGCCGTCGAGCCGGGACCTGGCGGCCGACCTCGGGGTGTCGCGGGGCCTGGTCACGGAGGCGTACGAGCAGTTGACGGCGGAGGGGTATCTGCGCAGCGGCCAGGGTGCGGGCACCTGGGTGGGCGGTGCCGTGCGGGCGGCGCGGCCACGCGCGCGTGACCTCGCACCGCGCTCCCCCGGCGCCCGGGTCGACTTCGTACCCGGCACACCCGACCTGTCACTGTTCCCGCGCGCGGCCTGGGCCGCCGCGCAGCGCGGTGTGCTGGCGGAGTCGCCGCACGACCTGCTCGGCTATCCCGATCCGCGCGGGCTGCCCCGGTTGCGTACCGCGCTCGCTGAACTGTTGGCGCGCCGCCGGGGTGTGGTCGCCGATCCGGAGCGGCTGATCGTGGTCTCCGGAGTGGCGCAAGCGACGTCGCTGCTCGGATTCGTGCTCCACGCGCGCGGGGTGCGCACCGTCGGCGTCGAGGACCCGGGCAGCCCGCAGCACGACGCCCTGTACGCGTCGGCGGGCGTCGGCACCGTACCGCTGCCCCTGGACGGCGAAGGCCTGGCCATCGGGCCGCTACGGACGTCCGACGTGCGGGCCGTGGTGGCGACGCCCGCCCATCAGTTCCCGACCGGTATCGCCTACTCCGCGCGGCGGCGGGCCCAACTCCTCGACTGGGCGCGGTCGGTGGACGGTCTGGTCTTCGAGGACGACTACGACGGCGACTTCCGCTACGACCGCGCACCCGTGGGTGCCCTCCAGGGCCTCGACCCGGAGCATGTCGCCTACGCGGGCTCGGTCAGCAAATCGCTCGCCCCGGGGCTGCGGCTCGGCTGGCTGCTGGTGCCCGAGTCGCTGGCCGACGAGGTCGTCGAGCGCAAGCGGACCATGGATCTCGGCCACCCGACCCTCGACCAGGCGCTGTTCGCCCGCTTCCTGGAACGCGGCGTCTACGACCGCCAGTTGCGCCGCTGCCAGCGCGCCTACCGCCAGCGGCGTGACGCCCTCGTCGCCGCTCTGGAGGAGCACTTCCCCGGAGCGGCAGTCACCGGGATCGCCGCGGGACTGCACGTCATCGCCGAACTCCCGGAGAAGTACGGCCCCCAGGACGACTTCCTGGAACGCGCGTCCTCCGCCGGTGTCGCCGTGCGCCCGCTCACCGCCTACGCACACGCGCGTGCCGACGACGCGGTCGTACGGCTGGTCCTCGGGTACGCGCATCTGTCTCCGGGGCGGATCCGCGCGGGTGTACGTCTGATGGCCGGTGCCCGGCACCCGGACGGCCTCTGATGTCACGCGTTCCGTTGTTCACCCGTGGTTTCCGTGCGCGCTGCGGCGCACCAGTAGTTGTGGCGGTGCACCCTGACCGCATCCCGTCCGTGGAGGCGCAACCCCATGTCGCATCGTCCGTTCCCCGCCCGCCGCAGCGTCCTGCGCGGCTCCCTGGCCGCGTCGGCGGCCCTGACCGTGCCCGCCGCCCTCGGCGCCGCGCCGGCCTTCGCCCTGTCCGGACGTCCGAAGGCGGGCTGGGGTGTGCAGGCGGGGGACGTGACCTCCGACTCCGGTCTGGTGTGGGTGCGTTCGGACCGCCCGGCCCGGATGATCGTGGAGACCTCGGCCACCGAGTCGTTCCGCGATCCGCACCGTTGGCACGGTCCGCTGCTCGGCCCGGACACCGACTTCACCGGCACCACCCGGCTGCGCGGACTGCCCTCGGGGCAGCAGATCCACTACCGGGTCCTGCTCGCCGACCCCGACGACCCGCGCCGCACCGGCGAGCCGGTCGCCGGCACGTTCCGTACGGTGCCGACCGGGCGGCGCGGTGTGCGCTTCCTGTGGTCCGGTGACCTGGCGGGCCAGGGCTGGGGCATCAACCCGGACCTCGGCGGCTACCGCATCTACAACGCGATGGCCAAGCTGGACCCGGACTTCTTCGTGTGCAGCGGCGACAACATCTACGCCGACGGTCCGATCACGGCGACGCAGGCCCTGCCCGACGGCAGTCTGTACCGGAACGTCACCACGGAGGAGAAGTCGAAGGTCGCCGAGACGCTGGCCGAGTTCCGCGGCAACTTCCGCTACAACCTGCTCGACGAGAACCTCAAACGGTTCAACGCCCAGGTGCCGTCGATCATCCAGTGGGACGACCACGAGGTCCGCAACAACTGGTACCCGGGCGAGGTCATCGCCGCCACCGACACCCGCTACACGGAGAAGAGCGTCGACGCCCTGGCGGTGCGCGCCCGGCGCGCGTTCAGCGAGTACTTCCCGGTCTCGACGCTGCGGCCGGGCGCGAAGGAGGGCCGGGTGCAGCGCGTGATGCGGCACGGTCCGCTGCTCGACGTGTTCGTCCTGGACATGCGGACCTACCGCAACGCCAACTCGCCCGACGACCAGACCGTGGACCCGCAGGGCATCCTCGGCCGTGAGCAACTGGAGTGGCTCAAGCGGGAGTTGTCGCAGTCGCGCGCGGTGTGGAAGGTGATCGCCGCCGACATGCCCCTCGGCCTGGTCGTGCCCGACGCCACCGAGGGCAAGGCGAACATCGAGGCGGTCGCGCAGGGCGACCCGGGCGCACCGCTGGGGCGTGAGCTGCAGATCGCGGAGCTGCTGCGGTACATCAAGCACCGGCGGATCACCGGCACCGTATGGCTGACGGCGGACGTGCACCACACCTCCGCCCAGCACTACCAGCCCTCGCGGGCCGCGTTCACCGACTTCGAGCCGTTCTGGGAGTTCGTCTCCGGCCCGCTGAACGCGGGCGCCTTCCCGGCCAGCGCGCTCGACAACACCTTCGGTCCGGAGCGGGTGTTCGTGAAGGCGCCGACCGTGGCGAACGTGTCGCCGGCCGAGGGCTACCAGTTCTTCGGCGAGGTCGACATCGACGGCCACAGCGGGGAACTGACGGTGCGTCTGCGGGAGTCGGACGGCACCGTGCTGTTCACGCAGACCCTGCAGCCGGGACGGGTCGGCCAGTAACTCCACTACCCTCGGACCTGTGCCGCGCACCGGCGTCATCCCCCGGTGCGCGGTGCGTTCCGCGGCGCGCCGAACTTCCGCGCACAGATCGCGTTTTCGCAGGTCAGACCGATTGTCAGTGGCGGCCTCTACGGTTTTTCCATGACGCGATCTTTGCAGGCCGTGACCTATCGCCGACCCTCCGTGCTGGAGTCGTCGGCAGGTGAACGGCGCCTCGGGCTGGAGACCTCGCAGGGGGCCACTCCTTCGGGTGTCACCGACCATCCGCGCTTCTTCGCGGGCTTCCTGACCTCGCCCCAGGTGGCCTCGGCGGCGCTGCTGGCGGTGGCCGACGTGGCGGGCGCGCGGTACTACCAGCGCCAACTGGCCGCCTCACTCGACCCGGTGGTGACGGCGGGCGGTGACCGGCTGCGCTTCGAGTCCTTCTCCGGCTGCGGCGGGGTGTACGCGCGACTGGACGTCCTCAGCTCCGGCCTCGACGGCGGTGAGGTGGGACACGGCACGACGAACGTCGACGTGAACAACCCCCTGCGCGAGGCCCTGTCCCGGATCGGCTCGGACGATCCGCTCCATCTGCGCGTCGGCCCCGAGGAGTTGGCCGTGACCACGCTGGACGGCCCGGTGCTGGAGAAGAAGGTGCCGCTCCCGGACCGCTGGCTGCGCGGTTTCGCGGAGGCCCAGGTCATAGCGGCAGGCTTCGACCTGCGGGCCGAACTGCCCGCGGCGGAGACGGTCCGCTTCCTGCGCTCGCTCCCGAAGGCCGGCGCGCGCGGCACCACGAGCGGCCCCCGCTGGGTCGTGCCGGCGGGCCGCGGTCTGCGCCCCACCACCCGCCCCGTCCCGGGCGCGGTGTGCCTGCCGGGCCCGGAGCGGCTGATCGCCCTGCAGCGGGTCCTGCGCCACGCGACGGCCCTGCGGATCTACGGCCCCTCCGTCGTCGGCGCCGCCGCCACGGCCGGTGCGTGGGAGGCCGTCCTGCCGGGGATGCGGCTGACTCTCACGCTGTCGCCGGACGCGTCGCGCGGCTTCTCCGGCGAGGGCGGGGTCCTGGACGCGCTCGCGACCGACGAGGCCGGAGAGGACGCGGAGTTGATCGCCGTGCTGCTGGCCTGGGAGCCCAGGATCGACGTCGCCGTCCTGGCGGCCTCCTCGGGACTCACCCCCGAGCGGGTCCGCGCCGCGCTGATCCGCCTGGGCACTTCAGGGCGAGTCGGGTACGACACGGCGGAGGCCGCCTACTTCCACCGTGAACTGCCGTACGACGCACAGCGCGTGGAGCGCCACAATCCGCGGCTGCGCTCGGCCCTCGCGCTGGTGGCCGCGGGCGCGGTGCGGCTGGAGGGCGCGATCGGCACGGTGACCGCCGAGGACGGTCATGTGCACCGGGTGCGGGACAAAGCGGGGGTGCTGAGTTGCAGCTGTGTGTGGTGGGCGAAGTACCGGGGCGGGCGCGGGCCGTGCAAACACGCGCTGGCGGTACGGATGGTGCGGCGGGGTGCCGCGGTGGAGCGGGACATGGTGCGGGTCGACGGGGGTGTGCGATGAGTGCGCTGATGGAAGCGGTGCGGGCGGGGCGGACCGCCGAGGTCGTGGGGTTGCTCGACGGGATGACGGATACCGAACGCCGGGCGTTCCTGCCGGAGTTGAAGGATCTCCGCAAGGAGCTGCGCACGGCACCGTGGGGGCATCCGTCCCGCCATGCCTATCCCACGCTGCACGCGACCGGTGCCGCCTGTGAGACGGGGGCGGCCGCCACGGTGAGCTGGATCGCCGGCAGCGACATGCGCTGGTCGCAGTCGTCGGCGGCCCTGCTGATCCACGTCCTGGGCGACCGCGACGCCTCCTGGCTGGCCGACGTGACGCACCGCCTCGCCGGGCGTCCGGCCTCCGCCGATGTGTCGTACGAGCTGATGGCCGGTCTGGTCCGGCTCTCCGGTTGTCCGGTGCCGACGACGGAGACCTATGTGCAGGCCTGGGTGGCACACACCGGTCAGCTGTGGCAGCGCGGGGACACCCTGTTCGACCGGCTGCGCAGGGATCCTCACCTCGCGGAACTGATGGCCGCGCTCTTCGAGACGAACGACGTCGCCGGTCCCATGGAGTGGTCCTCGGCGGAGGGCATGGACGGCTGGGTCGACGCGATCGCCCGGCTCACCGTCGAGGGCGCCCTGGACCGGAAGCGGACGGTGGACGCCTGTGTGGCCCGGCTGCTGCGGGGCGGTTCGACTGTCGATCACCGGGCGTTCCTGCGTGTATTGAAGGGGCTCGCCCTCACCCGCGAGGAGGAGCGGGAGCACACCGCCGACTGGCTGGCCCTGGCCTCGGACGCGGTGCCCACCGTGGCCTCGCACGCCCAGACGGTGCTCGGATCCCTGGCGCTGGACAGGGAGTTGACGCCACGTCGGCTGGCGGAGATGTCGGACGCGGTGCTGTTCAGGTCCGAGAAGAAGCTCGTCCGGGCACAACTCGTGCTGCTGGGGAAGGTGTTGGCACGGGACGCGTCGGCCGCCGCCGAGGTGCTGCCCGCCCTCGCCCTCGCCTTCGGGCATCAGGACACGGAAGTGCAGGAGCGGGCGCTGAAACTGGTCGAGCGACACCTCAAGAAGGTCGACTCCCCCGAGGTTCTGGCCGAACTCGCCGCGGCTGCAGAGCAGTTGGCCCTCGGGCTGCGCGCACGTGCGGTCGAGTCGCTGGGGGCGGCGCCGGTCACAGCGGGGGCGGCGGACCACGAGGAAGTACTACCGCCGCCCCCGGTGCCGGTCCGCCTCGCACCGGCTCCCGAATCGGCGGTCGAACTCGCCGAGGAAGTCGGGGCGTTGCTGGTGTCCGACGGCGATGTGGCGGCTTTCGAGCGCGCGTTGGACGGACTCGTCCGCCATGCCTACAAGGACCGGGACGCTCTGGTGGAGGCATTGGGACCGGTGTGCGCGCGCCTCTGGTGGGGCGGCTCCGATCCGGACGACGTCCGTGTGGACAACCGCTTCAGCAAGAATCACCACGGATTCAACAGCGTGGCGGAGACCCTCGACCTCCTGCTGGCCACCCTCCGGGGCAAGGTGCACACCGCCACACTCCACGGCGCCGTCCAGCACGGCGGCTCCCGGTCACGGGTGTGCGGACACAGCCCGCTGTCCCGGGCCTTCGAGGCACGCGTCTGGGAGGTGGCGTACCGCATCCGCGCGGAGCCGCTGCCGTTCCTGCTGTCGACGCCCAGCTGGAGTAGCGGCCTGCTGGAGCCGGACGAGCTGGTGGCCAGGCTCGACACCTATCGGCGTCTGGGCGCGCGGGTCTCGGCGGCGGACTTCGCACAGGCGCTGCTGCGGGTGCGCCGTGGGGACCGGGCGTCGGCAGCGGCGGCCGAGCGCGCGGCGGCGCTCGGTACGGCCGAGGGCGTCCGGCTCGCCCGATGGCTGTCGTCCGGGGAACCCGTGCTGCCCACCAGCCGACGACGGTCCACCGGGGCCCGCGTCCAGCTCGAATTCGGTGAACTCGTGTCGCTGCAGGCCGACTTCCCGGCGGGGTACCGGGAGCTGGGGCAGCCTACGACGGTCTACGGCGAGCGCTGGCACTGCTACCACTGGAACCGGACCATGCAGCAGCACTGGCTCGCGATACTCCCCGAGCTGCGCGAGCTGGTGGCGGTGCGGATCGTGCGGGAGGTGTCCTCCGCGGCCGTGGACGACGCCCGGGGCGCGGCCGGCGTGCTCCCGGCGCTGGCCGAGTCCGGCGGCGCGGCCGGTGAGGCGACGCATCTGTGTCTGGCGTACGGGCTCGGCGCCCGACACCCCGGGGACCGGCTCGGCGCGGTGGACGCGCTGCTGGTGCTCGCGGCACGGGGACAGCTGGACGGGGATCGGCTGGGCACGGATCTCGGGCAGCTGGTGCGGAGCGGGGCGGTGAAACCCTCGCGGCTCGCCGAGTCGATGCGGACGGCGGCCGCCACCGGGGCGAACACGAGCATATGGGGGATCCTCCGCCACACCCTGACCGCGCTGCTCGCCGACCTGGACGGCGACATCAAGCCCGCGCTCGCGCGGGGGCTCGGGGACCTGCTCGCCGTGGCCGCCGAGTGCGCGGAGCGGTCCGGGGCGCGGGGCGAGCTGCCACATCTGGCGCAGACGGCGGACCGGACAGGTTCGTCCCGACTGGTCACTCAGGCACGTCGGCTGCGCAGCACGCTGGTGGCGGGGGTGGCCGCATGACGTAGGACGCCGGGGCTGACCTTCAGGGCAGCACACTCGTAAAAAGAACTGCAAAAGGTACAGAACCATGCTTTTACCGGTCGGTCACAGAGCGTTCGTGATCACGCAACACCCTTCCTTCACAGTGGTTGCATGAATCGAGACATGTCTGATGTGACGCGCGCAAGGCACGGGCGTCCGGTGCACCACTGGCGGCGCGACCTGGTGGAGCTGGCGGCGCTGTTCACCGCGGTCGCGGTGGCGGACGTCGTGGCGAATCTGGTGGGGCATGGTCCCGAGGGCCCGGCACTGCTGGCGATCTCCGCGCTGGCGCTGATCGCCACGGCGGGGTTCCACACATGGTGGTCGCGCCGCCACGGTCACGCACCTCCTACGGGCGATACCGGCGCCCGGTCGGCCGCCCAGTCGCGGCAGGCCGGGCCCTCCGAATCGGAGTCCCAGTACGCGTCCGAGTCGGAGTCCCAGCAGTCGTCCGTGGCGCCGCCCGACGGTGTCGCCGAGCCGGCCACGCTGTGGCGCATGCGGACCACGGTGCGGGACGCGCCCGGATCGCTCGCCGCGTTGTGCACGGCGCTGGCCGGACGGCAGGTCGACATCCTGAGCCTGCAGACGCATCCGCTGGCCGAGGGCACAGTGGACGAGTTCCTGCTGCGGGCGCCGGGCGAGGTCGCGGCCTCCGAGATCACCCGGGTGGTGGCGTCGGCCGGCGGTTCGAGCACCTGGATCGAGCGGGCCGACGCCCACGATCTGGTGGACGCGCCGACCCGCGTCCTGGGCCTGGCCACCCGCACGGCCCTGGACGCGGCAGAACTGCCGCTGGCGCTGCGGCAGTTGCTGGGCCGGTGCACCATCCGTTCGCTGCCCGCGGCCACTTCGGGCAAGGGACGCGAGCCGGAGTCGGTGCCGACGGAGGGTTCGTTGGAGGACACGGTCATGCGCCTGCGGGCGCCGGAAGGCGGAGTGATCACCGTGGAGCGGCCGTATCTGCCGTTCACGCCCACCGAGTTCGCGCGGGCGCGGGCGCTGGTGGAGCTGGACGCCCGGCTCGGTCCGCGCATCCCCCGCAGCCAGGACGTACTGACGCTGCCCGAGGGCAACGCGATCACCGTCCGGCGTGCGGACATCGGCGATCTGGAGGCGGCGCGGGAGATGCACGAGCGCTGCTCGGCGCGGACGCTCGGTATGCGGTACCACGGGCCGGTCGGTGACGCCGACCGCTATCTCAACCACCTGCTCTCCCCGCGCTTCGGCCGCACGCTCGCCGTGCAGACGGCCTCGGGGCGGATCGTCGGACTCGGGCACCTGTTGTGGGACGGGGACGAGACGGAGGTCGCACTGCTCGTCGAGGACGACTGGCAACGGCGGGGGATCGGGAGCGAGTTGTTGGGCCGGCTGGTGGGGATGGCTGTCGAGGCGGGGTGCGAGAGCGTGTATGCCGTGACGCAGGCGTCCAACACGGGGATGGTGGCGGCGATGCGGGGACTTGAGCTGCCGCTCGACTATCAGATCGAGGAGGGGACGTTGGTGGTCACGGCGCGGTTGGAGACAGCGGTGGCTTCCGTGGACGTCACGGAGTTCGGGAGGGCCGAAGCGCCGTAGGGGTTGCGGATTCGTCGGCGGGTGCGGGTGCGTTGTGGCTGGTCGCGCCCCGCGGCGGAGCCGCAAATGAATGCAGCCCCGCGCCCCTGAGGGACGGCGCTAGCGCGCCGTCCAGATCTGCCCACAGGTCCTCGACATCCTCCAAGCCCACCGACAACCGAAGCAGACGTTCGCTCACACCGGCACCCCGCCGATCCGCCTCGCCCACCACCCGATGGCTGATCGACGCCGGATGTTGGATCAGGCTGTCCACGCTGCCCAGGCTCACCGCAGGGGTGATGAGGCTGACCCCTGCGATGACCTCGTGGGGGTCGCCGTGGGTCTCGAAGGCGATCATCGCGCCGCCGATGCGCGGGTAGTGGACGTGGGCGACGCGTGGGTCGGCAGAGAGGCGGCGGGCGAGTTCGGCGGCGGTGGCGGATGCGGCCCGTACGCGGATCGGGAGGGTCGCGAGGCCGCGCAGCAGCAGATAGCCGGCCAGGGGATGCAGTACGCCGCCGGTCGCGAAGCGGATCTGGCGCAGTCGCCCGGCGAACTCCTCGTCGCAGGCCACCACGCCCGCCATCACGTCGCCGTGCCCGCCCAAGTACTTGGTGGCGCTGTGCAGGACGAGGCGTGCGCCGTGTTCGGCGGGGCGTTGCAGGACGGGCGTGGCGAAGGTGTTGTCCACGAGGAGGGGCACCGAGCCGCAGGAGTGGGCGATCGCGCGCAGGTCGAGTTCGGCGAGGGTCGGGTTGGCCGGTGACTCGACGACGACAAGACCGGTGTCGGGGCGCAGCGCGTCGGCGATGCCGGCCGGGTCGGTCCAGGTCACCTCGGAGCCGAGCAGTCCGGCGGTGAGCAGGTGGTCGCTGCAGCCGTAGAGGGGTCGTACCGCCACCACATGGCGCAGCCCCGTCGAGGCGCGTGCCAGCAGGACGGCGGTCAGGGCCGCCATGCCGCTGGCGAAGGCGACCGCGCTGTCGGTGCCTTCGAGGCGGGCGAGGGCGGTTTCGAAGCGGGCGACGGTCGGGTTGCCGAGGCGGCCGTAGACGGGCGGGCCTTCGGGTTCGGCGCCGGTGGTGGCGAAGGCGTCGATGCGGGCGGCCTCGCCACGGCTGTCGTACGAGGGGTAGGTGGTCGACAGGTCGATGGGCGGGGCGTGCAGGCCCTGCCGGGCGAGGTCGTCACGGCCGGCGTGCACGGCTTCGGTGTCCAGTGCTCTCCGGGCCGGAGAGGAGGGGTGCAGGCTCGTTTGGTCCATGGAGAGAAGGGTGAACATCAGCCGGGACAACAGGACGAATCTCCGTGTTACGTTCGATGGATGACCGACTCTGTCGTACTTGATCCGGTGGATCTTCATCTGTTGCGGTTGCTGCAGAACGACGCCCGGGCGACGTACCGCGATCTGGCCGCGCAGGTCGGGGTCGCGCCGTCGACGTGTCTGGACCGGGTGGCGCGGTTGCGCCGGGCCGGGGTGATCCTCGGGCATCAACTGCGGCTCGATCCGGCGAAGTTGGGGCGCGGTCTGGAGGCGCTGCTGTCGGTGCAGGTCAGGCCGCACCGGCGGGAGCTGGTGGGGCCGTTCGTGGAGCGGGTGCGGGCGTTGCCGGAGTCGCGGACCGTGTTCCATCTGACCGGGCCGGACGACTATCTCGTCCATGTGGCCGTCGCGGACATGGCGGACCTGCAGCGGCTGGTTCTGGACGAGTTCACGTCACAGCGGGAAGTGGCGCGCGTGGAGACCCGGTTGATCTTCCAGCAGTGGGACTGCGGGCCCTTGCTGCCCCTTGCCACGCCCGTAGCTGAATCGGGGTGACGGGGAGAAGTCCCAGGTACGAGGATGGTCCCCATGTCGCAGACCAATACTCCGCTGCCCCGGCAGGTCGCCGATGCCTACGTCGACGATCTCATCGCCCTCGACCCGGTCATCGGTACGTATCTCGGCGTGAAGGAGAGTTCGAGCAAGCTGCCGGACCTCTCCCCCGCAGGCCAGGAACGACTCGCGGAGCTTCGGCGGGAGACCCTCGCCAAGCTCGACGAGGCAGAGCGCCGGCCCGGCGCGGACAGTGGTGTCGAGCGCCGGTGCGCGCGCCTGCTGCGCGAGCGGCTGACCGCCGCACTCGGTGTGCACGACACCGACGAGGGGCTGCGCGAGGTGGGCAATATGCACACCCCCGCGCACACGGTGCGTGATGTGTTCACGCTGACGCCAGCGGAGTCCGACGAGGACTGGGCGGCGATCGCCGAGCGGCTGCGCGCGGTGCCCACCGCGCTGGCCGGCTACCGCGAGTCCCTCCAACTGGGCCTGGACCGCAAGCTTTTCGCGGGTCCGCGCCCGACGGCCACCTTCATCGACCAGCTCACCGAGTGGTCCGACCCGGACGGCGAGGGTCGCGGCTGGTACGAGGACTTCGCCTCGGCCGGACCCGAGTCCCTGCGCGCCGAACTGGACGAGGCGGCCCGCGGGGCGACCGCGGCCCTGGTGGGGCTGCGGGACTGGCTGCGGGACGTGTACGCGCCGGCGATCGAGGGCGCGCCGAACACGGTGGGCCGTGAGCGGTACGCGCGCTGGGCGCGCTACTTCAACGGTACGGAGCTGAACCTCGACGAGGCGTACGCGTACGGCTGGTCCGAGTACCACCGGCTGCTCACGGAGATGAAGCGGGAGGCCGAGAAGATCCTGCCCGGCGCCGCGACCCCGTGGGTGGCCCTCGCGCACCTCGACGAGCACGGGCGCCACATCGAGGGTGTCGACGAGGTCCGCGAGTGGCTCCAGGGTGTGATGGACCGGGCGATCGAGGAGCTGGACGGCACCCACTTCGAACTCGCCGAGCGGGTACGGCGGGTGGAGTCGCGGATCGCGCCCGCGGGCAGTGCGGCGGCGCCGTACTACACGTCTCCCTCGCAGGACTTCTCGCGGCCGGGCCGCACCTGGCTGCCGACGATGGGGCAGACCCGGTTCCCGGTCTACGACCTCGTCTCGACCTGGTACCACGAGGGCGTGCCGGGGCATCACCTCCAGCTCGCCCAGTGGGCGCATGTCGCCGAGGACCTGTCCCGCTACCAGGCGTCCGTCGGCATGGTCAGCGCCAACGCCGAGGGCTGGGCGCTGTACGCGGAGCAACTGATGGACGAGCTGGGCTACTTGGCCGACGCGGAGGAGCGACTCGGCTTCCTGGACGGGCAGATGATGCGGGCCACCCGGATCATCGTCGACATCGGCATGCATCTGGAGCTGGAGATCCCGGCGGACTCGCCGTTCCACCCCGGTGAGCGGTGGACGCCGGAGCTGGCGCAGGAGTTCTTCGGCGCGCACAGCAGCCGTCCGGCGGACTTCGTGGAGAGCGAGCTGACCCGCTATCTCACGATCCCGGGCCAGGCCATCGGCTACAAACTCGGCCAGCGGGCCTGGCTGTTGGGCCGGGAGAACGCGCGGCAGCGGCACGGCGACGACTTCGACCTGAAGGCGTGGCACATGGCCGCGCTGTCGCAGGGTTCGCTGGGCCTGGACGACCTGGTGGACGAGCTGTCACAGCTCTGACGCCGGCGCCTGGGGCCGAAGTCCCGTCGCCCCCAGGTCAGTCGGGAAGTCGCCGTAGGTGCACAAGGCCCAGCCAGGTCTCCGGGCCCGGCTGGGCACGGCCCGCGCGGACGGCGTAGCGTCCCGGTTCCAGGTCGACCTTCAGATGCTCGGTGCCCTCGGAGTCCCGCCCGGGCCACGCCGAGTCGAAGAGCACCAGCGGTCCGGGGACGTCCCACCGCACCTCGTTCTCCCAGGTCGCGCCGGCGAGCGCGGCGGGCACTCCGGCCAGCACCTCGTCCTCGGAGTCCGCGGCACACCACCGTACGAACGTGCCGTGCTCCGGCAGGAAGGCCGTCGAGGCGGGTTCGTCGCCCAGGACCAGGGCCGCGCTGTCCCCCACCGGCAGCAGGCCGACGTATCCGCCGACCTCGCACGCCCGGTCGTAGTCCGAGGCCAGTTCATCGCCGTCGGCTCCCGTCCAGAACGGCAGCACCGTCTCCGGTACCGCTATGAGCGGCCCGCCGCCCGACTCCACCCACTGCACCGCCGTGCCCGGCTCCGCGTATAGCGCCATGGTCAGAACCTAACGCACAGCGAGTCCACATGTTCATGGTTCGAGCCGCCGCGCGCGCCGCCAACTCGCTTGCGGGTGGAGCCCGTTCGCGGCTTCAGCAGCCGCAGTCGGCCGCGTCCACGGGCGCCGTCAGCGGGTCGGCCGGGCGCCGTTCCCGCCCCTGCCAGGTCTCGAACTCGAAGCCCTCGCGCACCCAGTACTCGAAGCCGCCGAGCATCTCCCGTACCTGGTGACCGAGTTCGGCGAGGGCGAGGGCCGCGCGGGTGGCGCCGTTGCAGCCGGGGCCCCAGCAGTAGGTCACCACCGGCACCGATCTGTCGAGGAGTTGCCCGGCCTGTTCGGGGATGAGCGCGGTGGGGAGGTGGACCGCTCCGGGGATGTGCCCCTGGTCCCAGGACTCGGTGGAGCGTGAGTCCACGAGGACGAAGGCGGGGTCGCCGGAAGCGAGCGCGGCGGCGACGTCGGAGACATCGGTGTGGAAGGCGAGGCTCGCACGGAAGTGTGCGGCGGCTGCCGCGGGGGTGGCGCTGCTCATGGATGACCGGCCTTTCACGAGGTGTCCTGACACCCGGAAATCTACGGTCGGCGGCCTGCCCCCTGAAGTGATGATTCCCGGCGTCCGGCTTGATCCGCCGGGCATTCCCCTGCTATTTCTCAGCTATGACCGCGTATTCCCCGGACGCCACCGACTGGCGCATCCTCGACGTCCTCCAGCGGGAGGGCCGGGCCGGTTTCACCGAGCTGGCCCGGGCCGTCTCCATGTCCGCGAGCGCGGTCACCGAGCGGGTGCGGCGGCTGGAGGAGGCGGGGGTGATCCAGGGGTACACGGCGGTCGTGGACCCGGAGCGGCTCGGCCTGCCGATCCTGGCGTTCGTGCGGCTGCGCTATCCGAACGGCAACTACAAGCCGTTCCACGACCTGGTCGCGGTGACGCCGGAGATCCTGGAGGCGCATCACATCACGGGCGACGACTGCTTCATGATCAAGGTCGCGGCCCGCTCGATGCGCCACCTGGAGGAGGTGTCGGGGAAGATCGGCGCGCTGGGCTCGGTCACCACCAGCGTCGTCTACTCCTCACCGCTCCCGCGCCGCCCGCTGGGTCACTGACCTCACTGACCCCGCTGTCGTACGGCCGACCCGGCCCGCCCCTTCACGACCTCCAGCTGCGCGTGGATGCGCCGCCGCAGGTCGGCGACATGGCTGACGATGCCGACGCTGCGGTCCCGTTCGCGCAGGGAGTCGAGGACGTCGAGGACCTCGTCGAGGGTCTGCTCGTCGAGGCTGCCGAAGCCCTCGTCGATGAAGAGGGTGTCGAGCCGGACCCCGCCGGCCTCGTCGGTGACCACGTCCGCGAGTCCGAGCGCGAGGGCGAGCGAGGCGAAGAACGTCTCGCCGCCGGACAGCGTCGCCGTGTCCCGCTCCCGCCCGGTCCACGCGTCGACGACATGCAGCCCGAGTCCGCTGCGGCCCCGCCCGGCGCGGTCGTCGGAGTGGACCAGGGTGTAGCGCCCCGACGACATGCGCTGCAGCCGTACGGTCGCGGCGGCGGCCACCTGTTCCAGGCGGGCGGCGAGCACGTACGACTCCAGGCGCATCCGGCGTTCGTTGTCCGCCGAGGTGCCCGCGGTGAGGGCGGCGAGGCGGGCCACCCGGTCGTACTCCTCACGCAGCGGCGCCAGTTGACGTGCCCCGGCCGCCGACCTGGCGGAGAGCCGGTCGAGTTCGGTGCAGCGCCGGGCCGCCGCGTCGCGCGCGGAGGCCGCGTCCCGGGTCCGCCGCTCGGCCGCGCTCGCGGCGCGCTCCGCCAAGTCCAGCTCGGCGGGGGCCTGTTGGGCGGCCGCCACTGTGTCGGCCTCCGCGAGGACCGCCCGTACGGCGGCCTCCTCCGACTGCCAGGCGTCCAGGCGCCGTTGGAGTTCGCGATGGGCGGTGTCGTCGAGGAGGGCGTCGGCAGCCGCCTGCGGGGTCTCGAAGCCCGCGCGAAAAGCGGCGTCGGCCAGCCGCGCGTCGGCGTCCTTGAGGCGCTGCGCGGTGTCCTCGGCGACCCGTGCGGTGTCGGCGGCCTCGGTGAGCAGCGCGGCCTGCCGCTCCAGCTGGGTGGCGCGCGCCGCCACACTGTCGGCCGTGCCCCGCGTTTGCGCCAACTCCTCTTCCAGCAGGGCGCGTTCGCGGTCCAGGGTGTCGCGGAGGGTCGTACGGGACGCGGCTCTGAGGGCGGCCTGCTGCTGGATACCGGTCCGCCGGTCGTGCTCCTGCTCGGCCCGCCGCAGCTCCTCGGTCGCCGGGTGCAGCCAGGAAGCGTCCCGGCGCGCCCGCTCGTACAGCCGCTCCAACTCCGCGACCTCGTCGGCAAGTTGCTCGGTCGGCGTGTCCCCCGCCTCCGCGGTGGCGGCGGCGAGCGCTTCCCGTACGAGACCGAGGCGGCGCTCGGACTCGGCGCGCTGTTCCTCGGCGTGCTGGTGGGCGGTGAGGGCCTGTTCCTCGGCCGCGCGGTCGACGTGTTCCGCGGACTTGCGTGCGGGCGCGGGGTGTTCGGAGGCACCGCAGACAGCGCAGGGTTCGCCGTCGGTGAGGTGGGCGGCGAGTTCGGCGGCGATGCCGTTCAGCCGCTGTTCCTTGAGGTCGAGCCAGTGGGCGCGGGCCTCGACGGCGCGCTCGGCAAGGGCGAGCACCTGCCGCTGGGCGTCCTCCGTGTCACCGGCGAACTGGTCCCGCTGCCGGGCCGCCCGGAGCCGCCGCTCGGCGGGCTCGCGGCGCACGGCGAGCTGTTCGGCCCGGCTCGCGGCCTCCTGTGCGGACTCGATCCGGGTCCGCAGCTCCGCGCGGTTGGTGTCCCACCCGGCGAGCCAGGCCTCGGCCTCCTGCCGTACCTCCTCGTCGGCTCGCTCCTGCCGCTCCGACTCGGCGCGTTCCACGACGAGTTCGGTCAGGCGCTGTTCGGCGCGCCGGGCCGACTCCAGGCCGCCCAGCTCCTCGGCGGCCCGACGGGCGGCGGCGGTGAGCCCGGCCGCCCCGGCGTCCGCGAAGGTCTCCGGCAGCAGCTCACGTGCGCGCGCCTCGGCCCGGGCGGCTTCCCGGTGCTCGGCGTCGGCTGCGTCCCGCAGCTCCAGCGCCGGCGCCACCGCCTCCGCCTTACGGGCCCGCTCCATCCGCGCCTGCGCCTGCCGATAGCCGTCGGCGCGCTCCTCCAGAAGCGTGGCCCGCTCCCGGGCCTGCGTGAACCGCTGTTGCAGGCGGGCCAGTTCGCGTACGTCGGCAAGCTCGCGGTCGGCGGCCGCCTGGGCGGACTCGGCGGCGCCGAGGCGACTGTGCGCGATGGTCAACTGCTCGCGCGCGGTGCTGCGGGCGACGGCCGCCGCGCCCAACACCTCTGCGGCGAGGCCGGGTTCACCCGGTGCGAGGTCCGGCAGCTCCATGGCGTTCCCGGCGGCCTGCTGCATGCGGTGCGCGTCGGCCAGCAACTCGGCGTCGCCCTGGCGGACTTGGGCCTCGGTGGCGCGCCGCCGGTCGGCGAGCCGCTTCTCGACCTCGGCGAAGCGGTGGGTGTCGAAGAGCCGGCCGAGCAGCTTGCCGCGCGCCTCGGCGTCGGAGCGCAGGAACCGCGCGAACTCTCCCTGCGGCAACAGCACGACCTGGCAGAACTGCTCCCGGCTCATCCCGAGCAGCTGGGTGATCTCCTCGCCGATCTCCTGGTGCGAGCGGCTGAGATCCTTCCAGGTACCGGCCGTGGCGTCGTACTCGCGCAGCCAGCTCTGTGCCTTGTCGACCGTGGTCCCGGGACCGCCCTTCTTCTTGGGGCGCTCCCAGGGCGGCTGCCGGGTGAGTTCCAACCGCCGTCCGGCGACGGTGAGTTCGAGCCGGACCTCGGTGCGGGTGGCGGGCGCCGCGTGGTCGCTGCGCAGGGTGAGCCCCTGGCCGGACTGGCGGACGCCGGGCACCGAGCCGTAGAGCGCGTAGCACACGGCGTCCAGGACGGAGGTCTTGCCGGCGCCGGTCGGGCCGTGCAGGAGGAAGAGGCCGGCGGAGGACAGTTCGTCGAAGTCGACGGTCTGCGAGCCGCCGAAGGGACCGAAGGCGGTGATGTCGAGCCGGTGCAGCCTCATCGCCCACCCCCTCCTGCCGAGAACCGCGCACTCACTCGCGCCGAGAGCCGCGCGTTCACGGCGTCACCTCCCGCACCACCGCGTCCGCGCGCACCGCGTCGAACGCCTCCTGGAGCACGGTCTGTTCGTCGTCGTCGGGTCCCGCACCACGCACATGGGCCACGAAGTCGTCGGCGATCTCCTGGTCGCTGCGGCCCGCGAGGCGCCTGGCGTACGACACGTCGGGGTCGTCCGGGGACCGCTCGGGGTCGAAGACCAGGCTGAGGGTGTGCGGGAAGCGCTCGGTGAGCCGGGCCATGGGGTCGGCCGGGCGCACCGGGTCGGTGAGCGTCGCCTCGACCCACGCCTCCTCGTGCCGCGCCAGCTCCGGATCGTCGAGCAGATCCTCCAACGCGCCCCGGATCCTGGCCAGTTCGCGCTCCACCGGGCAGTCGACGCGCTCGGCGGTGACGGTCCCGTCGGCGTCCAGGTCGACGAGCCACATGCTCTTGCGGTGGTCGGCCTCGGAGAAGGAGTACGGCAGCGGCGAGCCCGAGTAGCGCACGCGCCCGGTGATGGTCTGGGAGCCGTGCAGATGCCCGAGCGCCACGTAGTCGACGCCGCCGAAGACACCGGCCGGTACGGCGGCGACCCCGCCGACGGTGATGTCCCGCTCGCTGTCGCTGGCCTCCCCGCCGGTGACGAAGGCATGGGCGAGGACCACGGAACGGGTGCCTGTCGGACGACCCGCGAGGTCGGCGCGGACGCGCTCCATCGCGGCGGCCAGCACCGCTTCGTGCCCGGCCTTCTCCACCCCGAACTCGGCCTTCACCAAGGCGGGTTCGAGATACGGCAGCCCGTAGAAGGCCACGTCCCCGAACGCGTCCGGAATCACCACGGGCGTCCCGCAGGCCGACGGCTCGGTGCGCAGATGGATGCCCGCGCGGTCGATCAGTCCCGCGCCGACGCCGAGGCGGCGGGCCGAGTCGTGGTTCCCGGAGATCATCACCGTGGGCACGCCCAGGTCGGCGAGCCGGTGCAGGGTGTCGTCGAACAGCTCGACGGCGGCGAGCGGCGGGACCGCACGGTCGTACACGTCTCCCGACACGACCACGGCGTCAACCGCGCGCTCGCGCACGGTGGTGACGAGGTGGCTCACGAAGTCGGCCTGGGCCCCGAGCATGTTCACTCGGTGGAACGCCCGGCCCAGGTGCCAGTCGGAGGTGTGCAGCAGTTTCATGGAGCCACCACGCTAGCGCCTGTGGCCCCCCTGCTTCACCACGGCCACACGTTCGCGCCCGCCCCGCCACGCAAGACGCCGCGAATATCCCTTATGTCGACGTCGAACGCCCCTTATGTCATGGCCTGGTACACGAGGTTGCGCAACTGGCGGCGGATCGGCGTGCGGTGTGTGCCCCAGGTGACGACCTGGGTGCAGAAGACCGCCGTGACCCCGTCGACCGGGTCCACGAAGAAGTGGGTGTTGGCCGCGCCGGACCAGCCGAACTCCCCCTTGTTGCCGAACGAACCCGCGCCCACGGGGTCGGTCATGACATAGAAGCCCAGCCCGAATCCGCAGCCCCGGTGCTCGTCGTCGGGGTACAGCCCGAAGGAGTTGATCTCGGCGCCGCCCGGCAGGTGGTTGGCGGTCATGTGCGCGAGGGTCCGGGGGCCGAGCAGCCGCTCGCCGTCGAGTTCTCCGCCACGTACGAGCATGGCCGCGAAGCGGTGGTAGTCCTCCAGCGTCGACACCAGTCCGGGGACACCGCTGCCGGACGGGAACGGCGCCGGTTCGCGGAAGGTGGGCCGCAGTTCCTGGTTCACGGCGAGCCGGCCCGATGCGGGGTCCGGGCTGTAGACCTCGGCCAGGTCCGGCACCCGCTCGGGCGCGAGCGCGAACGTCGTGTCGGTCATCCCGAGCGGGCCGAGCACGTGGGACTCGATGAAGGTGTCGAGGCTCTCCCCGCTCACCACCTCGATGATCCGGCCCAGTACGTCGACGCCCAGGGAGTAGTTCCAGGCGGTGCCCGGTTCGAACAGCAGCGGCAGGGCGCCGACGTCGGCGCACATCTGCTGGAGTGTCGCGCCGGGCAGCGGCAGGACGTCCTGGCCCGCCTCGCGGTACAGCGCGTCGACGGGGTTCATGTGGGCCAGCCCCAGGGTCAGCCCGGCGGTGTGCGAGAGCAGGTGGCGCACGGTCACCGGGTGGGCGGCCGGGCGCACCCGCACACTCCCCGGTGACCCGCCGTCGTAGACCCGCATGTCCGTGAACTCGGGGATGTACGCGCCGACCGGGTCGTCGAGTCCGAGCAGGCCGTGCTCCACCAGCATCATGACGGCGACGGACGTCACCGGTTTGGTCATGGAGTAGAGGCGCCACAGGGTGGTCGGCTCGACCGGCAGGCCGAGTTCGAGGTCGCGGAGTCCGCCGCCCGCCGCGTACACGGGTTCCCCGTCGCGGGCCACGAGCGCCGACCAGCCGGGGATGACGCCGAGTTCGGTCTGCCGGTCGAAGAACTCGGTGATCCGGCCCAGCCGTTCGGCACTGAAGCCGGACCGCTCCGGGGGTTTGGTGACGCCGAAGCGTTCGGCGAACTGCTGCATGTGGGCCTCCGTGTACGGGAGTTGGGGGGGTCAAGGGGTGGCGGGAGCTGCGCTCTGCACCCCGGCCGCCGCCAACAGCTTTCTGGTGTAGGGGTGTTGGGCGTCGGCGTAGACCTCCTCGGTCGTGCCGTGCTCCACCACGTCACCGCGGTACAGGACGACGATCCGCTGGGCGAGGTGTCGTACCACGGCGAGGTCGTGGGAGATGAACAGGTAGCTGACGCCCGTCTCCCGCTGGAGGTCGGTGAAGAGGTTCAGGACCTGGGCCTGGACGGACAGGTCGAGCGCGCTGACCGGCTCGTCGCACACGATGAGCTTCGGCGCCATCACCAGGGCCCGGGCGATGGCGATCCGCTGCCGCTGGCCGCCGGAGAACTGGCGCGGGTAGCGGTCGGCCGCCTCGGCCGGGAGCCCGACCAGTTCCAGCACCTCCCGTACTCGTTGCTGGACGACGGACCGTTCGTCGCGCGAGTGCACCAGAAGCGGTTCGGCCAGGGTCTGGCCCACGGTCAGTGCCGGGTTGAGCGAGCCGTTGGGGTCCTGGAAGACGGCCTGGACGCTCTTGCTCAGCTCCCTGCGCCGGGCGCCGGCGGCATGCGTGATGTCCTCGCCGTCGAACAGGATCGTGCCCTGGGTGACGGCCGTCAGCCCGAGCACGGCACGGCCCAGCGTGGACTTGCCGGAGCCGGATTCGCCGACCAGCGCGACGGTCTCGCCGGGCCGGATGTCCAGGGACACGTCCCGGATGGCCGGGGTGCCCTTGCCACGGCGGTGGTACGACACCGAGAGGTCGCGGATGTCGAGCAGCGGCCGACCGGCCGCGCTCGCCTCAGCCCTGTCGGCTGCTTGCGTGCTCACGAGGACACCTCCAGCAGTTCTTCGCCCAGTTCCTCGCCGATCAGGACGCAGCGGGCGACGCCCTGGTCGTCGGGTTGGGTCAGGGCGATCGGGGCCTCGGTGCAGCGGGCGACCCGGTCGGGGCAGCGGTCGGCGAAGTGGCAGCCGACGGGCCACTGTCCCGGGGGCGGCACGGTGCCGGGGATGGTGGGGATGGGTTCGCCGACCGTCGCCAGGCGCGGGTTCGCGGCGAGCAGCTTGCGGGTGTACGGGTGCAGGGGCGCGGTCATGACGCGTTCCGTCGGACCGGCTTCGACGACCTGGCCGGCGTACATGACCAGGGCGGTGTCGCAGGCCTCCGCGATGACGTCCCAGTCGTGGCTGATCATCAGCAGGGCCATGCCGGTGTCCCGCTGGATGGTGCGCAGCAGTTGGACGATCTCGCGCTGGACGGTGACGTCTAGCGCGGTGGTCGGTTCGTCGGCGACGAGGATGCGCGGGCGTCCGGCCAGCGCGACCGCGATGGAGACGCGCTGTGCCATACCGCCGGAGATCTGCGACGGGCGCAGTTTCAACACCCGGTCGGGGTCGGGGAGTTGGACTTGCGCGAGCAGTTCACGGGCGCGGAGCGTGGCGTCCTTGCGGGACAGTTTCTCGTGGGTGCGCACCGCCTCGCGCAGCAGCTGGCCGATGGTGAACAGGGGGTCGAGGCCGACCATGGGTTCCTGCGAGATGAAGGCGATGGTTCCGCCGCGCAGTTCCCGCCACTGGGCCGGACCGAACGATCCGACGTCCACGCCGTCGATCTCGACCGTGCCCGAGGAGACCCGGGCGCCGTTCGGCAGCAGGCCGAGCACGGCGAGCCCGGTCATGGACTTGCCGCAGCCGGACTCGCCGACCAGTCCGACCGTACGGCCCTGCCCCACGGCCAGGCTGACATCGCTGATCAGCTCGACCTCACCGTGCTCGGTCTCCGCGGTGACGGTCACCTTGGTGAGCCGTACGACCGGATGCGGTTCCGCCAGCAGCCAGGCGTCGTCGGACTCCGGCGCCGCGGCGGTGGCCACCGGGGCGGTAACTGCCTTACGGTGCCGGGTCGTTGTCGCGTGCGAGGTGCCGGACCAGCGTTCGGCGAGCGTGTCGCGCAGGCCGTCGCCGAGGACGATCAGCGCGGCGGCCGTGACGGCGACGAGACCGCCGGTCGGGATGGCCAGCCAGAGGCTCTGGTTGAGGGTCTGCGCGGCGTCGGCCATCATGCCGCCCCAGGACGGGGCGGGCGGCTTCACGCCGAGGCCGATGGCGTTCAGGCCGGCCGCGATCAGCAGGGTGTTCGCGCAGGCCAGGGCCGCGTTGACCAGGATCAGACCGGTGATCCGGGGCAGCACGTGCCGGCGGGCCACCCGCCAGGTGCCGAGCCCGGAGACCCTTGCCGCGGCGACGTAGGTCTCGCGGCCGACGGTGAGGGACGCGGACCGGACGACCCGCATCATGCCGGGTACCGACAGCAGGCCGATCACGATCATGGCCGCGGTCATGCTCTGCGAGAACAGGGCCAGCACGATCAGCAGCAGGATGATGCCGGGGATCGACATCACCACGTCGGCCAGCCGCATCAGCACCGCGTCGATGCGGCCCCGGCGCAGTCCTGCGACCAGGCCGAGAGGGACCGCGATCACGAGGGTGATCAGTACGGCGATCGCGATCTCGCGGAACGTGTCCGCGCCGCCGTACATCAGCCGCGACAGCACATCGCGGCCGAGGCGGTCGGTGCCCAGCAGGTGCTTCGCGCTGGGGCCGCTCAGTGCGGCGGCGAAGTCCGCCTGCTGGGGCGGGTAGGGCGCGAGCCAGCTCGCGCCGAACGACGCGATCAGCTCCAGGACCAGGATCACGGCCGGGATCATGATCCGCGGGCGGCCCAACGCGCGGCGGACGAGGGGGACTTGGGGTGTGCTCATGCGGCGACCGCCTGTGGGTTGAGCCAGCCGATGGCGAGGTCGAGCAGGAGATTGAGTCCGACCACGATGAGGGTGAAGTACACCGCCACTCCCTGGATCACCGGAATGTCGCCGCTGGACGCGGCCGTGACCGCCGCGCTGCCGAGGCCGGGCAGGCCGAAGAGTTCCTCGATCACCACGGCCGAGCCGAGGAGTCCGATGAGGTTGTTGCCCGCCACCGTGAGGACGGTGACGGAGACGTGCCGCAGCGAGTGCTTGAAGAGGATCGAGCGCTCGCTGACACCGTTGGCACGCAGGTTCCGTACGAAGTCGCGGCCCAGTACGTCGGCGAACTGCTCGCGGGTCTGCTTGGCGATCACCGTGACCAGGGCGAAGGCCAGGGCGGCCACCGGCAGGACCAGTGAGCGCGCCCAGCCGCCGGCGGACGTCCCGAAGAACACGTAGCCGTTGGCGGGCAGCAGGTCGAACCGGGTGTTGAAGACCCAGATGCCCAGCAGACCGACCCAGAAGGCGGGGATGGTCATGCCCGCGATGGACGCGCTGTCCGCGGCGAGCCGGGTGGCGCGCCCGCCACGCACGCTCGCCATGCCCAGGACGACCCCGACGACCAGGGCGAGCAGCGTGGTCGCGATCACCAGGGAGAGGGTCACCCCCAACCGGGTGTTGAGGGTGCCCGAGACCGATTCGTTGTTGCTGATCGAGCGTCCGAGGTCGCCGTGGACGGCGTCCTTGAGCCAGGCCCAGTAGCGCTCCCAGACCGGCTGGTCGAGGTGGAGGCGGTGCCGCAGCGCGGCGATCGCCTGGGGTGAGGCGGTCAGGCCTCCGATGGACCGGGCGGCGTCACCCGGGATGAACAGCTGGAGGAAGAAGGTGAGCGCCGAGACGAAGAGCAGCAGGGGTACAGCCTGCACGATCCGCATTCCGCTGGTTCGCCACATGACTGGGTGCCTTTCTCGGGAGGGTCACTTCGCGGCGTACAGGGACGTCAGGTCCGGGGTGAGGTTGGTGGCCGAGAGGTCGATGCCCTTCAGACCGGGCCGGGCGTAGACGATCTTCTCCATGGAGACCATGGGGATCGTCCAGGACAGGTCGGACAGCCGCTGTTCGAACTTCTGCCAGCCCTGCTCCTGGAGTGCGGCGGAAGGTGCGGAGGCCGCCGCGCTGTAGAGCGTGTCGAGCTGCTTGTCGCTGACCTTGAGCGGGTTGCCCCAGCTGTAGAGGAGGTCGTTGCCCTGGGCGTAGGGCGGGGCGATGCCGGCGCCGTAGTCGAACATCATCGCCGGGAACTTCGCGTAGGTGGAGAACAGCTCGTTGACGTTGGCCGGGACGTTGATCTTGACGTTGATGCCGATGTTGGCCATCTCCGCGGCGAAGGCCTCCGCGGCCTGGGACTCCCCTACGCCCGTGAGGTTCACGGTGATGGACATGCTGAAGCCGTTGGGGTAGCCGGCCGCCGCCAGGAGCTTCTTGGCCTTGGCGACGTCGTAGGGGTACTTGCCTTCGCTGCCCTGGGTGTAGCCGCTCGTGTCGGCGAGCACGGGGTAGTCCCAGCCCTTGGCGTACGAGCCGTACAGGGCCTTGGCGATCGAGTCCCGGTTGATGCCGTACATCATGGCCTGCCGTACCCGCAGGTCACCGAGGGCCTTGACCATGGTGCCCGCCCGGTCCTGGATCATCAGCTGCATGATCGAGTAGGGGCTCGAAAGGACCTGGAATCCGGCGGACTTGGCGCCCTTGGCGGTGGTGGAGTCGCCGAGCGCGTAGTCGACCTCACCGGAGCGGAAGGCGCTGAGCGTGGTGTTCGTGTCCTTGATGACCTTGACGACGACCTTTTTCCAGTGCACCCGCGACTTGTCGTAGTACGTGGGGTTGGGGACGTAGGTGTAGGTCTGGCCGGAGACGGTCCCCGAGCTGTCGATCATGTACGGTCCGGCGCCGTGGGTGGTGGTGCCCAGTTCGCTCGTCTTGGCGAGGCCGGTGGGGCTGATGATCTCTCCGGTGGTCGGTCTGGAGAGATAGAGCGGCAGCAGCGGGTCGGACGTCTTGAGGTGGATACGGAGGGAGAGCGGGGAAGTGACGTCGATCGATGCGACGGGGGCCAGGTCGGCCGCCAGTGGGCCGCCGGCCTTGGCGTAGTACTCAAGCGACTTCTTCACGCCGTCGGCGGTGAGTGCGGAGCCGTCGTTGAACTTCACACCGGACCGCAGGGTGAGGTCGAAGGTCTTGCTGCCGGAGCCGACGAAGCCCCATTTGGTCGCGAGGGCGGGCGTGTACTTCCCGTTCGGGGCCTGACGGATCAATGTGTCGTACGCCAGTTCGAAAAAGTACTGCTGTGGGTCGGAGGAACCGCCCAGAGCCGGGTTGAGGCTGTTGGGCGCGATGGCCGAGGCGACCGTCAGGACGCTGGGGTCCTGGGCCTTCGCGGGAGTGGACGAGGTGCTGCTTCCACCGCCGCACGCGGTGGTCAGCAGCGCCAGCCCGGCGGCACCGGCTGTGACTGTGAGAGTGAGACGCGAACGAGACATCTGAACCTCCGGCGTTGAGGCATCGAACGGGAACGCGGGGTTCACCGGGCGTGGGGAAGGAGGCCACCGTCGTGGTGGCCGCTCCATTGCGTGAGTCCGCGGGGATGGAGGGGCGGCGGGACGGTCACGCCGTACAGCTGCGTACGGCGGCGTCCGGAAACCGCGGAGCGTGTCCCGACTGAACGGGGAACACGCGAACCGTGCTGTTGTGAGCTGCAAGCCTAGGAGTGGAACCGCTGTTCGGCCCACTCTTGTGGAGGTCGGGCCGAGCAGGGGGTGGGGCCCTGCGTATCGAAGTTCGCCCAGTATTCGGTCGGCCGCCGCATTCCCGGAAAGACAGCAGTCCGCTGAACGGACCGCCGGACACATCGGGACACCGCGGCCCACCCCGTTCGAGGGGCCGCGGGCCTACGCGATCGGTTCCCTCGCCCCTCCCCGCTACGCAATGGTGCGCGGCTCCTTGAGATACCGGCGTACCGCGAACGCCGTGTAGGCCAGGCCGATGAACCAGCCGACGGGTACCGCCCAGATGATGCCGTCCAGGCCGAGCGGCCCCTTCAGGAGGGACGCGGTGGGGACGCGGGCCACTAGGAACGACAGCATCGTGCAGACCAGGGGGAAGACGGTACGGCCGATGCCGTTCAGGAAGCCGTGGACGACCGCCATCGCCGAGTAGAGGAGGAAGAACGGATACGTCATGAGGATGTACGAGCCGACGATCGCGCGGACCTGCTCGTCGGTGGTGAACGCGGCGGCGATGCCGTGCCGCAGCAGGATCACGAGCAGGGACTCCGCCGGCGTCGCCCACAGGCAGATCCGCAGCGCGTCGAGCAGGACCCGCCGGGCCCGTTCGGCGTCCCCGGCGCCCGTGTGCCGGGCCACGAAGACGGTCACCGCGCCGGACAGGTCGAGGTAGAAGCGTCCGGCGAGGGCCTCCAACCGGGCGGCGATGCTGAAGGCCGCGATGGCGGCCGTGCCGAACGGCGCGATCAGCGAGGTCAGGACCATGGTGCCGAGCGAGAGCAGGACGTGCTGGATGCCGACCGGGAAGCCGAGGCGCAGGGCCGAGCCCGCCTGCCGGGCCAGGTCACGCGGGCTGCTGCGGTAGCGATGGATGCCGTGTCGGCGGGCCACCAGGACGAGGCCGGCCACGAAGGCCAGCGAACTCGCCGCCACCGTCCCCAGGGCCGCGCCACGCAGTCCCAGTCCGAGCACGGCCACGAAGCTCCAGGCGAGCACGATGTTGAGCAGGCTGCTGAACACCATGATGTACATGACCGTGCGGGAGTCGCCGAGCCCGCGCAGGAAGCCGCCGAGCGCACCGATGCCGAACATGCCGGCGAATCCCAGCGACAGGGTCCGCAGATAGGTCGTGCTCCCGTCGGCCACGGTGCCGTGAATCCCCATGGCACCGAGGAAGAACCCGGTGGCGGCGAAGACCAGTCCGACGCACAGCGCGGCCCAGACCGCGGTGAAGCCCGCGAGGCCGATGACGGCGTCCTGTTGCCGCTCGGCACGGCCGGATCCGGTCATTCTCGCGAACCGTATGGCGAATCCGCCGACCAGCCCGAGGAAGACGGCGTTGACGAGATAGAAGATCGGCTGGGCGGCACCGACGGCGGCCAGGCCGCCGATCCCCACGTAGTGGCCGACGATGACGCTGTCGGCCAACAGGTAGGACTGCTGCACGTAGTTGGCGACCGACATCGGAAGGCTGAACCCGAGAATCGCCCGCCGCTCGGAGCCCTCCTTCCGCCCCCGTTGTTCCCAACGGGCTTTCAGCACACCCTTGTTCATCCGCTCCACCGCCGTATGCCGGTCCCCCGGCGTCTCAATTACCCCACTCCGCAAGGCATTGATGCATGCCACACTCATTCCATGCCAGGTCCCATCCAGTCGTTGTCCCGAGGCGCCGCGCTGTTACGGCTGCTGGCCACCGGTGAGGGACGGCTCGGTCCCTCCGAGGCCGCCGCCTCGCTCGGTCTGCCGAAGGGCACGGTGTACGGCATCCTGCGCACCCTGCGACAGGAGGGCCTCGTCGAGCAGGATCCGGTGTCCGGCAAGTACGGGCTGGGCGCGGAGTTGGCGCGGCTGGGCGGCAGGTACCTCCAGACCCACGAATTACGGGCCCATGCCCTGGCCTGGGCCGACGACCTCGCCCGGGGTACCGGGGAGGCGGTGCACGTGGGTGTGCCGCACCGGTCGGGCGTGCTGATCGTCCATCACGTCTTCCGCCCCGACAACACACCACAGGTCCTGGAGACCGGCACGGTCGTGCCCCTCGGCGGCACGGCACTGGGCGCGGTCCTGGGCGCCTACGCGGCCAATTCCCCTGCACCGCACGCGAGTTCGCCCCCTCTCGCCGACAGTCCGGAGGCCGTCAGGGATCGCGGCTGGGCCTGCGTTCCCGGACCGGCCGGGGACGGCACGGCGTCGATCGCCGTACCGATCCGCGACCGGCGGCGCGGCGCCGTGGCGGCGGTGAGCGTCACGGGGGCCGCCGACCGGGTCTGCGCGGACGGCCCGGTGCGCGCCTCCCTGGTCTCCGCGGCGCGGACCTGCGCCCGCTCGATCTCCCGCAGCCTCGGCGACACGGATCGCCCCTGAGGCGCCCGGCTCCCCACAGGAAACCCTCAACTCCCCTGCCCCACAAGGGAGCTGCGCTAATCTCACGTCACACGCACCACGCGAGAGACACAGGGTTCCCATGCCAGTCGAGTACCGCGGTCGGTCCGAGACGATGGCCTATGCGGCGGCGGGGATGGAGCCGCCGCCCGAGGTCCCGTTGCGGAAGAGCGATCCCCGGCAGGCGGGCCCGTACCGCTTGCTGTCGGTACTGGGCAGCGGCGGAATGGGCCGGGTCTATCTCGGCCGCGACACCACCGGCTCCACCGGCCCGGCCGCCGTGAAGGTGATCCGTCCCGAGTACGCGGAGGACCCGCAGTTCCGCAAGCGCTTCGAGCGCGAGGTCGGCGCCCTGGACAGCATCCGAGGGGCGCACATCGTACGGCTGCTGGGCAGCGGCTGCGACGAGGACCTGGTCTGGGTCGCCACCGCGTACATACCCGGGCCCACGCTGGACCAGCTGGTCGACGCGCGCGGACCGGTCGACGCGGCGGCGGCCTGGCGGCTGATGGGCGACGTGGGACGCGCGATCGAGGCGATCTGGCGCGCCGGGCTGGTGCATCGCGACCTCAAGCCGTCCAACATCATCCTCGGTGCCGACGGCGCCCGCGTCATCGACTTCGGTGTCGTCCAGGCCACCGACGGCACCTCGATCACCGCCACCGGCCAGAACGTGGGCACCCCCGCCTACATGTCCCCGGAGCAGGTCCGCGGCCAGGAGGTGACCGCCGCCTCGGACGTCTTCTCACTGGCCTCCACGCTCACCTACGCGGTCGCCGGGGAGGCGCCGTTCGGCGAGGGCACCGGCGTCGACGTGCTGCACCGGGTGGCCTTCGACCCGCCCCGGGAGGAGACCCTCGACAAAGTGGCGGCCGTCGACACGGACCTGGCCGCGTTCATCCGCGTCTGCCTCGACAAGGACCCCGAGCAACGGCCGTCACCCGAAGCCGTGTTCAGGACGGCCATCGGGCATCAGCTCTCCGGGCCGGTCGGCGACCCGCCCCGTGCGGATCCCCGGCGCGGGGCCTCCCCCGGTCTCGCGATCTCCGCCTCCGTCGGTCCCGTCGCGGCGCCCCCGGAGCCGTCCGCCGAGCCCCACGTCGCCCCTGGGAAACGGGGGTTCGCGCCCGGGAGACGCGGAAAACTCGTCGCGGGCGCCGTCGCCGCGGCGGCCGTCCTGGTCGCCGGCAGCATCACCGCGACACTGCTGCTGCACCACGACGACGGCAGCGGGACATCGGCCGGTGCCGGGCCAGTTGCCTCCTCGGCGGCTGCCGTACCGGAGAACTCGCCCTCGGCGCCGAGCAGTTCACCGACCGCGGACACGACCCTGCCGGGGACGGGGAACGTGGCGTCGCAGAACCCGACGAAGGCACCGGACACCCACGATCCCGCGGCCCTCGACATCCGGATCGCCTCCTGCGTCGCCGAGATCGCGTCGCACTCCCCCGGCGACTGCGTCAAGGCCCTCCAACTCCTCCTCGCCGGCTACGGGTTGCACGTCACCGTCGACGGCGACTACGGGCAGGCGACGACCGACGCGGTGAAGGCCTTCCAGACCGAGGCCGGAACCACCCCGAGCGGGACGGTCGACGCGCCGACCATGAAGCTGCTGTACGGCACGGAGCGCGGGCCGGTCAGGACCGGTTCGGTGACGGTCACCGAGAGCGTCCACGCCGTCGATGTCGCCCGGTGCCTCGACGCCCGCGTCTCCGCGGTGCAGGTGTGGGGGTGCGACGGCACGGCGGCCCAGAAGTGGGCGCTGTATCGCGTGCCCGGCCACGCGTCCCAGTACCTCGTCGTCAACCAGGGCAGCCACGCCTGCCTGGACGCCGACGCCGACACGGTCGGACAGAACTTCTCGAAGATCCGGGCCAGGAACTGCGACGGGCTGAGCGCGCAGCGGTGGCGACTGGGCAGCGCCGGGACCCTGGTCAGCGCCCCGGACGGCTTCTGTCTGGACGCGGAGGCCGACAAGTCGGGGCAGGACGGTCAGCCGGTGCAGACCTTCGGCTGCGCGGGCAGCTCCAACCAGGTCTGGAACTGGCACTCCTGACGCACCGTCACCACCGTTGAGGTCAGGCGTCCCCGTACGCCTCTCCGCCCAGCTCCAGACCCGCCGTCCCCGCCGTGGCATCGGCCAACCACGCCCTGAAGGCGTCCACATCGGCGTCCGGCAGGCCGATCTCGATCGTGACCGCCTCGCCGTAGCGGACGTCCCGGACCTCGCGTCCCGTGGCGCGCAGATCGTTCTGGATCTTGCCGGCCCGCTGGTGGTCGACGGTGACCGTGGCGAGCCGGAAGCGGCGGCGGGTGAGGGTGCCGAGGGTGTCGAGGGCTTCGCCGACCGAGCCGCCGTAGGCCCTGATGAGGCCGCCCGCGCCGAGCTTCACGCCGCCGTAGTAGCGGGTGACGACGGCGACGACGTACCGCATGTCGCGGCGCAGCAGCATCTGGAGCATGGGGACGCCGGCCGTGCCGCCGGGCTCGCCGTCGTCGCTCGCCTTCTGGATGGCGGCGTCGGCGCCGATGACGTAGGCGAAGCAGTTGTGCGTGGCGTCGGCGTGCTCCTTGCGGACCCGGGCGACGAAGTCCTGCGCCTCCTGCTCGGTGGCCGCCGGGGCGAGGGCGCACAGGAAGCGGGAGCGGTTGACCTCGGTCTCGTGCACACCCGGGCGGGCCACTGTGCGGTACTCGTCCTGCATCCGGCCAGCCTATGCGCAGGGTCAGGGGTCGCCCCCGGTCCGGGTGCGGGTGACGATGTGGTGGATACTCGCTGCTCGTTGCCCCGGTGGCGGGCACGGTGATCCGATCTCAGGGAGTTCTCAGCATGACCGGCGCGCAGGTGGACCCGACGGAGAGCGTGGAGTCCGGCGGTTCGGGGTCCGCCGCCGAGCGCTGCCGGGCCTGGCTGCTGGAGGGGCTGAGCGAGCAGAGCGCCCGGCATCCGGGGCCGCACGCGACGCCGAACCCGGAGCACGAGGGGCACCGGTGGTGGCGGGTCATGTGTCTGACCGGCGTCGACTACTTCTCCACCCTCGGCTACCAGCCGGGCATCGCCGCACTCGCGGCCGGACTGCTGTCGCCGCTCGCGACGGTCGTGCTGATCGGGCTGACGCTGCTCGGGGCGCTGCCGGTGTACCGGCGGGTGGCGCACGAGTCTCCGCACGGCGAGGGGTCGATCGCCATGCTGGAGCGGCTGCTGCCGTGGTGGTCGGGGAAGATCTTCGTCCTGGTGCTCCTGGGCTTCGCGGCGACCGACTTCATGATCACGGTCACCCTCTCGGCGGCGGACGCGGCGGCGCACGTCGTGGAGAACCCGTTCGCTCCGGGCTGGATGCACGGCGAGAACACCTGGATCACGCTGGTGCTGGTCGGCTTGCTGGGCGCGGTCTTCCTCAAGGGGTTCCGGGAGGCCATCGGGATCGCCGTGGTGCTGGTGGGCGTGTATCTCACGCTCAACCTTGTGGTGCTGGCAGTGTCCGCCTGGGAAGTGCTGAGTCATCCCGTGAAGATCGGCGACTGGACGGACGCGATGACGGCCGCGCACTCCTCACCGCTCGCGATGGTCGGCGTCGCCCTGCTCGTCTTCCCGAAACTCGCGCTCGGCATGTCCGGCTTCGAGACGGGCGTGGCGGTGATGCCGCAGGTCAAGGGCGATACGACGGACACCTGGGAGAAGCCGACGGGCCGCATCCGCGAGACCCGCAAGCTGCTCACCACGGCCGCCGTGGTCATGTCCGGTTTCCTGCTGCTGTCCAGCCTGGCGACGACCATCCTCATCCCGCAGAGCGCCTTCAAGACGGGCGGCCCGGCGAACGGCCGCGCCCTCGCCTATCTCGCGCACGAGCACCTGGGCCAGGTCTTCGGCACCTTCTACGATGTCTCGACGATCGCGATCCTGTGGTTCGCGGGCGCCTCCGCACTCGCCGGACTGCTCAACCTCGTACCGCGCTATCTGCCGCGCTACGGCATGGCCCCGGAGTGGACGCGGGCGGTACGCCCCCTGGTCCTCGTGTTCATGGTGGCGGCCGTGCTGATCACGCTCTGGTTCCACGCGAGCGTCGACGCGCAGAGCGGCGCGTACGCGACCGGCGTCCTGGTGCTGATGCTCTCGGCGGCCTTCGCCTCCACGGTCACCGTGCACAAGCGGGGGCATCGGAAGGCGACGCTCGGGTTCGGCGCGATCACGGCCGTGTTCGCGTACACGCTGGTCGCGAACGTCGTCGAACGGCCCGACGGCATCAAGATCGCCGGGATCTTCATCGTGCTGATCCTGGCGACGTCGTTCGGTTCGCGCATCCACCGCGCCTTCGAACTCCGGGCCGCCGAGGTCACGTTCGACGACACGGCGGCCCGGTTCATCGACGAGGCGGCCCGCTCCGGCCCCCTGCGGCTGATCGCCAACGAGCCGCAGGAGCACAGCAGTCGGGAGTACCGCGCCAAGGAGTACAGCCAGCGCGAGCACACCCACATCCCGGAGGGTGGCCCGGTGCTCTTCGTGGAGGTCATCGTCCGCGACTCCTCGGACTTCACCGCGGACATCGCCGTGCACGGCGACAAGAAGTACGGGGTACGGCGGCTTCGGGTCGAGGGTCCCACGGTGCCCAACTCGATCGCCGCGGTCCTGCTGGCCCTGCGGGACCGCACCGGCAAGGTCCCGCACGCCTACTTCGACTGGACCGAGGGCAGCCCGGTCAGTCATCTGATCCGTTTCCTCGTCTTCGGCGACGGGGAGGTCGCGCCGGTCACCCGCGAGGTACTGCGCCGCGCGGAACCGGACCGGCACCGGCGGCCCCGCGTCCACGTCGGCTGACCGCCGTGCGAGTCCTTGTCGTCGGCGGCAGCGGCTTCCTGGGTACGGAACTCGTACGCCGGGCGAGCGCGGCGGGCTGGGCCACGGCGGCGACGTACTGCTCGGCACGCCCCGACACCGTGCCGCCGGATGTTTCGTGGCACCGGCTCGACCTCCGCACGAACACCCGACTCGGCGATCTCCTGGCCGAGTTGGAACCCGACGCGATCATCAACGCGACCAGCGGACAGAGCGACTGGGCGGTCACCGCCGACGGTTCGGTCCGCGTGGCGATGGCGGCGGCACGCCACGGATGCCGCCTGGTCCATGTCTCCAGCGACGCCGTGTTCTCCGGTTCCCGCGTCTCCTACGACGAGTCGTGCCCGCCCGACCCGGTCTCCCCGTACGGCGCGGCGAAGGCCGCCGCCGAGACCGCCGTTCGCCTTCTGACACCGGCCGCCGCGGTCGCGCGCACCTCGCTGATCATCGGCAACGGCGGCTCCGCGCACGAGCGCATGGTGCGTGAACTGGCCGCCGCTGCCCGCGAGGGCGTCCTGTTCACCGATGTCGTCCGCTGCCCGGTGCACGTCGAGGACCTGGCCGCCGCCCTGCTGGAACTCGCCTGCTCCGACCTGGCCGGGATGTTCCATCTCGCCGGCCCGGACGCCCTCAGCCGCCACGACCTCGGTGTGCTCATCGCCCGACGCGACGGACTCGACGCGAGTCGGCTCCCCGCCGGGCGCAAAGAGGGCACGTCCATGGCCCTCGACGTCCGCCTGGACAGCCGAGCGACACAGGAGCGGCTGGGCACGCGGCTGCGCGGAGCGCGGGAGTTCCTCCAACTCCCTTAGAACCGGGCCTACTTCTTCTTGCCCCTCGGCACGGTCAGGCCCGTCAGCAGGGCCGTGCCCGGGGCGAGGTCCCGCCAGGTGCGGCCGTGCCAGGCCAGGACCGCGATCGCCGACGTCGGGAACTTCACCCGCACCTCGTCGAGCGCGTCGTCGAGACTGTCACCCGCGAGTTCGAGGACCAGTTCCTCCAGGCCGGGGTTGTGGCCGACGACGAGCAACGTCTCTACCTCGTGCGGCACTTGGCGTACGGCGTCGAGCAGATCCTCCACATCGGCCGCGTAGAGCCGCGGTTCGTACCGCACCGGCGGCGGGGTGCCCCACTCGGCCGAGGCCAACTCCCAGGTCTGGCGCGCCCGTACGGCCGTGGAGCACAGCGCGAGGTCGGGCAGGGAGTCCGTCTCGGCGAGCGCGATCCCGGCGGCCGGTGCGTCACGCAGACCGCGCGGGGCGAGCGGCCGTAGACGGTCGGGAACGCCTTCGGGCCAGGCGGACTTGGCGTGCCGCAGCACGACCAGTCGGCGCAACGGGCGGGCCCCGGAGCGGGCGTTCACGCCAACGACCCGATGTCACGGGTGAGTTCGAGCCCGAGGAGCCGGTCGGCGTAGGCGTACGTCTCGAAGCGGGCACCGTCCGGCAGGTCGGGCCAGGTCTCCACGCGCCGCAACACCCCCAGCACGGCGGGCACGTCGAGGTCGTTCTCCCAGGCGCTCCGCAGCTCGGCGCGCACCTCGTCGGGCACCGGCCGCGAGGGTTGCCGCGCCCAGTCGGCGACCGACCCGCGCCAGTGCGCCAGGGTCCGCCGCGCCTCGTCAAGACCATCCGCGTCGAGCCGTACGGGCAGGTCCCGTGGGTGCGAGAGCAGGGCGAGACGGAGCGCGCCCGGGTCGGACAGGTCCGGGGCAGCGGTCGTAGGGGATGCGACGGGCGCTACGGCGACCAGGACTCCCCCGGGTGTCGCCTCGCTCCCGGCGGCCACGTGGAGGACCTGGGCCTCGCCGAGTCCGGAGCCGAGGTCTCCGCCGTCCTCGAACGGGCGGATGCCCAACGCACCGGCGGCGGCGCGGAGTTCGGCCTGGTCCCGTTCTCCGGTGAGCAGGGCCCACACGGGTGTGCCGCCGAGTTCGAGGGCGCGCACGAGGAGGTCGGCGACGAGGAGGACACGTAGTGCCGTGGGGTCGAGGCCCGGCGCGTGCGCCTCGACCCTGGTCAGGCCACGGCGGGCGGGGGCGGCTTCGGTGGAGTCGCCGGTTCGGGCGTCGATGATGCGGAGCACGGCCCGAGCGTAGGCGGGTGGAGGGCCGTACGCACGCATGTTCGCTCTGTTCAGGCCGGAGTGGCGGGGTTCACGCGGGGCTGTCCGGCACATGGATCCGCACCTGGTCCAGGGTGGCGACGGCCGCGGTCTCTCCCAACACGTCGGCCACGCACGGCAGAAACGAACGCAGCCGTCGCTCGTCGTCCACGATGATCACCAGGCAGGGCCCGTGATCGCGGAGGTGCGGGGCCTTGCCGGGGTGCCGGGCCTTGGCGGCGCCCGTGCCGAACCCCGTCACGCCGTGGAAGACGCTCGCTCCGGCGAGGCCCTCGCGGTGGGCGCGGTGGACGAGTTCGGCGTATGCGGGTCTGTGGTGCCAGAGCGCGGCCGCGTCGAGATGGACGGTGAGCCGTGCGGCGAGCGGGTCGGGCGCGGGCATCGGGCACCCCCTGCCGTGGGGACTGTCCCGACGGTACTGCGCGGGTCGGCGAGGGGGAACGCGGTCAGCGGGCGAGCAGGTCCCGGAGCGCCTTGGCCACGTCGGCGGGCGCCTCCTCCGCCATGAAGTGGCCGCAGGTCACGGTGGAGTGCCGGAGATCCGGTGCCCAGTCGCGCCACAGGGCCGCCGCGTCGAAGCCGAGGGCGGCGCCCCAGTCCTGCTGGAGCACGGCGACCGGCATCCGCAGCCGGTTCCCGGCGTCCCGGTCGGCCTGGTCGTGGGCGAGGTCGACGCCGGCGGAGGCGCGGTAGTCGGCGACGATCGAGGGGACCGCGGCGCGGCAGGCGTCCAGGTAGGCGGTGCGGACGTCGGCGGGGATCGCGTGTGGGTCGTTCGCCCAGAGGTCGAGGAAGTGGCCGAAGAACGCGTCGGGCGCGGCGGCGATCAACTCCTCGGGCAGGCCCGGGGGTTGGGCCATCAGGTAGAGGTGGAAGCCGACGGCGGCGGTGACGCCGTGCAGCACGTCCCACATGTCGAGGGTGGGCAGTACGTCGAGGCAGGCGAGGTGGGTCACGGTGTCCGGGTGGTCGAGTCCGGCGCGGAAGGCGACGAGGGCGCCGCGGTCGTGTCCTGCCAGTGCGAAGCGATCGTGTCCCAGGGTGTGGGCGAGGGCCACGATGTCGTTCGCCATGGTGCGCTTGGCGTAGCTGTCGCCGGAGCCGTCGGTCTCGGCGGGCTTGTCGCTCGCGCCGTAGCCGCGCAGGTCGGGGCAGATGACGGTGTGGTCGGCCGCGAGGTCGGCGGCGACATGACGCCACATGAGGTGGGTCTGCGGGAAGCCGTGCAGCAGCACGACCGGACTGCCCGAACCGGACACGGCCGCGTTCAGGGACACTCCGTCCGCGACGGGAACGCGGTGGTAGGTGAAGCCGGGGATGGTCGGTGGCATGGTGCGCCCTGCTTTCGTCTGTGCTGTGGGTGCTCTCTCCGAGCCTGCCGCGCGCCGATGAGCAACGGGTGAGCGCGCTACCGTGACCTGGGGCGATGCCCCGGAAAGGGTGGTCGGTGATGGAGGTCGCGTTCGGGGTGCTCGGGCCGGTGACGGCCTGGGACGGTGCCGGGGACGTGATCGCCCTGCGGGGGCCGCGACACCGCGCGGTGCTGGCCCGGCTGCTCGTGGCCCGGCGCCGGGTCGTCCCGGTCGGACGGCTGGTCGAGGATCTGTGGGCGGGCCGGGAGGAGCCGCCCGCCGACGCGGTGGGCGCGGTGCGCACCTTCGTCGCCGCGCTGCGCCGGGCCCTGGAACCGGAGCGCCCGCCGCGCGCGCCGGCCCGGCTGCTGGTCACCGAGGGACCGGGGTACGCGCTGCGGGCCGCGCCGGAGGCCGTGGACGCGTGGCGGTTCGAGCGCGCGGTGACCACCGCCGGAGAGCTGCCCGAGCCGCGGGCACTGGCTCACCTGGAGGAGGCGCTCGGCTGGTGGCGGGGCCCGGCCTACGCCGACTTCGACGCCGAGACCTGGGCCCGCGCGGAACGCTCCCGCCTCGCCGAGCTGCGCCTGCACGCCGTCGAACGCCGGGCCGAGACCCAACTCGCCCTGGGCCGGGCCGCGGAGGCGGTGCCCGACCTGGACGCGCACGCGGCCGAACACCCGTGGCGCGAGAACGCCTGGCGACTGCTGGCCCTGTCCCTGTACCGCACCGGCCGCCAGGGCGACGCACTCGCGGTACTGCGCCGGGCCCGCACCCTCCTCGTGAAACAACTCGGCGCGGACCCGGGCCCGGCCCTGCGCCGCCTGGAGTCGGACATCCTGGCGCATGCTCCGCACCTCGATCCTGGGCTCGGAGGTCAGCAGGAACGGGGGCGGGCGCAGACAGTTGGCCGCCCGCTGGAACCAGCGCGGGCGCAGGGAGACGGCCATCTGCGGGGGCACGGGCAGGTGGGGGCGGACGGCAGTCCCCATGAACAGGGACGAGCCCAAGCCGACGGCAGCCCGCCGGAACGGGCGCAAACCCAGACGAACAGCGACCCGCCCGAACCGGCGCAGGCGCACAGGGACGGCGATCCACTCGGGCACAGGCGGGCGCACACGGACGGCAGCCCTGAGGAACGGAGCCGAGCCACACCGGACGGCGAGCCGCCGGAGTCGGCGCGGGCCCAAGCCGACGGCAGCCCGCCCGCGCGAACGCGAGTCCAGGCAGACGGTGGCCCAGCGGAGCGACCCCGGGCGCAAGCCGTCGGCGGTCCCGCGGAGCGGGTGTGGGCAGCCACCACCGCCGCCTACGACCGAACCGTGGCGGCCGGTGCGCGGGTGCGGCTGGAGTCGGCGGTGGGGCTGTTGCGGGATCTCGCGGTGACCGGAGGCGGCGGGCTGGAGGCGGCCCGCGGGCATCGGCTCGCGGCGATCGCGGCGGCGGCCGAACTGGGCGACCCGGAACTCACCGCCCGGGTGATCGGCGCCTACGACGTCCCGGCGATCTGGACCCGTGTCGACGACCCCCGGCTGGCGGCGGAGACCGTGGCCGCCGCCGAGCGCACCCTTGCCGTACTCCCGCCGGACGTCCATCTCGCGGTGCGGGCCCGTCTGTTGGCCACGGTCGCTCTGGAGTCACGGGGTACGCGTTCCGCGCGCGGGCCCCAGGCCGCCCGGCAGGCGGAGGACATCGCCCGCCGGCTCAACGACCCGGCGCTCCTGGCCTTCGCCCTCAACGGGGTGTTCATGCAGACCTTCCACCGCGCCGGCCTCGCCCCGCAACGGGACCGGATCGGGGCCGAGTTGGTCGCCCTGTCCGCCCGGCACGGCCTCGTCACCCACGAAGTGCTCGGCCATCTCGTTCGGCTCCAGGCTCGTAGCGCCCTCGCCGACTTCGGCGGAGCGGACCGGCACGCGGCAGCCGCAGAACAGCTGGCGGAGCGTCATGAACTGCCGCTGGTGGGCGTGTTCACCCAGTGGTACCGGGTGGTGCGGCTCACCGAGTGTGGCAGTGCGCTGCCGGTGGACGTGGAGGCGGCCTACCAGGATGCGGCGCGGCGGCTGGACGGCGCCGGAATGCCCGGGCTGGAGCACGGGCTGCTACCGCTGGCCCTGCTGTGTCTGCGGGTGCGGTACGGGCAGCCCGCGCAGACCGGCGAGCACATCGACTGGGGGCCGTACGAACCGTGGGCCCGCCCCCTCGTGTCGCTGGCCCAGGGACGGACCAACGACGCCCGGAACGCGCTGCGTTCACTGCCCGCCCCGCCGCGCGACCTGCTGTTCGAGGCGCTGTGGTGCCTGGCCGCGCGGGCGGCGCTCGCCGTGGGCGACCGGGACACGATGGAGCGCGCGAGGGACGAACTGGCGCCCGCCGCAGCCGAGTTGGCCGGGGCGGGCAGCGGTCTGCTCTCGCTGGGCCCCGTCGCGCGGTACCTCGACGATCTCGACGCCGCACTACGGGGCCCTCGGTGAGCGGGAGTTCGCGTCAGTCGCCGACCTGCACGACCGTCGTCGCCCCGGCCCGGACCGTCGGTGTCGCGTAGGTGTAGGTCACGCCGTGGACCGTCTTCACCCGCACGTGCTGCGCGACGCCGTTGACCTTGATCTTCTTGTGGACGCCGGCGAAGCGGGCCTCCCAACTGTAGGAGCCCTTGCGGGAGTTGTTCGTCAGCGTGGTCTTCGTGGCGCCGTCGTGCCGCACGGTGACCGTGCCGGTGCCGATGGGGACGTCCGCCGCCTGGAGCCACTTCATGCCGGTCGGCAGCTGCGACTGGGTGGTCACCTTGTGGTCCGGCGCGTCCGGTGTGATGCCCATCAGGCCCTGGATGGTCTGGCTGACCAGGGTGAACGACACCTCGGGGTAGTCGCCGTCGGGGCCCTGGCTGGAGTTGACGTGCTGGGTCTCCCGCTCGCCGTAGATCTTCTGCATCCACTGCCAGGCGGTGTCGGGGCGGTTGTTCTTGAAGAACATGTCGGGGAGATACGTCGTGGACTCGATGTTGGGTGAGCCCTGCGGTCCCAGTTCCTGCTGCTGGATGTAGTCGAGGTAGGCGTCGTTGCGCGGGCCGGGGTCGATGATCTGCTTCATCGGCATGAAGACGCTGTTCTCCTTGCCCCAGCCGGTGACCGGAGTGCCGGAGACGGTGTAGGCGCGGACCATGTCGGCGCCGCTGCCGGTGCCGCTCCAGGTGTCGTTGAAGTACGTCTTGAGGTCGGCGGCCTTCTTGTCGTAGGTCTTCGCCAGCTTGGTGTCGCCCTTGCCGCGGGCGAGCACGGCCATCGCCAGGTAGGCCTGGTACTCGGTGGCGATGGTGTCGCCCGCCTCGGCCAGGTCGTCGCCGTCCTGTTCGTTGTAGCTGGCGGCGCCCGCGAAGATGCCCTGGCCGGTGCCCTCGGCGACCTTGACCTTGCCGTTGTCCTTGGCGGAGTTGTGCAGGTCGATGAACTGCTCGGTGGCGTGCCGGTAGAAGTCCCACAGCACCGGGTCGTCCACGTATCTGCGGTCGCCGGTCCAGAGGTAGGCCTGGGCTGCCTTCTCGACGAGTTCGAAGGTGGCCGGCACCTCGCGGACGAAGTTGTCCGGGCTCTTGTAGTCGATGCTCAGGTAGGTCTTGGCGTCGAAGTTGAGGGACCACACCGGGAAGTACTTGCTCTCGGCGGTGGCCGACGCCGCGTACGAGCGGAGCATCGTCTCGTTCTCGGTGTCGAGGCCGATGAGGTGGGCGCCGGCGAGCTGGTGGGTCATGTCGCGGGAGTAGTAGGCGCTGCGGTTGGCGTATCCGGCCCAGTAGGTGGGCTCGTACGTTGCGGTTCCGGTGCCGCCGGTCTGGTACTCGTCGACGTTGACCGGGCCGACCGTGCCGGGGAGTTGGACCCAGCTGTTGGCCTTCTTCTGCGCCCAGGCGAACATCTCGACCACCGAGGGGTCGGACGAGGTGACCTTGGGGTCGGCGGGCGCGGCGGGCGAGATCATCAGGTCGTCGGCGTTGACCCAGGAGGTGCCGGAGCCGAACTCGATCTGGAGCAGATCGCCGGTCCTCAGCTTGACGTCGCTGATGGTGTAGCGGGCGTAGCCGGGGTGTTGCGGCAGGGTGATGGTCTGCACGGTCACGCCGTTGCGCCGGATCGTGTACGTGCCGCCGGTGCCGGCGCTGCCGATCCACGCGGAGAAGTCGTAACTGCCGTCGCGGGGCGCGACGATGGTCGTCTGCCCGCTCTTGCCGGCTCCGGAGTCGAGGTAGAGGAAGCGCTGGCCGCCGTGTCTGTTGCCGGTGCCGACGCCGGCTCCCGAGGTGAAGGTCCAGCCCACGCCACCGTTCTCGAACCCGGGGTCGGGGATGGCGAGTTGGGGGCGGGGGGCGGCGGACGCGGTGGCCGACAGTGCGGGAGCCATCGGTGCGAGCAGGGCAACAGCGGTGAGCAGCATGAGCCTTGAGGGCTTCATCGGGTCTCCCGGGTCTTCGGTCACTGCGGGATGGGCGCCGCGTGGTGGCCGGAAAGCTAGCAGGGGCCGAAGTGGCGATTCAATGGTCATGCGCAAGAAACATGGAAGACATGCAGTCTCACTGCTATGTTGCGTGGGAGGTCGGATTGAAAGTTTTCATCCGACTGTTGCAAATCGGGGTGGAGGGAACCGTATGAAGGTCGGCATCACCGAGGTCGCGGACCGGGCGCAGGTGAGCGAGGCCACGGTCAGCCGGGTCATCAACCGGCGCCAGGGCGTGTCCCGCAGGACCCGCGAGGCCGTCGAGCAGGCGATGGCCGACCTGGGCTACGAGCGGCAGACGCGGGGGCAACTCGTCGCGATCGTCACGGAGTTGGTCTCCAACCCGTTCTTCGCCGATGTCGCCGAGCGGATCGAGTCGGTGCTCGCCCCGCACGGCCTGAAGACGGTGCTGTGCCCGTGCTTCCCGGGCGGGGTCCAGGAGTTGGACTTCGTGACCTCCCTCGCGGACCGGGGTGTGGCCGCCGTGGTCTTCCTCTCGGCCAGCAACACGATCGAGGGCGCGGATCCGCAGGCGTACGAACTCCTCACCTCCCGCAGGATCCCGTTCGTGGGGATCAACGGCCGGTTCGAGGGCGTGAGCGAGGCACCCGTCTTCTCCACCGACGATCTGCTCGCCGCCGAACTCGCCGTGGACCACCTCCACCGGCTCGGCCACCGCCGGATCGGCATGGCGTCGGGGCCAGTTGGCAACCGCCCGGCCGACCGGCGCGTCAGCGGCTTCGTCTCCTCGCTCACCAAGCGCGGTGTCGAGGACGCCGAGCAGTGGGTGGTCCGGCAGTCGTACACCGTGGAGGGCGGCCAGTCCGCC
This sequence comes from Streptomyces sp. NPDC050548, assembly GCF_044457385.1. Classification (NCBI taxonomy): domain Bacteria; kingdom Bacillati; phylum Actinomycetota; class Actinomycetes; order Kitasatosporales; family Streptomycetaceae; genus Streptomyces; species Streptomyces sp. NPDC050548. The sequence goes on from NZ_JBITGV010000011.1 coordinate 194,636, forward strand.
GCGATCTCACTGCTCGGCCGGGGCGCGACGGCGATCGTCGCCGCCAGCGACTACATGGCGCTCGGCGCGATCCGCGGCGCGCGCCGGCAGGGGTACGACGTCCCGGGCGATGTGTCGGTCGTGGGCTACGACGGCTCCATGATCATGGACTTCGTCGACCCGCCGCTCACCACGGTCCGCCAGCCGGCCGACCGGCTGGCCTCGGAGGCGGGCCGCAGTGTCCTCGCCCTGGTCGGCAACCGTGATGTCCCCGTCGGCGAGCTGCTCTTCGATCCCGAGCTGGTGATCCGCGCGAGCACGGCGGCGCCGAAAGCTTGAACTCCCTTGCTCGTCCGGACCATTGACCCAGAGGTCGGATCTATGGACACTCCAGTCCGGAGATCGGACCGGCAAAGCGGCCGCAACTCCGTTTATTCATCGGGTGTTTGGCGACTCATGAATGCTCCGGAGGGGCTATGTCTCGGTCTCGGTTCGTGTTTCTCGGGGTGGCGCTCGCGCTGCTCGTGGGCGGCGGGGGTCCCGTCGCCGCGGCGTCGGGAGCGACGCCCGCGCCGGCGGTGGTGCGGGTCGACGCGTACGGCGCCGATCCGACGGGCCGGACGGACTCCACGCCCGCCGTCGTCGCGGCGCTGCGGCACGCGAAGGAGGTCGATCACGGGCGTGCGGTCAGGATCGTCTTCTCCAAGGGGACCTATCAGCTCTACCCCGAGCGGGCCGAGACGCGTGAGCTGTATGTCTCCAACACCGTTGGCGCCGACCAGCGTTACCGGGACAAGAAGATCGGCCTGCTGATCGAGGACATGCACGACGTCACCGTCGACGGCGGCGGGGCGAAGCTCGTCTACCACGGTCTGCAGACGGCGTTCGCGTCGATCCGCTCGACGAATGTGACCTTCCAGAACTTCTCGTTCGACTACGCGGCCCCCGAGGTCATCGACGCGACGGTCGCGAGTGCCGGGGTCAGCGACGGGCACGCCTACCGCGTCCTGTCGATCCCGGCCGGCAGCCCGTACCAGGTGAACGGCACGCACATCACCTGGCTCGGCGAGAAGAGCCCGGCCACCGGACAGCCGTACTGGCAGGGCGAGGACGGACTCCAGTACACGCAGATCCACGACCCCGAGGCGCAGAAGACCTGGCGCGGCGACAACCCGCTCTTCAACGACGTCTCCTCGGTCACCGACCTCGGCAACCGCCGGATCCGCATCGACTACAGCACCGCGGCACAGCCGTCGGACGCCGGTCTCGTCTACCAGATGCGCCTGATCGAGCGGACCGAACCGGGCGCCTTCATCTGGCAGTCCAAGAACGTCACGATGCGCTCGATGAACGCCTACTACCTCCAATCCTTCGGTGTGGTCGGCCAGTTCAGCGAGAACATCACCATCGACAAGGTGAACTTCGCGCCCGATCCGAAGTCCGGCCGCTCGACGGCCTCGTTCGCGGACTTCGTGCAGATGTCCGGCGTCAAGGGCAGGGTCTCCATCACCCGGAGCCTCTTCGACGGCCCGCAGGACGACCCGATCAACATCCACGGCACCTACCTCGAAGTGGTCGGGCAGCCGGGCCCGAACACCCTCACCCTCGCCTACGAGCACCCGCAGACCGCCGGTTTCCCGCAGTTCGCCCAGGGCGACGAGGTCGAGTTCACCACGCAGCGCACGATGACCCCGGTCGCGGACCCGCACGCGAAGGTCACGGCCGTGGACGGCCCGAGCGGCATGGACCACGACAAGCCGCTCACCACGATGAACGTCACTTTCGACCGGCCGGTGCCCGCCGGGGTGCAGATCGGCGGCACGGTCGTCGAGAACATCACGGCCACCCCGTCGGTCGTCATCTCCGGCAACACGTTCCGCAACGTGCCGACCCGCGGCATCCTGGTCACCACCCGCAAGCCCGTGCTGATCAGCGACAACCACTTCGACGCGATGTCCATGGCGAGCATCTACGTCTCCGCCGACGCGTACCAGTGGTTCGAGTCCGGCCCGGTGGCCCACCTGACGATCCGCGACAACTCCTTCACCCGCCCCACGGGTCCGGTGATCTTCGTGGAACCGACGAACCAGGTCGTCGACCCGGCCAACCCGGTGCACCACAACATCGCGGTCGAGGACAACTCCTTCGACATCGGCGACGTGACGGTCGTCAACGCCAAGAGCGTCGGCGGCTTCACCTTCACCGGCAACACGGTCCGCCGCCTCGCTTCGCCGGACGAGCCGCCGTACACCTCCCCACTCTTCGTCTTCCACGGCAGCACGGGGATCAAGATCGCCCGCAACCACTACGACAAGGGCCTCAACACCACCGTGGTCTCCGACTGAGGGAATCCCCGCCCGCCGCGCGCCGTTGTGTCACGCGTCAGACTCCGCACGCATACCAAGGAGGCCGAGCGTGTACGGCGACTCAGCAACGGTCCGAAAGATCCTCACCGAGTCCGGTGACACCTGGGCGGTCGTGGGCCTGTCCTCGAACCGGTCCCGCGCGGCGTACGGCGTGGCGGAGGTGCTGCAGATCTTCGGCAAGCGCGTCGTCCCGGTCCATCCCAAGGCGGAGACGGTGCACGGCGAGCAGGGGTACGCCTCGCTCGCGGAGATCCCCTTCGAGGTCGACGTCGTCGACGTGTTCGTCAACAGCGAGCTCGCCGGGGCGGTCGCGGACGAGGCGGTCACCAAGGGCGCGAAGGCGGTCTGGTTCCAGCTGGGCGTGATCGACGAGGCCGCGTACGAGCGGACCCGGGCGGCGGGCCTGGAGATGGTGATGGACCGCTGCCCGGCGATCGAGATCCCGAGGCTCGGGGCAACACGGTAAGAAGCCTGTGAACATGTCAAAGAACACCTCGAAGACAAGTAAAATTTCAGGCAACGGACTTCTGTAAGAATTCATTCATTCCTAGCCTGAGGCCTCCCGTCCGTTAAGCATGCGTGCTGACTTCGAGAGGCCTCTTGACATGGTGAGCGTTGACCAGTCCGTTTCGGAGGCCACCAGGGATCCGAGCGGCTTGCGGAGGGATGTCGGCCTGATCGGGCTGATGTGGGCATCCGTCGGCTCCATCATCGGCTCCGGGTGGTTGTACGGCGCGCACGACGCCGTCATCCAGGCCGGTCCCTCGGCGATCATCTCGTGGGTGATCGGCGCGGTCGCGATCGTGCTGCTGGCACTGGTGCACGCCGAACTCGGCGGCATGTTCCCGGTGGCGGGCGGCACGGCCCGCTACCCGCACTACGCGTTCGGCGGCCTCGCGGGCATGTCGTTCGGCTGGTTCTCCTGGCTCCAGGCCGCGACCGTGGCGCCGATCGAGGTCGAGGCCATGATCGGCTACGCCGGTCACTGGTCGTGGGCGAAGCACTTCGAGCACGCCGACAAGACCCTGACCGCCAGCGGTCTGCTGGTGGCGATCGTGCTCATGGCGGTCTTCGTCGCCGTGAACTTCTTCGGCGTACGGGTGCTCGCGCACACCAACAGCGCCGCGACCTGGTGGAAGATAGCCGTCCCGCTGGGCGCGATCTTCATCGTCGCCGCGCGCAACTTCCACCCCGCCAACTTCCACTCGGAGGGCTTCGCGCCCTTCGGCGCCAAGGGCGTGCTCACCGCGATCAGCACCAGCGGCATCATCTTCGCCCTGCTCGGCTTCGAGCAGGCCATCCAACTGGCGGGCGAGAGCCGCAACCCGAAGCGGGACCTGCCGCGCGCCACGCTCGGCTCGGTCGCGATCGGTGCCGTCATCTACGTCCTGCTCCAGGTGGTGTTCATCGCCGCACTGCCGCACAGCACCTTCGCGAACGGCTGGGGCCACCTCGCGTTCAAGGGCGACAGCGGTCCGTGGGCCGGCCTGACGACTCTGATCGGCCTCGGCTGGCTGGCCTGGATCCTCTACCTGGACGCGATCATCTCCCCCGGCGGCACCGGCCTGATCTACACCACGGCCACCTCACGCGTCTCCTACGGCCTGGCGAAGAACGGCTACGCCCCCAAGCTCTTCACGAAGACCGACGCGCGCGGTGTGCCGTGGTTCGGCCTGATCATGTCCTTCGTGACCGGCGTGATCTGCTTCCTGCCGTTCCCCAGCTGGCACAAGCTGGTCGGTTTCATCACCTCGGCGAGTGTGCTGATGTACGCGGGCGCCCCGCTGGCCTACGGCGTCTTCGCCGACAAACTGCCGCGCCTGGAACGCCCGTACCGGCTGCCGGCCGGCAAGCTGCTCTCCCCGCTGTCGTTCGTGGTCGCCAACCTGATCATTTACTGGGCGGGTTGGGACACCCTGTGGCGGCTCGGCCTGGCGATCCTGCTCGGCTACCTCCTGCTCGGCGGCTACGCCTTCTACGCCCACAGCAACAACCTGCCGGACGCGCCCCGACTGGACTTCAAGGCCGCGCAGTGGCTGCCGGTCTACCTGCTGGGCATGGGCCTGATCTCCTGGCAGGGCGGCTTCGGTGGCCAGGGCAACATCCCGCTGTGGTGGGACATCCTGCTCATCGCCGCCTTCTCCCTCGGCATCTACTACTGGGCCAAGGCGACCTCGTCCACGGTCGAGGACATCGAGCGCAGCATCGACGAGGTCGTGATCACGGACGCGCCCGCGCACTGATCCGACCCTCCTCACGCACGATCCGAACCGGCCGCCGTCCAGGCGGCCGGTTTCGGTTGTCGGGACGCCGTCATACTGGGCCGGTGACTTCTGCCTCCCCCCACCCCAACTCACCGTCCGTTCCCCGCTTTCCGGTCGTCGTCGTGGGCGCAGGACCCGCCGGGCTCACCGTCGGCAACATCCTGCGCGCGGCCGGAGTCGACTGTCTGGTCCTGGAGACCGAGACCAGGGAGTTCATCGAACAGCGGCCCCGGGCCGGGGTCATCGAGGAGTGGGCCGTCCGCGGCCTTGAGCAACGCGGCCTCGCCCAGAACCTGTTGGAACGGGCGCAGCGCCACACCCAGTGCGAGTTCCGCTTCGGCGGGCAGCGACACCGGGTCTCCTACACGGAGTTGACGGGGCATCACCACTACGTCTATCCGCAGCCGTTGCTGGTCACGGACCTGGTGCGGGAGTACGCGGACGTACGCGGCGGCGCGATCCGCTTCGGTGTGCGGGACGTCGAGCTGCACGACCTGGACACCGACCGCCCGGCGGTGTCGTACACCGACGAAACCGGTCAACGGCAGCTCGTGCACGGGGACTTCGTCGCGGGCTGCGACGGTGCGCGCGGGGTGAGCCGGGGCGCGATACCCCCGGAGCGGGCCCGTACCGCGCGGCACGACTACGGCATCGGCTGGCTCGCGCTGCTCGCCGAGGCACCGCCGTCCTCGGACTGCGTCCTGTTCGGCGTCCATCCGCGCGGCTTCGCCGGGCACATGGCACGCAGCCCCGAAGTCACCCGCTACTACCTCGAATGCCCGCCCGGCGACGACCCCGCCGACTGGCCGGACGACCGCGTCTGGTCCGAGCTGCAGCACCGGCTCGCCGCGACCGGCGCCCCGCCGCTGACCGAGGGCCGGCTGATCGAGAAGCGTGTGCTCGACATGCACAACTACGTTGTCGAACCCATGGTGTTCGGCCGGCTCTACCTCGCGGGCGACGCGGCCCACCTCACCGCGCCCATCGCCGCGAAGGGCATGAACCTCGCCCTGCACGACGCGTTCCTGCTCGGTGACGCGCTCGTCGCCCACTTCACGAGGGGCGAATCGGCGGGCCTGGGCGGCTACTCGGAGGCATGTCTGGGCCGGGTCTGGGAGTACCAGGAGTTCTCCCGCTGGCTCTCCGAGGTGTACCACGGCGCCTCGTCAGGCGACCCGTACCTCGCGGGCACCACCCTCGCCCGGCTGCGCCGGGTCTTCCAATCCCCTTCCGCGGGGCTCGCGTTCGCGGAGTCGTACCTCGGCAAGGGCCCGACCGGCTGACGGAGCGTCAATCGTGCGGCGGGCGGTCGTTGAGCCGGTGGTCCGCCACGTTCAACGCCTCGTCGACGAGTCGTCGTAGATGACCGTCGCTCAGTGCGTAGATGACCCTGCGGCCCTCCTTGCGCGTGGTCACCAGGCCCGCGAGACGCAGCCGTGCCAGATGCTGGCTGACGGCCGGGCGGGCCGCGTCGCACGCCTCCGTGAGCGTGGTGACGTCGGACTCGCCCGCCGTCAGGGCATGGAGGAGGGTCAGGCGGGTGCGGTCGCCGAGCAGTGCCAGGAGTTCGGCGGCCAGCGCGAACTGTTCCTCGCCCGGGGTGCGCGGATGCGCATCGTGCGCAGGTGACAGGTGCGTGCGTGCGCTCATACGCACATAATGGTCCCGTGGGCGCGTCACGTCCACCCGCGCACCGGAAGGGGACGCACGTGAGCGACCAGCACCACCACGAGCACCATCATCACCACCACGCCCCCAGGGGCATCCGCCACCGCCTCACCCACATCCTCACCCCCCACTCCCACGAGACCGCCGACAAACTCGACTCCGCCCTGGAGTCCTCGGCCCGCGGTATGCGCGCCCTCTGGGTCTCGCTCGCGGTGCTCGGTGCGACGGCGCTTGTGCAGGCGGTCGTGGTCGTGGTGTCCGGGTCGGTCGCACTGCTCGGCGACACGGTCCACAACGCGGCGGACGCGCTGACCGCCGTACCGCTGGGCATCGCGTTCGTGCTCGGCCGCCGTGCGGCGACCCGGCGCTTCACCTACGGCTACGGCCGGGCCGAGGACCTGGCCGGGATCGCGATCGTGCTGACGATCGCCGCGTCCGCGGCCTTCGCGGCCTGGGCGGCGGTGGACCGGCTGCTCGATCCGCGGCCCGTCACGCATGTCATGGCGGTCGCGGGGGCCGCGCTGGCCGGCTTCGTCGGCAACGAGTGGGTGGCCAGGTACCGGATCCGGGTCGGGCGGGAGATCGGCTCGGCCGCGCTGGTCGCCGACGGACTGCACGCCCGCACCGACGGGTTCACCTCACTGGCCGTGCTGGTCGGCGCCGGGGGCTCGGCGCTGGGGTGGCAACTCGCCGATCCCCTCGTGGGGTTGGCGATCACGGCCGCCATCGCGCTGGTGCTGCGGGACGCGGCGCGCGAGGTGTTCCGGCGCGTGATGGACGCCGTCGATCCCGAACTCGTGGACCGGGCCGAGCACGCCGTCCGGGAGGTCCAAGGGGTGCGCGGAGTGGGCGAGTTGCGGCTGCGCTGGATCGGGCACCGGCTGCGCGCCGAGGTGGCGGTGGTCGTGGACGGGGAGGCCACGGTACGGCAGGCCCACGCCGTCGCCGTGGCGACGGAACACGCGCTGCTGCACGCGGTGCCTCGCCTCACCGCGGCCCTGGTGCACGCCGACCCGGCACCGGTGCCGGGCGAGGCCGACCCGCACGGGGAGTTGGCCCACCACCACAGCATGGCCTGAGATCAGGCGACCCCGAGACCTTCGAGTACGACCGCGCCCGGAATCTCGGCGAACGCCTTGCCGGGGACGAGGAGTTTGCCGCGGCGGCGTCCGCTGCCGACCAGGACGTACGGGAGGTCGACGACGGCGGAGTCCACCAACACCGGCCAGTCGGCGGGGAGTCCGATGGGGGTGATGCCGCCGTACTCCATGCCGCTCTCGCCGGTCGCCGTGTCCATGGAGGCGAACGAGGCCTTGCGGGCGCCGAGTTGGCGGCGGACCAGACCGTTGACGTCGGCACGGGTGGTGGACAGGACCACGCAGGCGGCGAGCATGGTCTCGCCGCCGCGCTTCCCGGCCACGACCACGCAGTTCGCGGACTGCTCCAGCAGCTCCCGGCCGTAGTGCTCGACGAAGGTGGCGGTGTCGGCCCACTCCGGGTCGGTGTCGACGTAGACGATCTGGTCGGTGGGGACGCTGCCGTGCCAGCCGCGCACGGCTTCGGCGACCGGGCGGATCAGTTCGTCGAGGCAGTCGGGGGCCGGGGTGGCATGGTCGAAGTGTCCGATGGGTGCGCGCATGACGGCACGCTAACAGCCGTACGACGGCCGTTCACGGGGTGTCGCGGTGCACCGGCGGGACGGACACCGCCATCACCATCTCCATCGGCACCTCGCCCCGATTCCCGTATGTGTGCGGGGTGTTGGCCTCGAAGGTGGCGCTCGCGCCGGCCGGGACGAGGTGGTCCTCGCCGTCCACGGTGAGGGTCAGCTCGCCGGTGGTGACATGCACGAGTTCGACGGTGCCGGTGGGGTGGGGCTCGGAGGAGCTGCTCTCCCCCGGCATCAGCCGCCAGTCCCACATCTCCAGCGGTCCGGGCGCCTCGGTGCCGGCGAGCAGGCGGTTGTAGCTGCCGGCCTCCGTGTGCCAGAGCCGTACCGCCCGGTCGGCGGGGACGATACGGACCTTCGGGCCCTGTTCGTAGTCGAGCAGGGTGGTGATGCTGACCCCGAGGGCGTCGCCGATCTTGACGACCGTACCGATGCTGGGATTGGTGCGGGCCTGCTCGATCTGGATGAGCATGCCCCGGCTGACGGCGGCCCGCGCGGCCAGCACGTCCAGGGTGAAGCCGCGCACCGATCGCCAGTGCTTGACGTTGCGCGCCAGGGACTGGTTCAGCAGATCGAGGTCCGACACGTTCCGTCCATACCTTCAGTTCAATATTATGGATGACAGAGTTCACTTCGCTGAACTACGGTGTGATGCACCGATCGTTCACCGAACTGTACTGCGAGGCACCCCGTGACAGCATTCTTCGCCCTGGCCACCAGCCTCCTGTGGGGGCTGGCCGACTTCGGCGGAGGTCTGCTCACCCGACGGTCCCCGGCACTGACGGTCGTCGTCGTGTCGCAGGGGATCGCGGCGGCCGTGCTCGGCGCGGTCGTCATCGCCACCGGGGGCTGGAGCGAGGCCGGGCCGCGTCTGTGGTTCGCGTTCGCGGCGGGCCTGGTGGGACCGATCGCGCTCCTCTCCTTCTACAAGGCGCTCGCGCTGGGCCCGATGGGCGTCGTCTCACCGCTCGCCACGCTGAGCGTCGCCGTGCCGGTCGGTGTCGGGCTGTTCCTCGGGGAGCGGCCCGGGCTGATGCAGGTGGCGGGGATCGCGGTCGCCGTCACCGGGGTCGTCCTGGCGGGCGGCCCGCAGTTGCGGGGCGCGCCCGTACAGCGGCAGACCATCCTGCTGACACTGATCGCCGCGCTCGGCTTCGGCACGGTGTTCGCGCTGATCGCGGAGGCCTCCACCACTGTCACCGGCCTGTTCCTCGCCCTGTTCGTGCAGCGACTGACGAACGTGGCCACCGGCGGGGCAGCCCTCTACGTCTCCGTACGACGGGGCGGGACCGCGCTCCCGGAGGGCGGGTTCCGCTGGGGTTCGCTGCCTGCGCTGGCCTTCGTGGGGCTCGCCGATGTGGCGGCCAATGGGACGTATTCCGTTGCCGCGCAGCACGGGCCGGTGACCGTGGCGGCGGTGCTCGCGTCGTTGTACCCGGTGGTGACGTCCCTGGCCGCGCGCGGATTCCTGAGTGAGCGGTTGCGGGCGGTGCAGGCGGCGGGGGCAGGGCTCGCGTTGGTGGGGACGTTGTTGCTGGCGACGGGGTGAGCAGCAGCGGAGGGTGGGGGCCGGTGCGAACCTCCGCTCCGATGCGGGATCAGGCTTCGGCGTCCAGTTCCGCCAACCGCGCGACCGTGTCGTCGTCGAGTTCGGCGAGCCGTGCCGCGGTCTCCTCGTCCAGACCGGCCAGCGCGTTCAGCTGGTCCGGGGTGACGCCCTCGGGGATCGGCACAGGAGCCGGGGTCCGTAGCGGTGGCTGCCAGCCCTCCGCCGGAGTCCAGCGGCGTACGACCCGTGCGGGCGCCCCTGCCACCACGGCGTGGTCGGGCACATTGCCCCGGACCACCGCACCGGCCGCCACCACCACGTTCCGGCCGATCCGCGCACCCGGCAGGATCACCGCGCCGGTGCCGATCCAGCAGCCCGGGCCGATCTCGACGGGCTCCATGCGCGGCCACTGCTTGCCGATGGGCTCGTGCGGGTCGTCGTAGGAGTGGTTCGTGGAGGTGACGTAGACGTACGGGCCGAAGTAGCAGTCGCTGCCGATGGTGACCGTCGTGTCGGCGATGACGTGGCTGCCGCGGCCGAGGACGACGCCGTCGCCGAGGCGCAGGATCGGGTCGGGGCCGAGGTCGAGGTCGGGCATCAGGCCCGCGGTGAGGGTGACCTGTTCGCCGACGATGCAGTGGGCGCCGAGGTGGATCCACGGTTCGCCGAAGACGGTGCCCAGCGGGAAGGCGAGGCGGGTGGCTTCGCCGATGGAGCCGAAGCGGAAGCGGCCGGGGTTCTCGGCCGTCACCGAGCCCGTGCGCTGCACCCAGGCCCAGCCCGCGTGGACGGCGCGTTGCGCGAGGTGGCGCGGCCATTTCGAGAACGTGTTCTTGCGCTTGGGCACCCGCTCACGGTACTCAGCGTGAGCCGCACCCATGAGGTCCGGCCGCTGTGATCTTCGCCCTACCCGATGACATACGGTGCGGGTGTCTCCGACGGATAGGGAGGGTCTTATGACGCACAGGGCGTTGATCGTGGGTATTGGTGGCAGGGAGCCGGAGGTCGACGAGTCGGCGTTCGTGGCTCCTACGGCGTCGGTGATCGGGGATGTGACGCTGTCTGCGGGAGCGAGTGTCTGGTACGGGGCCGTGTTGCGCGGTGACGTCGAGCGGATCGTCGTCGGGGCGAGCAGCAATATTCAGGACAACTGCACGCTGCACGCCGATCCCGGGTTTCCGGTGACTGTCGGGGAGCGGGTGTCCGTGGGGCACAACGCCGTTGTGCACGGGGCGACCGTTGAGGACGACTGTCTCATCGGGATGGGGGCTACGGTGCTCAACGGGGCGGTGATCGGGGCGGGTTCGCTTGTTGCCGCGCAGGCGTTGGTGCCGCAGGGGATGGTTGTGCCGGCGGGGTCACTGGTCGCCGGTGTCCCGGCCAAGGTCAGGCGGGAACTCACGCCCGAGGAACGGGAGGGGTTGACCCTCAACGGGACCATGTATGCGGAGTTGGCCAAGGCGCATAAGGGGGTACATGAGTAGACCGGCTGGCGGGTGCGGGTTGTGTGTGGCTGGGCGCGCAGTTCCCCGCGCCCCTTTGGGCGATCTACTCGGCGGCGTTCACTGGTTCGGGTTGGTTCTTCTCTGCTGACATCTTTTGGGCCTTGCGCCTCACCATCAGCATGGAGGCCAGGCCCACCAACACCGCCGCGGCCAGGCCGAAGTACGAGAAGCGCTTGAGCCAGTCCTCGGCGACGATTCCTACGTAGTAGACAACTGCCGTTGTGCCGCCTGCCCAGATGATGCCGCCGAGGAGGTTGGCGGTCAGGAACTTCCAGTACGGCATGTGCAGTACGCCTGCGAGCGGGCCGGCGAAGATGCGGAGCAGGGCGATGAAGCGGCCGAAGAAGACGGCCCACATGCCCCACTTTTCGAACGACCGCTCAGCGGTGGCCACATGGCCCTCGCTGAAGTGTCTGGGGAACTTGTCGGCCAGCCAGGCGAGCAGCGGGCGTCCGCCCTTGCGGCCGATCGCGTAACCGATGGAGTCGCCGATCACCGCGCCGAGGCTCGCGCAGGCGCCGAGGATGATCGGGTTGATGCCGGAGTGCTGGGAGGAGAGCAGCGCCGCCGAGACCAGGACGATCTCGCCCGGCAGCGGGATGCCCAGGCTCTCCACCCCGATGACCAGCGCCACCACGGCGTAGACGGCCACTGGGGGAACCGTGTCGAGCCATTCCTGGACGTGCAACGCCGGTCCTCCCGGGTTCGTGTACCGCCTTGCCTGCGCGCGCCGCGCAAAAGGGCGCACTCCGGGAAGGGTACCGCTCGCCGTCACGGGCCGACGCCCCGCCGATCGGGCGCATCGGAACCGCTCCGTTACCTACCGAGCGGGCAGAAAGGGCTCTCACTTCCCGCAATTCACTTAAGGTAGCCTTGCCTAAGTTGGCCGGTTTCCGGAGGGTGGCTGGTGGGAGCAGGGGAACTGTCGGGGCGGGACGTCCTGACGCGCTCGGTCAAGGGACAGATACGGCGCGTCGCTCTCGGCTCGGCGCTCGGATGCGTGCACCAACTGGGGGAAGCCCTGGTGCCGGTGCTCATCGGCGTCGTCATCGATCAGGCCGTCGCCGGTCAGGACGCGGGGCGGCTGGCGCTCTGGCTCGGTGTGCTGGCCCTCATGTACGTGACGCTGTCGTGGAGTTTCCGGCTCGGCGCCAAGGCCGGTGAGCGCGGGGCCGAAGAGGCCGCGCACACCCTGCGGTTGGCGATCGTGGGCCGGGTGCTCGATGCGCGCGGCGGTGCCGAGGACGGTCGGCTGCCCGGTGAGCTGGCCAATGTCGCCACCGAGGACGCCAAGCGGGTCGGCGCGGTCAACATGGCCTTGATGAGCGGGATTTGGGCCGTCGCGGGTGTCGCCGTGAGCGCCGTCGCACTGCTGCTGATCTCCGTGACGCTCGGGCTCATCGTGCTGCTGGGTACGCCTGTTCTGCTATGGCTCGGGCATCTGTTGAGCAAGCCGCTGGAGCGGCGAAGCGAGGCCGAGCAGGACCGGGCCGCCCACGCCTCGGGCGTGGCCGCCGACCTCGTGGCCGGGCTGCGGGTGCTCAAGGGGCTCGGCGCGCAGCAGGCCGCCGTCGAGCGGTATCGACGGACGAGCCGTATCTCCCTTGCCGCCACGCTGCGTTCGGCGCGTGCCGAGTCCTGGCAGACCGGGCTCGTGCTCGCGCTCACCGGTGGATTCATCGCGCTGATCGCCCTGGTGGGCGGACGGCTCGCCCTCAATGGGTCTCTTACGTTGGGGCAGTTGGTGTCGGCGGTGGGGCTCGCGCTGTTCCTGCTGGGGCCGTTGGAGACGTTCGCGTGGGTCAACGCCGAGCTGGCGCAGGGCCGGGCCTCGGCCGCGCGGGTCGCCGAGGTGCTTGCCACCGGGCACTCCGTCGTGGACGGCGACGAGTCCGTCGCCGAGCCCGTGCGCGGCGAACTGCGACTTCGGGGCGTACGGCTCGGCGGCCTCGACGGCGTCGATCTCGACCTGCGCGCCGGGCAGTTGACCGGTATCGCGGTGACGGATCCGGCCGGCGCCGAGGCGCTGTTGCGCTGTCTTGGCCGGGAGACCGACCCCGAGTCGGGTTCGGTGGAGCTGGACGGTGTGCCGCTGACTCGGCTGGATCCGACGGGACTTCGGGCTGCGGTGCTGGTCGCCGCGCACGACGCGGCACTGTTCGAGGGCTCGTTGGCGGCGAACGTGACTCCGCAGGAGGAGCCAGCCGGCGACCGTCTCCTTACCGAGCGCGCCATGGCCGCCGCCCGTGCCGACGAGGTCGCCGAGTCCCTGCCGTACGGGCCCGCCACCGGTGTCGGTGAGGGCGGCCGGTCCCTGTCGGGCGGGCAGCGTCAACGCGTCCTGCTCGCACGGGCGTTGCGGGCCGGGGCGTCCGTCCTCGTCGTGCACGATCCGACGACGGCCGTCGACACGGTGACCGAGGCGCGGATCGCGGAGGGGCTGCGCGAGTTCCGGCAGGGCCGGACCACGATCGTCGTGACCAACAGCCCGGCACTTCTCGCCGTCACCGACCACGTGATCCTCCTCGACGCCGGGCGCGTCGGCGCCGAGGGCACCCACGCGGAGTTGGTACGCACCGACGCGACCTACCGGACGGCGGTGCTGGCATGACGACGGAAGGCATACGGACAGACACCGAGGACATGCGGACGGACTCCGAAGGCCTGCGGACGGACTCCGACCGTGCCCTCCTCCCCACCGCCACCCCAGCCCGTACCCGTGCCGCGGTCCGTGAACTGCTGCGCCCGCAGCGGGGGTTGGCCTTCGCCGGGTTCGGGCTGATGGTGGTCGCCACGGCTGTCGGACTGCTCACCCAGCCGCTGCTGGGTCATATCGTCGACGTGGTCACCGAGCGCCGCTCCCCCGACGCGCTCACGTTGCCCGTGGTCGCGCTGGCCGGGGTCGCCGTCGTTCAAGGCGTGACCACCGCACTCGGCATGTCGCTGGTGTCCCGGCTCGGGGAGACCGCGCTCGCGCGGCTGCGCGAACTGTTCGTGGAGCGGGCGCTGTCGCTGCCTCTGGACCGGATCGAGAAGGCCGGGTCGGGCGACCTCAACTCCCGTGTGACGCGGGATGTTTCACGGGTCGCCGACGCGGTGCGCGGTGCGCTGCCCGAACTGGCGCGGTCCGCGCTGTCGATCGTGCTGACGTTGGGCGCGCTCGCCCTGCTGGACTGGCGGTTCCTGCTCGCCGCGCTGATCGCCGTGCCCGTGCAGGCGCACACCGCCCGCTGGTATGTGCGCAACGCCGTTCCCCTGTACGCCAAGGAGCGCATCGCTACCGGGACCCAGCAGCAGCAGTTGCTGGACACCATCGGCGGGGCGCGGACGGTGCGGACGTACCGCTTGCAGAAGGGGCACACCCGGCAGGTCACCGAACGTTCGCGCGCCGCCGTGGAGTTGACGATGAGCGGGGTGCGGCTGATGCTGCGCTTCTACAGTCGGCTGCACATCGCGGAGTATCTGGGGCTGTCCGCCGTCCTGGTCACCGGGTTCCTGCTGGTGCGCGACGGTTCCGCCTCGGTCGGTACGGCCACGGCGGCCGCGCTCTACTTCCACAGTCTCTTCGGTCCGGTCAACACCGCGCTGGTGCTGCTGGACGACGCCCAGTCGGCAACGGCCGGACTGGCGCGGCTCGTCGGCGTCGTGGACGAACCCGCGCCCGTGGTCGCCGGGCGCGCTGACGACCGTACGACCATGGCCGGACCCCTGTCCGTGATGCTGACCGGTGTCTCGCATGCGTACGTGCCGGGCCGCCCGGTGTTGCACGACGTCGACCTGGAGATCCGACCCAAGGAGCGGGTCGCGCTGGTCGGGACGACCGGTGCGGGCAAGACGACGCTCGCCAAGCTGGTCGCGGGGCTGCACCGCCCGCAGGCGGGCCGGATCGACGTCGGCGGTGAAGAGCCGGACGAGGCAGGGCAGTTGGTCGGGCTCGTCACGCAGGAGGTCCATGTCTTCGCCGGACCGCTCGTCGACGATCTGCGGCTGGCCCGCCCCGACGCGCACATCGAGGAACTGCGGGAGGCGCTCGACACGGTGGGCGCGCTCGGCTGGGCCGAGGCGCTGCCGGAGGGCCTGGACACGGTCGTGGGCGACGGCGGTCACCGGCTGACCGCCGACCGCGCCCAGCAACTCGCCCTGGCCCGGCTGCTGTTGGCCGATCCGCCGGTCGTCGTGCTCGACGAGGCGACGGCGGAGGCGGGCAGTTCGGGCGCCCGTCAGCTCGACGAGGCCGCCGAACAGGCCCTGCGCGGTCGTACGGCGCTGGTCGTGGCGCACCGGCTCAGCCAGGCCGCCTCCGCGGACCGGGTGGTCGTCCTCAGCGGCGGCCGGGTCGTGGAGAACGGCACGCACGACGAACTCCTCGCCGCCCGGGGCCAGTACGCCGCGCTCTGGCAGGCCTGGTCCGACAGCCGCTCCGCCGACACCCCCTGAACCTGTCACCCCCCCGCCGTACCCATCGCGACGAACAGAAGGATCATCCGATGCCCCGCGCCACCAGAGCCTCCCGGCTGTCCGGCCTGCTCGCCTCCGTACTCCTGCTGGCCGTCACGGCGGTGGGCTGCGGATCCTCCGACTCCGACTCGACCTCGTCCTCCACCAACACGTCGGGCTCCGAGGCGAAGGCCTCCGCCGACGCGTTCCCCGTGACGATCGCCCACAAGTTCGGCAGTACGACGATCAAGTCCGAGCCCAAGCGCATCGTCACCGTGGGCCTCACCGACCAGGACGCCGTCCTCGCGCTGGGCAAGGTGCCGGTCGGCACGACCGAGTGGCTCGGCGGCTACAAGGGCGCCATCGGCCCGTGGGCCGCGGACAAGCTGGGGAGTTCGGCGGCGCCGACCGTCCTCAAGGACACCGGCACGGGCCCGCAGGTGGAGAAGATCGCCGCCCTGAAGCCCGATCTGATCCTCGCCGTCTACTCGGGCCTGACCAAGGCCCAGTACCAGAGCCTGTCGCAGTTCGCGCCGGTCGTCGCCCAGCCGAAGGCCTACAACGACTACGGCGTGCCGTGGCAGCAGCAGACCGAGGAGATCGGCCAGGCGCTCGGCAAGGCCGACGAGGCCAAGACCCTGGTGGCGGGCGTCGAGGCCAAGTTCGACGCGGCGAAGAAAGCCAACCCCGCGTTCGCCGGCGCCTCCGCCGTCATGGCGACCCCGTACGAGGGCGTGTTCGTCTACGGCAGCCAGGACCCGCGCTCGCGACTCCTGTCCGACCTGGGCTTCTCGCTCCCGAAGGACCTCGACAAGGTCATCGGTGACACGTTCGGCGCCAACATCAGCAAGGAGCGCTACGACCTGCTCGACCAGAAGGTCGCCGTGTGGATCGTGCCGGACACCACCACGGCGGTCACCAAGTTGCACAGCGACAAGATCTACGGCGACCTGAACGTGGTGAAGCAGGGCCGCGAAGTCTTCATCAAGGAGACCAGTGACTACGGCAACGCGGTATCCCTCTCTACGGTGTTGAGCATCCCCTACGTCCTGGACCGCCTGGTGCCGCAGCTCGCGGCGGCGGTGGACGGCAAGACGTCGACGAAGGTGGAGCAGCCCGCCTCCTGACCCAACGGAAGGGGGGCCGGCCCGAGTTCACGACTCGGACCGGCCCCCCTTCCGCGTACTCAGACCCCGTCGACCAGGCTCTTGGGCCGCATGTCCGTCCAGTTGGCCTCGATGTGGTCCAGGCACTCCTGCCGGGCGGCGGGTCCGTGCGCGACCGTCCAGCCGGCCGGCACGTCCACGAAGTCGGGCCACAGGCTGTACTGGCCCTCGTCGTTGACGAGGACGGAGTAGACGCCTTCGGGGTTCTCGAACGGGTTGCTCATGTCGGGAGTTCCTTGCCTTTCGTCGGGATCTACTGTCGGAGTAAGTACTGGGATTTCAGGCCCTGTTGAGGGCTTCCGCCCGTCGTACGACGGCCTCCAGCGCCCGGAACCAGGTGCGGGCCAGGTCCTGGACCCGCTCCTCGGTGAGGAGTTCGGCCGCGTACGCCCAGTGGGCGCTGAGTTCCGGGCCCTCGGGACGGTTCTCGGTGATGGCGTTGAGGGTCAGGGCGTGGGACATCGGCTGGCCGGGGTCGGCGTCGAGGTCGGCCGCGTCGTCCTCGGGGGCGTAGGACCAGTCGGCCGCCGCCGGGCGGTCGAAGCGGCCCATGTAGTTGAACTCGATCTGCGGCTCGGCGAGTTGGGCGAGCAGCGGGCCGGTCCCGGAGTTGAGGTGACGCAGCAACCCGTACCCGATACCGGCCGTGGGCAGCGCGGTGAGGTGGGCGCGGACACGGGCCAGGGCCGTGTCCAGTGCGGGCCCGCCCGCGAAGGCGTCCGCCAAGTCGGCCTGGCCCGGGTCGAGTCGTACGGGTACGACGCTGGTGAACCAGCCGACCGTACGGGACAGGTCGGCGTCGCCCGCGAGTTGCTCCTCGCGGCCATGGCCCTCCAGGTCGACCAGGACGGGCCCGCCTGTACGTTGCGCGCCGAGTGTCCGGGTCCGCCACTCCCCGACCGCCAGCGCGAACGCGGTGAGCAGGACGTCGTTGACGGTGGCGCCGAAGGCGGCCGGGGCGCGGCTCAGCAGCGGTTCGGTGAGGTCGGCGGGCAGGGTCAGGGAGAGGTAGCGGGTGGTGGCGACGGTGTCCCGGGCCGGGTCGAGCGGACGGGCCAGCGGAAGCCCCGCCCCCTCGGCGAGGGCGGAGGTCCACCACGGCAGTTCGTCCTCGGTGGCCGGATCGCCCGCGCGGGTGCCCAGAAGCCTGGCCCAGCGGGCGAACGACAGCTCCACGGGCGCGAGTTCGGCCGTACGACCGCCTCGGACCGCCGCCCAGGCGGTGGCCAGGTCGGGCAGGAGCACACGCCAGGAGACGCCGTCGATGACCAGGTGGTGGACGAGGATCAGCAGCCGCCCGGGCTGTCGTGGTCCGGCGTCGAACCAGACCGCCCGGACCATCGCTCCGGCATCCGGGTCGAG
This sequence comes from Streptomyces sp. NPDC050548, assembly GCF_044457385.1. NCBI lineage: Bacteria > Bacillati > Actinomycetota > Actinomycetes > Kitasatosporales > Streptomycetaceae > Streptomyces > Streptomyces sp. NPDC050548. Next base: position 212,601 of record NZ_JBITGV010000011.1, read on the forward strand.
CCCGGCGCGCGCGGTCTCGGCGTGACGGGAGATGGCGGCGCGCAGTCCGGCCTCGTCCGTGCCCGCCACATCGACGCGGGTCAGCCAGGCGCCCACCTCGGTGTCCTGGGCCGCGGGCACCCGCAGACTCCACTCCGGTGCGCGCATGAGCCGGGCCCGGAGCATGTCGTGCCGGTCGGCGAGTGCCTTGAGCACGGTCAGCAGGCCGGGTTCGGTCAGGTCCGCGGGGGTCTGGACCAGGGCCGCCTGGTGGTACGCGGCGATGGGGCCACCACGCTCCAGCAGGCCGCGCATGATCGGGGTGAGCGGGACGGCGCCGGTGCCGTCGTCGTGGACGGCGTGCCGTTCGGCGGTGCCCAGCGGGACGGCAACTGCCGCGAGGGCGGCGACGGTTCGGTGCTGGAAGACCTGGCGCGGGGTGACGCGCAGGCCGCCGGCCCGTGCTCGGGCGACGAGTTGCATGGCGACGATGCTGTCGCCGCCGAAGGTGAAGAAGTCGTCGTCCGTGCCGACCGCCTCGGCGGGCAGCCCGAGGGCGTCCGCGAACAGGTCGCGCAGGGTCAGCTCGGCGTCGTTCTCGGGGGCCCGGCCGCCGCCCGTCGTGGTGAAGTCCGGGACGGGCAGGGCGGATCGGTCGAGCTTGCCGTTGGACATCAGCGGCAGCCGGTCGAGGACGACCACGGCGGCCGGGACCATGTAGTCGGGCAGTACGGCGGCGGCATGGGCACGCAGGGCCGACCCGTCCGTCTCCTCCGCGACCACGTAGGCGATCAACTGCCGTATGCCGGGCCGGTGTTCGCGAGCCACGACGACGGTCTGGGTGACGGCCGGGTGGGTGTCCAACGCGGCCTCGATCTCCGCGAGTTCGATGCGGAAGCCGCGGATCTTGACCTGGTCGTCGGTGCGGCCCGCGAACTCCAGCCGGCCGTCCTCGGTCCAGCGGGCGAGGTCGCCGGTGCGGTACATACGCGCGCCCGGTGCGCCGTACAGGTCGGCGACGAAGCGTTCGGCAGTGAGTTCGGGCCGGTCGAGGTAGCCACGGGCCAGGCCCGGTCCCGACAGGTACAACTCGCCGGTGACGCCGGGCGGTACGGGGCGCAGGGCGGTGTCGAGGACGTAGGCGCGGGACTCGTGGACGGGGCGTCCGACGACCGGGGTGGCGCTGTCGCGGACCCGGCCGACGAGCGCGTCGACGGTGGCCTCGGTGGGGCCGTACAGGTTGAACGCCTCGGTGTCCGGCAGCGCGGCGAGCCGCGTCCACAGCGACTCGGGCACGGCCTCGCCGCCGAAGCCGACCACCGCGAGCGGGCAGTCGCCCTCGCTGCCGATCAGTCCGCTGTCCGCCATCTGCGCGAGCAGCGACGGGGTGACCTCGATGAAGTCGATGCCCCGGCCGCGGATGAACTCGGCGAGGAGTTCGGGGTCGCGGCGGGTCTCGTCGTCGGCGATGTGCAGGGCGTGTCCGTCCAGCAGCCACAACTGCGGCTGCCAGGAGGCGTCGAAGGAGAACGACCAGGCGTGGCCGACCCGCAGGCGCCGCAGTCCGGTGCGCTCCCTGGCCACCTGGTGCAGGTCGTGACGGTGGCTGTGGAAGAGGTTGGCGATGCCTCGCTGGGTGACGACGACACCCTTGGGGCGGCCGGTGGAACCGGAGGTGTAGATCACGTAGGCGGGGTGGTCGGGGCCGGGGGCGACGGGTTCCGCCTGCGGCAGTCCGTTGTCCGGGGCGTCAAGTCGCAGGACCGGTACGCCCGTTGGCGGCAGCGTGGCGGCCGTCTCGCCCGTGGCCAGGATCAGCACCGGGCGAGCGTCTTCGAGCATTCCGGTGAGTCGGGACTCGGGGAGGTCGGGGTCGAGGGGCAGATAGGCGGCGCCCGCCTTCATCACGGCGAGGATCGCGGCGATGTGGTCGACGGTGCGGGGCAGCGCGAGGGCCACGATCCGCTCGGGCCCGGCGCCGTGTCCGGCGAGGGTGCGCGCCAACTGGTCGGTGCGGGCGTCGAGTTCGCCGAAGGTGTAGGTCGTACGGCCGTCGGTGACGGCGATCGCGTCCGGTCCCGCGGCGACCTGCGTGGCGAACAACTCCGGGACCGTACCGAGGCGTTGGGAGTGCGGGAGCGCGGTGTCGTTCCAGCTCTCCAGGACGGTGTCCAGGTCGGCGGGGCCGAGCAGGTCGAGGCGTCCGACGGGGCGGTCCGGGTCCGCCGCCATCCCGGTGAGCAGGGTGGTCAGGGCGTCCGAGATCCGTCGTACGACGGCCGGTCGGAACAGGTCGGGGCGGAACTCGGCTGTCAGCCGCAGCCGTTCGGCGGGCTCGACGGCCCACGCGAACGGGTAGTGGGTGGAGTCCTCGTGGTCGCGGACGCTGACGCGCGGCCCGTCCCCCGGCTCCTCCGCGTCGGCCACGGGGTACGACTCGAACACCACGAGGGTGTCGAAGAGTTCACCGAGTCCGGCGGCCCGCTGGATGTCGGCGAGACCGAGGTGCTGGTGGGCGATGAGGGCGGACTGCTCGTCCTGGAGCCGCGTCAGCAGGGCGGCGGTGCTCTCCTCGGGGTGGACGTTCACCCGCACAGGCACGGTGTTGATGAACAGGCCGATCATCGACTCGGCACCGGCCAGTTCGGGCGAGCGCCCGGCGACGGTGGCACCGAACACCACATCCGTGCGTCCGGTGAGTCGGCCCAGGAGCACGCCCCAGGCGGCCTGGACAAGGGTGTTGACGGTGACGCCTCGGCGACGCGCGAACGCCTCCAGCTCCGCCGTGCGGTCCGGGTCCAGCTCCACGGTGTGGGTGCTCGGTACGACGGCGGCCCGGTCGGGGTCGACCGGCGCGAGCCGGGTCGGCTCGGCCAGCCCGCCGAGCGCCTCGGCCCAGGCCGCGGTGGAAGCGGCCGGGTCCTGGGCGGCGAGCAGTCGCAGGTGTTCGCGGTACGGGGCGGGCGCGGCCGGAGTGCGGCCCTCGTAGCGGGCCCACAGTTCGGCGGTGAGCAGCGGCAACGACCAGCCGTCCAGCAGGAGATGCTGGTGCGACAGCACGAGCCGGTGCCGGTCCGGCCCGAGCCGGGCCAGCAACAGCCGTAGCAGCGGTGGGTGTTCGGGATCGAACCGGCGCCGCTCCTGGACGAGCAGCCGCTCCCACTCCCCTGGCTCGTCGGCCAGGTCGAGCTGCCGCCACGGCAGTACGGCCGTACGCGGGACGACGGCCACGGGCCGTCCGGAGGACAGGTGCCGGAAGCCGCTGCGCAGGTTCTCGTGCGCGTCGAGCACGGATTGCGCGGCGGTGTGCAACCGCTCGGGGTCGAGGGGACCTTCGAGGTCGTAGGAGACCTGGACGGTGTAGACGTCCGGGCCGTCGTCGCCCGAGTCGAGGGCGGCGTGGAAGAGCAGGCCGGCCTGGAGCGGGGAGACGGGCAGGACCTCGGTTCCGGCGGGCAGCGCGGCGAGTTCGGCGCGCTCGTCGTCGGTGAGGTCGAGCAGCACGGTGCCGTCGGCGCGCCCGGCGGTGGCCGTGGTCGCGGTCACGGTGGCCAGTCCCGCCGCCGACTTGCGGCGGAAGACGTCACGCGGGCTGAAGGTGAGCCCGGCGGCGCGTGCGCGGGCCACCAGCTGCATGGCCACGATGCTGTCGCCGCCGAGGGTGAAGAAGTCGTCCTCGACACCGACCCGTTCGAGCCCGAGGACATCCGCGACGAGCGCGCAGAGGGTCTCCTCCAGCTCCGTACGCGGCCGGGTGTCGGTGACCTCGGCGGCGAAGTCGGGAGCGGGCAGGGCGCGGCGGTCCAGCTTGCCGTTGGGGGTGAGCGGGAGGGCTTCGAGGGTCACTACGGCGGCCGGGACCATGTGGTCGGGCAGCGAACGGGCGGTGTGGTCGCGGAGTTCGGCGGATTCGGCCGGAGCGCCGGCCGGTACGACGTATGCCACGAGCCGTTCGTCCCGTACGAGGACGGTGGCGTGCGCGACGCTCTCGTGCGCGGCCAACACGCTCTCGATCTCGCCGAGTTCGATACGGAAGCCGCGCAGTTTCACCTGGTCGTCGGCGCGGCCGAGGTATTCCAGCTCCCCGTCCCGGGTCCAGCGGGCCAGGTCGCCCGTGCGGTACATGCGGGCGCCGGGCTCGGTGGCGTACGGGTCGGCGACGAAGCGTTCGGCGGTCAGGGCGGAGCGGCCGAGGTAGCCGCGCGCCAACTGGACGCCCGCCAGGTACAGTTCGCCGGCCACGCCGGGCGGTACCGGGCGCAGTCCTGCGTCCAGGACGTAGGCGCGGGTGTTCCACACCGGGCGGCCGATCGGGACGGTGGCCGGGTCGGCGGGGACCTCGTGGGCGGTGACGTCGACGGACGCCTCCGTGGGGCCGTAGAGGTTGTGCAGCCGGGTGTCGGCGAGGACCTGGTGGAAGCGGGTGGCCAGCGGGGCGGGCAACGCCTCGCCGCTGCAGATCACTTGGCGCAGGTCGGCGCAGCCGGTGGCGGTGGGTTCGTCGAGGAAGGCGTGCAGCATCGACGGTACGAAATGGGCCGTGGTGATGTGCTGACGCCGGATCAGTTCGGCGAGGTAGGCCGGGTCCTGGTGGCCTTCGGGGCGGGCCACGACGAGCGTGGCGCCGGTGATGAGCGGCCAGAAGAACTCCCACACCGACACGTCGAATCCGGCCGGGGTCTTCTGCAGGACCCGGTCGTCGGCGTCGAGGCGGTAGGTGTCCTGCATCCACAACAGGCGGTTGGTGATGCCCTGGTGGGGGACGGTGACGCCCTTGGGGCGGCCGGTGGAGCCGGAGGTGTAGATGACGTAGGCGGGGTGGCGGGGGTCGTGGGTGGTGGGCAGGGGTGCGTGTGCCGGGTGGTCGGGGGTGCCGTCCGTGTCGACCGTGAGGGCGGGAACGTCGGTGTCCGGGAGGGTGACGCCGTCCGTGGTGACCAGGCAGACCGGGCGGGCGTCGGTGAGCGTGTGGGCGAGTCGTTCGGCCGGGTAGCCGGTGTCGAGGGGCAGGTAGGCGGCGCCCGCGCGGTGGACGGCGAGCAGGGCGACCACGAGGGCGAGGGAGCGCGGCAGGGCCACGGCGACCACGGCCTCCGCCTGCGCCCCGTGCGCGGCGAGGGTGTGCGCCAACTTCTCGACGCGCAGGTCGAGTTCGGCGTAGGTGAGGGCGGTGTCCTCGAAGACGACCGCCGTGGCCTCGGGGGTGCGGGCGACCTGGCGGCGGAACAGCTCGGGCAGGGTGAGGTCGGGGACGGTCCGGGTGGTGGCGTTCCAGTCGGTGAGGACAAGGGCGCGTTCGTCGTCGCGGAGGATGTCGAGGGCGCCGATGCGACGGTCGGGGTCGCGGGTTAGCTGGGCGAGCAGTGACTCCAGGCGCTGGGCGAGGAGTTGGGCGGTCGGCTCGTCGAAGAGGTCGGCGCTGTACTCGATCCAGCAGCGCATGCCGTCCGCGCCTCGCTCGACGAAGTCGAAGCTGAGGTCGAACTTGGCGCCCTGCTGGCCGAGTTCCTCGCGGCGCGCGGTCAGGCCGGGCAGGGCGGGAGTCGCGCCCTCGTCGTCGAGGTGGACGACCATCACCTGGAACAGCGGGTGCCGGGCCAGTGAGCGGGCCGGGTTGACCGCCTCGACCAGGCGCTCGAAGGGCAGGTCCTGGTGCTCGTAGGCGGCGAGGTCGGTGTCCCGGACGCGGGCGAGCAGATCGGCGAACGTCGGGTCGCCGGACAGATCGGTGCGCAGGACAAGGGTGTTGACGAAGAACCCGATCAGGTCTTCGAGCTGCTCGTCCGCCCGCCCGGAGATCGGTGCGCCGAGCGGGATGTCGTCCCCGGCGCCGAGCCGGTGCAGGAGTGCGGCGACGGCGGCCTGGGTGACCATGAACATACTGACGCCGTGGCGCCGGGCCAACGCGCGCAATTCTGACGTCTGTTGGGCATCGAGAGTCAGGCCGACCGCACCGCCCCGGTGACTGCTCTCCAGCGGGCGGGGGCGGTCCGTGGGCAGCGCGAGTTCATCGGGGAGGCCCGCCAAAGTGTTCTGCCAGTAGGCGAGTTGGCGGGACTGGCGGCTGTCCGGGGCGTCGGGGTCACCGAGCGCCTCGCGGTGCCAGAGGGCGTAGTCGGCGTACTGCACGGGCAGCGGCGCCCACGCGGGGGCGTGCCCTTCGCGGCGGGCCTCGTACGCGGTGGCGAGGTCCCGCCACAGCGGCCCGTCGGACCACTGGTCGCCGGCGATGTGGTGCAGCACCAGGAGCAGGACGTGCTCGTTCTCGCTGACCTCGAACACGTGGGCTCGGAGGGGGAGTTCGCGGTCGATGTCGAAGCCGCGCGCGGCGGCCCCGGCGAGCAGGGCGGGCAGTTCGGTCTCCGTGGCCCGGCTGTGGTGCAGGGGCACCGCGGCCTGGTCCAGGACGACTTGGTGGGGGTGGCCGTCCCGCTCGGGGAAGACCGTGCGCAGGCTTTCGTGGCGTACGGCGAGGTCGTCCAGTGCGGCGGACAGCGCGTCCCGGTCGAGTGTGCCGGTCAGACGCCAGGCGGCCGGGATGTTGTACGTGGCGCCCGGGCCCTCGATGCGGTGCAGCAGCCACAGGCGCTGCTGGGCGAAGGAGAGCGGGAGTTCGTCGGGTCGTTGGGTGGGGACGAGGGCGGTCAGGCCGTCGGCCCGGTCGTCGAGTCGGGCCGCGAGGAGGGCGGGTGTGGGTGCCTCGAAGACGGTGCGGACGGTGAGGTCGGCGCCGAGCAGCGCGCGGACGCGGCTGACCAGGCGCATGGCGAGCAGGGAGTGGCCGCCGAGCGCGAAGAAGTCGCCGTCCACGCCGACCTGTTCGAGGCCAAGGACATCGGCGAAGAGTCCGGTGAGGATCTCCTCGCGCGGGCTGCGGGGCGGGGTGCCCGTATCCGTGCCGGCGGCGGTCGTGAAGTCGGGGGCGGGCAGGGCGGCGCGGTCGAGCTTGCCGTTGGGGGTGAGGGGCAGCGTGTCGAGGGTGACGAAGGCGGCCGGGACCATGTGAGCGGGGAGGGTGGCGGCGGCATGGGCGCGCAGCGCCGTCACCTCGACGGAGCCCGCCGGGACCACGTACGCGACGAGGTTCTGCTCCCGGACCACCACGACCGCGTGCGCGACGGACGGGTGTGTGGTCAACACGCCCTCGATCTCGCCGGGTTCGACGCGGAAACCGCGCACCTTCACCTGGTCGTCGGTGCGGCCCAGGTACTCGATCGTCCCGTCCGTGTGCCGGCGGGCCAGGTCGCCGGTCCGGTACATCCGGGTGCCGGGCGCGCCGTACGGGTCGGCGACGAAGCGTTCGGCGGTCAGGCCGGGCCGGTCGAGGTAGCCGCGCGCGAGCTGGACGCCCGCCAGGTACAACTCGCCCGGTACACCGGGCGGTACGGGACGCAGTCCGGCGTCGAGGACGTAGGTACGGGTGTTCCACACCGGGCGGCCGATCGGCACGCGCGTCGCACCGGGTCCGATCTCCAGGGCCGTCACGTCGACCGAGGCCTCGGTGGGACCGTAGAGGTTGTGCAGCTCGGTGCCGGCCAGGACGTGGTGGAAGCGGTGGGTGAGGGCGACGGGCAGGGCCTCGCCGCTGCACATCACGCGACGCACGCCGGTGCAGTCGGCCGCGGCCGGTTCCTCCAGGAAGAGTTGGAGCATGGAGGGCACGAAGTGGACGGTGGTGACGTCCTGTTCGCGGATCAGCCGGGCCAGGTAGGCCGGGTCGCGGTGGCCCTCGGGGCGGGCGACGACCAGGGTGGCGCCGGTGATCAGGGGCCAGAAGAACTCCCACACCGACACGTCGAAGCTGGACGGCGTCTTCTGCAACACCCGGTCGGCGGTGGTGAGTTCGTACGCGTCCTGCATCCACAGCAGCCGGTTGACGATGCCCTCGTGCGGGACGACGACGCCCTTGGGGCGGCCGGTCGAGCCGGAGGTGTAGATGACGTACGCCGGGCTCGACGGGTCGTAGGACGTGGGGAGTCGGTCCTCGGGGCCGGTCGGCAGGGTGTCGCGGACGACGTACACCGGGCGGGCGTCCTCGACCATCAGGGCGAGTCGGTCCTCCGGGTAGTCGGGGTCGAGCGGGAGGTAAGCGGCCCCGGAGCGGTGGACGGCGAGCAGGGCGACGACGAGTTCGAGTGAGCGCGGCAGCGCCACGGCGACGGTCTGCTCGGGGCCCGCGCCGAGCGCTGCCAACACCCGAGCCGTGCGCTCCACTTCAGCGTCCAGTTCGGCGTACGTCAGCCGCTGCCCCTCGAAGACGAGGGCCGTGGCGTCGGGGGTGCGGGCCACCTGGGCGCGGAAGAGTTCCGGCAGGGTGGTGGCCGGGACGGGGTGCTCGGTTGCGTTCCACTCCCCGAGGACCAGGGCGCGTTCGGTGTCCTCCAGGAGGTCCAGGTCCCGTACCGCGCGGTCGGGTTCGGCCGCCGCCCGGTCCAGCAGCCGGGCCAAGCGGCCGGCGAGGCGTTCGGCGGTGGACTCGTCGAAGAGGTCGGTCGCGTACTCCAGGAGCAGGACCACCCGGCCGCGGCCGGTCTCGTCGACGAACGTGAAGTGGAGGTCGAACTTGGCCATGCCGGTGTCCATGTCGAACCACTCGGTCGCGAGGCCGAGCACGTCCGGGTCGCCGTCGGGGCGGTGGTGGTAGCCGAGCATGACCTGGAAGAGCGGGTTGCGGCCGGCCACGCGCGGCGGGTTGAGGGCTTCCACCACCCGGTCGAAGGGCAGGTCCTGGTACTCGAAGGCCGCGAGGGACGACTCCCTTACCCGGCCCAGGAGTTCGCGGAAGGTCAGTTCGTCGCCGGACACGTCGGTGCGCAGGACAAGGGTGTTGACGAAGAAGCCCACCAGGTCGGCGAGGGCCTCGTCGGTGCGGCCTGCGATGGGGGCACCGAGCGGGATGTCGTCGCCCGCGCCGAGCCGGTTCAGGAGTGCGGCGGTGGCCGCCTGGAACAGCATGAACATGCTGGTCCCGGTGGCGGTGGTGAGATCGCGCAGGGCGTGGCCGGTGGCGGTGGGCAGTTCGAGGCGGACCTTGCCGCCGTGACCGGTCGGCTCGGTCGGGCGCGGTCGGTCGGCGGGCAGGGCGAGTTCGTCGGGCAGGCCGTTCAAGGCCTCGCCCCAGTGGGCGAGTTGGGCCTCACCGGTGCGGGCGAGCAGGTCGTCCTGCCAGAGGGTGTGGTCGGCGTACTGCACCGGCAGCGGCGCCCATGCCGGCTCCCGTCCCTCGCGGCGGGCCGCGTAGGCGGTGTTGAGATCCGCGAGGAAGGGGCGGTCGGACCACTCGTCGGTGGTGATGTGGTGCAGGACGACGGCCACCACCTGCTCGTCGAATCCGAGCCTGAACACCTCGCAGCGCAGCGGGAGTTCGGTGGTGAGGTCGAAGGGGCGGCGCTGGGCAGACTCGATCAGCGCGGGCAGTTCGTCCTCAGCGCAGTCGACGACCGTGCAGGCCGGGACCGCCGCGTCGGCGGGGAGAATGCGCTGGTACGGCTCGCCCTCGTGGGTCGGGAACACCGTCCGCAGTGCCTCGTGCCGTCCGGCGACGTCCCGCAGGGCGGCGGCCAGCGCGTCGGTGTCGAGGATGCCGCGGAGTCGGAAGACCAGCGGGAAGTTGTAGGCGACACCGCTGCCGGTGATCTCCTCGACGAGCAACAGCCGTCGCTGGGCCGCCGACAGCGGAACGCGGGCGGGCCGGTCGGCGACGGGCGTGACCGCCGGACGGGCCGGGCTCGCCGCGTCCGCACGGCCCGCGAGGAGCGCGGGAGTCGGCGCCTCGAAGAGGTCGCGGATGGCGAGTTCGGCGCCCAGTTCGGTGCGAGCGCGGCTGACCAGTCGGGTCGCGAGGAGCGAATGGCCGCCCAGGTCGAAGAAGTTGTCCTCGGCGCCGACCTCGGGAAGTCCCAGCACTTCGGCGAACAGGCGGCAGAGCACCTCCTCCTGCGGGGTGCGCGGGCCGCGTCCGCCGCCGAGGGCGACGGCGGGTTCGGCGTCGGGCAGGGCACGGACATCGAGCTTGCCGTTGGCGTTCATGGGCAGGCCGTCGACGGTGACGAAGGCCGACGGGACCATGTAGTCGGGCAGTTCGCGGCCCAGATCCTCACGCAGGCGGCGCACGAGCGCGCTCGCCTCGCGGGCGGCGGTGGGGTCGTTGGCGTAGGGGTGCGTGCCGCCGCCGGGCTTGAACAGGCCGCCGGTCAGCCGGAGTTCGGACGCTTTCAGGAAGACGGCGTCATACGTCCCCCGCTGCTCCGACCAGGTCGTCAGCACCCGGTATCCGGCCGCCGTGCCCAGCTCGTGCAGGTGCTCGGGGTCGACTCCCGTCTCGGTCGTACGGCCGTCGGGGATGCCGGTGAAGCGGAGCGCCTCGGGGCGTTCGCCGCGCGGGCGTTCGGCGGTGGCGCCGGTCGCGGACCAGCCGCCGCGCAGGAGTTCACCGATCGCCTCGGCGGACGTCCGGTCGCCCCGCAGGAGTTCGCCGATGGTGTTGCCGGTGGCCCAGTCGACGGACGGGACGGTGTCCAGGCGTACGTCCGGGTCGTCGGCGTAGAGGACGACGTCGTAGCGGTGCCGGGACAGCTCGTTGTGGTGCTCGGCTCGCTTGGTGCGCAGGTCGACGCCGTAGCCGAGGGTGGTGAAGTAGTCGGGGTCTACGAGGAGTTCCTTCTCCAGGCGCAGTCCGCGTTCCACCGCCCGCTCCAGGTCCGGCTCGGCGGTGCCCCTGGCGCGCTGGATCTCGGTGTGGAAGGTGCCGGCGAGCCGCAGGTTGCGGACGTCGCCGACGAACAGGGCACCGCCGGGCGCGAGCAGGTCCATCAAACCGTGTATGACGGTGGTCAGGTGGTCGATGCTCGGGAAGTACTGGATGACCGAGTTGATGACGATCGTGTCGAAGTAGGCGAACGGCAGACCGCTCAGGTCCTCGGCCGGGCGGCAGCGCAGTTCGACCTTGGCGGCGAGCGCGGGGTCGCGCCGAACCTCCTCGCCGATCTTGCGGATGACGGGAGCGGCGAAGTCGGTGGCCCAGTAGGCCTCCGACTCCGGGGCGAGCCGCGACAGCAACAGGCCTGATCCCACGCCGACTTCGAGGATGCGGCGCGGCTTGAGGGCGCCGATGCGGGCGAGGGTGGCCTCGCGCCACTCGTGCATCTCCTCGAAGGGGATGGGCCGGCCGTCGTAGGAGCTGTCCCAGCCGTCGTACCGCTCGGTGAAGACGGCGGTGCCGATCTCCTCGTACTCGTCGGAGTAGATCTCCTGCCACTCCCCCACCTGCGCGGCCTCGGCGGCGGTGCGTTCGGACGGGTCGGCGCCGGAGGGGACGACGTAGCCGACGAGGCGTTCGTCGCGGACGACCACGGCGGCCTGGGAGACGAGCGGGTGGCGGCTGAGGCTGGTCTCGATCTCGCCGGGTTCGATGCGGTAGCCGCGGATCTTGACCTGGTCGTCGGTGCGGCCGAGGAAGTCGAGGTTGCCGTCGGGGTTGCGGCGGACCAGGTCGCCGGTGCGGTACATGCGCTCGCCGGGCTCGCCGAACGGGTCGGCGACGAAGCGCTCGGAGGTCAGCGCGGGCCGGTCCAAGTAGCCCCGGGCCAGGCCGATTCCGGCGATGTACAGCTCACCGGGGACGCCGTCCGGCACCGGGCGCAGCCAGGCGTCGAGGAGGTGGGCGCGGGTGCCGCGGATGGGCTTGCCGACGGTCGGGGTGTCACTGTCGAGGGTGCCGCCGCCGAGGGTGTTGATGGTGTACTCGGTCGGCCCGTAGAGGTTGTAGCCGTACGTTCCCTCGGTGTCGTGCAGGGCCGTCCACACCGTCTCCGGGACGGCCTCGCCACCGAGGAGGACGAGTGGCGGGACGTGGCCCTCCAACAAGCCCTGTTCGATGAGGATTCGGGCGTAGGTGGGCGTGACGTTGACGACGTCGACGCGATGCCGCTCGCAGTAGGCGACCAGCGCCTCCGCGTCCCGCCTCAACTCCTCGTCGCAGACGTGCACTTCGTGGCCCTCGACGAGCCAGAGCAGTTCCTCCCACGACATGTCGAAGGCGAAGGACACGGTGTGCGCGATGCGCAGCCGCCGCCCGCCGGCCGAGGCGATGGCGGATTCGAAGATCTCCTTCTGGTGGTTCAACTGCATGTTCGTCAGGCCCCGGTAGGGGGTGACGACGCCCTTGGGGCGGCCGGTGGAGCCGGAGGTGTAGATGACGTAGGCGGGGTGTTCGAGGCTGAAGCGGCGGCGGACGGGAGTGTGCGGCTGACCCGCCAACTCCCCCTTGGTTTCAGGGTTGTCGAGGAGAACGCGGGTCATCTCGCCGTCCAGCGTGGCCGATACGGCCGTGGTGCTCAGCAGAAGGAGCGGGCGGGCGTCGGCCAGCATCAGGGACAGGCGGTCGGCCGGGTGGTCCAACTCCAGCGGGAGATAGGCCGCTCCGGTGCGCAGGACCGCGAAGAGGGCGACAACCATGTCGAGGGAGCGCGGCAGGGCGAGGGCGACGACCTGCTCGGGGCCCGCGCCCCGGTCGATCAGCAGCCGGGCCGTGCGGTTCACGGCCGCGTCGAGTTCGGCGTACGTCATGCTGCGCTCGCCGAAGACCAGGGCCCGCTCGTCCGGGGTGCGTTCGGCCTGTGCGGCGAGCAGGTCGGCGATGGTGTCCTCGGGGTCGGGGACCCGGCTGGCCGCCGACTCCCGCCGTAGCGCCTCGTGTTCGGCGGGTAGCAGCGGGTCCAGCGAACCCACGGGCGCGTCGAGGTCGGCGGTTAGGCGGTCGACGATCAGCGCGAAACGGTCAAGGAGCGCTTGCGCCTGGGCAGTCGGGACGAGGTCGGGGCGATGGGTGAGGGTGACGGCGATCTCGCGGCCGGGGGTGATGACGAGGTTGGCCGGGTAGTGGGTGGCGTCGACGTTGGCGACGGCGGTGGCGCCGTGCCGGGTCTTCAGGTCGGCGAGCCGTTCCTCGGTGTCGTTGTTGCGCAGCACGAACAGCGTGTCGAAGAGCTTGCGGTGGCCCGTCTCGGCCTGGAGGACGCCGAGGCTGAGGTGCTCGTACGGCATGAGGTCGAGGCGTTCGCCCTGGACACGGCGGAGCAGGTCGAGGACCGGTTCGGCGGGGTCGAGGGCGATGCGGGTCGGGACGGTGTTGAGGAACAGGCCGATGATGTTGCCGACGTCCGGGACCTCGCTGGGGCGGCCTGCGACGGTCGTACCGAAGACGACGTCGGCGCGGCCGGTCGCGGAGGCGAGGGTGAGTCCCCAGGCCGCGTTGAGGATCGTGTTGAGGGTCAGACCGTGAGCGGGCGCCAACTCGCGGAGTCGGTCGCCGAGTTCGGCGGGGAGGCGGGTGTCGAGCTGGTCGGGGATGACCGGTTCGAGGCCGTCGGCGGCGGTGGGCGCGAGCAGGGTGGGCTCGTCGAGACCGGCGAGCGCGGTGCGCCAGGCGGCCGTGGCGACCGAGTCGTCCTGCTCCTCAAGCCAGGTCAGGTAGTCGCGGTACCTGCCGGGCGCAGGGAGAGTGTTGGCGTTGCCGGCCGTCTCGTAGAGCGCGAACAGCTCGTCGAGGAACAGCCAGGCCGACCAGCCGTCCCAGAGGATCAGATGGCGGCCGATGACGAGCCGGTCGCCGCGCTCCGCGCCGAGGCGGAGCAGGAGGAGGCGGAAGAGCGGGGGTGCGGACAGGTCGAAGCGGCGGTTGCGTTCGGCGTCCGTCAACTCCCGTAGGAGTACGTCCTGTTCGGCTGCCGAGAGGAGGGAGAGGTCCACCTCTTCGAGGGGAATCTCCGGGGTCTCGACGATGAACTGCACCGGCTGGTCGAGGCCGTCGCTGGTGAAGCCGGCGCGCAGGCCCGGGTTGCGGTCGAGGAGCGTGCGGACGGCGGCGCGCAGCCGGGTGGTGTCCAGGCGGGTGGCGAAGTCGAAGGTCTCGTGGACGGTGTAGACGTCCAACGCGCCCTCGTCGTAAGCCGAGTGGAAGAACAGGCCCTCCTGGAGAGGGGCCAGCGGCCAGACGTCGGCGACCTCCGCCGGGGCGGCGACGGCTCGGACACGCGCGTGTTCGGCCTCGGTCAGGGCGAATGCCTCAACACGGCCGGTGGCTACGGCCGTTGCGGTGCCGGCCGCCAGCGCGAGGGCGGCGGGCGTGCGGTGGGTGAACACGTCGCGCGGGCTCAGGTCCAGGCCCGCCGCGCGGGCGCGGCTCGCGACGCCGATGGAGCTGATGCTGTCGCCGCCGAGGCGGAAGAAGTCGTCGTCGGGGCCCGCGTCCTCGATGCCGAGGACGGCCACGAAGATCTCGGTGAGCTGCTGCTCCAACGGCCCTGCGGGCAGGCGGCGTTCGGCGCGCTCGGCCTCGGGGGCGGGCAGCGCCGCCTGGTCGAGCTTGCCGCTCGGGGTGAGCGGGAGGTCGGCGAGGACGACGTACGCCTCCGGGACCAGGGGCGCGGGCAGCGCCTCCGCGAGGGCGGCACGCAGGTCGGCGGGGTCGACGTCCGCTCCGGCCGCCGGGACCGCGTAGGCGATGAGCCGCTGGTCGCGGATGACGACCGCGCCTCGGGCCACCGCCGGGATGCGTGTCAACTCGGCCTCGATCTCGCCGAGTTCGACGCGGTTGCCGCGCAGCTTGACCTGGCGGTCGGTGCGGCCGAGGTAGTCGATCGTGCCGTCGGGACGGCGACGTACGAGGTCGCCGGTGCGGTACATGCGGGCGCCGGGTCCGGTGGCGTACGGGTCGGCGACGAAGCGGTCGGCGGTGAGCGCGGGGCGCCGGTGGTAGCCGCGGGCCAGCTGGACGCCGGTGAGGTACAGCTCTCCGGGGACGCCGTCGGGGACCGGGCGCAGGCAGGAGTCGAGTACGCGCAGGCCTGTGTTCCACACGGGTCGGCCGATGGGCACGGTGGTGTCGGGCGAGCCGTCGTAGGTGTGGTGCGTGACGTCGACGGCGGCTTCGGTGGGGCCGTAGAGGTTGTGCAGCGGGACGCCGGTCAGCTCGTACCAGCGGTGGGCCGCGGAACCGGACAGGGCCTCGCCGCTGCTGAAGACTCGGCGCAGGCCGGCCGCCCATGCCGGGTCGGCGGTGACCTCGTCGGAGGCGAGGAACGCCTCCAGCATCGACGGCACGAAGTGCATGGTGGTGATGCCCTCGGCCTGGATCAGGCGGGCCAGATAGGCGGGGTCGCGGTGCCCGTCGGGGGCGGCGAGGACGACGGCGGCGCCCTCGCGCAGCGCCCAGAAGAACTCCCAGACGCTGACGTCGAAGCTGGACGGTGTCTTCTGCAACACCCGGTCGTCGGCGGCGAGTTGGTACGCGCCCTGCATCCAGGCCAGCCGGTTGCCGATGGCTCGGTGGGTGACGACGACGCCCTTGGGGCGGCCGGTGGAGCCGGAGGTGTAGATGAGGTAGGCGGGGTCGTCGGGGCGGGCGGGGTCCTCGGCTCCGCCGAACAGGGCCTCTTCGCCCTCCGCGTCCACCCGCAACACGTCCAGGCCCTCGACCGACGGGAGCCGGTCCGCGTCCCGTTCCGTCGTGACGACCGTGGTCGCGCCCGAGTCGGCCAGCATGTACGCGAGGCGCTCGGCCGGGTAGTCCAGGTCGAGGGGCAGATAGGCGGCCCCCGACTTCAGGACGCCCAGCAGCGCCACCATCAGCTCGGCCGAGCGCGGTACGGCGACGGCGACGAACCGCTCGCGGCCCGCACCCTTGGCCCGCAGCCGTGCGGCCAACTCCTCGGCCCGTGCGTCCAGTTCGGCGTAGGTGAGGGTGATCGTGCCGTCGTACACGACGGCCGTCGCGTCCGGAGTCCGCGCGGCCTGCGCGGCGAACGCGGCGGCGACGGTGGTGGCCGGGACCGGTCGGGTCTCCCCCGCCGGGTGGGCGGCGGTCAGTTCGTCCGGGGTGAGCAGGTCGAGGTCGGCGACGCGGACGCCGGGATCGTCGGCCAGGGCGTGCAGGACGAGGGTGAGCCGGTCGGCGAGGGACTGTACGGCGTCCGCGTCGAGGCGTCCGGCGTGGTGCTTGAGACGCAGGTCGAGGCGGCGGCCGGGCTTGACGATGAGGGCGAGGGGGTAGTGCACGGCGTCGTGGAAGGCGTGTCCCGCGACGGTGATCGTGCCGGTGAGGTCGGTGATGCCGGGGGCACCCTCGCCACCGGGGTAGTTCTCGAACACCACGAGGGTGTCGAAGAGTTCGCCGTCACCCGCGTGGCCGGTGGCGCGCTGGATGTCGGCGAGGCCGAGGTGCTGGTGGTCGAGGAGCGCGCTCTGTTCGTCCTGGAGCCGGTCGAGGAGCCCGCCCAGGGTGTCGCCTGGGGCCCAACGCAGGCGGGTGGGCAGGGTGTTGATGAACAGGCCGATCATCGACTCGATGCCGTCGACGGCGGCGTCGCGACCGGCGACCGTCGTACCGAACAGCACGTCCTGGCGGCCCGTCATCCAGCCGACGAGCAGACCCCACGCACCCTGGACGAGGGTGCCGAGGGTGACTCCGCGTTCGCGGGCGCGGGCGGTGAGCCGCGAGGTCATGCGTTCGGTCAACTCGGCGCGGATCTGGGCGGGTTCGAGCGGTCCGGCGGGCGCGGGGGTCTCGACCAGGCGGGTGGGCTCGTCGACTCCGGCGAGCGCGGTGCGCCAGGCGGCGCGGGCCGCGTCGCGGTCGGCTCCGGCGATCCGGCGGAGGTAGCCGCGGTAGGGGGCGACTTCGGGGAGGGGCGTGGGGTTCTCGCCGTAGAGGGCGAGGAGTTCGCGGTGCAGGACGGGCAGGGACCAGCCGTCCGCGACAATGTGATGGAACGTCAGGACCAGTCGGCTGCGGTCCTCGCCGAAGCGGATGAGGGCGCAGCGGATCAGCGGCGGGTGGGCGAGGTCGAAGCGGTGTGCGCGTTCGTCGGCGGCGACGGCCTCGGCGAGGGTGCGGCGGACCGTGGCGTCTTCCTGTGCGGACAGGTCGACTTCGTGCCAGGGCAGTTCGAGGCCGGAGGCGATGAGCTGGACCGGGCGGCCGTCGGGTGTCTGGCGGAAGCAGGCGCGCAGCGGGGCGTGCCGGTCGACGAGTCGCTGTGCGGCCGTGCGGAGCAGGGTGCCGTCGACCGGGCCGGACAGCTCGATGACCTGCTGTACGACATAGGCGTCGTGTTCGGCGCCGTCCACCAGGGCGTGGAAGAAGAAGCCCTCCTGGAGCGGGCCGAGGGGCAGCGTCTCCTCGACGGTGACGGGGAACTCGCCCTGCACCGCGTCGAGTTCTGCATCGCTCAGGGACTGCCACGGGGTGATGGTCGGGTCGTCGACCGTGCCCGTGCGGGCGACCGTGGCGAGTTCGGCGACCGTGCGGTGCCGGAACACGTCTCGGGGGGTGAGTTCCAGGCCCGCCCGGCGGGCGAGGATGAGGAGTTGGACGGCGACGATGCTGTCGCCGCCGAGCGCGAAGAAGTCGTCGTCGACGCCGACCGAGGGGACCTTGAGGGCTCGGGCGTAGAGGTCGCAGAGCAGTTCTTCGCGAGGGGTCTCGGGCGCGCGGCCCGCGCTGAGTTGCCGGGTGAGGTCCGGGACCGGCAGTGCGGCGGCGTCGAGCTTGCCGCTGGGGGTGACGGGCAGCCGGTCCAGCGGGACGAAGGCGGCCGGGACCATGTAGTCGGGGAGGTACTCGGTGGCGTGGGTCCGCAGGGTCGACATCAGGGCGTTGACGTTGCGGAAGGGGGCGGGGCGGTTGGCGAGTTGATGGCCGCCGCCGGGGCGGTACGGCGCCTGCGCCTCCTCGCCGAGGGCGAACACGGCGTCCAGGCTGCCGTCCTCGGCGTCCCCGTTCCAGGTGAGCGCCACGTCGTAGCCGTGCCGCTCCGCGATCTCGTACAGGGTCTCGGGGTCCACGCCGTACGGTCCGGCGGCCGGCCTGCTGCTGTCGGCGAGGGCGTCGAGCGCGGCAAGGTCGTCGGCGAGGCGGGAGTTGGGGATGCCGGTGACGCGCGACCGGGGCGGGCGGGCGGCGAGCAGCGCGTCCAGCGCCTCCGCCGAACCGAGCGCGGGCCAGGGCGAGTCGGGGGTCTCCTCGGGTGCGGTCGCCAGCGGCCGGAGCACAACGTCGTAGCGGTACCGGGTGAGTTCGTTGTGGTGGGTGCCGCGCTTGACGCGGATGTCGGCGGTGAGGCCGTCGAGGGTGGTGAAGTAGTCGGGGTCTACGAGGAGTTCGCCCTCCCAGGCGACGGCCCGGTCCACGGCGGCGCGCAGGGCTTCCTTGTCGTCGTCGGCCTCGTCGCGTGTCCGGCCGCTCTCGACGGCGGCGCTCAGGGTACGCAGCAGGCGCAGGTTGCGGACGTCGCCGACGAAGACCGCGCCGCCGGGGGCGAGCAGTTCGGCGGCGTTGCGGAGCACGTCGGTGAGGTAGTCGCCGCCCGGGAAGTACTGGATGACGGAGTTGACGACGATCGTGTCGAAGTGGCCCTCGGGCAGTCCGGTGAGGTCGTGCGCGGGGCGGGCCAACAGGGTGACGCGGTCGGCGAGTTCGGGGATCGCGGACACCTGGGCGTCCAGGGCGCGTACGGCTTCCTCGGAGAGGTCGGTGCCCCAGTACTCGGCGCAGTCCGGGGCGAGCCGGGACAGCAGCAGGCCGGAGCCGACGCCGATCTCCAGGACGCGGCGGGGCCGTAGCGCGCGGATGCGGTCGAGGGTGGCCTCGCGCCACTCGCGCATGTCGGCGAGCGGGATCGGAAGGCCGTCGTACATGCTGTTCCAGCCGGCGAAGTTCTCCTCGAAGCCGTCCGATCCGGCGGCGGAGTAGAGGAGTTCGTGCAGGTCCTTCCAGTCGGCGACGCCCTCGTCGGGGGTCGCCTCGGCGTCCAGTGAGGGCACGACGTAGGCGGCGAGGCGACGTTCGCCGGGGCGGTCCTCGCGGACGACGACGGCGGCCTGGTCGACGGCCGGGTGGGAGCGCAGGACGGACTCGATCTCACCGGGTTCGATGCGGAAGCCGCGGATCTTGACCTGGGTGTCTACGCGGCCGTGGAACTCCAGTCGGCCGTCGGTCTTCCAGCGCACCAAGTCGCCTGTGCGGTACAGGCGTTCGCCGGGGGCGCCGAAGGGGTCGGCGACGAAGCGTTCGGCGGTGAGGGCGGGGCGGCCGAGGTAGCCGCGGGCCAGGCCGTCGCCCGCGAGGTAGAGCTCTCCCGTGACTCCGGCGGGGACGGGGCGCAGTCGGTCGTCGAGGACGTAGGCGCGGGTGCCGGGGTCGGGGATGCCGATGGGCACGATGGTGCCGGCCGGGGTGTCCGGATCGCAGAGGCCGAGGGTGGAGTTGGTGGTGGCCTCGGTCGGGCCGTAGGCGTTGAACATCATCCGACCGCGCGCGTAGCGGCCGACCAGCTCGGGCGAGACGCGTTCCGTGCCGGCCAGGAGGGTTGCCTGCGGCGGGAGTTGGACGTCCTCGGGCATGGCCGCGAGGAGCGCCGGCGGGAGGATCATGAAGGTGATGCCGTGGGCGTTGGCGTAGTCCGCGAGGGGGGCGCCGGGGACGCGGCGGTCGGCGGGGACGACGACGAGTCGGCCGCCGGAGAGCAGGCCGAGGCACAGGTCCCAGAACGCGACGTCGAAGCTGGGCGAGGCGAACTGGAGGACCCTGCTGTGCGGGCCGATTCCGAATCGCTCCTGCTGGGTGGCGACCAGTTTGGCGACACCCGCGTGGGACAGCACGGTGCCCTTGGGGCGGCCGGTGGAGCCGGAGGTGTAGATGACATAGGCGGCGTGCGCGGTCGTCGACTCGTCGACGGTGGCGGGGCCTTGGGCGGGGTGGGCGGCGAGTTCGACGACCGTTTCCGGGGCGTCGAGGACCAGCGGATCGAGGCCCGGCGGGAGGTCGGGGGCGATCTCGGCGGTGGTGACGAGGCAGACCGGGCGGGCGTCGGCGAGCATGTAGGCGATGCGGTCGGCCGGGTAGTCGGTGTCGACGGGCAGATAGGCGGCGCCCGCCTTCAGGACGGCGACCTCGGCCACGATCATGTCGGCCGAGCGCGGTACGGCGAGCGCGACGACCTGCTCGGGTCCGGCGCCCCGGGCCACCAGCGCGTGCGCCAACTTCGCGGCGTGGGCGTCGAGTTCGGCGTAGGTGAGGCGGACGTCCTCGTGGATGAGGGCGATCTCGTGCGGGCGGGCGGCGACCTGGTCGGCGAACATGCGGGGCCAGGTGAGCGGGGGCACGTCGTGCGCGGTGTCGTTCCAGCCGTGCAGGATGCGCTGTCGCTCGTCGGCGCCGAGGAGTTCGAGGTCGGCGACCTGGGTGTCCGGGCGGGCGAGGGCGTCGGTGAGGAGGGCGCCGTAGTGGCCGAGGATCAGGTCGACGGTGGCGGGGGTGATGAGGTCGGTGCGGTAGTCCGCCGCCACTTCCCCGTCGGCCACCGTGAGGGCCAGGTCCAGTGGGCCGCTCTCGTGCCAGGGGTCGGTGCCGAAGCCCGTGGCGCACAACAGGCCGCCGCCGCGGAAGGGTTCGGGGGCGAGGAGCCGTAGGAGATCGGTCGTCGGCAGGTGGTGGGCGGCGGCCTCCGCCCGTACGGCGGCGATCTGGTCGCGGAGTTGGGCGAACGGGGTGCCGCCGTCGATGGTGACGCGCAGCGGGAGGCCCTCGTGGGCGACCGCCGTCTCGGTGGTCGTGGTGCCGCTGTAGCGGTGCAACAAGGCCACGAAGGCGGCGAGTTGGGTGGCCGTGTCGGCCGTGGTGTCGAGTACGGCCGTGCGGCGCGCGCGGGACACCGGGCCGTCCTGGCGTGGCGGACGGGGGAAGTCCAGCGGCAGTGCCGTCTCCGGTACCGGTGAGGCGAAGCGCCGTCGCCAGAAGTCGTTCGTCGCCGTTGCCTGCGCCTCTGCCCGTCCCGAAGAAAGCGTGTTGCCCGCCACAGCTGCCCGTGCCTCCCAATGCGTGCGGAACGGCTCAGCGGAGCCGCGACCGCTCGCATAGTAAGGTAAGCATTGCCTTACTTGATAGACCTTCCCGGGAACCACCGGCGCATGTCACAGCAGCTGAGGTTATGCTCACCTAAGCTGCTGGCCGGGCTGTCCGAGGGTCCGCCAACAGGGCTCCAGAGCACGGAAGATGACCCGGAAGACGACATGGAGACCGGCACGTGGCTTCAGGCAGAAGGCTTCGCACCACGGTGCTGGTGACCCTCGTCGTCGCCCTCCTCGTCCTGCTGTCCCTGCTGTCCGTCGCGCTGGGCGCGCTCAGTGTTCCGCTCGACCAGGTCGTGCGGTCGGTGCTGGGCCATCCGCCGAGCCGGCTGATCGACAACGTCATCTGGTCGGTACGCGTGCCGCGCACCCTGCTGGGCCTGACGACGGGTGCCGCGCTCGGCCTGTCCGGCGCGCTGATGCAGGCCCTGACCCGCAATCCGCTCGCGGACCCGGGGATTCTCGGGGTGAGCGCGGGCGCGTCCTTCGCGATCGTCCTGGCGGTCGGCGTGCTCGGGGCCACCTCGCTGTACGGCTATGTGTGGTTCGCGTTCGGCGGGGCGCTGGTCGCGAGCGTCGTGGTCTTCTTTCTCGGGCGGCTCGGCAGGTCCGGGGCGACGCCGGTCAAACTGGCGCTCGCCGGGGTCGCCGTCACCTCGCTGCTGCAGTCGTTCACCAGCGCCATCGTGCTGACCGACCAGGACGCGCTGGACCGCTACCGCTTCTGGTCGGCCGGCACCCTGGCCGACCAGGACTCCGGCGACCTGGTGCGCATCCTGCCCTTCCTCGCCGTGGGCGCCGTACTGGCGCTGTCCTGCGCGCCCGCCCTCAACAGCATGGCGCTCGGCGACGACGTGGCCGCCTCCCTGGGACGGCGGCTGGGGCTGGTACGACTCCAAGGGGTCACCGCCGTCGTGCTGTTGACCGGCGCGTCCGTCGCCGTCATCGGTCCCGTCGTCTTCCTCGGTCTGGTCGTCCCGCACATCGCCCGGGTCCTGGCCCAGTGGGTCGGCATCGGCCCCGACTACCGGTGGCTGCTGCCGCTGTCCGCCGCGCTCGCACCCGTGCTGCTGCTGTCCGCCGACATCCTGGGCCGGATGGTGGACCGCCCGACCGAGATCCAGGCCGGTGTCCTCGTCGCCTTCCTCGGCGGCCCGTTCTTCATCGTCCTGGTCCGCCGCCGGAAGCTCGCGGAGGTATGAGCGTGTCCGCACCACCAGCCGCCTTCAGCAACCGGCCGTTCCGGCTCACCTTCCCCCCGGTGTCCGGGGTACTGCGTCCACGCCTGCTGCTGACGGGAGTTGGCGTCGGCGTCGGCGCCTTCCTGCTCTTCTGCTGGGGTCTGACCATCGGTGACTATCCCGTGGCGTTCACCGACGTCATCCGGGCACTGTGGGGTTCGGGCGACGCGGGCACGGTCATCGTCGTACAGGATCTGCGGCTGCCGCGCGCGCTGGTCGGGCTGCTGGTCGGCATCGCGTTCGGGGTCTCCGGGGCCGTGTTCCAGACGATGACTCGCAATCCGCTGGCGAGCCCCGACATGATCGGACTCACCGAAGGCGCGGGAACCGCCGTGGTGGCGGCGGTCGTTCTGGGCTGGACCGGTGGACTCGGGCTGTCCACGCTGGGGTTGCTCGGGGCACTGGTGACCGCGCTGCTCGTGTACGCGCTGGCGTGGAAGGGCGGGGCCACCGGCTACCGGATCATCCTGGTCGGCATCGGGGTGTCCTGGATCTGCTCCAGTGCCACCAACTTCCTTGTGGCGCGCGGCAATCGGTTCGAGGCGGAAGCGGCCCTCGGCTGGCTGGTCGGCAACCTCAACGGCCGGACCTGGGGCCAGGTCGACTCCCTGGCCATCGCCCTGGCCGTGCTGCTGCCGGTCACGCTGGGCATGGGCCGCTGGATGCGCACGCTGATGCTCGGCGACGACGTGGCCGCCGGGCTCGGCACCCCCGTCCAAGTCGTGCGGCTGGCACTGCTGTTGGCCGGGGTGGGCCTCGTCGCGTTCGGCACGGCGTCGGCCGGTCCGGTGGCGTTCGTCGCGCTGGCCTGTCCGCAGATCGCCCAGCGGCTGGCGGGCACCTCCTCGCCGCCGCCGCTCGTCTCCGGTCTCACCGGCGCGTTCGTCGTCCTCGGCTCGGATCTCCTCGCCCGCGAGGCGATCCCCGGGACGGAACTGCCGGTCGGTATCGTCACCGGCGCCCTGGGCGCGCCGGTCCTGCTGTGGCTGCTCATCCGCGTCAACCGCGCGGGCTCTGGAGGCTGATCGCATGTCGACCACTGACCCGCGCGCCCCGCGGACGTCCGAATCACCCGCCTCCGGACCCGAGTTGCGGGCACGAGATCTTCATCTCGCCTACGACGGGCGGGCGGTGGTCGAGAATCTGGACCTGACCGTGCCGACCGGCCGGATCACGGCCATCGTCGGGGCCAACGCCTGTGGGAAATCGACCCTGTTGCGGGCGCTCGCCCGACTGCTGGCCCCGCGTCAGGGCGTGGTGGAGCTGGACGGTGTCGCGCTGCGTTCCGTGCCGACCCGTGAACTCGCCCGGAAACTCGGCATCCTGCCCCAGACCCCGGTGGCACCGGAGGGACTGACCGTCCTCGATCTGGTGGGCCGGGGCCGGTCCCCGCACCAGACCTGGTGGCGGCAGTGGTCGGCCGCGGACGAGGAGGCCGTGCACGCGGCCCTTGAGGCGACCAATCTCACCGAGCTGGCCGAGCGTCCGGTCGACGAACTCTCCGGCGGCCAGCGCCAACGCGCCTGGATAGCCATGGCAGTTGCCCAGGACACCCCGGTACTGCTCCTCGACGAGCCGACGACGTATCTCGACCTCGCCCACCAGATCGACGTACTCGACCTGATCACGGACCTCAACCGGCGCGAGGGCCGCACGGTGGTGATGGTCCTGCACGACCTCAACCAGGCCTGCCGGTACGCCGATCACGTCATCGCCATGAAGGCCGGCCGTATCGTCGCCGAGGGCGCGCCCGCCGATGTCGTCACCGAGGCGACCGTCGAGGACGTCTTCGACCTGCGCTGCCGGATCACCCCCGACCCGGTCAGCGGCACCCCGCTGGTGATCCCGCTGGGGCGGCACCACCACGACGGCGACACCTCCCGGGCCGAGGACGCCGTTTCGACCCGGTGAGGCCCCCGTCAACGCGTGACAGGGGCCCGCTCGCTCAGGGTCGGGACGTCAAGTACCCGCCCATCGTGCGGAAGTAGTCGCCGGCCCCGTACTCGGTGCCGTCGTCGGTGCGCACCCGGCGCACCAACAGCCCACGGCCACGCCCGGTGTGGGCCTCGGGGCCGGCCACGATGACCACGCCGTCGCCCTCGCGGATGAAGATCCGGCCCGGGGTGCCGCCGTAGCGTCCCTCCGAGACGGCAGCCGAGACGACCCTGAGCCGTTCGCCGCGGTGGAAGGCGTAGGCGTTCGGGTACGGGTCCGACTGGGCGCGCACGAGGCGCTCCAGGCGTTCCGCGGGCCAGCTCCAGTCGATCCGGCTGTCCTCCGCCGACCGCTTGTGGAAGAAGCTGGCGCGCCCGCGGTCCTGCGGCACCCACTGGCCGGCGTCGCGGCCCGAGGCGATCAGGTCGAGCGACTCGCGCACGATGGGCGAGATGAGGTCGACGGTGCGGTGGAACAGGTCGGTCGCGGTGTCGGTGGGGCCGACCGGGACCGAGCGCTGGATCAGGATGTCCCCGGCGTCGAGTTCGCCGTTCATGCGGTGCGCGGTGACACCGACGCGCGGCTCGTCGTTCAGGAGCGCCCAGATGATCGGGGAGAACCCGGCGTACGACGGCAGCAGCGAGTCGTGGACGTTGAGGGTGCCGTGCGGCGGAAGGTCGAACAGCTCCGGCGGCAGCCAGGTCCGCCAGTTGTTGGCGACGATGATGTCCGGCCGCGCTTCCCGTACGGCGTCGAGGAGTTCGGCGTCGTCGGGGCGGTTGCGCAGCAGGACGGGGACGTCGTGCTTCTCGGCGAGTTCGGCGACGTTGTCGTCCCAGATCTTCTCGTAGGCATGCTCACTCTTCGGGTGGGTGACGACGAGAACGACCTCGTGGTCGGAGTCCAGCAGCGCCTGCAGCGTGCGGTGACCCCAGGTCTGATAGCCGAGCATGACGACCCGCATGACGGTCCTTCCCTTCAACGACTCATTGCAAGGTAAGCCTTACCTTATCTAGCATTGGGTTGCCTGAGGGAGGCGATGCCACGGTGAAGTCACCGCTACTGGATTCCGAAGTGGTCCACGACATACTCGGAATCGGATTCGGTCCGTCAAATCTCGCTCTGTCCATAGCGGTTGAGGAGCACAACAAGAGCCTTCCGGCAGACAGCCGTCTCAACGCCCTGTTCCTGGAGCGCCAGCCGCGGTTCGGCTGGCACCGGGGCATGCTCATCGACGACGCCACGATGCAGGTGTCGTTCCTCAAAGACCTGGTCACGCTGCGGAATCCGACCAGCGACTACAGCTTCCTGTGCTTCCTGCGCGAGCAGGGCAGACTGATCGACTTCCTGAACCAGAAGACCCTCTTCCCGCTGCGCGTGGAGTTCCACGAGTACTTCGAGTGGGCCGCCGAGCGGGTCTCCCACCTCGTCTCCTACGGCAGCGAGGTCGTCGCCGTCGACCCGGTGCGCGGCGACGACGGCGAGGTGGCCTTCTTCGACGTCACCACCGGGGACCCCTCGGGGAACGGCGCGACCGTGACCCGCCGGGCCCGCAACATCAGCGTGGCCATGGGCCTTGAGCCACATGTGCCGCCGGGCCTCGAACTGGGCGAACGCCTCTGGCACAACAGCGAGTTGATCCCCCGCGCGACCGAACTGGCCGACGCGGGGCAGCCGGTGCGACGGGCCGTGGTGCTCGGCGCGGGCCAGAGCGCCGCCGAGGCGGTGGACTATCTGCACCGCACCTTCCCGGACGCCGAGGTGTGCTCGGTGTTCGCCAAGTACGGCTACACCCCGGCCGACGACAGCCCGTTCGCGAACCGCATCTTCGACCCGGAGGCGGTGGACGTCTACTTCTCGGCGCCCTCCGAGGTCAAGCAGTCGCTGCTCGACTACCACCGGTCCACCAACTACTCCGTGGTCGACATGGAGTTGATCGAGGCCCTGTACGCCACCGCGTACCGGGAGAAGGTGGCGGGACGGGAGCGGCTGCGCTTCCTGAACGTCTCGCGGGTCCGCTCCGTGGATGCCGGTGCCGACGGCGGTCTCGATGTCGCCGTGGAGTTCCTGCCCACCGGCGAGAAGCAGGTGCTGGCCGCCGACGTACTGGTGCTCGCGACCGGTTACCGGCCCCGCGACCTGGGTTCACTGCTCGGCGAGGCGGCCAAGCTCTGCCTCCGGGACGACGGGGACGAGATCCGCGTGGGCCGGGACCACCGGGTCGAGACCGTCCCGGAGGTGACCGCCGGCCTCTACCTCCAGGGCGGCACCGAGCACACCCACGGGCTGACCAGCACCCTGCTGTCGACGGTCGCGGTCCGGGCCGAGGAGATCCACCGCTCGGTACAGACGACGAAAGCAGCCGCCTGACACCCCACGACTCCCCGGGCCCGGAGGGTACGGTCCCTTCCGGGCCCGGGGTCTTTGCCTGCGACCGGTCAACTCGCCGTCACATCACCGGTGTTGGGACACCGGCTCGCCGAACACGTCCACAACGCCCCGCACGGTCCGCACCGCTCCACAGGTCGCCGCGATCCAGTCCACGGCCATCCGGTGGTCCTCGTGCGCGCGGTCGGCCACCGCGTCCGCGACGACGAACGGCTCCATGTCCTGCATCCACGCGTCGGCGGCGGTCAGCAGCACCTGCGTCCGTGCGAACACACCGACGATCACTGGCTGGTCGCGCCCCAACTCCGTGAGCCTGCGCCGCAGTCGGGTGCCGGCGAAGGCGCTGAACCGCTTGGCGACCAGCACGCTGTCGCCGACCTGCGGCCTGAGCGCGTCCACGATGTCCCGGGAGTCCTCGCCACCGGGCAGCCGCGGGTGCCCGAAACTGGTCTCGCGCCCGGCCGGTTCACGCTCGGCGGTCTTGAGGGTGTACAGGACGGGGATGCCCGCGGCCCGCGCCGACTCCGCCAACAGGCCCACTCCTGCGATGAGTTGACCGACCGGCGCGGAGGACTCGCGCAGCACGTGCAGAAAGTGGTTCTGAACGTTCAGGACGACGAGGGCGGCGCGGCGCGCGTCGACGGACCAGCCGGTGCGGTCCGGGGGCAGCGCGGCGGGGTCGGGCATGTCGTACGGGATCATGAGTAAGGGCCGTGGGTCCAGCGGCCGTTCGTCATCGTGGCGTGCACCGGCATCGCGCGCAGGGTGTCCGGATCGGCGTCCAGCGGGTCCACGTCCACGACTACCAGGTCCGCCGGGTCCCCGACCCTGATGAGCCTGCGGCCACGCGCCGCGGCGACCAACGCGTCCGGGACGGACAGGCGTTGCTCCGGATGCCAGGCGGGGCGTTCGTCGTCGGTGCGGCTGACCGCCGAGGCAATCGCGAGCCACGGGTCGAGCGGCGAGACC
Source organism: Streptomyces sp. NPDC050548 (assembly GCF_044457385.1). NCBI lineage: Bacteria > Bacillati > Actinomycetota > Actinomycetes > Kitasatosporales > Streptomycetaceae > Streptomyces > Streptomyces sp. NPDC050548. The sequence continues at coordinate 240,020 of NZ_JBITGV010000011.1, forward strand.
GGGGCGTCCGAGCCGAACTCCAGCCGTGCGCCCGCGGCGAGCAGGTCGCCGTAGGCGAAGGCGCGTTCGGTACGGCCGGCCCAGTGCCGGTCCGCCACGTCACGGTCGTCCGTCGCGTGCCGGGGCTGGACTCCCGCGATCACCCCCAACTCGGCGAATCTCGGGAGGTCTTCGGGGTTCAGCAGCTGCGCGTGCTCGATCCGGCCGCGGCAGCGCACCGCCTCGAAGGCGTCCAGGGCAACGGTGTTGGCGCGGTCGCCGATGGCGTGGACGGCCGGTTCGATGCCGTGGGCGGCGGCGCGCCGCATGAGCCGTACGAGTTCTCCGGGGGCGGTCTCCTCGATGCCGTGGGCGCCGTCCGTGCCCTCAAGGCCCGGGTAGGGGTCGCGGCACAGGGCGGTGCGGGTGTTGAGCGAGCCGTCCGTGAAGAGTTTCAGCGGGCCCACTCCGACCAGGCCGCCGATCTCGTCCCCCGTGCGCAGTCCGCGCTTGATCGCGGCGTCCAGACGACTCGGATACACCGCCGCCAACACCCGTACGGCGGGCCGGAATTGGGCCACGCGGCGTTCCCAGTCCGCGACCGTGTCGCCGAACTGGAAGTCGATGACACCGGTGACCCCGCGTGCGGCGGCGGCCCGGCAGGCCTCCTCGATCCAGCCGTCGAGCACCTCGGCCGGGGTCGCGGGAAGGGCCGCCAGGGCTTCGTGGGCCTCGTGTTCCCTGATCAGTCCGGTGGGGTGGTCGGCTCGGCCGACGAGGGCGAGGCAGGCGGAGTTGAACCACGCGGCATGGAGATCGGCGCTGACCAGGGCGACCGGCCGGTCCGGCAGCACCGCGTCGAGCAGTGCCTTGTGCGGGGCGTCGGGCCACAGGCCGTCGCGGAACCCGTAGCCGTAGAGCACCGTGCCGTCGGCCGCCCCGGCACGCGCCCGGACGAGGTCGGCCACCGCCCGCGCGGAGGCGGTGCCGGCCAGGTCCAGCCGGTGCCGGGCGCTCGCCCATTCCGCGAGGTGGACATGGGCGTCCCACAGGCCGGGCAGCAGCACCCGCCCGTCGAGATCGAGGACCGGTTCACCGCCGGTCCCGGTGTCCGTGTCCCCGCTCGCTTCCGGGACGACGTGGGTGATCCTGCCGTCCGCCACCCGCAGCCGGGCAAGCGGTCCACCGGCGCCGAGCCGGACCCGGGCGAGCGTCCATGCGGGCGCCGGGGCACTTGCGGTGTCTGCCATATGGGACCCCCTAGGTAAAGTTAGCCTTACCTTACCTTCATGTCAGTGCCCGGCCGGGACGAGCTCGGTGAGGGCACCGGTGACAGTGTTCACGACGTCCCCGACCACCGTCACCACCGGCTGCAGGGCATCGACGACCGGCGCGGGCGTGGGAGCGGGGTCCGGCGCGGGCTGCTCGCAGCAGGCGACCTGCACGGCGCGGGGCGCGTTCTGCGGTTGGTCCTGCTGGGGAACATCCGTGGGAGGCGGCTGCGGCACGTCACCACCCTCAGGTGCCGTCGGAGCACCGCCGCGGGGCGCGTCGCCCCTTCCGTCCGTCTTGCCTCCGTCCGTCGGTTCGCCGCCTTCGGCCCCCGCGTCGGCGGCGGATCCGAGCGCCCAGCGCTGCCCGGCGGACCCGTTGCGTCCCGCCAGCACGATCCGCGCCCCCTTCTTCCCGTTCTCGGGAGCGACGGCCAGCCCCTGGCTCCAGCGGAGCAGCAGCTCGCCGCGGACCGTCAGGTCGTAGTACACGTCGCCGGCGTGCACCAGGCACCCGGCCAGCGTGACCGTGCCCTTGTCGGTGTCGGCGGCGAGGCACAGTCCGGGATCGTCGAGGCTGCGCAGCAGACCGTCCTGGTCGTACGACCACTGCTGCGACCCGGCGTCGGAGCACACGGCCAGGGTGACGGCGGCACCGTCGCGCACCCGCCCGCCCGCCACGTCGAGGCACAGCCCGGACGCGAGGGCGCGCAGCACGCCCTGTTGGACGACTCCCGCGCCGACGGCACCGGTGGCCGACTCGTCACCGGCCGACGAGGGCGCCGCGACCGGGCTCTGGTGGGACGAACTGCCGCTGGGCGCACCCCAGGTGGCCTGCGGATCGGGGGTGTCGCCCTGGGTCCAGCCCTTGGAGACGAGCACGGTCGCGAGTAGCGCAAGGGAAGTCAGCCCCACGACCGCGGCCCTGGGGTGCCTGCGCGGAAAGGCGAGGACGCCGTCCGGGGTGGGGCGGTGGCGGCCCATCGGGCGGCGGGCGGCACGGGCGGCGGTCCCGGGCGTCGCGCGGCCGGGCCGTGAGTCGAGATAGCGGCGGGCGCCCCAGCCGAGCACGGTCTCGGCGAGCAGTACTTCGAGGCCGCCGTCGAAATGACTCAACTGCTCCGCCGCGAAACGGCAGTAGCGGCATGTCATGAGATGCCGTTGCACATCGGGCAACAGACTGCCGCCGCGGCGGATCGGGACGTCGAGGAGACGGTTGTAGTAGCGGCATTCCGGCGTCGGCGCGAGTTCATGGTGGGCGCGGACGCAACCTGCCCTGAATTGTTCACGTGCCTGGTCCAGCGCGGCGGTCGCGGTGGCCTCGTCCACACCCAGCAGACCGGCCGGTACGGTTATGGGTTCGGCTTCGACCTCGGTGTGCCACAGCAGGCATTGGGAGCCGCCCGGCAGCTTGCCGAAAGCTCGTTCTGCGAGCTTCCGCCTTTCGGAGGTGCCGGGCCTCGCCGCGCGTAGACCCCGGCCGCCAGTGGGTTTGCGAAGTTCCGGCAACAGCGCGGGAATTCGCTCATCGGCGGCCCACTTCTTCACCGTCTCCCTTACCGCCACAAGGAGTTGGGGCCGCAGGGCGCCACCGGTCACCCGGCTCGCGAGTACCTGATGGAAGGCGGCGCTCGCCACCATGGACGCCGAACTCTCGGCGGTGGCGAGGCAGATGGCCGCATATTCACTTGTCGACTGCCAGTGGCGCGCGAGCAGCAGGGCGACGGAACGAGTGCCCGAGGCCTTGTCACCGAGTTGTGCCATGAGATTGCGGTCCGACTCCCCCGGACTCGATCCGGGGCGAGGCGGGAACGGCGGGCGTGGGGGGGTAGGGGATTGCACGGGACCATTTCCTTCCAAGCCGCAGGACGGCACACGAATGCCCGACCATCGGAAAGCAGGTGCTTGCTTGGTGCATACCTATGACATGTCAGAAACGACCCTGACCATTGCCTTCTCACGACTGGCCTCATGAGGTGGCTCACACTCGCACAAGCGCCTGACAGGAAACAAGGAGTTCGGGTGACCAACGTTCAAAACGCTGTGAATTCAGATTGGTTACCGCCGGTATCCACAGGCGTCTACACGAAATCTCCAACTCTCCCGCGAACTAAGCGGGGCGCACAGGGAACTCCGAGGTTTCTCTCGGGGTGCTCTCATCGCCGTGGGCCACCATGAGCCGCATGATCGCCCCCCACTCCTCAGCCACCACCGCACCCGCCCCCGCCCCCACGGTCCGCAAGGCGGTCGTGCCGGCCGCCGGGCTCGGCACGCGGTTCCTGCCCGCGACGAAGGCGACGCCGAAGGAGATGCTCCCGGTCGTCGACAAGCCCGCGATCCAGTACGTCGTCGAGGAGGCCGCGGCGGCCGGACTCGACGACATCCTGATGGTCACCGGCCGGCACAAGCGCGCCATCGAGGACCACTTCGACCACGCCTTCGAGCTGGAACAGGCCCTGGCCGCCAAGGGCGACACCGTGCGCCTGGACGCCGTACGCGATCCCGCGCGCCTCGCCGACATCCACCACATCCGCCAGGGCGACCCGCTCGGCCTCGGCCACGCGGTGCTCTGCGCCCGCCACCACGTCGGCGACCAGCCGTTCGCCGTCCTCCTCGGCGACGACCTGATCGACCCGCGCGAGACTCTGCTCAGCCAGATGCTGGAGGTCCGCGAACGGTACGCGGGCAGCGTGGTCGCCCTGATGGAAGTCCCGGAGGAGCAGGTCCACCTGTACGGCTGCGCGGCCGTCGAGCCGACCGGCGAGGACGGTGTCGTACGGGTCACCGGCCTGGTCGAGAAGCCGTCCCGCGAGGACGCCCCGAGCCGCTACGCCGTCATCGGCCGCTATGTCCTCGACCCCGCGATCTTCCCCACCCTGGAACGCACCCCGCCCGGCCGCGGCGGCGAGATCCAACTGACCGACGCCCTCCAGGAGTTGGCCGCCGGAGGCACGGTCCACGGAGTCGTCTTCAAGGGCCTGCGCTACGACACCGGCGACAAGGCCGACTATCTGCGCACGGTGGTCCGGCTGGCCTGCGACCGCCCGGACCTGGGACCCGAATTCCTCGCGTGGCTGAAGGAGTTCGTGGCGGGGATGGAGGTCGGCGCGAGCGCCGACGAGCGGCTCGCCGCCTGAACTCCCCACGCACGAGGGCCCGGTCACGCCGTGGGCGTTGACCGGGCCCTCCTGTCAGCGATGCGACGGTCAGCCGTTCGGCCGGAGTGTCCAGGTGACCGTCATCTCCCCCGTCACGGCGCCGTCCTCGCGCTGGATGGCGACGGCGACCGGAAACTCGGGGCGTTCGCCCGCGTCGAGTTCGGCGACGACGTCGGCGACGGGGCGACCGAGGGTCGCGGTGGCCCGGACCGGGCCGAGGGCGATCTTCTTGAACGCGATCTCGGCGTTGACCGGGAGCGGCACGGCCCGCGAGAGCTGGTCGCCGAAGGCGGCGAGGACGATCGCGCCACTGGCGGACTCACCGAGGGTGAACATGGCACCGGCGTGCGGCCCGCCGACGTGGTTGCGGTACTCGCTCTGGTCCGGCAGGGCCAGCACGGCCCGCTCGGGACTGGTCTCCAGGTACTCCAGGTTCAGCGTGCGAACCATCGGCACCGTGGCGGCGAGCAACTCGCCGATGGACATCTGATCTGCGCTCATGGACAGCATGTTACCCATGGGTAGCCAAGTCGGACCAGACCTGTGCGCCGGCAAACACCGTCCGGCCCCCGGTTGGTACGACCCTGACAAGGGCCGGTGACCCAACCGTGTCCCGTGCCGCACTAGGGTTACTGCCCATGTGGCCAGGACAGCAGCCGCCCGGGGGCGAGCAGAACCCGCAACAGAACCCGTACCAGCAGCCGGGGTACCAACAGCCGAATCCGTATCAGCAGCCCGGCTACCAGCAGCCCAACCCCTATGGGCAGCAACCGCAGTGGGGCGCTCCGGGCCCCGCCGGCGGACCGCAGCCGCCGCAGGGCGGGGGCGGCGGAAACCGGACGAAGCTGGTCGCGATCGTCGCCGCCACGGCCGTCGTCGTGGCCGCCGGGGTGACTGGATTCCTGGTCCTGGGCGGGAACAAGGACGACAAGGCGGACGGCGGCAAGGACACGTCGAGCCAGTCGCCCTCGGCCTCCGCGGACCCGAGTGCCTCCTCCTCCGGTTCCGACGACAACCCGCGCGGCACCGAGACCGAGCAGCCGACCATCGCGGGCTGGAAGGTCGTCGTCAACCAGAAGTACGGCACCGCCTTCGACGTCCCCGCCGACTGGGAGGTGGGCACGCCGGGCACCTTCACCTTCTTCGAGGACGAGCAGAAGGGCGACGGCTCCCCGTACATCGGCTTCTCCGCGCCCGCCTATCTGAAGCAGAACTGGTGCGAGTCCGACGACGACAAGGACGGCACCAAGGAGACCTCGTCGCTGGCGTCCAGCGGCACCAAGGGCGAGGACGGTGCGAAGGACACCGCGAGCACCGCGCGCGGTGACGCCGCCGCGTTCGCCTTCGGTGGGTACACGGACCAGAAGGACTCCTCCAAGAAGTACCTGAAGATCGGCGCGGCGAAGTCGTACACGACGAAGTCCGGTGTCGCAGGCAGCGTCGCCACCTCCTACACGACCGGCGTGCCGAAGAGCGGCAAGTGCTCCTCGGACGGCAAGGCGACCACGTTCGCCTTCAAGAACTCGGCGGGCGACTTCGTCTCCTGGACCCTCTACGGCGCCAAGGGCGTCAGCGAGGAGATCCCCGACGCGACGATCCAGAAGATCCTCAGCACCGTACGGCTGCACGGCGACCCGACGGGCAGCGTCAGCTGACGCCGTGACGGGTTGGCCGGATTCTGGCAGCAAATGGTTTGGCAGGCCGTGGCGCGGGCGGCGATAGTCGGCCGGTGAACGACACCGCCGCCCTCCGTCACCCGCACCGTCCCGACTGGGCGGGCCGCAACTACACCCTGCTGACCACCGCCGCGGTGGCGACCGGGCTCGGTGGGAGCGGTGCGCTGATCGCCGCCGCGTTCGCGGTGCTGGACGCGGGCGGCGACAGCGGTGACGTGGGACTGGTGGCCGCCTCGCGCACGCTGCCGCTGGTGGTGTTCCTGCTGATCAGCGGCGCGCTCGCGGACCGGGTGCCCCGGCACCGGGTGATGGTCGCGGCCAACGCCCTCAGCTGTGTCTCGCAGGCGGCCTTCGCGGTACTGGTCCTCGCCGGCGAGCCCCGGCTGTGGCAGATGATGCTGCTGACCGCGCTCGGCGGCACCGGCCAGGCGTTCTTCGGTCCGGCGGCCGAGGGCATGCTGATGTCCACGGTGAGCGGGGAGCAGGCGGGCCGGGCGTTCGCGGTGTTCCGGATGGCGATGCAGGGCGCCTCCCTGGGCGGCGCGGCCCTCGGCGGCGCGCTGGTCGCGGTGGTCGGCCCGGGCTGGGTACTCGCCCTCGACGCGGCGATGTTCGCGGTCGCCGGGACGCTGCGCTCCTTCCTCGACGTGAGCCACATCCCGCCGCGCGCACCGGGTGGCGGGATGCTGGCCGATCTCCGGGACGGCTGGCGGGAGTTCATCGGCAGGCCCTGGCTGTGGTCCATCGTCCTGGCGTTCTCCATCGCCAACGCGGTGGTCGGCGCGGCCGACGGCGTCTACGGCCCGCTCGTCGCCCGGGACAGTCTCGGCGGCGCGGGCCCCTGGGGCCTGGCCCTGGCCGCGTTCGGCGCGGGCACGGTCGGCGGCGCCCTGCTGATGACCCGCTGGAAACCCCGCAGACTGCTCCTCGCGGGCATGCTCTGCATCTTCCCCCTGGCGCTGCCGTCCGCCGCGCTCGCGATACCGGTGCCGGTCGGTGTCCTGTGCGTGGTGATGTTCGTCGCCGGAGCCACCGTCGAGGTGTTCGGGGTGTCGTGGATGACGGCGCTGCACCAGGAGATCCCGGAGGAGAAACTCTCCCGGATCGCGGCGTACGACTGGCTGGGCTCGATCGCGCTGATGCCGGTCGCCGCCGCGGCGGCGGGCCCCGCGGAGTCGGCGTTCGGCCGGACGGCGGCCCTGTGGGGGTGCACGGCCCTGGTCGCCCTGGTCACGGCGGGAGCCCTGTGCGTACCGGAGGTACGGAACCTGCGGCGGCGCACCGGACCGCCCGCCCACGAGGAACCGGGGGCCGCGAACGGCTCAGCCGATCCCGAACGCTCCGTCGGGGGGCTCGGGTGACGGTACGGCGTCCTCATCCCGGACGGGTCGCGCGCCGCCGATGAACTCCCGTACCGCTAGCCCGTGTTCGAGCCGCGCGGGGAAGGCGTCCGAGGCCACGAGCCGGGTCAGGGCCACCGTGTCGAGAGGCCGGTGGGAGGCGACGAGCACCGCGTTGCCGAACCGGCGTCCGCGCAGCACAGCCGGCTCCGCGATCAGCGCCAGCTCCCCGAACACCGCGCCGAACGTGGCGAGTTGGGCGCGCAGGAACGCGAAGGGGGTGGAGTCCGCGAGGTTGGCGAGGTAGTACCCCTCGGCCCGCAGCACGCGCTCGGCCTCGCGGGCGTACGCCACGGAGGTCAGGTGCGCCGGGACCCGCGTCCCGCCGAACACGTCCGCGACCACCACGTCCGCCGAACCGTCCGGCGCCGCCTCCAGCCATGCCCGGGCGTCGGCGCCGTGCACGGTGACACCGGCACCGTCCGGCACTGGCAGATACTCGGCGACCAGCTTCAGCAGCCCCCGGTCGGCCTCCACGACGTCCTGCCGCGAACCCGGCCGGGTCGCCGCCAGGTACCGGGGCAGCGTGAGCGCCCCACCGCCCAGATGCACCACGTCCAGCGGGCGCCCCGGCTCCGCGACGATGTCCAGCACATGCCCCAGCCGCCGCGCGTACTCGAACTCCAGATGCGTCGGCGCGTCCAGGTCCACATACGACTGCGGCGCCCCGTCCACGGTCAGCAGCCAGGCCCGCGCCCGGTCCACGTCGGGCATCAGCTTGGCGGTCCCGTGATCAACGTCCCGGGTCACGGGTATGGGCTCGTTCACGGGTCCATTGTGCCGGGGTGGAGCGAGGGGGTGCTGTCGTACGGGCCCGTCAGACCCCCCACACCTCCCCCACCTCAGCCACGTGCGCCGCCGCCTGTTCCCGCCCCGCGCGAGCGGCCGGCGCCCGTACCGCCGGGTCGAGCGGGTTGCGGCCGTACGCCTGCTTCGCCTCCGGGGACGGATGAACGACAACCGCGCGGGCCCCCTGTTCCACGAGCCGCCGCGTCTGGTCCGCGGCCGAGGCCAGCGGGCCGCCGCCCACGGCCATCGGGGCGAGGACGACGACCCGGTCGTAGCCCTCGGCGAGATGGGCGTTGGCGGACGAGTGGATACCGCCGTCCATCCAGACCCTGCCCTCGATCGAGACCGGGGGCCACACACCGGGAACCGCGCAACTCGCGGCGACCGCGTCGGCGAGGGCCGTCCCGCTGTCCTTGTCGAAGACCCGCAGCTCTCCGGTCGCGGTGTCCACGGCGGTGAGGCGCAGGGCACGATCGGGCCACTCCGGCGAGACGAGCCTGCTCTCTATCGCGGCGCGCCGGGCCGCCGCGTCGGGTGTCCTGGCGGCGAGTGCCAAACGGCCGATCCTCCGGCCGTACGCCTCGGGAGTGCGCGAGGTCAGGGTCGTCAGCACGTAGCGGAACAGCAGGCCGAGGCCGAGTCGGCCCGGCATCTCGCCCTCGGGGGCCGCGAGTTGGCGCTCGTAGAGTTCCTTGAGCGTGCCCGCCGTCAGTTGCGCGCCGACGGCCGAACCGGCCGACGTACCGATCACGACATCGGCGTCGCCGAGATCCACGCCCGCCTCGCCCAGCCCGTACAGCATCCCGGCCATCCAGCCGATACCGCTGATGCCCCCGCCGCCCAGCACAAGTGCCTTGCCCGCCATGGTGCCCCCACCTCTCCATCACTCGCCACGACTGCTTCCGCGATCAAGTCTTGCGCACGGCACTGACAATGGCCGTCGCGGGTCGCCCGCCTGACACTGGCGGGACCACCCCGCCTCGAAAGCGCGAAGGTGCCCGCCCCCGCAGGGACGGGCACCTCGCTCGTTCAGCCGACCTCCGTCACCGTGCCCGCGCCGACCGTCCGTCCGCCCTCACGGATCGCGAAGCCGAGCCCCGGCTCCAGCGGGACCTCACGGCCCAGCTCGACCGCCATCGTGACGGTGTCCCCCGGCCTCGCGATCGCCGTCTCACCGAGGTCGATGTCGCCGACGACGTCGGCGGTGCGGATGTAGAACTGCGGCCGGTAACCGGTCGACACCGCGGTAGTACGGCCGCCCTCGCGGGCCGACAGGACGTACACCCGCGCCGAGAAGCGGCGGCTGGGCACGACGCTGCCGGGCGCCGCGACGATGTGCCCGCGACGGACCGCGTCCCGCGGCACCCCACGCAGCAGCAGCGCCACGTTGTCACCGGCCTGCGCCTCCGCCATGGGCTTGCCGAAGGTCTCCAGGCCGGTGACCACCGTCTCGACGGCGGCCCCGAGCACTTCGATCCGGTCGCCCACCCGGACCGTGCCGCGCTCGATCGCGCCCGTGACCACCGTGCCGCGTCCGGTGATGGTGAGCACGTTCTCGACCGGCAACAGGAACGGCGCGTCCAGGTAACGCTCGGGCATGGGCACATACGTGTCCACGGCGTCGAGCAGCGCGTCGATCGACGCCGTCCAACGGGGGTCTCCCTCAAGGGCCTTGAGGCCGGACACCCGTACGACGGGTACGGAGTCGCCGCCGTAGCCGTTCGCGGTGAGCAGTTCGCGGACCTCCAGCTCCACGAGGTCGGTGAGCTCCTCGTCGCCCGCGTCGGCCTTGTTGAGCGCGACCACGATGTGGTCGACGCCCACCTGCCGGGCGAGCAGCACGTGTTCGGCGGTCTGCGGCATGATCCCGTCGAGCGCGGAGACGACGAGGATCGCCCCGTCGAGCTGCGCGGCTCCGGTGACCATGTTCTTGACGTAGTCGGCGTGGCCCGGCATGTCCACGTGCGCGTAGTGCCGGGTGTCGGTCTCGTACTCGACGTGCGCGATGTTGATGGTGATGCCGCGCGCGGCCTCCTCCGGCGCCCGGTCGATCCGGTCGAACGGTACGAAGGCGGACGCGCCGCGCTCGGCGAGGACCTTGGTGATGGCGGCGGTCAGGGTGGTCTTGCCGTGGTCGACATGGCCCATCGTGCCGATGTTGAGATGCGGTTTCGTGCGGACGTATGCCGTCTTGGACATGGCGGTACCTCGAAGCCTGGTGAGTGAAGTGCGGGGACCCCGAGGACTCGCCGACCCTCCCCCTGCGGGGTCCGCCGGACGATCCGGAGAGGGTCAGCTTCGGGCGCCGTCGACTGCGGCAGCTAGAACAGGAACGAGTGCGGGAACGGCAGCCTTCGGGGCATCCGCGACCGCGGATGCTGCGAGGTGGAAGGCGTACCGGAACATGACGCCGATCATTGCCGACGCTTTGCCCCACGTCGAACGATTTATCAGTACCCGGACTTCAGAAGGGACTTCAGGCCCTGATGTTCTTCAGGCCCCGATGTTCTTCAGGAGCCGATGTTCTTCAGGGCCTCGCGCACCGACAGCGGCGCGAACCTCCCCTTCTCCCTCGCCAAGAAGCCCCGTACCGCCTCCGGGTCCGTCTTCGCGTACTCGCGCAGGCACCAGCCGATGGCCTTGCGGATGAAGAAATCGGGGTGCCCGGACTGGCGCAGGCAGTACGCGAAGAGGCGTTCGGTGTCGGTGCGCTCCTTGTATCGCAGCTGGTGAAGCAGGGCCGTACGGGCGACCCACAGGTCGTCGTCGACGATCCACGCGTCCATGTCGGCCGTCAGCTTGGGATCGGCGGCGACCAGGCCTCCCACTACGTGGGAGGCGAGTGCGTCGACGGTGTCCCACCAGGGGACCGTGGAGACGAGATGCCGGGCGACGGGCAGGAAGCCGGACGTGCAGTGCCTCACATGGCGACGCAGATAGTCCACCGCGAAGTACTGGTACTCGCGCTCGGGCAGTTCCCAGCAGCGCAGGGCGATCGCGGTGCAGTCGGTCTCGTCGGGGCGGGGCGTGCCCTCCAGGACCGTGCGGGACAAAGCCCTGCGTACGGGCGTGGTCAGACCGAGGAAGGGCGCGATGTCCTTCATATAGGCCCGCATCGGAACGGCCCGTTCCGCGTCGGTCGCGGCGGCGTACGTGGCGGTGAGCCGCTCCAGCACGGTGTCGGCGAGAACACTGCCCGGCACCTTCGGGGTGCCCGCACCTGTGACGCTCATGAGACGAACCATACGGCGATCACATACACAGGTCGGTTAGGGTCGCCGACATGCTCGCCGATGCCACCACCCGCTCTGGGGGCACCGCCACGGCCACGTCCGTCGTCCCCGTCGCGCCGCTGCTGCCCGTCGCCCCGACCGGCTTCACCGCGCGCTGCACGAGAGCCCTGCTCTCACCGTGGTCCCGGCTGTCGCTGCTGCTCGTCCTGCTCGCCGGGGCGGCTTCGACCGTGCTGCTCTTCCACCCGCAGCGCCTCCTCTCCGACGGCTGGCCGCCCCAACTCACCGGCGCCATGGCGGCGTTGGTGTTCGCCGCTGCCTACGGCCTGTGCAGCGTGGCCTTCGTACCGCGCCCGTTGCTCAACCTCGCGGCGGGCGCGCTCTTCGGCTCCCAGCTGGGCACCGCCTCGGCGCTGGCGGGCACGGTGCTCGGGGCCGGGATCTCCTTCGGGCTCGGCCGCCTGCTGGGCCAGGACGCGCTGCGCCCGCTGCTGCGCGGCCGGTGGCTCAAGGCGGCGGACGGGCAGCTCAGCAGGCACGGCTTCCGTTCGATGATGGCGGCCCGGCTCTTCCCGGGACTGCCGTTCTGGGGCGTGAACTACTGCGCCGCCGTCTCCCGCATGCGCTGGATGCCGTTCCTGCTCGCGACGGCACTCGGATCGCTCCCGAACACCGCCGCGTACGTCGTCGCCGGTGCCCGCGCGTCCAGCCCCACGTCTCCGGCCTTCCTGATCGCCATGGCCTGCATCGCCCTGCCGGCCCTCGGCGGCGCGGTGGTGGCCTGGCGCAAGCGCCACCACCTGCGCGCCCGGTGACAGGTCAGACCGACTCGATGATCATCGCGTTGGCGAGGCCCCCGGCCTCGCACATCGTCTGCAGCCCGTAGCGCGCTCCCCGGTCCCGCATCGCGTGCACGAGCGTGGTCGTCAGCCGGGTGCCGCTCGCGCCGAGCGGGTGGCCGATCGCGATGGCCCCGCCGTGCACGTTGACCTTGGCCAGATCGGCGCCCGTCTCCTGCCGCCAGGCCAGAACGACGCTGGAGAACGCCTCGTTGACCTCGAACAGGTCGATGTCGTCGAGGGTGAGCGAGGCCCTGCGCAGCACCTTCTCGGTGGCCGGTATGACACCGGTGAGCATGAGCAGCGGGTCGGATCCGGTCACGGCGAAGCTGTGCAGCCGGGCGATCGGACGAAGCCCCAGCCGGGCCGCCGTCTCGCTCGACGTGATCAGGACGGCGGAGGCGCCGTCGTTGATCGGGCTGGAGTTGCCCGCGGTGATGTTCCACTCGATCCCCGGGAACCGCTCGGCCCAACTCGGGTCGTAGAAGGCGGGCTTGAGGCCGCCCAGGACCTCGGCCGTGCTGCCGGGCCGTACGCACTCGTCGCGCGTGGCGCCCGCCAGGGGTGTCACCTGGCTGTCGAAGAGGCCCGCGTCCCAGGCGGCGGCAGCCTTGTGGTGCGAGGAGAGCGCGAAGTCGTCCAACTGGTCCCGCGTCATGGACCACTTGGCGGCGATGAGTTCGGCGCTGATGCCCTGCGGGACGAGACCCTCCGGGTAGCGCGCGGCGACGCCGGGGCCGAAGGGGTCCGTGCCGGGCAGCACGGCCGACCCCATCGGCACCCGCCCCATCGACTCCACTCCGCAGGCCACGACCAGGTCGTACGCCCCGGAGAGCACGCCCTGCGCCGCGAAGTGCACGGCCTGCTGGGAGGAGCCGCACTGGCGGTCCACCGTGGTCGCGGGCACAGACTCCGGGAAGCCCGCCGACAGGACGGCCTGCCGGGTGATGTTGACGGACTGCTCACCGACCTGGGTGACCGTGCCGCCGATGACGTCGTCGATGAGGGCGGGGTCGATCCCGGTGCGCTCGACGAGGGTGCGCAGGGTGTGCGAGAGGAGTTCGACGGGGTGGACCTGGGCGAGGGAGCCGTTCGGCTTGCCCTTGCCCACGGGGGTGCGTACGGCTTCGACGATCACTGCGTCACGCATGATGCGGGCCTCCAGGATGACCAGCCAGAAAGAACGACCAGAAAGAACGACCAGAAAGAGCGACCAGAACTACCGGTGAGTAGGAAATCCAAACTCACCATAGCTCTGTCAGTTGGAAAATCAAACCCTCACCTAAACTGGACGCATGGCCCCTCCCAATGACAAGCCCAATGACAAGCCCGTCCCCAAAGACCCGCGCCCCTGCTCGATCGCCGACGCCCTCGCGCTCGTCGGCGAGAAGTACTCCCTGCTCGTCCTGCGGGAGGTGTGCCTGGGCAATCGCCGCTTCGACCAGCTGGTCCGCAACATCGGTGCCCCGCGGGACGTCCTGGCCGCCCGGCTGCGCCGCCTCGTCGACGCCGGGATCCTCACCCGGCGGACGTACAGCGAGCACCCGCAGCGCTACGAGTACCGGCCCACCGAGGCGGGTCTCGAACTGGAGCCGGTCCTGATGACCCTCATGGCATGGGGTGACCGTCATCTCCGAAAGGATCTGCTCGACCGCCCCATGGTGATCGAGCACATCTGCGGCAACGAACTGGTCCCGGCCGTCACCTGCACCGCCTGCGGCGCCCCGGTCCGCCACGAGGACCTGACGGCCCACCCGCAGGCGCCCGGCTGGAGCGTGACCGGGCCGGCGGCGGCCTGACCAGAAGAAGCCGGGCCGGGGACTACGCCCCCTTGTAGACGTCCAACCGCCCGCACATCCCGAACTTCCCGTACGCCGAAGGCTGTTCGGCCCGTACGACGGCGTCGGCGAGGTGGGAGAAGTCGCCCCGGTCGAGCCGGTCGAGCTGCTCCCCCGTGGCCGCGGCGGCGGCCCGCGCACCCCGCTCCCAGCGCTCGCGCCACTCCGCGAGCCGGGGCCGCACGAGCGCGGCGGCGGCCCGATGGAACGCGGCAAGCGCTTCCGGGCCCTCGGCGGAGCGCAGCGCCTCGTAGCCCTCCAGGGCGAGGTCGCGGCGGGCCCGGGCGATCCGTTCCTGCTCCGCCTCGGGTGCGTCGGCCGGGATGGCGGTGACGGCGGCGTACGTCTCCAGGTCGGTGAGGTACTGCGGGGGCAGGGTGAGCACCGCGTCGCCCGCCTCGGGCAGCCCGCTGTTCTGCATGAGGACGGTGATGCGCAGATCGCCCTCGTTGACGAGCCGGTGGATGGTCCCGGGTGTGAACCAGGCGACCGTTCCGGCCGCGAGCGGTGTGACCTCGTACCAGGACGTCGTGCCCGATGATGTCCCCGTCATTGTCAGCGTCTGCACCGCACCGCGCCCGCCGGTGACGACGTACCCCTCCGAACACGCCAGGTGCATATGGGGAGTTCCGCCGCACACCCTGCCGGCACCATCGGCCTCGGCGGGCCAGTCGTAGACGGACAGTTGCGAGACGGCGATCCCGCCCGGCAGTCCGCCGAAGCCGAAACTCTCGGTGCTCACCACGGCCGCACCTCAAGGTACTTGGCGATCTCCTCCCGCTCCCACGCCCCGTCGGCGACGACGACGCGGTAGCGCCTGGTGAGCGTGTCGCCGGGGTCGAGCACCAGCTCGTCGTAGAAGGCGAAGGAGGGGGCGATGCCCGCGAACGGCTCGTTGCGTACGAACCAGTGGGCGGGGTGGGCGCCCTCGGCGCCGGTGTGGTCGTTCTCGGGGGCGTGCTCGAAGACGACCGTCGCGTGGCCGTCGGTGCCGTCGTGCTCTCCGGAGACGGCGAGCCAGGGGCCCTGGGAGCCCATCAGCCCGGGGCCCTCGCCGTCGGGGCCGATGATGCGGCCGTCGCGGAAGGCGCGCGGGCCGCGCCAGAACAGGCCGGTGTAGCCCGCGGCCTCGCGCCCGTGAGTGGTCGGACTGCCGAACAGCAGAGGCTCGTCGCGGCGGTTCGTCACGGCGCTGGTCCAGGTCAGCGCCCAGGAACCCGACTCGATGTCGACGTGGTGCACCTCGATCCGGCGCCGCTCGTCGGCCCAGAGTTCGCCGCTGTGAGGGTGCCAGGTCAGCCGTTCGGCGATGACGAGACGTTCGGCGCCCGAGTCGATGTGCGTGTCGATCTCGTCGAAGGCGACATGGGCCATCGACCCGACCCGCTCCGGGAGTTCGAGATACCCCTCGCCGTGAACGTAGGTGTTGCCGCCCCACAGGTTCTGGCCCGAGAGATGCGAGGCGGTGAACTGCAGGCCCTTGTGCCAGCGGTGGTCGTTGGGCCGGTAGTCCGTGACGATGTCGCCGGCCAGCGTTCTGATCGGGTGGAGGTACGGCTTCGGCGCCTCCCAGGCCGCCTCGGGCCGGTAGACGTAGCTGAACAGCTCGACGCCGGTGGCCGGTTCGGTCACCGTGACGCGGTCGCCGTGGGCATGGACGATACGCAGGCCGGTCATGCCGACACCTCCTCGCGCGCCACGGGCGCCCAGCCGGGGGCGCCGCCGTGCAGCGCCGTGTAATAGGGGTCACCGGGGCCGATCTCGCCTGCCCGTACGGTCGTGTCCGTGAACGCCGACTTGTAGAGCGCGGTGATCAGTTCCAGGCTGGTGCGCCCGTCGGTGCCGCTGGCGCGCGGCCGTTCGCCGGCCCGCATGCTGACGACGAGTTCCCGCAGCTGCTCCAGGTGCGAACTCGGCACGTCGGGGCCGAAGTTCTGCCAGGCGGCGGCCTCCTCGCCCGAGACGTCCGGGGCGGGGGTGATGCGCCAGTTGTCGTTGCTGTGGCCGTAGAGGTGGGTGAGTTCGACGGTGGCGCGCTCGCAGTCGATGCGGATGCGGCTGACCTCGTCGGGGCTCAGGACACTGTTGACGACGGTCGCCATCGCGCCGTTCGCGAAGCGGACCAGGGCGGTCGAGACGTCCTCGGTCTCCACGTCGTGGACCAGCCGCCCGGCCATGGCCTTCACCTCGCTCCACGGTCCGAGCAGATCGAGCAGCAGGTCCATCTGGTGGATGCCGTGTCCCATGGCGGGACCGCCGCCCTCGGTCGCCCAGCGTCCGCGCCAGGGCACGGCGTAGTAGGCGGTGTCGCGGTACCAGGTGGTCTGGCAGTGCGCCACGAGCGGCCGGCCCATGGCCTGCTCGGCGAGCAGCCGGCGCACATGCCGGGTGCCCGAGCCGAACCGGTGCTGGAAGACGATGGAGGCGTACGGCCCGCCGGGCGTCCCCTTCGCCGGGCCCTCTTCGTCCTCCACGGCGTCGAAGTCGGCCAGCGTCGGCACCGGCGGCTTCTCGCACCACACCCAGGCGCCGGCCCGCAGCGCGGCGACGGTCTGCGCGCGGTGCAGGGTGGGCGGGGTGCAGATGGTGACGAGGTCGGGCCGCTGTTCCCGGAGCATCTGCTCCAGGTCGGTGTAGGCGTGCGGAATCCCGGCCTCGGCACAGAAGGACTCGACCGAGGTGGCATCGATGTCAACGGCTGCGACCACCTCGGTCTCGCCCTCCTCCGCGAGCCGGGCGAGCGCGGGGAAGTGCGAGCCGCGGCCGATGGCACCGGCGCCGACCACGGCGGCCCTGATGCGTCGCCCGGTGAGGGGGGCCAGGGGCCGACGCGCCCCGGGGTTGGTGGCGGGTGTGGACATGGGCGTGATCAGCACTCCTCCGGAGACAGCGAGCGCGTCCAGCAAGCGCTTTCCTCCGCTGCAACGTATGCGCCGCCCCCGCGCCTGGTCAACACCACGCACCCGGAGTCGCCCGACCGCCCGTGAAACCCCTGTGTCCGGCCTGTCACACCGGGACGCTACGCTGCCCCTCACACACACTCGATCACCGCGCGCGGCGTTTTGGTGTGTCCTTTGCCCCTCCACGAGCAGCACTTGGACGCCGTAACTCCATGTCTTGGTTTGAATCCCTCATCCTCGGACTCGTCCAGGGGCTGACCGAGTTCCTGCCCGTGTCGTCCAGTGCGCATCTTCGGCTGACGGCGGCCTTCTCCGGCTGGAAGGACCCGGGTGCGGCCTTCACGGCGATCACCCAGCTCGGCACGGAGGCGGCGGTGCTGATCTACTTCCGCCAGGATGTCTGGCGGATTCTCGCCGCGTGGTTCCGGTCGCTCACGAACAAGGAGATGCGGCGCGACCACGACGCCCAGATGGGCTGGCTGGTGATCGTCGGCTCCATTCCGATCGGTGTGCTCGGGGTCACGCTCAAGGATCAGATCGAGGGACCGTTCCGGGATCTGCGGATCACCGCCACCATGCTCATCGTGGTGGGCATCGTCATCGGCGTCGCCGACCGCCTCGCGGCCCGCGACGAGACGGGCGGCCGGCACCGGGCACCCAAGCAGCGCAAGTCACTGGTGGACCTGAACGCCAAGGACGGTCTGCTGTACGGCCTCTGCCAGGCGATGGCGCTCGTCCCCGGCGTCTCCCGCTCGGGCGCGACCATCAGCGGCGGCCTGTTCATGGGCTACACCCGTGAGGCGGCGGCCCGTTACTCCTTCCTGCTCGCCATGCCGGCCGTACTGGCCTCGGGCGCCTTCGAGTTGAAGGACGCGGCCGAGGAGGGACACATCGCATGGGGTCCGACGATGTTCGCGACGGTGATCGCGTTCGCGGTCGGATATGCCGTAATCGCATGGTTCATGAAATTTATCTCGCACAAGAGCTTCATGCCGTTCGTCTGGTACCGCATCGCCCTCGGCATCGTCATCATCGCGCTGGTCACGGCGGGCGCGCTGAGCCCGCACGCGGCCGAGTCGGCGGGCTGAACTACCGCTCGGGCAGGGCGAGGGCCCAGGGCTCGGGGGCGATCCCAATGCCGTTGGCTACGTAGGCAATCGTGCGGTACCACCCGGCCAGCACGAGGAGTTCGAGGGCCTCGGGCTCGTCGAGGTACTCCCGCAGGCCGGACCAGACGGGGTCGCTCAGCCGTGCGCCGGCGTCGAGTTCGTCGACGGCCCGGAGCAGCGCGGACTGCCGTGCCGACCAGACCGGGTCGTCCGGAGTACCGGTCACGGTCAAGGTGACCTGCTCCGGGGTGAGTTGGGCCGCTTCGGCGTACGCCGCCATGTGGACGCCCCACTCGTAGGCGCAGCCGGCGCGGGCGCAGACGCGGGCGATCACGAGTTCGCGGTCGGCGGCGCCCAGGCGGCCGTGGACGAGGAGTCCGGCGCCCAACGCCCGCATGCGGGAGGCGAGTTCGGGGTGGCGTTCGAGCACCTTGAAGAGCATGAGGGGTTCGTGGGTGACGCCGGGCGGCATCCAGCGGTGCAGGGCGCGGTCCGTGTCGGGAGTGTAGGGCGGGGTGACTCCTTCGATGCGCTGTTTCATGTCCACCGACTCTTGCGCTTCTGAAATCGAAGCGCAAGAGTGAAGCAGGCGATCACCACCAGCCGTGTGAGGAGGCCCTGTTGGAACCGACCCCGCTGCCCGGCCGCCCCGTGCGCGGATCGACCACCGGCCGCCCCGTCATGGCCGCGCTCGATCTCCTCGGCCGCCGCTGGACCCTCCGCGTGATCTGGGAACTCCACCGTCACCCCGCCCCGATCGGTTTCCGCGATCTGCAACGCCACTGCGACGCCATGTCCTCCAGCGTCCTGTCCACCCGCCTCACGGAGTTGCGCGAGTCGGACATCGCGGGTCAGACACCGGACGGGGCCTGGCAGTTGACCCCGCTGGGCGCGGACCTGGTGACGGCGATGGGGCCGTTGCTGGACTGGTCGCGGGTGTGGGCCGAGCGGCGGACATGAACCAACTCGCCTCGCCGGGCGCTCGGTTCGCGGCGCCCGTGACCAACCCCATACGGTTTGAGTAGCCGTCCGGTAGCGCAGTGTCAGTCCTTGCCCCTAGGCTGTTCCGCATGTCCCCCGATTCCGTGACCCCTGGTTCCGTGCGGTCTGCTTACGAGGTGAACGAGCAGATCCGGGCTCTCTGGCTGCGCGCGGGCGGGTCGCTCTCCACCCAGGAGCGGGAGGAATACGAGCTGTTGGTGGTCGAGTGGGCCGCCGCGATACGCGACGGGGTCATCGAGGCCGCCTGAGCGGTGCGCGGCCACACCCCAGCACCGCCCCGTCGCCACCCTCACCGTCCGCCCGACACCCGCACCACCGTGCCCGTCGTGTACGACGCGTCCGGTGACATCAGCCAGGCGATGGCCGCGGCGATCTCCTCGGGCTGTCCGGGGCGGCGCAGCGGGATCGACGCGGACACGCGTCGCGCGCGGTCGGGGTCGCCCATTCTCGCGTGGATCTCGGTGTCGACGATGCCGGGTGCGACCGCGTTGACGCGGATGCCGTCGGGGCCGAGTTCCTTGGCCAGGCCCATGGTGAGGGTGTCCACGGCGGCCTTCGTCGCGGCGTAGTGGACGTAGTCCCCGGGGCTGCCGAGCGTGGCGGCGGACGACGACACGTTCACGATCACGCCGTTGCCCCGGGCCGTCATGGCCCGCGCGGCGCGGCGTGAACACAGCAGTGTGCCAAGGAGGTTGACCTCGACGACCTGGCGCAGGTCGGCGGTGTCGATGTCGGCGAGCCGGCCGAAGGGGCCGGTCACCCCGGCGTTGTTCACCAGCCCGGTGACGGGCCCGAGTTGTTGCTCCGCCGAGGTGAACAGCCGCTCCACGTCCGCCTCCACGGACGTGTCCGCGCCGATACACACGGCTCGTGCCCCGGACTGCCGTACTCTGTCCGCCACTTGCTCGGCCGCCTTCGCGTCCCGGAGATATCCCACGACCACGTCGTGCCCGTCCTCCGCGAGCCGCAGACAGGTCGCGGCGCCGATTCCCCGGCTGCCTCCGGTGACGACCGTGACGAGACGTTTCATGCGTACTTCCCTTCAGGGGCGGAGCAGTTCAGGTGGTGGCCGGTCCCAGCCGGGCGCGGATGAGTGTGTCGAGTCGCCGCCAGGCCGGGGACGAGGCGTTGACCGTGCCCTGGACGAGGGCGGGGATCTCGGAGTCCGCGGCCGGCCCGGGCGGTTCGGCGCCGGCGTAGCGTTCCCGGTGCGCCTCGGCGATACGACGGGCGAGGTCGTCGACGCGGGGATCGTCGGGGGCCAGGTCGTGCGCGCGGTCGTAGTCGAGGAAGAGCTGCCGCAGCGCCGGGTCGGCCAATGTCCCGGCCTGGTCGTGGAACAGGGTGATCGCCTGGTCGGGGTGGGTGGCGAAGACGAGGATCCACAGGTCGCGTTGCAGGTCCACCCAGCGTGAGGTGAACCCCCAGCCGGCCAGGTCCTCCAGGTGGGCGCCCACCTCTTCGGGCAGCGGTGTCAGGTCTCCGGCGGCGAGCCTGCGCAGGCGGCCCTGCGTTGCCCGCAGCTCGCGGATGCGGACGGTGAGGTCGTCGTCGATGTCGCGCAGTGCCCGCCGGAACTCCTCCTCGCCCGCCGATCTCAGCTCGCGGATCCGGGCGAGGGGGACGCCGGCTTCGGCGAGTGTGCGGATCTTGATCAGGTCGACGGCGTCGTGCGCGCCGTAGCGGCGATATCCGGACGCGTCGCGTTCGGGCTCGGGGAGCAGTCCCTTGGCGTGATAGACGCGGACGGTCTTGACCGAGACTCCGACATGTCCGGCCAGCTGCCCGATGGTGATCACCCGGCCATCGTCCCACTTGACCCCGCCCCTGGGGCAGGGTCGCAGCATGGGGGCATGACGAACGCGAACATCGACCGGCAGACCCTGCGCGAGCTGGCCGACGAGGGCAACGAGACCGCCCTGGACCGGCTGGCCGACCTCGCCGACGAGGCCGGTGACCTGGCGGAACTGAGCGAACTGCTGGACGAGGGATCCTCGCGTGCCGGGTTCCTGCTCACGCGGCGCGCGGCCGCGGCCGGGGACCTGCGCGAGCTGCAACGGATCTCCGACGCCGGGTACGAAGAAGCAGGCCAGGAGCTGGAACGGCTACTGAAGGCGCCCGCCGACGGGCAGCGGGAGTGAGGGATCCGGCCACGCCCGGGGGCGCACGCCTGTCCGAACACCACCGAATGTTCCCCACGTTGTCCCCGCGTACCCCTTGGCTCGACACACCGCGTGACCAACACTTGCCCGATGACGCAGCGTGTGGAACTGGCGATCGTGATGGACCGGCTGGCCGTGGACGAAGTGATCACCGAGTACGCGGTGGCGGTGGACGACGGCGACTGGGAGGCGTACCGAAAACTGTTCGCGCCGAACGGGCGGGCCGACTACCGGTCCGCCGGAGGCATCGAGGGGAACGCGGAGGAGATCTCCGGGTGGCTCGCCGAGAGCATGCGGCTGTTCCCGATGCGGCAGCATCTGATCGTGAACCGGCGCATCCGTTTCGGCGCCCTGGACCAGAACACCGACGACACCGCGCGTGTCCAGGCCGACTACGTCAATCCGATGCGTTTCGCCAAGGAAGACAGCAGTGACACGTCCACCGCGCCCGACTTCGTGTGCGGCGGGCGGTACGAGTTCGGGTTGCTGCGGACGTACGACGGCTGGCGGCTGACCGGGGTCGTCGTGGCGGAGAAGTGGCGGCGTCTTCCGGAGCGGCACCCGGAGGCCGTGGTCAACTGAGACGACCGGGTGGGCGTTCGCTGTCCGGAATCGTCCGTGACACGCACACTGGAGCCACCAGCGGGTAGGGGGTTCATATGAAGACCTTCGGCGACTGGCTCGTCTCCCCCTGGCGGCGTTCGCTGCTCGCCGTACTCGCGGGCGGGCTGCCCGTGTTCGCGTTCCCGGCGCCGTCGTGGTGGTGGTTCGCCTACGTCGCACTCGTCCCCTGGATCCTGCTGACCCGCTCGGCGCCGACCCCACGACGGGCCGTCTACGACGGCTGGTTCGGCGGGCTCGGCTTCATGCTGGCCGTGCACAGCTGGCTGGTGCCGAGCCTGAGCGTGTTCATCGTGGTCATCGCGGGCCTGCTGGGTGCGCTGTGGGCGCCCTGGGGATGGCTGGTGCGCCGCTTCCTCGGTGGCGTGCCGTCACCTCGGCGGGGCGCCGCCGCGCTCCTGGTCCTGCCCTCGGGCTGGCTGACGGTCGAACTGGTCCGGTCCTGGCAGGGGTTGGGCGGTCCCTGGGGGCTGCTCGGCTCCACCCAGTGGCAGGTGGAACCGGCGCTGCGGCTCGCCTCCGTCGGCGGGGTGTGGCTGCTGAGCTTCCTGGTGGTGGCCGTCAATGTGGCGGTCGCGGTGCTGGTCGCGGTCCGCGCGGTGCGGGTGCCGGCCGTCGCCGGGCTCGTCGCCACCGCCGCCGTGACCTCGGCGGCCTGGGTGTGGTCCCCGCGCCCCGACGTCGACGGCCGGGTCCGGATCGCCGTCGTACAGCCCGGGATCATCGACGGCGACGACAGCGGCGACCGGCGCTTCGACCGCGAGGAGCAGCTGACCCGCCAACTCGCCGGGCAGCACGTCGACTTGATCGCCTGGGGCGAGAGCAGCGTCAGCTTCGACCTCACCAAGCGGCCCGATCTCGCCCGCCGTATCGCCGCCCTCTCCAAGGAGACCGGCGCCGACATCCTGGTCAACGTGGACGCCGAGCGCTCCGACAAACCCGGCATTTACAAGAGTTCCGTCCTCGTCGGTCCGCAGGGGCTCACCGGAGACCGCTACGACAAGATGCGGCTGGTCCCCTTCGGGGAGTACATCCCGTTCCGCTCGCTGCTCGGCTGGGCCACTTCCGTGGGCAAGGCGGCGGGCGTGGACCGCAGGCACGGCACCGAGCAGGTCGTCATGAACGTGGGGCACGGGCTGCGCATCGGCCCGCTGATCTGCTTCGAGACCGCGTTCCCCGACATGAGCCGCCATCTCGCCCAGGACGGCGCCGACGTCCTCCTCGCCCAGTCGTCGACATCCTCGTTCCAGAACAGCTGGGCCCCCGAACAGCACGCCACCCTCGCCGCCCTGCGCGCCGCCGAGACCGGCCGCCCGATGGTCCACGCCACCCTGACCGGCGTCTCCGCCGTCTACGGCCCGAGCGGCGAACGCATCGGCGCCTGGCTCGGCACGGACTCGGACACGACTCAGGTCTACGACGTCCCGCTCGCGCACGGCATCACGCCGTTCGTCCGCTACGGCGCCTGGCCGGTGGGCCTGGCCCTGCTGGTGCTGGCGGCGATGTGCGCCGGTGAGGGCGCGAC
The DNA here is from genome assembly GCF_044457385.1 of Streptomyces sp. NPDC050548. Lineage (NCBI taxonomy): Bacteria > Bacillati > Actinomycetota > Actinomycetes > Kitasatosporales > Streptomycetaceae > Streptomyces > Streptomyces sp. NPDC050548. The sequence continues at coordinate 263,522 of NZ_JBITGV010000011.1, forward strand.
GGCGTTCAGGTTGCGGCGGACCGCTCCGCAACCGCTCGTACCACCCGCTCGCACAGTTCATGAGTCGCCAGCGCGTCCCGGGCGCTGAGCACCTTCCCCGCCCGTACGGCGTCCAGGAAGGCGAGCACGGCCTGCTCGATGCCGCGCTGCCGGGCCACCGGGACCCAGTCCCCGCGGCGCCGTACGGTCGGCTGGCCCTTGTGGTCGACGACCTCGGCGAGGTTGACGACCTGGCGCTTGGTGTCCTGGCCGGAGACCTCCAGGATCTCCTCCACCGAGCCGCTGAGCCGGTTCATCACCCCGAGCGCGGTGAAGCCGTCGCCGGAGAGCTGGAGCACGAGGTGGTGCAGCAGTCCGTCCTGGGTGCGGGCGCGCACGGTCATGTCGTCGACCGGCCCGGGCACCAGGAACCGCAGGGTGTCCACGATGTGGATGAAGTCGTCCAGGATCATCGCGCGCGGCTCCTCCGGGAGCCCGATCCGGTTCTTCTGCATGAGGATCAGCTCGCGCGGATGGTCGGCGCACTGCGCGTACCCGGGGGCGTAACGGCGGTTGAAGCCGACCGCGAGCGACACGTTCCGCTCCTCCGCGAGCCGCACCAGGCGCTCGGAGTCGGCGAGTTGGTAGGCGAGCGGCTTGTCGACGTACGTCGGTACGCCCGCCGCGAGCAGCCGGGTGACGATCTCGGGGTGCGCGGTGGTGGGCGCGTGCACGAACGCGGCGTCGAGGTCCTGCGCGAGGAGTGCGTCGAGGTCCGTGTGGCGCCGGTCCGCCGGCAGGTGGAGGCTCTCGGCGACGCGGGCGAGGGTGGCGGGGGTGCGGGTCTGCAGATGCAGTTCGACACCGGGCAGGGCGCCGAGAACCGGCAGGTAGGCCTTCCGCGCGATGTCACCGAGTCCGATGCAGCCGACCTTCACGGAGCCTCCCTGGCGCTCGCCCAGCGGTACGTTCCCGGAAGCATAGGGCGGGGCGATATCCGGTGGTGCGGGCGGACCGGGAGCGCGAGGATGCGGGCATGACGATCGAGCGCAGTGAACCTTCGACCACCGCCGACGAACGCACCATGCTGGACGGATGGCTCAACTATCACCGCGAGACCCTGGCCCTGAAGTGCGAGGGCCTGACCGACGAACAGCTGAGGACCACTGCCGTGGAGCCGTCCGAGCTGTCGCTCATGGGTCTGGTGCGGCACATGGCGGAGGTGGAGCGGGGCTGGTTCCGCAAGGTCATGGCGGACGAGCAGGCGGACCCGATCTACTTCACCGAAGAGGACCCGGACGGCGATTTCCACACCACCGAGACGGACACCTGGACGGAGGCGCACGCGACCTGGCGGGCCGAGATCGAGGCCGCGAACGCGCACGCGGCCCGGTTCACCCTGGACGACATCTCCGTGGGCAAGCACCGGCGCACCGGCGAGCGCTTCAACCTGCGCTGGATCTACACCCACATGATCGAGGAGTACGCGCGGCACAACGGCCACGCCGATCTGCTCCGGGAGCGGATCGACGGCAGCACCGGAGACTGACCGACACCACGTCACCCGGGGCGGGCGCGGGCCGTCCGTAAGGGGGCGGAGATCACCCGTGTGGGGCATCATCCGCCCGTCCGCTGTCCCAAACAGGGCCGGAACCAGCAGAGTTGCGCGGGTGCATCGAACGACGACCACCGCAACGCTCCTGGTCACCGTGGCTGTCTCGGCCCTGTCCGGCTGTGTGACCGTCCAGCGGCCACCGGCTCCCGCTCCCCCGGCCGCACCGTCCCAAGCGTCGGTGCCGCGCCCGGACGGCAGCGCGGAGCCGCAGGTCGTACAGGCTCCGGCCCGGGAGGCGCTGGAACTGATCGACCCCTCGCACCGCCCGAAACCGGTCGCGCATCCACCGCACCACGCGCCGGCCCCGCCCTCACGGGCGGCGCAGGCGCCGGTACCGGTCCCCCGCTCGCACCCGCATCCTCATCCCCACCCGCACACCAAGCCACGCCGTCCCACGCAGCCGGGCGCGGACATCCCGGACGTGGTCAAGTCGGTGCCGAAGAACACGTCGGACGTGTGCGCCCTGGGCAGGAAGTACGGCGGCTGGCAGTCGGACAGTCCGCAGTCGATCATCTGCGGTCAGACGTACGGGCGTTGAGGCCGACGGGAACAGATCGGCCGGACTCTAGGGCCGCTGTCTCGGCGGCCCCCAGTTCCCTTCCCCGGCCGCACCGCCCTCGGTGTCGAGCCGCAGTTCCAGCCGGCCGATCGCGGCCCGCACCCCGTTGCCGTAGCCGTCGTCCGCGAGGACTGTGCAGGCGTCGCGGGCGCGGCGGAGGTGGGTGCGGGCGGCGTCCGGGCGGTCGAGCTTGATGTAGTCGGCGGCGAGGTTGAGATGCAGGGAGGGGTAGAAGCCGCGCACCGCGCCCGCCCCCTCCCGGCCCACGTCGTCGGGGTCGTCGGCCTCCCGCCCGTCCGTCAGCTCGTCCGCCGCCGACAACGCCCTGAGATCCCAGGCGAGTTCGTCGGTCGGGTCGTCCTGGGTGTCGGCCAGGTAGTGGGCCAGTGTGCAGCGGTGCAGTGGGTCGCCGTCCTCACCCAGCTCCGCCCACAGGCCGAGCAGCCGCTCCCTGGCCTCCTCTCGGTCGCCGCCGTGGTGCAGCATGACGATCTGTCCGACCCGCGTCAGCAGAGCGTCCGGCGCCGCCTGCTCCTGTCGCTCCGTCACAGCGTCCTCCGCACCTTGTCAGCCACCGTTAGCCGTCCCTGTCGAAGCTAACGGGCGCCACTGACAATCGCCGTCAGGCGGCCCCGGACCGGCCCGGCGGGCTCAGCCCAGGTTCGGGATGCGCCAGTCGATCGCGGTGTGGCCCTGCTTGGCGACGGCCTCGTCGATCTGGGTGAACGGGCGGGAGCCGAAGAACTTCTTGGCGGACAGCGGGGAGGGGTGCGCGCCCTTGACCACCACGTGCCGCTCCTCGTCGATGAGGGGGAGCTTCTTCTGCGCGTAGTTGCCCCACAGGACGAAGACCGCCGGGTCGGGGCGGTCGGCCACCGCGCGGATCACCGCGTCGGTGAACTTCTCCCAGCCCTTGCCCTTGTGGGAGTTGGCCTCGCCGGAGCGGACCGTGAGCACCGCGTTGAGCAGCAGGACGCCCTGCTGGGCCCAGGGCATCAGATAGCCGTTGTCCGGGATCGGGAGGTCCAGCTCCTCCTTCATCTCCTTGTAGATGTTCCGCAGGGAGGGCGGGGTCTTCACGCCGGGGCGGACCGAGAAGCACAGGCCGTGTCCCTGGCCCTCGCCGTGGTACGGGTCCTGGCCGAGGACCAGCACCTTCACCTGGTCGTACGGGGTCGCCTCCAGGGCGGCGAAGACCTCCTCGCGCGGAGGGTAGACCGGACCCTTCGCCCGCTCCTCCTCGACGAACTCGGTCAGCTCCTTGAAGTAGGGCTGCTGAAGCTCGTCGCCCAGGACTCCGCGCCAGGACTCGGGGAGCATGGAGATGTCGGTCACGTCAACTTCCTTACCGTGTGCGGCGACTGCGATGCGGAGCGACCGCGCGGTGCGGTCGCCTCCATGTCCCAGAACCTACAGGCGACCACTGACAACCGGTGCCGCGATCCGGTTCACCAGCTCGTCTTGCGGTACAGCTGCCACATCATCATGATCGTCGACGGGTCGAGGGCCTGTTCCCCGCCGGAGATGTCGTCGCTGGCGGCCACGTACTGCCGGCCCTGCCACAGCGGCAGCAGCCGGGTGTCGTCCACCAGGATCTGCTGGGCCTCCTCGAACTCCTTGACCACGTCGGCCCGGTCGGTCTCCTTGCGGGACTCGGGCAGCAGTACGCCGGTGATCTTCGGCGAGGGGTAGGGCGTACCGAGCGCGTTCTGCTGTCCCACGAAGGGTGCGATGAAGTTCTCGGCGTCGGGGAAGTCCGGGAACCAGCCGCGCCCGAACACCGGGTACTCGCCCTTCTGGTAGCCCGTCACATAGGTCTTCCAGGGGCGGCTCTTCAGGGTGATCGTGAAGAGCCCGGAGGCGTCGAGCTGGCGCTTGAGTTCCTTGAACTCCAGGGCGGTCTCGGAGCCGTAGCGGTCGCTGGTGTACCAGAGGGTGAGCGGGACGCGGTCGGTGATGCCCGCGCGGGTGAGGATTTTCCGTGCCTTGGGGACGCTGGGGTCTCCGAAGTCGTCGAAGAAGGCGGTGGTGTGGCCGGTCAGGCCCTTCGGGACCATGGAGTAGAGGGGGTCCACGGTGTCGCGGTAGATCTTGTGGGTGATCGCCCCTCGGTCGACGACCTGGGCGACGGCCTTGCGGACGGCGGGGTTCTTGGCCCACTGGTCCTTGGGGTTGAACACCAGGTAGTTGATGTCGGTGCCGGAGCCGTCGACCAGTTGCAGGTCCTTGGAGGGGCTGCCCTGGAGGGTGACGATGTCGTCGGCGGCGAGGCCTCGGTAGGTGACGTCGATCTTCTGGTCCCGCAGCGCCTTCACCATGGTGCCCGAGTCCTGGAAGTAGCGGATCGTCACCGCGCTGTTCTCCCGCTTGGCGAAGCCCTTGTAGCGGTCGTTGCCGACGAGTTGGGCCTGCTTGCCGTCGTCGTAGGACTTCAGGGTGTACGGCCCGGAGCCGAAGACCTCGCCGTCCTTGCGCAGGGAGCGGGCGGGGTAGTCGTCGGGGTCGACGATCGACATGGCCGGGGTGGCGAGCACGAACGGGAAGGTCGCGTCGGGCTTGTTGAGGTGGAAGACGACCTCGCGGGCGCCGGTCACCTGGACGCGGGCGAGGCTGCCCAGCAGTCCTGCGGGTCCGCCCGGCACGTCGATCTGCCGGATGCGGTCGATGGAGTGCTTGACGGCCTGGGCGTCGAGGGTGTCCCCGTCGGCGAACTTCATGCCCGCGCGGAGTTCGCAGCGGTACGCCGTGTTCGAACTGTCGGTGAAACCGCAGCTCTTGGCGGCGTCCGGTTCGGGGGTGGTCGCGCCGGTCGGGTAGGCGAGCAGCGTCTGGTAGATGTTGCGGAACAGCTCCCACGAGCCGTCCCAGGAGGCGGCCGGGTCGAGCGTGCTGGGGGCGCTGGTGGTGCCGACGACGATGGGTCCCCGGTCGTCCGGATTTCCGTCCGAGAACACCCCGCATCCGGCCACCAGGGATATCGACGTGATCGCCGCGGCTCTCCGCAGGCCTCGGTTCCGGTTTGACACGCGCACGCTCCTCGATCCGCCGTACCAAGGGTCGGCAGACCATACCGCAGTGCCCCGGCCGGTTGAGCAAGGTTCGGACGGGGCACTTGATCAGCGGTTTCATGACGACGTTGTCAGTCCGCTGTGCGCGTTTTCGTACCTCGACACGGGCGCCGGTTCCGTAAAGGGAACAGCAAAGAAACCGGCGCCCGGGTCGTCGGGTCAGGCCACTCCGGCGTTCAGGAGGATGCCGCCGTCGACGACGAGGGTCTGGCCGGTGATCCACTCGGACTGGTCCGACGTGAGGAACGCGGCGGCGCCGCCGATGTCGGAGGGCACACCGAGCCGGGCCAGCGGGTAGGAGGCGGCGGCCTCCGCCTCGCGGCCCTCGTACAGGGCGGCGGCGAACTTGGTCTTCACGACCGCCGGGGCGATGGAGTTGACCCGTACGCCGGGTGCGAACTCGTGCGCCAGCTGGAGCGTCAGGTTGACCATCGCGGCCTTGCTGACGCCGTACGCGCCGATGAACGGCGAGGCGGAGATCCCGGCGAGGGAGGCGATGTTGACGATGGCGCCGCCGTTGTCCTTCTGCCAGGCGTGCCAGGTCTTCTGGGCGAAGCCGAGCGCCGAGATGACGTTGGTCTCGAAGACCTTGCGGGCGACGTTCAGGTCGAGGTCGGCGATCGGGCCGAACACCGGGTTCGTACCGGCGTTGTTGACCAGGTAGTCGACGCGGCCGAAGGCCTCCATCGTGCGCTCGACGACGACGGTCTGGTGGGCCTCGTCGTGGGCCTTGCCGGCCACGCCGATGACGCGGTCGGCGCCGAGCGTCTCGACGGCCTCCTTGAGGGCGTCCTCGTTGCGGCCGGTGATGCAGACCCGGTCGCCGCGGGCGAGCAGCGCCTCGGCGACGCCGTAGCCGATGCCGCGGCTGGCGCCGGTGATGACGGCGACCTTGCCGGAGAGTTCAGGCAGTTCAGTCATTTTCGCGTGTTCCCGTGTTCCCTAGTTGAGCGGTCCGCCGGCGACGTACAGGACCTGGCCGGAGACGAAGCCGGCCGCCTCGTCGGTGAAGAAGGCGACGGCGTTGGCGATGTCGTCGGGCTCGCCGACGCGCTGCACCGGGATCTGGGTGGCGGCGGCGGCCTTGAAGTCCTCGAAGCCCATGCCGACACGGGCGGCGGTCGCGGCGGTCATGTCGGTGGCGATGAAGCCGGGGGCGACGGCGTTGGCCGTGATGCCGAACTTGCCGAGCTCGATGGCGAGGGTCTTGGTGAAGCCCTGCAGACCGGCCTTGGCGGCGGAGTAGTTGGCCTGGCCGCGGTTGCCGAGGGCGGAGGACGAGGAGAGGTTGACGATCCGGCCGAAGCCCGCGTCGACCATGTGCTTCTGGACGGCCTTGGTCATCAGGAACGAGCCGCGCAGGTGCACGTTCAGGACGGTGTCCCAGTCGGAGACGCTCATCTTGAAGAGCAGGTTGTCGCGGAGCACGCCCGCGTTGTTGACCAGGATCGTCGGCGCGCCCAGCTCCGCGACGATGCGCGCGACGGCGGCCTCGACCTGTGCCTCGTCGGAGACGTCGGCGCCGACCGCGAGGGCCTTGCCGCCGGCCGCGGTGATCTTCTCCACGGTGTCCTTGCAGGCGGCCTCGTCGAGGTCGATCACGGCGACCGCACGGCCCTCGGCCGCGAGGCGTACGGCGGTGGCGGCGCCGATGCCCCGCGCTCCGCCGGTGACGATCGCGACCCGCTGCTCAGTGGTGGACATTCCTGGTTCTCCTCGCCCTTGAGAAACTCTCGCCCTTGAAAACTGCGGCCCGCCGGTGAGCGACCGCTTAGTACCTTCGGCAGACGTGACGCTAGAAGCCCTGGCACTCGGTGTCAACGTGCGCAGGGCCGGGTGTGATTCATTACCTCACCAGCAGGTCGAGCAGGCGCTCCGTCTCGGCCGCCGGATCGACGGTGAGTCCGGTGTGCACGGGCCCGGGCTGCACCACGGTGGACCGGGGCGCGATCAGCCAGCGGAAGCGCCGCCCGGCGTCGTCCCGCGCCGCCTGCCCGGCCGCGTCACCACCCGCACACACTCCTTCTACGGCACCGAGCGCGGCCCGGATCCCGGCCACATCGGCGCCCGGGTCGAGGGCGAGCAGCCTCGCCTCGTCCAGATGGGTACGGGCGCCGACGTAGGAGCGGGCACGGCAGTAGACGAGGACTCCGGCGTTGATGCACTCGCCGCGTTCCACGCGCGGTACGACGCGCAGCAGGGCGTACTCGAAGACGTCCCGTTCGTTGGCCTCGCTGGGCCGGATGATGTGGCGCTCGGTCACTGGAGTCCCTCGATGCGCTCGTGGATGAAGGGCACGCGCGCGAGGAGGGGTGCCGCGTACGCCTCACGGAGGAGGTCCGGGGTGTCGAAGCCGGGTTCGTCGGTGAGCCAGGCGTCGGGGATCTCGGCGGTGACCTCGGCGAGGAGTTCCGCGGTGACCTGCGGTGCCAGGTCCGCGGCGGCGCTCGCGAGGTCGGGGGCGAAGCGGGCGAGGGCGTGGTCGGCGGCGTCGTAGGGGCGGGCCGCCGATGCTTGCGCGCCGGGCCAGTTGTGGTGCCAGATCATGGTGGCGCCGTGGTCGATGAGCCACAGGTCGCCGTGCCACATCAGCAGGTTGGGGTTGCGCCAGGACCGGTCGACGTTGTTGACGAGCGCGTCGAACCAGACGATCCGGCCGGCCTCCTCGGGGCTCACCGCGAAGGCCAGCGGGTCGTAGCCGAGCGCGCCGGACAGGAAGTCCATGCCGAGGTTGGCGCCACCGCTGGACCTCAGCAACTCCTGTACCTGCTGGTCGGGTTCGCCGAGCCCGAGCACCGGGTCGAGGTCGATGGTCACCAGGCGCGGCACCCGGAAGCCCAGCCGCCGGGCCAGCTCCCCCACCACGACCTCGGCGACGAGCGTCTTGCGGCCCTGGCCCGCGCCGCTGAACTTCATGACGTACGGCGCGAAGTCGTCGCCCTCGACGAGCCCCGGCAGCGAGCCGCCCTCGCGCAGGGGCGTGATGTAGCGGGTCGCGATGACTTCCTTGAGCACTTTCCGAGACTCCCTGGCCTTGCCGTCCGCAACCGCTTCGGACGCGCCTCCGGCACGGATTGAGCAGTCTACGAGGAGTGGGGGGCGCCCGCTCTCACCAGGGCCGGGACAACCGGCGCCCCCTCTTTCCCGCTCAACTCATCGGCGGTACGCGCCGCAGCGGACGGCGCGCTCCACGGCGGCTGCCATGGCCTGCTGGCCCAGGGCGTTGGGGTGGGCGGGCGCGGTCGGGGCCGCCGCGACCAGGGGTTCGATCCAACGCTCGCCGGCCGCCTTGCACATGTCGTGTCCGACGGTCGGGGTGTAGGTGTCGACGTAGGCCGCGCCGTGCGCCGACGCCTGGTCCGCGATCATCGCGTTGAGCTTCTTCTCGGTGTCCCGCAGATAGGCGAAGTCACCGGCCGCGAGCGGTACGGCGGAGCTGGTGCAGCCGACTCCGTCGTCCGGGAACAGGTCGGGATAGCCGACCACCACGACCTTGGCCCGGGGAGCCCGCTCGTGGACGGCGTCCAGGGCCGCGGCGATCTTGGGAGCGGTGTCGTCGACGCGCTGCGCCAGCCGGTCCGTGCCGTCGCTGGTGAAGAAGGTCTGGCACGGGTTGCCGGTCGGGTTCTTGGAGGTCAGTCCGGCACAGGTGGCCAGGTTGCTGGAGAACCCGATGTCGTTGCCGCCGATGGTCAGGGTGACCACGTCGGTGTCCGCGCCGAGTGCGTCCAGCTGGGGCGCCTTCGTGCCCTGGGCTCCGGCCAGGGCCGTCGTGGTGGCGCCCGAACAGCTGACGTCGGTCAGCTGCCAGTTGCGCGCCGCCGCGAGGAGCGACGGATAGTTCTGGTCGGACCGCGCGCACGTGGCGTCGACCTGGGTCGGTATGCCGGGTCCTGAGGCGTACGAGTCGCCGAGCGCGGCGTAGTTCACGGTGTGCGCGGCGTGCGCGGCGTGCGTCGAGGCGCTCGCCGCCGTCGCCCCCGCGACGGACAAGGCCATCGCGCAACCCGCCACCGCGGCGCCGCGCAGCAGGTTCCGCCCGCCGGGAGATCTCATGCTCTGCTCGTTCAAGTCCGTCCATTCGTCGGGCCCCCGCCCCCGACACCCGTCGGGGTGTGGGCATTGTGCTGGCGAGACTTGAAACGGCGCGCGCACCGAAGAGGTTCACTCATGGCTTCACCGGGCGCGTGTTCAGGCCTTATGCAGGGCCGACAGCGAAACGACAGCGAGGTTTTACGCCTGCCTGATCTCGATAAGGCCAAGCTCTCGACACCGTCTGAACGACGGTCATCCGTATCCCGTACCCCTTTGCAGACCCACAAATGCTTTCTTCTGGAAGGAACGTCAGCATGACCAGCGATTCGATCGAACCCGTTACGGCGCCCTCCCGTCGCACCGCTTTGGCGGCGGTCGGCGCGGCGGGACTCGCCGTCGCGCTGACCGCGTGTTCGTCGAACGACGACTCGTCGTCGGACTCCTCGGACACCTCCGGCTCCACCACCACGGCCGGCGCGTCCACCGCCCAGGGTGACGCCGGTGGCACCGAACTGGCGAAGACCACCGACATCCCCGAGGGCGGCGGCAAGATCTTCGCCAACCAGGGCGTGGTGGTCACCCAGCCGACGGCGGGCACCTACAAGGCGTTCTCGTCGAAGTGCACCCACCAGGGCTGCGCCGTGACCACCATCAGCAACGGTGTCATCGGCTGCCCGTGCCACAAGAGCGAGTTCTCCATCACCGACGGCAGTGTGAAGCAGGGTCCCGCGACCCAGGCGCTGCCCGCCGAGCAGATCACCGTGACCGGGGACTCCATCACGCTGGCGTGACGGTCAGCGTCGATCGGCCCTGCGCGGTCGTTTGAAACAGCCCAGCACCTCGTCCGTGGTCGCGACCGTGGCGACCAATGCGAGGGTGTTGCGGATCATCGCGGGGGTGTACTCCGAGGGCACCCCCGCGATGGCGTCCTTCGGTACGACGACGGTGTAGCCGCGGTTGACGGCGTCGAACACCGCGTTGGGGATGGCCACGTTGGCCGAGACGCCGGTGACGATCAGTGTGCGGCAGCCCAAGTTCCGTAGCAGCGCGTCGACTTCGGTGCCCTGGATCGGTGACAGGCCGTGCAGCCGTCGTACGACGAAGTCCTCCTCGGCGACCTCGATCGGGGGTGCCACGCGGACGGCCGAGGTGCCCACCAGCTGCTGGACGGGCAGGCGTTCGGCGGCGCGGAACAGGCGGGCGTTGTGGTTCGCGCCCCGGCCGTCCGGGCGGCGTTCGGCGAGGGCGTGGATCACCTGGACCCCGCTCTCGTGCGCGGCGGCGACCAGCCGGGCGACATTGGCGAGCGCGCCCGACGAGCGTGCGGCGAGGGCGAGTTCGGGCAGCGCGCTGTCCGGGCCGACCACGCCCTGTTGACATTCGACGGTGAGCAGGGCAGTGCTCACCGTGTCGAGGATCTCACTGAGTTGTGCGTGCGACGGCATGGCTCTCCCTTGTCGTCGACGGCCGGGGCGGGTGACAGTAACGAGCATCGCGTGCGTTCGGAAGACGACCGGCGCTCATCCGGCCACCTTTCCTGACGCACCGCCAGAAGCGGCTGCCCGCCGCCCGCGCCGTTGCCGAAGGGGATCGCATGACCGCCACTCAGCGTCGAGGCCGGAAGATCATGATGACACCCGAGGAGCTGGACGGGTTCCTCGCCGCCGAGCGCACCTGCCGCGTCGCGACCGTCTCCGCCGACGGGGCCCCGCACGTCAGTCCGCTCTGGTTCGCCTGGGACGGCACCTCGCTGTGGCTCTACTCGATCACCCGCAGCAAGCGCTGGGCCGATCTGCGCCGCGACCGGCGCATCGCCGTGGTCATCGACGGCGGGCACGCCTACGACGAGCTGCGGGGCGTCGAGCTGTCCGGGACCGTCGAGTTCGTGGGCGAGTCCCCGCGCACGGGTGAGCCGCATCCCGAACTCGTCGCGGTGGAGAAGCTGTTCGCGCAGAAGAACTTCGGCCTGGACTCGATGCCGTACGACGGCCGGCACGCGTGGATTCGGCTGACGCCGGACACGGTCACGTCCTGGGACTTCCGCAAGTTGGCTGCGCTGTAGGGGAGATCGCCGGGCTGGGCATACGTCGGCGGCTCTCCGGGCGGATCGGCCTCGCCACGAGCACACCGGCTGCCCTGACGGCGAGCCGGCCGCGCTCCCCGCAAGTCGGCAGCCCTGCCCGCGACTTGCCCCGGGCGAGCCGTCAGACGACCGTCTCGGCCGCCGCCCGCAGCGCCTCGACCGCCGCGCGGATGGAGGGGCGGCGGTCGGCGTCCGCGCGCCAGACGACGTAGACATGGCGGCTCACCGGATGCTTCAGCGGGACGGTGACAACTCCGGCGGGCATCGGGCTGCGGCCCAGCAGAGGCGCGATACAGACGCCCAACCCGGCCGCCACCAGCCGCAGTTGGGTGTGCGTCTCGGCGGCCCGGTGGCCGATGATCGGCTCGATGCCCCGGGAGCGCAGGGTGAACATCAGCCACTCGTGGCAGAACTCACCCTCGGCCCAGGTGATCCACTCGTCCTCGGCGAACTCCCCGAGGTCCACCTCGTCGCGGCCCGCCAGCGGATGCCCGACCGGCATCGCCACATCGGCGGGGTCGTCGAGGATCGGCGCCTTGACCAGGCCGTCGGGCAGCGGCATCGGCTTGTTGTACCAGTCGAGAACGACGGCGAGGTCGAGATCGCCGCGCACGACGCCCGCGATACCGGTCTCCGGCTCCAGTTCGGTGGAGCGGACGCGCAGCGCGGGGTGCCGGCCGCGCAGCGCGGCGAGCGCGGCGGGGAAGAGACCGCGGGCGGCGGTCGGAAACGCGGAGAGCCTCAACTCGCCCACCACCTGCCCTCGTTGGGCCTCCAGGTCGGCCTGGGCCAGCTCCACCTGGGACAGGATCCGGCCCGCGTGCTCGGCGAGCAGCCGACCGGCGTCGGTGAGCCGTACCCCGCGCCCGTTCTTGGCGAGGAGTTGCTGCCCCACCTCCCGCTCCAGCTTGGACATCTGCTGCGACACGGCCGAGGTCGTCACATGCAGCCCCTCGGCGGCACCGCTGACCGAGCCGTGCCGGGCCAGGGCGTCCAGGGTGCGCAGCCGCTCCAGGTTCAACATGTAAGCGATACTACGAGATGCCCGGAGCCATACCCCGCTTGTGCTACAAGGTCACGTCCTCACGCGTAGCCGCGCATCGGCGTCCGGCCACAGGCTGAGGCGATCGCCTCCGCCAACCGCCCGGTCTCGTCGGCCGTCAGGGTCGAGACGGTGATCCGGATGCCGGGCGGTGCGCTCATCCGGAAGCGGGCGCCGGGGGCCACGGCCCAGCCCGCGTGGAGGAGGCGGGAGACCGCGCCGGTCTCGTCCGGTACCGGGATCCACACGTTGAGGCCGCTGCGGCCGTACGCCGTGACCCCGTGGTCGGCGAGCGCGGCGATCAGCGCGTCCCGGCGACGGCCGTAGGCGGCGGCCACCGCCGGGGTGTCCACCGCGCCGTCGGCCCACAGCCGGACCACGGCGCGCTGGGTGATCCGGCTGACCCAGCCCGGCCCGAGGCGCTGGCGGCCACGGACCCGGTCGAGGGTGACGACGTCTCCCGTGAGCACGGCGAGGCGCAGGTCGGGGCCGTAGGCCTTGGCGGCCGAGCGGACGAAGGCCCAGTGGCGGGTGGCGCCGGCCAGCGGGTGCAGGGGCTGGTCGACGATGCCGTGGCCGTGGTCGTCCTCGATCAGCAGGATCTCCGGATGCTCGCGGAGCACGGAACGCAGGGCACGCGCGCGTGTGGCGCTCACCACGGCCCCGGTCGGGTTCTGCGCCCGGTCGGTGACGATCAAGGCCCGCGCGCCGGACTCCAGCGCGGCGCGCACGTCGTCGGGGTGCGGTCCGTCGTCGTCGACGCGGACGGGGGTGACGCGCAGCCCGAGCGCCGGCACGAGATCGAGCAGGCTGCCCCACCCCGGGTCCTCGACGGCGACGGTGTCACCGGGCTTGAGATGGGCGGCGAGGACGCGCTCGATGGCGTCCAGCGATCCGGAGGCGACGGCCACGGGACCGGCCGGCACGCCGTCCGCGTCAAGGGCGGCCCGCGCGATGCGCGCCAGTTCCGGTTCGACCGGGTCGTCGCCGTACATGACCGGTTCGCAGTCGGAGAGTTCGGCGGCGTGGGTGAATGCCCCGGCGAGGGAGGGCAGCAGGGCGGGATCCGGATTGCCGTGCGACACCTCGCGCACCCCCTTCGGCACCTCCACCCGAATGTGCTCGCGCCCGGTCGTGGCCGGCTTCGGCCGTACCCGGCTGCCGCGCCGCCCGGCGGTCTCGATGACCCCGCGCTCCCGCAGGGTCCGGTACGCGGCCGCGACCGTGTTGGGATTCACGCCCAGTTCTACGGCCAACTCCCGCATGGGAGGCAGCAGTTGCCCCGGCTCCAGCTCTCCCGAGCCCACCGCGCGCTCGACGTCGGCAGCAATGTCTGCTGCGCGTCGCCCTTCGATCCGATATCCTCCTAGCACAAAGAGCATTATGCACTAGTGCAATATGCATCGCAACTCGAACGCCGATGAACACGGAGAACGTCATGCAGGGGACCACCACACCGCCGATACCGCAGCCCGCGGCGTACACGCCGACCGACCTGACCGTGCCCACGCGTTCCGCGGAACGGGCGTCGTACGACAAGGAGTTGGTGCACGCGATACTCGACACGGCCTACGTCTGCCACCTCGGCTTCGTCCGCGACGGCCGGCCGGTCGTGCTGCCGACGCTGTTCGGGCGGGTCGGCGAGCGGCTGTACGTGCACGGTTCGACGGGTGCGCGCCCGCTGCGGATGACGGGGCAGGCCGACCCGGGGCTCCCGGTGTGCCTGACGGTGACCCACGTGGACGGTCTGGTGCTGGCCCGTTCCGCTTTCCACCACTCGATCAACTACCGCTCCGTGGTGGTGCACGGCATCGCCCACCAGGTGACGGACCCGGAGGAGAAGCGGACGGCGCTGGACGCGCTGGTCGACCATGTCGTGCCCGGCCGCTCCGCGGACTCCCGGCCCGGCAACAAGAAGGAACTCGCCGCCACCATGGTGATCCGCCTCGACCTCGACGAGGTCTCCGCCAAGCTCCGCACCGGCGGCGCGAACGACGAGCCCGAGGACCTGGACCTCCCCCACTGGGCCGGCGTCCTCCCCCTGAACACCGGCTACGGCGCCCCGCTCCCGAACGACGACCTGTCTCCCGGCATCGAACTCCCCGGCTACCTGGCGGAGTTGTGATGCTGATCCACCCCTGGGACGCGCCGCAGGACGACACCGAGTGGCAACACTGGCTGGCCGCGCACGACTTCGGCCAACTGGCCGTCAACGGCCCACCCGGAGAAGCCCCGTTCGTCCAACCCCTCCACTTCGCCTACGACCCCGAGCGCGGCGAGGCGATCACCCACCTGGCCCGCCCCAACCCCCTGTGGCCGGCGCTGGAGTCGAACCCCCAGGTGGTGCTGAGCGTCGTTGACGACTACGTGTTCATTCCCGGCCCCTGGCAGGCGGACCCGGACGTCCCACCGGAACACGGCGTCCCGACCAGCTTCTACGCGGCGGTCCAACTCCGCTGCACCGCCCACCTCGTGGACGACCCGACCGAGAAGGCGACCCTCCTCAACCACCAGGTCGCCCACTTCCAGCCCGAGGGCGGCACCACACCGGTCACCCCGGGCGAGCCACCCAACGGCCGTCTGCTGTCCGGCATCCGCGCCCTACGCCTCGAAGTGACCGGCGTACGCGCCAAGTTCAAGTACGCGGGCAAACGGTCCACCGAGGTCCAGGACCGTATCGCGGCCGGGCTGGTGGAGCGGGGCGGGGTGCGGGATGACGTGGCTCGGGGGCATTTGGTGCGGCGGCGGGAGGGGTGAGGAGGGGACGGGCACGAGGATGAGGATGCGGGTGTCGGTGCGGCCTGCGGTCAGCCGAAGTGGAGCTCGACGTGTTTGTCCAGACAGAGCCTCATGACGCCGACCAGCCGGCGGGCGTCAGCGAGATGGCGTTGCAGAACGGGGTCGCTGCCATCGTGCTGGCGTCGCTCGACGATTGCTTCCAGTCGGGGCAGCATGGCCGCGCATTGGGCGGGTGTGAACTCGGAGACGCCGTCGTCCGGATGGTCGAGCAGCGGCTCCAGCGCGGTGGTGACGCTGATCCACTGACGGTCTCCGCCGAAGCCGTACATCTCGTCGAGGCCGAATCCCTCGGCCTGCGCCAGCCATTGCCTGAACTCGGCGAAGCCTCTGTAGGACCACTCGACGTCCGGGCTGGTCACATCGCCGTCTGCGGGGAAGAACATAAGCCCCACCCGGTCCCCCTTGCCCGTGCCCGGCTTGAGCCTAGGCGGCCGTTTCCCGGCGGGACAACTCCCTTTTGGGGCCGCCGATCGCGACCGGTTCCACCGAGCCCTTCGTGGGCGCCGAGGACTGGGCGATGAACGCCCCCAGCAGGACGACCGCTCCGCCGATGATCTGAGGGGCCGAGAGGTGTTCGCCGAGGAGGATCCAGGCCAGGACCGTCGCGATGACCGCTTCGAGGCAGGCGACGACGCCCGCGACCTGTGGGGAGAGGCGGCGGACGGAGACGACTCCGGTGACGTAGGCCAGGACCGTGGCGACCAGGACGATCCAGGCGAGGAGGAGCGCGGCCGGGACCGCGTTGCCGTTCATGTGGGCGTCGCCCTTGAGGACCGACCAGTGCATGGTCCAGGGGCGGGCCACGGCGGTGAGGACGAGGGCGCCGACGAGGAGGCCGTAGGCGATCACGCCGAGCGGGTCGGGTGCCTCGGCGCCGGCGTCGCTGCCCTGGTCGGAGAGGACGAAGTAGCCGACCTGGCAGCAGGCCGCGGCGAGCGCCAGGAGCAGGCCGACGACGTCGAAGCTCAGGCCCGACCACACCTCGACGACGCAGGCGAGGCCGCCGGCCGCGAGCATCACGCCGAGCGCGGCGGCGCGGGTGACCGGGCGCCGCTGCACGAACCGGACCCAGCCGAGCACGAGGGCGGGTGCGAGGTACTCGACGAGCAGGGCTACGCCGACGGGTATGCGGGAGATCGCGGCGAAGTAGCAGGCCTGGACGCCCGCGACGGCGAGCAGTCCGAAGCCGAGGAGCAGTGCGGGACGGCGGCGGACGAGCGCGCGGTGGCGCAGGGCGAGCGGCAGCATCACCAGGGCGGCGCCGGCCACCCGCAGCCACACCACGTGCAGGGGGTCCAGGCCTGCCTCGATCAGCGGCTTGGCCGCGACCCCCGATCCTCCGAAGGCCAGCGCGGACCCGAGCGCCAGACCGAGCCCGACACCCTTCGCCCCACCGGCGGCACTGCTCTCAGACGTATGCACGGCCACATGATGACAGGGGATGACATGAGCGTCACCCCTGTTGACACCTGTCTCAGCGCGTGGACGGCCTCCGCGCGGTCGGCGACCGGCCCGATCAGCAGCCCTGGTCGCCGCCCGTGACGTACTCCCCCGGCCGGCTCTCGATCCACACGAGCACCTCGGGGGACTCGATGCCCGCGCGGTGGAGGACCTCGACCGCGCGGGCCTCGGGGTCCGCGACGAGTGCGGCGAGGAGGTCGATGCCGCCCGCCAGGTCGCCGTCGCGGAGTTCGGCGCGCTCGCAGGCGTACTCCAGGGCGCCCGCGGCCAGCGGCGACCAGCCCTCCGCCGCCGGGATCACGGGGATCGCGCCGGAGTCCTCGACGCTGCCCTGCCAGCGCAGGCCGTAGCCGATGCTGCGCTGCACCAGGTAGCCGAGCAGTCTCGCGATCTGGGGGCCGTCGCCGAAGACGGCACGTGCCTCGGGGTCCGACTCCAGGAGGCTGTGCAGCAGATGGGCCGTGTCGATCTGCCGGTCCCCGTCCCGCAGGGCCCGGCGGCGGGCACCGGCCACCACCGCTGCCAGCTCTGCACTGAGCCTGGCATCGTTGTCCGCGCGGTGAATGCCTTGCTCGCGGTTCGACTGCCTGGGAATACGGGGTTGCACACTCTTACCCCATCAGTCCCCCGCATTGAGGGCATCCCCGGAGGGGAGCATTTCGGCATCCCACACAGAGTGGACTCCGGACGACGCGATCTCCTCCTTACGGATGAGATCACCCGCTTCACCTCCGAGAGGCGCGCGCCGCCTTGCCGCGCGCCCCGTGCGCAACCGCCCTGCACCCGGCGTACGTCTTTCGCGAACGTGGAGAGCAGGAGCTGGCTGGTGGCGCTGCCGGCGGTCGACGGCAGGCAGTACGTGTACCGGGTGTACGCCCCGGAGGACGCACTGCCCGCCGATCTGTTCTGGGACGCGTGGCACTGCCACGACGAAAGCGCCCACCCGCGCGCGTGGGATCTCTTCGACGCGGCGGTGATACGGCGCGTGGGATGAGCGCCGACGGGGTCGGTACGCTCCGAACGCGGGTGCTACGGACACTTCCTGACGGTTCATCAGTATTGAATGTTGCGCGCCCTGCGGCTACGTTCCGCGACACCGTAGCCCGACAGCGAGCCCGACAGGAAGAGGTGGTCGTATGGCCGAAATCAGCGCGGAGGCACGCATCGAGGCCCCGGCCGAGAAGGTGTGGACGCAGCTCACGGACTGGTCCGCGTACGGCGAGTGGAACACGACCCACACCAACTTCCCCAAGGGCGGCCCCGAGACCCTCGAAGCGGGCGCGACCTTCCAGGAGAACATGAAGCTGATGGGCTTCCCGGCGGAGGTCGAGTGGACCGTCGAGGAGGTGGAGGCGGCCCGCGTGCTGGCCATCCGCGGCAAGGGCCCGATGGCCGTGAACGTCGCCACGCGCTACACGCTCACGCCCGACGGCGACGCCACGACGGTCCGTATCGACGGTGAGTTCACGGGTGCGGCGGTGACGTTGATGGCGGGCAAGCTGAAGGACTCGGGGACGGCCGCCCTGAACGAATCGCTGCGCAAGCTGGGCGGGCTGGTGGCCTGAGGAAGGCGCCGGGGCACCGCAGGAACGGGAACGCGCACAGGGAAGGCGCCCCACGGAACTCCCGTGGGGCGCCTTGACCTGCTGCCCTTTCCGACCCCGAGGACATCAGTCCTCGTCGGCCAGGATCAGGTACAGCTTCTTGCGGGCGTCGTTGATGACGGTCAGCGCCTTCTCGCGCTGCTCCTTGCTGCCGGTCTTCCAGACCTGACCGAAGGCCTCCATCAGGCCGAAGCCGGCCTGGCGGATCTCACTGAGGGCCTCCCAGTCGACACCGCGGGAAGCCTCTTCCCAGGGCGCGTCCGGACCTTCCTCGGCCGCGGTACGGCCGGCGTCGGTGAGCGAGAAGAGCTTCTTGCCGCCCTCCGTCGCGCTGGCGATCAGGCCCTCGTCCTCCAGCAGCTGCAGGGTGGGGTAGACCGAGCCGGGGCTCGGCTTCCACGCGCCGCCGCTGCGCTCGGCGATCTCCTGGATCATCTCGTAGCCGTGCATCGGCCGGTCCTTGAGCAGGGCGAGGATCGACGCGCGTACGTCGCCGCGCCGCGCCCTGCCCCGCGGGCCGCCGCGCCCTCGTCCGCCCCAGGGGCCGGGACCGAAGCCCGGTCCGAAGCCGGGGCCACCGGGACCGCCCGGGCCACCCGGACCGAAGGGCCCGAAAGCCGCACGCCGTCCGTCGGGGCCGCCCCAGCCGCGCCGGGGGTGGCCTTCCTGTCCATGTCCACGCTCGTATCCGTGGGTACGCATCGCAATCACTCCATTCCATCGTTGATCTGTCGCGATGCGTCAACGATATATCGGAACTGTTCGGGTGACAAGCCCCGGAAAAAACTCGGTTGATCCGGACCCGGGCGCATGGATGACTGGACGACCATGCATGTCGACCAAGTGGACGTGACCACCGAAAACGTCGCGGCCTTGATCCAGGAGCAGTTCCCCCAGTGGAGCGGCCGGGCGATCCAGCCCCTGTCGTCGACCGGGACGGTCAACGCCATCTTCCGCATCGGGGACGACCTTTCCGCGCGTTTCCCGCTGCGCCTGGCCGATACCACCGAGGTGCAGGCGGTCCTCGAACAGGAGGCGCGGGCGAGCGCGGAGCTGGCACAGATGTCCCCGTTCCCGGTCCCGGAACCCGTCGCCCTGGGCAAGCCAGGAGCGGGCTACCCCATGCCGTGGTCGGTCCAGACCTGGCTGTCGGGCACGATCGCCATCGACGCCGACCCCAGCGCGTCGGACGCCTTCGCCGAGGACCTCGCGTCCTTCATCGCAGCCCTGCGGAACGCCGACACACACGGGCGGGTCTTCGACGGCGACAATCGCGGCGGCGTCATCGCCGACCACGACGACTGGATGGCGCAGTGCTTCCAGGAGAGCGAGGGGCTGCTCGACGTGCCCCGGCTGCGCCGGCTGTGGAGCCGCTTTCGGGAGCTGCCCCGCACGGCTGCCGACGTGATGAGCCACAGCGACCTGATCCCCAACAACGTCCTGGTCGCCGGAGACCGGCTCAGCGGCGTCCTCGACACGGGCGGCTTCGGCCCGGCCGACCCCGCACTGGATCTGATCAGCGCCTGGCACCTGTTGCAGCCAGGCCCTCGGGAAGTGTTCCGCCGGACGCTGGCCTGCGACGACCTGGAATGGGAACGCGGCAAGGCATGGGCGTTCGAACAGTCGATGGGTCTCGTCTGGTACTACGTCGAGACCAACCCGACGATGAGCGGCATGGGGCGCCGGACACTCGACCGGCTTCTGGAGTCGACGGACTGACGTTCATCCGCGGCGACGGTCCCGGCGCCACGCAAGCAACCAGTCGTCGACCACAGCGAAGTCCGCCCCGGTGAGGCCGGTCGTCGAATCCACGCGGTGGAGCAGGGCGTGCCCTGCGTGGTGGGCCGACACCCACGCATGATCGACGTCGGTGATCTCGTCGTCGACCCAGACGAAGGGGCGGCCCGCCGCGGCTCGGACGAGGGCTCGGGTCTTCCAGTTGAGTACGTCCGGCTCGTACTCCTGCGGCGGTTTCGGGAGATCGGCCACCGGGAAGCGCGGCAGCCCGAGGAGCGGCGACAGCACCTCGTTGGCGTACTCCATCCACGCGGTGGCCCAGATCGGCTCGCAGGGCAGCGCCAGCAGACGCGGAACATGGCCTGCGTCGATCTTCGCCAGCTGAGGGTTCGATGTGCCCTGCCAGTCCTCCCAGCCCTGAGGACTCGACGGAATCCGCGCCCCGCCGAGGGGCAGGAGCGTTCCGTCGACGTCCAGGAAAAGCAGTGGGCGTTCCGCCCGTTCCTCTAATGTCGCCCGCATGACCGCCCCCTCCTACCTCGCCGCGATCCGGGAGTCGTACGACACCGTCGCCGCCGACTATGTCCAACTCGTCAAGAATCCCGCCGAGTTGGACCCGCTGTCACGGGCGATGCTGGCCGCCTTCGCGGAGACCGTGCGGTCGGCGGGGCTCGGGCCGGTTGCGGACCTGGGGTGCGGGCCCGGCAGAGTCACCGCGTATCTGGCTGAGTTGGGGGTGCCGGTCTTCGGCATCGACCTGTCGCCGAGGATGGTCGAGCTGGCCCGCCGCGCCTGCCCGGACCTGACCTTCACGGTCGGCTCGATGACCGCGCCGGAGATCGGCGACGGCGAACTGGGCGGTGTCCTCGCCTACTTCTCCACGCACCACACCCCGCCGGAACAACTGCCCGTCGTGTTCGGCGAGTTCCACCGCACCCTCGCGCCCGGCGGCCACCTGATGCTGGCCGGCCACGTGGGAGAGGGCGAACTCCGGCGCCCGACACAGGCGTACGGCGGGCATCCCGTGTCCTACGAGTCCCATCTGCTCCCGGCGGAGCGGATCGCCGGGTTGCTGGAGCGGGCCGGGTTCGCGATCACCGCCCGGCTGATCCAGGAGCCCACCGCGGGATCGAAGCGGACGTACGGCACCTTCATGGCCCGGAAACCGGAGCACCCGTCGCCGTCGTAGCGGCCGTCCCTTCGGAGCGACCCGGAACCGCGCCGCCGAACCGGCCGCGTACCACCACCCCAACCCCACATCGCCGAACCAACCCTGCCACCGAATCAGTCCAGAGCTCCCGAATTGGCCTTGTCCCAGCAGGCCGGCGAACCCCTAGCGTCGGAGCATGCGGATTCGAATCGTCGACGCGTTCACCGACCGTCCCTTCTCCGGCAATCCGGCCGGGGTGGTGCTTCTCGACGGCTTCCCGGAGGGCGACGGCTGGCTGCGGCAGGTCGCGATGGAGGTGAACCATGCCGAGACCGCGTTCGCGCACCGGCTGCCCGCGGGCGGGGCCGCCGACTGGGCGTTGCGGTGGTTCACGCCGGCCACCGAGGTCGCGATGTGCGGACACGCGACCCTCGCCACGGCCCATGTGCTGCACACCACCGGCGCCCACGAGGGCCCCGTGCGGTTCGCCACCCGCAGTGGCGTGCTCATCGCCACGCCCGCACCGGACGGGTCGATCACCCTCGACTTCCCGACCGCCCCGCTCACCCCGGTCGAGATCCCGGACGGTGTCACCGAGGCCCTGGGCGCCGAGGCGCTGACCGCCGTCGACACCGGGCCGAACATCGGGGACCTCGTCGTCGAACTCGCCGACGAGAAGACGGTCGTAGGACTGGCGCCCGACCACAAGGCGCTCGCCGCCTACTCCGAGCGCGGGATCATCGCCACCGCCCGTGCCGAAGACCCCACGCGGGGCTACGACTTCGTGTCCCGCTGCTTCTTCCCGAACGTCGGCATCGACGAGGACCCGGTCACCGGGAGCGCGCACACGGCGCTGGCTCCGTACTGGGCGGAGCGGCTCGGGCGCACTGTCCTCACGGGGCTTCAGGCCTCGCCCCGGTCCGGGCTCGTCCGTACCGAACTGCGGGGCGGGCGCACCCTGTTGACCGGGCGCGCGGTCACGGTCATCGACGGCGAGCTGCTCGCCTGAGAGCGCGTTCCGCCGCTCACGCGGTGGGCAGCCAACCCACCTTGCCCGCCAGGAGCGCGTAGCCCACGAACGCCCCGATGTCGAGCAGGGAATGCGCCACGACCAGCGGGCCCACGCGGCCCCAGCGGCGGTACAGGTAGACGAAGACCACGCCCATCACCATGTTGCCGACGAAGCCGCCGATGCCCTGGTAGAGGTGGTAGCTACCGCGCAGTACGGAACTGGCCACCAGCGCGGTGCCCGGTGTCCAGCCCAACTGGCCGAGGCGGCGCAGGAGATAGCCCACCACGATCACTTCTTCGAGGATCGCGTTCTGCATCGCGGAGAGGATCAGGACCGGGTACTTCCACCAGACGTCGGGCAGCGCCTCCGGCACCACGGTGAGGTTGAAGCCGAGACCCCGTGCGGCCAGGTAGAACGCGATGCCGGTGCTGCCGATCACCGCCGCGATGGCCGCTCCGCGGCCGAGGTCGGGCCAGGGCCGGGTGCGGTCGAAGCCGATCGTGCGCAGGCTCTCGCCCTCCCTGAGGAGGAAGTGCGCGACGAGGGCGACGGGGACGAGTGCCGACGCGATGCCGAAGAGCTGCCAGGCGAGATCCAGCCATGGACGGCCGGGCGCGGCCGAGGCGTTGAGGGTGGCCGCCTGATCCTTGAGACCGCCCGGTTTCGTGACCGATCCGACAAAGCTGATCAGGGCGGACACTCCGCTCGCACCGAGCGAAAGCCCCAGAACGAGCAGTGCCTCGGACCGCAGAATCCGCCGTGTGGGCCGCTCCAGCGGAAAAGTTTCGGCCACCTGCCCTGCCTCCACCTGCACACCTGCCTTCAGTTCGGAATTCCCGCCTCATGCCCATCTTCGCCCCGCTAGGGTCTCGAAAGAACTTACGAAGATCGTGCGCGACAGGCCGTTGGGGGAGACGGAGGCACGGGTTCAACAGGGAGGGGCACCACCGTCATGGGACGTCACAGCTTGCCCGATCCGCACCGGGCGGGCGGCAGCGACCCCCGCCCTCGCGCGCGGCGCCGCAAGGTGGCCCTCGCCACGGTGCTCGTGCTGACCGTCGCCGGCGGTACCGCGGCCGCGGTGCAGAGTGGACTGCTCTCCTTCGGTTCCTCCTGCCGCAAGGACGCGGTACGTCTGAAACTGGCCGCCTCCCCCGACATGGCTCCCGCCCTGCGCGCGGCGGCCGGAAAGGCGCGCGGCGAGAACATCACGTCCGACGGGCAGTGCCTGAACATCTCGGTGACCGCCCAGGAGTCGTACAAGTTCGCGGACACGCTCAAGTCGGGCCGGCATCCGGACGTCCAAGTGTGGGTGCCCGACTCGGAGTTGTGGGTGAACCAGGTGACGTCGGGCGCCGACTCGGACGCGACGGAGGCGACTCCCGCGGGCAACGTCGCCTCCACCCCGGTCGGTGTGGCGATGGTCCCGGCCGCCGCGAAGTCGCTGGGGTGGCCGCAGAAGACGTACACCTGGCTGGACCTGGCCGGTGCCACCCTCCAGGACGACTCGCTGCGGCTGGGCGCGGCCGATCCGGCGCGGAGCGCGACCGGGCTGCTCGCGCTGACGGCCCTGAGTACGGCCGCCGCCAAGGTCAAGGGCGGTGACACGCAGGCCGCGGCGATGATGAAGACGCTGTCGCAGCGGATCTCGGACACCGACGGCCAGGTCCTGGACACCCTGCCGCGCGACTCCTCGGGCACCGAGCAGGGCAATCCGAAGCGCAACCAGGCGCTGGTGCTGAGCGAGCAGTCGGCGTTCGCGTACAACGCGTCGGCCGAGGGCGGCGGGAGTCTCGACCTGTTCTATCCGAAGGACGGTTCCCCTCGGCTGGACTACCCGTACAACCTGGTGGACCGGGAGCGGCTGACGACGGACGAGAGCCGAGCCGCGATCCGGTTCATGACGTTTCTGAGTCAGCCCGCGCAGCAGAAGCTGATGGAGAAGTACGGCTTCCGCACCGAGGACGAGGACGCGCCGAAGGCGGTGGTCGCCAAGGCCGGCGGCAGCAGTCCGCAGCCGTACGCCGTGGCGCCGGCCGAGCCGGCCTCCGACGCGGCGCTCCAGGAGGCGTTGGGGACCTGGACGATCACGGTGCAGAGCGCGCGGATCACCACGGTCGTGGACGCGTCGTCGTCGATGTCGGAGCCGGTGCCGGGGACCGGGCAGTCGCGGATGGATGTGACGAAGGCGTCGCTGCTGCAGGCGCTGGCCACGTTCACGCCCGAGGACGAGATCGGGCTGTGGGAGTTCTCCACGAAGCTCGACGGGAACAAGGACTACCGCGTGCTGGTGCCGACCGAGCGGCTCGGCGACCGTGTGGGCGGCGGCACCCAACGGGACCGGCTGTCCGCCGCGTTCGGGAGTCTGAAGCCGGTGCCGAACGGGGCGACGGGGCTCTACGACACCACGCTCGCCGCGTACAAGGCGGCCACGTCCTCTTATGCGGACGGGAAGTTCAACGCGCTGGTGATTCTGACCGACGGGGTCAACCAGGACCCGGGCAGCATCTCGCGGACCACGCTCCTCAAGGAGTTGCGCCAACTCACCAGCCCTGAGCGGCCGGTACCGCTGATCATGATCGCGGTGGGTCCAGAGGCCGACAAGGAGGAGGCCCGGCAGATCGCCGAGGCTACCGGCGGCTCGGGCCACGAGGTGAGCAACCCGGCCCAGATCCAGTCGGTGATCCTCCAGGCCATCGTGGCGGCGGGCGCGGCGGGCGCCTCCGCCAACTCGGGCTGAGGCAGCGGCGGTTCACCCCAGGGGTGCCGGTTCGGGGAGGCCCACCGGCCAGGTGTGGACCGGTTCCCCGAGGTGCATCAACTCGCTGTAGCGGCGGGTCGTCGCGGCGAAAGCGGCTTCCCTGCTGAGGCCCTGTTCGAGGGCGCGGTGGAAGGTGGCGGACTGCCAGGTCGCGCCGTTGGCCCGGCGTCGGCAGCGTTCGTCGATGACGCCCAAGTACAGGTCCCGGTCGGCCGGTTCGATCCCCCAGGCGTCAAGCCCGGCCTCCGCCAGCGGCAGCAGTTCGTCGCGTACGAGGGCCACCGCGTCGATCTCGGTGGTGCCGCCGAGCCGTCCGCGCCGGGGCCAGAGCAGGCGGGCGTCGATGCCGTGGCGGCACGCGGTGTCGAAGTTGGCGGCGGCGGCCTCGAAGGGCAGCCGGGTCCACACCGGCCGCGACTCCTCGGCGAGGGCGCGGACGACGCCGTAGTAGAAGGCGGTGTTGGCGATGACGTCGGTGACGGTGGGTCCGGCCGGCAGGACGCGGTTCTCGACGCGGAGGTGCGGGACGCCGTCGGCGATGCCGTAGACCGGGCGGTTCCAGCGGTACACCGTGCCGTTGTGCAGGACGAGTTCGGCGAGGGTGGGGATGCCGTCGGCGTCGAGGACTTCGAGGGGTTCCTCGTCGTCGTGGACCGGGAGCAGCGGCGGGAAGTAGCGGAGGTTCTCCTCGAAGAGCTCGTACGCGGAGGTGATCCAGCGTTCGCCGAACCAGGTGCGGGGGCGGACGCCCTGGGCCTGGAGTTCGGGCGGGCGGGTGTCGGTGGCCTGCTGGAAGAGGGGCGGGCGGGACTCGGGCCACAGCTCGTGGCCGAACAGGAAGGGCGAGTTGGCGCCCACGGCGACCTGGGCGGCGGCGACGGCCTGGGCCGCGTTCCACACGTCGGCGAAGCGGTCCGGGGTGACCTGGAGGTGCAACTGCACGGAGGTGCAGGCGGCTTCGGGGGCGATGGAGCCGGAGGTGCAGGTGAGGTGCTCGACGCCGTTGATGTCGAGGACGAAATCCTCGCCCCGGGCGGCCACGATCTGATCGTTGAGCAGGGTGTAGCGGTCGACCGCGGAGAGGTTCGAGGAGACCAGGTCGTCCCGGTCGAGCGTCGGCAGA
Source organism: Streptomyces sp. NPDC050548 (assembly GCF_044457385.1). Classification (NCBI taxonomy): domain Bacteria; kingdom Bacillati; phylum Actinomycetota; class Actinomycetes; order Kitasatosporales; family Streptomycetaceae; genus Streptomyces; species Streptomyces sp. NPDC050548. Next base: position 289,550 of record NZ_JBITGV010000011.1, read on the forward strand.
ATGCCGATCATCACTATTCCGGCGTCGACCTCGCCCGCTTTCCGGTGGGCATATGCCAGCGACGTACGGATCTCCTCGGCGAGCCGGTCGAATACCCGGCCCTCCAATCGATGTGGGGCAATGTTGACTTCCAGATTGAACATGGCGAGTTCTGTTTGGAAATCTCGGCTCGCGATGCGTTCGAGAACCTGCGCATTCAACATTTTCGGCATGCCGTCGGCGCCGGCGAGGTTGAGTTCGATCTCCAGCCCCATGAGATTCCTGGGGCGGTCGAACCGCTTCTCGGCCAGCAGCCGCTCCAGTCCCGTCAGGCACCGCCGCAGCTTGGCGCGGTAGCGCTGGCGGTCGGCGAGCTCGAACGGCCCTGCCACGACCTTCTCCCCCATCGAAGCCCCACCTCCTCGTCCCGGGTAGGAAGGATGATGCCCAGACCTGGCGATCGATAACGTCCCGCGGCGGCCCGGCGCCCGCTACTCTGGTACGAAGTGACCCGCGGCACATTCACGAGGCATGGGGCGATGCGCGGTTCCGCGCGCAATGTGGACCTCGTGAAAAACGCCGACGAGAATTGGCCGACCGCATGGGTGACATATCCCGAGGTCATCGCCGTTTCCCCGGTTCGGAACCGGGATGATTCCCGCGAATCGCTGGCCGAATGGTCCCTTGTTGTTCATACAGGAAACGGTTAGACGAAACACCGTCTGAACACGTGTCGTATAAACTCCGCGAACAAGGCAGAAGGTTGGCGCCACAGTCCTGGAACCTGCCGTCGAGGTGACGTGCGGCAGGCCGTACCCATGTTCACAGCACCCCCGGCCCCCGCCTCTCTGACCCCGAGAGCTGACAGCGCCGTCCGCCCCCGTCCCGCCCTCGCGCCACCGTGCCTGTCGAATGAGAGGCGACCCACCATGCCGCTGCATGTCCCCCCGGCTCCCGCGCCCGCACTGCGCTCCGTTCTCACGGCACTCGGTTCCCCCACCGCCGTCCGCGAGGCCCGAACACCCTCACTGCGCGCGGCCCAGGGGCCCGCCACACCCGAACTCCCGTTGCCCGTCCATGTACTGAACCGCGTCACGCCGGAGGGGACGGCCGTCACCTCCCTGGCCGGGTGGCGTTTCCTGATCCGCTGCGGTGACCGCGCGGTCGCCGCCGCCGAGACGATGCTGACCCCCGACGGCTGGGCGTTCTCGCACTTCTTCGAGGGCCCGTACATCGCCGCCACCGAGCGGGCGCTGCGCCAGGCCGAGAACATGAAGAGCGCCTACCAGCCACGCCTGCTCTCCGTGCCCGGCCTCTACATGCTCACGCTGTGGCTGCACGGCGATCTCACCGCGGACGGCACCGGCGGCCACCCCGCCGCGACCGATCTGCTGGTCCCACTGGCCCCGGCACCCCCCGGCATCGCGGCCCACCGTCCGCACCGGGTCGCCGAGTTGCTGCCGGTGCTGACACATCGGGTGACTCCGGCGCCACTACTCAGTTCACCCGCCTGACTTCTCTCCGCTGTCACCTCCGTACCCCGTCACCGAATTCCCGGTGGCGGGGTACGATCGCGTTTCCGATCCTCTTTATGTTCGTATCGCTCGTACGAGCAGGAAAAAGCTCGTACGAGCCGGGAATTGGGATGAACCGTCCGCGCGGGTGATGCGTCATCAACCTGTGAGAAGAGGTGCCGCAAAATCCCTGCGGATTGACGCCCGTGGGGCAACACTGGGTTCGGACCGACTCAACACCACGGGGGACGGACATGACCACAACAGAGCGAGAGATCCCACCAATGTGCAAGCACCAGCCGCCGTGTCCCACAGCCGAATCAGCCGACCGGGAATCCGCCCGCCTCACGGCGAGCCATCCGGAACAGGGCTGGAGCCTGCTGTGCAACGGCGTTCTCCTGTTCGAGGACACCGGTGAGCTACTGCCCGACGGCCAGATCATCGCCCCGCACCGCCAGGTGATGACTGCCGCTTGAGCATTTCAAGGACATGAGGGGCCGGCCGTACACATTTCGGTGCGCACCGGCCCCGACGCATATCCGGGACTGATCACTCCCCGTAGTCGACCGCTATACGAATGCCTCGCCGAGTGCCGAATACTCGAACCAGTCGAAGGCCGCCGTGCCCTCGCCGACATACATGCCGATCACCCGCCCGGTGAAGCCCCCGGCGACCTGGGTGGAGAGATAGCGGCCGTCCAACTCGGCCAGTTCCACGACGCCTTCGGGGCCCGACACGGAAAAGGTGAGGGTGTCGGGGCCGCGCGTGGCGGCGCCGGCCGTACCGATGTCGACGGCGAGGGTGACCGGGCCGGGCGGTACCCGTCGCTCAGCGACCCGCTGCCGTACCGGGCCGATCCGCGCGAGCACGCTCACCACTCCCCTCTCGATCTCGATGTCGTAGTGATGGGCCTCGTCCATGCGGACGGAGAGACCGGCGCGGCCCGAGCCGGGGTCGATGCGGACCGCCGCCCGGCAGTCGGGGTGCTGCTGTCGGCGGCCGAGAAAGGCGGGGCCGGCCTGCGCGTCGAGGGTCAGCCAGCCGGGCCGCTCGGTCAACGACCAGCTGCCGTCCGGCCTGCTGCGCGGGGAGATCCAGGAGAAGGCGAGGGTCGGGGCGTCGAAGTCGTCGCGTGCCGGCGGGAGTTGGAAGGGGTGCCAGGCCTTCGGAGCGGGGTGCTGTTCCCGCACCGGGCCGACCCGTGGCCAGCCGTCCACCCATTCCACCGGGGTCAGGAACGTCTCCCGGCCCAGGACGTGGAAGCCGGGGAACCAGCCGCGGGGCCGGGTGCCGAGCAGCACCATCCACCAGGTGCCGTCGGGGGCGGTGACCAGGTCGGCGTGGCCGGTGCTCTGGATGGGCAGATCGGTGCTGCGGTGGGTCAGGATCGGGTTCGCGGGGGCCGGTTCGTAGGGGCCGCGCGGGGAGCGGGCGCGGGCGATCGAGACACTGTGGCCGTGTGCGGTGCCGCCCTCGGCCAGCATCAGGTACCACCAGTCGCCGACGCGGTACAGGTGCGGGGCCTCCGGGTGCTGGAGTCCCGTGCCGGACCAGACGGGGAGCGGACCCTCCAGGACCTTGCCGGTCGCCGGGTCGATGCGGGCCACCTTCACCCCGGCCACGGCACACCAACAGTTCCCGTCCTCGTCCCAGGCAAGGTCGGGGTCGATACCCGGCACGTCGACGAGCACGGGGTCCGACCAGGGACCCTCGGGCCGCTCGGCGGTGACGAGGAAGTTGCCCTTGCCGCCGGCGTCGGTGGTGATCAGGTGGAAGCGGCCGTCGTGGTGGCGGAGGGTCGGGGCGTAGATGCCGGCCGAGGCGGGGGTGTCGTCCGGCAGGTCCAACTGGCTCGGCCGGTCAAGGGCGTTGCCGATCTGGCGCCAGTGCACCAGGTCCCGGCTGTGGAAGAGCGGGACTCCTGGGAAGTACTCGAAGCTGGAACACGCGAGGTAGTAGTCCTCGCCGACCCGGCACACGCTGGGGTCGGGATGGAACCCGCCGATGACCGGGTTGTCGTACGTCCGCATGCGCCTCAGTCCCTCCGCCCGGCCCGCACTCGAAAGTTTCGGGCCATTCACCGATCCTTACGGAGCGGGACTGTAGGTGGGTCCTTCGACCGGGGCAAGAGCGGGGGCGAGTTGGAGACTGAGCACCATGGTGAGGCCGCCGCCCGGTGTGTCCTCGGCGCCGAGCGTGCCGCCGAGCGCCTCGGTGAAGCCGCGTGCCACGGCGAGACCGAGGCCGACTCCGGCGCCGCGCGGGGCGTCGCCGTAGCGCTGGAAGGGTTCGAAGATGCGGTTCTTCGCCTCGTCGGGGACGCCGGGGCCGCGGTCGACCACACGGATCTCGACGCGGTCGGCGATGGCACTCGCCTTGACCAGTACGGGAGTTGACTCCGGGCTGTACTTCACCGCGTTCTCGACCAGGTTGGCCACCGCCCGCTCAAGGAGCCCCGGGTCGACGGCCACCATGGGCAGCGTCTCCGGGATGTCCAGTTCGACGGTGTCCTCGGGGACTCCGCCCAGCGCCATCGGGACGACCTCGTCGAGGTCCACCTCGCGGATCATCGGAGTGACCGTGCCGGTCTGCAGGCGGGACATGTCGAGGAGGTTCCCGACGAGGTTGTCCAGACGGTCGGCGCCGTCCTCGATGCCGGCCAGCAGCTCCGCCTGGTCCTCGTCCGACCAGGCGACGTCCTCGGAACGGAGCGAGGTGACGGCCGCCTTGATGCCCGCGAGGGGCGTGCGCAGATCGTGGCTCACGGCCGCGAGCAGAGCCGTACGGATGCGGTTGCCCTCGGCCAACGCGCGGGCCTGGTCGGCCTCTTCGCGCAGCCGACGACGGTCCAGTACGACGGCGGCCTGCGCGGCGAACGCGGCCAGGACGCGGCGGTCCTCGGCGGGGAGCACCCGGCCGGAGAGCGCGAGGGCCATGTGGTCGCCGACCGGTACGTCGACGTCCGCGTCCTCGGGGTTCTGGCAGGGGCGCGGGCCCACGCTGCCCGCGCAGGTCCAGGGTTCGACGTCGCTCGCCCGCTCCAGCAGGGCGGCCGACTCCATGCCGAAGGTCTCCCGGACCCGTTCCAGAAGCGCCTCCAGGCTGGTCTCGCCGCGCAGCACATTGCCCGCGAGGAAGGACAGGATCTCCGACTCGGCGCGCAGCCGGGCCGCTTGATGGGTGCGCCGGGCCGCCAGGTCGACCACCGACGCGACGGACACCGCCACGGCCACGAAGATCGCGATGGCGACGATGTTCTTCGGGTCGGCGATGGTGAAGGTGTGCACGGGCGGGGTGAAGTACCAGTTCAGCAGCAGCGATCCGACCGCCGCCGAGGCCAGCGCGGGAAAGAGTCCGCCGAGCAGGGCCGCCGCCACGGTCAGCGACAGAAACAGCAACATGTCGTTGGCCAGGCCCACTTCGGGCGCGACACCGCTCAACAGCCAGGTCAGCAGCAGCGGTCCGCCGATTCCGGCCAGCCAGCCCCAGACGATCCTGGCCCGGCCGAGCCGCGCGCCCCGGTTCACGGGCAGTCCGCGCCCCTTGCCCGCCTCGTCGTGGGTGATGAGATGGACGTCGAGGTCGGGTCCCGAGTCCCGGGCGACCGTCGAACCGACGCCGGGCCCGAAGACGTACTGCCAGCCCTTGCGGCGGGAGACGCCGAGGACGATCTGGGTGGCGTTGACCCCACGCGCGAAGTCCAGCAGGGCCACCGGGATGTCCTCGCCCACCACTTGGTGGAAGGTGCCGCCCAAGTCCTCGACGAGCGTGCGCTGTTGGGCCAACTCCTTCGGGGAGGCGGAGGTCAGGCCGTCGCTGCGGGAGATGTAGAGCGCCAACACCTCGCCGCCCGCGCCCTTTTCGGCCAGGCGCGCGGCCCGGCGGATGAGCGTGCGTCCCTCCGGTCCGCCGGTCAGACCTACGACGATCCGCTCGCGCGAGCCCCAGATCGCCGAGACGCGGTGTTCGCTGCGGTACTCCTGGAGGTAGGCGTCGACCCGGTCGGCCAGCCACAGGAGCGCCAACTCCCTTAGGGCGGTGAGGTTTCCGGGGCGGAAGTAGTTCGACAGAGCCGCGTCGACCTTGTCCGGTTTGTAGATGTTGCCGTGCGCCATCCGGCGCCGCAGCGCGGGCGGTGACATGTCGACCAGCTCGATCTGGTCGGCGCGGCGGACGACCTCGTCCGGGACGGTCTCCTGTTGCCGTACGCCGGTGATGGACTCGACGATGTCGCCCAGGGATTCCAGGTGCTGGATGTTGACCGTGGAGATCACGTCGATGCCGGCGGCGAGGAGTTCCTCGATGTCCTGCCAGCGCTTGGTGTTGCGGGAGCCGGGGATGTTGGTGTGCGGCAGCTCGTCGACGAGGGCCACCTCGGGGTGGCGGGCGAGCACCGCGTCGACGTCCATCTCGCTGAACGTCGTGTCCCGGTAGGCGAGTTCGCGGCGCGGGATCTCTTCGAGGCCGTGCAGCATCACCTCGGTGCGCGGCCGGTTGTGGTGCTCGACGAACGCGACCACACAGTCGGTGCCCCGCTCGATTCGGCGGTGCGCCTCGGACAGCATCGCGTACGTCTTGCCGACGCCCGGTGCCGCGCCGAGGTAGATCCGGAGCTTGCCGCGTCCCATGTCATCCTTCGAAGCGGTAGCCCATGCCGGGCTCGGTGATCAGATAGCGGGGGCTCGACGGATCCCCCTCCAACTTCCTTCGCAACTGGGCCATGTAGACCCGCAGGTAGTTGGTCTTGTTGCTCTGGGACACCCCCCACACCTCCTGCAGCAGGTACTTCTGGGTGACGAGGCGGCCCGGGTTGGTGATCAGGATCTCCAGCAGATGCCACTCGGTGGGGGTGAGACGGATGTCGTGTCCGGCGCGGGTGGCGCGCTTGGCGAGCAGGTCGATGGTGAAGTCGTCGGTGGTGACCAGGGTGGTGGTCGGGGCGAGCGGTACGTCCTCGACGCGGCGGACCGCGGCCCGTAGCCGGGCCAGGAGTTCGTCCATGCTGAACGGCTTGGTGATGTAGTCGTCGGCGCCCGCGTCGAGGGCGGCGACCTTCTCGTCGGAGGCCTGCCGGGCCGAGAGCACCAGGATCGGGACCCGGGTCCAGCCGCGCAGCGCCTTGATGACGTCGACGCCGTCCATGTCGGGCAGTCCGAGGTCGAGCATCACGACGTCCGGCTGTCGCAGGGCCGCGAGCCGGAGCGCGGTGGCGCCGTCGGGGGCCGCGTCCACACCGTACTGGCGGGCCTGCATGTTGATCACGAGGGCCCGTACGAGCTGCGGGTCGTCCTCCACCACCAGCACCCGTGTCATGGGGGTGTGCCTTTCGTGTGGTCCCTGGCATGGCGGCGGGAGTCGGCGGCACCGGGATCTCCCCCGGACCGCCGACTCCGCTGCCGGTCGCGTAACGCCATCAGCTCTTCGTCACAAGGGACTTGAGCGCGATGTTGAGTTCGAGGACGTTCACCGTGGGCTCGCCGATGAAGCCGAGGGTGCGGCCGTCGGTGTGCTCCTTGACCAGCTTCTCCACCTGGGTGACGGAGAGGTGGTTGCGCTCGGCGACCCGGTGGACCTGGAGTTCGGCGTAGGCCGGGGAGATGTCCGGGTCGAGGCCGGAGCCGGAGGAGGTGACGGCGTCGGCCGGTACCTGGGAGGGCTTGACCTTGTAGTCGGCCGTGGAGTTGTTCTTCACGACCGCCGCCTTGGCGTCCTCCACCTGCTTGACGAGCACCTTGCTGTCGGCGGCGAGGTTGGTGGCGCCGGAGAGGATCAGCTTGTACTGGGTGTTGACCGAGTTCGTGCCCAGTCCGTTGGCCGGACGCCCCTGGAAGTAGTCCAGGCTGTAGCCCTGTTGGCCGATCAGCGAGGAACCGACGACCTTGCCGTCCGCCTTGATCTCCGAGCCGTTCGCCTTGCCGGGGAAGACCGCCTGGGCGATGCCGGTGACGACCAGCGGGTAGACGACGCCCGTCACCAGGGTCAGCACGAGCAGGGCGCGCAGGCCCGCCCAGAGCAACCGGGCTGTGTTGGATACCGAGTTGTTCATAGCTGGTCAGCCGATTCCGGGGATGAGGGAGATGAGCAGGTCGATGATCTTGATGCCGATGAAGGGCGCGATCAAGCCGCCGATGCCGTAGATCCCGAGGTTGCGGCGGAGCATCTTGTCCGCGCTGACCGGCCGGTACCGCACGCCCCGCAGGGAGAGCGGGACCAGCGCGATGATGACCAGCGCGTTGAAGATGACCGCGGAGAGGATCGCGGAGTCGGGCGAGGCCAGGTGCATGATGTTGAGCTTGTCGAGGCCCGGGTAGACCGCCGCGAACAGCGCCGGGATGATCGCGAAGTACTTCGCGACGTCGTTGGCGATGGAGAACGTCGTCAACGCGCCCCGGGTGATGAGGAGTTGCTTGCCGATCTCGACGATCTCGATGAGCTTGGTCGGGTTCGAGTCGAGGTCGACCATGTTGCCGGCCTCCTTCGCGGCCGACGTCCCCGTGTTCATCGCGACGCCGACGTCCGCCTGGGCCAGCGCGGGCGCGTCGTTCGTACCGTCACCGGTCATCGCGACGAGCTTGCCGCCGGCCTGCTCCCTCTTGATGAGCGCCATCTTGTCCTCGGGAGTGGCCTCCGCGAGGAAGTCGTCGACGCCGGCCTCGTCCGCGATCGCCTTGGCGGTCAGCGGGTTGTCACCGGTGATCATGATCGTCTTGATGCCCATGCGGCGCAGCTCGTCGAACCGCTCGCGCATGCCCGCCTTGACGACGTCCTTGAGGTGGATGACGCCCAACACCCGCGCGCCGTCGGTGTCTTCGACGGCCACCAGCAGCGGAGTGCCGCCCGCCGCGGAGATCCGGTCGGTGAGCGCGCCGGCGTCCTCGGACACCTCACCGCCCCGTTCCCGGACCCAGGCGACGACTGAACCGGCCGCGCCCTTGCGGATCTTGCGCCCGTCCACGTCCACACCCGACATCCGGGTCTGGGCGGTGAAGGCGATCCACTCGGCGTGCGCCAACTCGCCCTGGTGGCGCTCGCGCAGGTCGTACTTCTCCTTCGCCAGGACGACGATGGAACGGCCCTCGGGCGTCTCGTCGGCGAGCGACGAAAGCTGGGCGGCGTCGGCGAGTCGGGCCGCGGTGGTGCCGGTCACCGGCACGAACTCGGAGGCCTGCCGGTTGCCCAGGGTGATGGTGCCGGTCTTGTCGAGGAGGAGTGTCGAGACATCGCCGGCGGCCTCAACTGCCCTGCCGGACATGGCCAGTACGTTGCGCTGCACCAGCCGGTCCATGCCCGCGATGCCGATGGCGGAGAGCAGCGCACCGATGGTCGTAGGGATGAGACAGACCAGCAGGGCCACCAGCACGATCATCGTGAGGTGCGTGCCCGCGTAGTCCGCGAACGGCGGCAGCGTGGCGCAGGCGAGCAGGAAGACGATCGTCAACGAGGCCAACAGGATGTTCAGGGCGATCTCGTTGGGCGTCTTCTGCCGGGCGGCGCCCTCGACCAGGGCGATCATCCGGTCGATGAAGGTCTCACCCGGCTTCGTCGTGATCTTGATGACGATGCGGTCGGAGAGGACCTTCGTCCCGCCGGTGACGGCAGAGCGGTCGCCGCCGGACTCGCGGATGACGGGCGCGGACTCGCCGGTGATGGCCGACTCGTCGACACTCGCCACACCTTCCACGACGTCACCGTCGCCCGGGATGATGTCACCCGCCTCGCACACCACCAGGTCGCCGATGCGGAGTTCGGTGCCGGGGACCTGCTCCTCCTGGTCGCCCACGAGCCGTCGGGCCACCGTGTCGGTCTTGGCCTTGCGCAGGGTGTCGGCCTGCGCCTTGCCGCGGCCCTCGGCGACGGCCTCCGCGAGGTTGGCGAAGATCACGGTCAGCCACAGCCAGGCGCTGATCGCCCAGCCGAACCAGTCGCCCGGGTCCTTGAAGGAGAAGACCGTGGTCAGCACGGACCCGATCCACACCACGAACATCACGGGCGACTTGACCATCACCCGCGGGTCGAGCTTGCGGCAGGCGTCGGGCAGGGACTTGATCAGTTGCTTGGGGTCGAACAGGCCCGCGCCGACACGCCCTTCGGGGGACGCGTGACCGGTAGGCACATCGCTGTGCGGCGCCCTGGTCGGAGTGGCAGTGGACATCGAGTCCTCTTGGTCTTCTTGGTTGTCTGTGCGGGTGCTCATGACGCCAGCCCCTCGGCCAGCGGGCCCAGCGCGAGGGCCGGGAAGTAGGTCAGACCGGTGATGATGAGGATCGCGCCCACCAACAGGCCGGTGAACAAAGGCTTTTCGGTACGCAGGGTGCCCGCGGTGACCGGCACCGGCTTCTGGTCGGCGAGCGAACCGGCCAGGGCCAGCACGAACACCATCGGCAGGAAACGGCCGAGCAGCATCGCGAGCCCGGTCATGGTGTTGAACCAGTCGGTGTTCGCGTTCAGACCGGCGAAGGCCGAACCGTTGTTGTTCGCGGCGGAGGTGAAGGCGTACAGCACCTCGGAGAAGCCGTGCGCGCCGGAGTTCAGCATCGAGTGCGGCGGGGTCGGCAGCGCCATGGAGGCGGCGGCGAAGATCAGCACGAGCGCCGGGGTGATCAGGATGTAGCAGGCCGCGAGCTTCATCTCGCGGGTGCCGATCTTCTTGCCCAGGTACTCGGGTGTACGGCCGACCATGAGCCCGGCGATGAACACCGCGATGACCGCCATGATCAGCATTCCGTAGAGGCCGGAGCCGGTACCACCGGGTGCGATCTCGCCCAACTGCATGCCGAGCATGGTGATTCCGCCGCCGAGACCGGTGAACGAGGAGTGGAAGGAGTCCACCGCGCCCGTCGAGGTCAGGGTGGTCGACACCGCGAAGATCGAGGAGGCGCCGACGCCGATGCGCTGTTCCTTGCCCTCCATCGCACCGCCGGCGATCTGGAGCGCCGAGCCGTGGTGGGCGAACTCGGTCCACATCATCAGGGCGACGAAGCCGACCCAGATGGTGGCCATGGTGGCGAGGATCGCGTAGCCCTGCTTGATCGAGCCGACCATCACGCCGAAGGTCCGGGTGAGCGCGAACGGGATGACCAGCAGCAGGAAGATCTCGAAGAGGTTGGTGAACGGGGTCGGGTTCTCGAAGGGGTGCGCGGAGTTGGCGTTGAAGTAGCCGCCGCCGTTGGTGCCGACCTCCTTGATGGCCTCCTGGGAGGCGACCGCGCCGCCGTTCCACTGCTGGTGCCCGCCCATGAACTGCCCGACTTCATGGATGCCGGAGAAGTTCTGAATGGCACCACAGGCGACGAGCACGATCGCCGCAACGACCGACAACGGCACCAGGATTCGGATCGTCCCGCGCACCAAGTCGGCCCAGAAGTTGCCGAGTTCACCGGTACGGGAGCGCGCGAAGCCCCGTACGAGAGCCACCGCGACGGCGATACCGACGGCCGCGGAGACGAAGTTCTGCACGGCGAGACCGGCGGTCTGCACGACGTGACCCATGGTCTGCTCGCCGTAGTACGACTGCCAGTTGGTGTTCGTCACGAACGACACGGCCGTGTTGAACGACTGCGCCGGATTGACGGAGGAGAAGCCCAGCGACCCGGGCAGGATGCCTTGCAGGCGCTGAAGCAGATAAAGGAAGAGGACACCGACGGCCGAGAAGGCGAGCACTCCGCGCAGATACGCGGGCCAGCGCATCTCGGTGTTGGGGTCGGCACCGATGCCCTTGTAGATCCACTTCTCGACGCGCAGGTGTTTGTCGGAGGAGTAGACCCGGGCCATGTAGTTGCCGAGGGGGATGTAGGCGAGAGCCAGCGCGCCTATGAGGGCGAGCAGCTGGAGGACGCCTGCGAGTACTGGACCCATGTCGTGCTCAGAACCTCTCCGGGAAGATCAGGGCGAGGACGAGATAGCCCAGCAGGGCGACGGCCACGACGAGGCCGACGATGTTCTCGGCGGTCACAGCTTCGTCACCCCCTTGGCGACGAGGGCCACCAGCGCGAAGACCGCGATCGTGGTGACGACGAAGGCCAGATCGGCCATCGTGAGCTCCTGGATTGAGGTTCGAATGGAACGGACGCTTAGAGGTAACCGCGCCCATGACCGAATCCGGCCGCCGTTGACGGGTCCCATACGGCGGCCCGCACGCCTTTGACGGGACCCTTACGGCGGCACCGGACTTCAGCGCGCCAGCGGGGTTCTACGGCGATGGGGGCATCGGTCGGCGGACGGTTTCGGCGGCGCCGGTGCCGGGGTGGGGGGCGGCTCTACGGCAGGGTCGGCACTGGCCCGCGGGCGGGTTCCGGTGACTGAGGGGCAGGGCTGCGGGCGGTTTCCGGCGGCGCCGGTGCCGGGGCGGGGAGCGGCTCTACGGCAGGGTCGGCACTGGCCCGCGGGCGGATTCCGGCAACTGCGATGCCGGGCCGCAGGCGGTTTCCCGCCGCGCGGACACTGGCCCGCAGGGCGGCTCTACGGCAGCGTCGGCTCGGGCCCGCGAGCGGATTCCGGCAACTGCGATGCCGGGCCGCAGGCGGTTTCCGGCGACGCCGACACCGCCCGCGGGGCGGCTCTACAACTGGATCGGCACTGGCCCGCGAGCGGCACCACAACAACACCGGCGCCAAGCCGCAGGCCGCTGGCTCTACGGCAGCGCCGACACCGGCCCGCGCGGCGGCTCTACGACACGATCGGCACTGGCCAGAAGGCGGCTCCACGGCGACATCGACACCGGGCCGCAGGCGGCTCTACTGCGGCGCCTACACCGACCTGCGGGCGCTCTACGCCGATGCCGACACCAACCTGGTAGGCCGTTCCACGCCAGCACCAGCACCGGCCCACAGGGCGGCTCCACGACAACGTCGGCACTGACCCACAGGTCGTTCCACAGCAGCGCCGACACTGGCCCGCGGGCGGTTTCCGACGACTACGATGCTGGGGCCGCAGGCGGTTTCCCGCCGCGCCGACACCGGCCCGCAGGGCGGCTCTACGGCAGCGTCGGCTCGGGCCCGCAGGCGGTTCCACCGCAACACCGGCGCCGGGCCGCAGGCGGCTCCACTGCGGTGCCTACACCGACCCACCTTCCTGCGCCGACGCCGTCACCGGTCCGCAGGCGGTTCCTCACCGACACCCGCACCGGCCCACAGAGCGGCTCCACGCCAACTCCGTGCGGCAGCCGCGGGCGCGAGCGCCGCGCCCCGGGGGCGAAGCCGGCGCCCGCTGCACACCCCTCGCGTCAGAACAACCGGAACCGCAGTCGGCAGATCACCGCGTCCGTGTCCCGGCGTACCGCATGGGCGACGACGGCCCCGCGCTGGTTCTGGAGCAGCCGCTGCCACAGCCGTACGGGCTCCACCTCTGCGATCAGGACGGTGATGCGAGTGTCCGGTTCCGTCGCCGAGACGTCCCGTACGTACGCGGCGATCGGGCGGCCCAGGGTGCGGCGTTCGCAGGTGAGGCGGACCAGGGGTATGCCGGGGTTCCACTCGGCCCAGGCGCGCTCCAGGGCGTGGAGGTGGGCGCGGTCCTCCGGGTCGGGGTAGCAGACGGTGACCGCGCGGACCTCGTCGCCGAGGGAGGCGGCGGCCGTCAGGGCCTCGGAGGTGAGCCGGGTGAGGGAGGAGACCGGCACGATCACCACGGAGCGGTCGCGGTGCGGCGGGTCCGGGATGCGACCGAGGCCGAGCCGTTCGCCGATGTGCGCGTAGGCGCGGTGCACGGTCTCGAAGGCGAGCACGAGCAGAGGCAGGGCGATCACTATCAGCCAGGCGCCCTCCTCGAACTTGGTCGCGGTGACGACGATCGCGGCAACGCCCGTGAGAAGCGCGCCGAAGCCGTTCAGTACGGCTTTCCCGCGCCACCCGGGGCCCCGCTCGCCGCGCCAGTGCCGGACCATGCCGACCTGGGCGACGGTGAAGCCGACGAAGACACCGATCGCGAAGAGCGGCACGAGGGTGTTGGTGTCGCCGCCGGAGAACACCAGCAGGGCCGCCGAGACCGCGGCCAGCGCGAGCACGCCGTGCCGGTGCACCTGGCGGTCGGCCTTGAGCGCGAAGACGTGCGGGAGGTAGTTGTCCCGGGCCAGCAGCTTCAGCAGCACGGGCAGCCCGCCGAAGGACGTGTTCGCGGACAGGGCGAGCAGGATCATCGTCGCGAACTGGATGACGTAGAAAGCCCAGTTGTGGCCGAGGGAGGCGTCCGCGAGCTGGGCGAGGACGGTGACTCCCTGGACGGGCTGGAGGTGGAAGCGGGAGATCAGGACGGACAGGCCGATCAGCATCACGCCGAGCACCGCGCCGAGGGCGACCTCCGCGCGCTGGGCCCGCTTGACCCGGGGCGCGCGGAAGGAGGGCACGGCGTTGGCTATCGCCTCGACGCCGGTGAGGGCGCTGCAGCCGGAGGCGAATGCTTTCAGCAGGAGCAGCGTGCCGACGCTCGTGGCGTTGTCGGCGAGCGCGGAGGCGTGGCCGTCGGCGGTCGCGGTGCTGACCGGCCCGGACCGGAACAGGCCGACCACGATGAGCACGAGGATGGAGCCGACGAAGACGACGGTCGGCACGACGAAGGCGCGCGCCGACTCCACGACCCCCCGCAGATTCACCGCCGTGACCAGTACCAGCACCGCGAGACACAGCCACAGCCGGTCGTCGTACAGTCGCGGGAAGGCCGACGTCAGGGCCGCGACACCGGCCGTCACGGCCACCGCCACGTTCAGTACGTAGTCCAGCACCAGCGAGGCCGCGGCCACCAGGCTCGTCCGCGCGCCGAGGTGGGTCTTCGCCACCGCGTAGGAGCCTCCGCCGTCCGGGAAGGCCGCGATGACCTGCCGGTAGGAGGCGACGAGGACCGCCAGCAGGGCGGCGATGGCGAGCGTCACCGGCAGGGTGAAGCCGAGTCCGTGCGCGCCGGCTGCGGCCAGCACGAGGACGATCGCCTCGGGGCCGTACGCCACGGACGCCATGGCGTCCAGGGAGAGCGCGGCGAACCCGCCGAGGGCGGTCAGCCGATGGCGCTCGCCGGTATCCGGGGGCTCCTCGTCGGCGGGCGTCTCGTCCGGCTGGACGGTGAGAACGGTCATGCTGGTGGCTCCTTCAAGGTACGGACGCGCGGGTGCGCTCCAGGTTCGGTCCCGTCACCGCGGGTTTCTCCTTCTCCTTGCGGCTTCTTCGCGCCGAACACGCGTTCCTTGACGCGAACTTGACGAGGGTGTGACCAGGGCAACTGCTCCCGCCCGCCGGCGAGGACGCTGCGGGGGCGTCAAGAACCACCGGCCACCCGTCAGAGTCCCGTCAAGGTCCGACTTCCGTACGCCGGGAATCTCTACGGTCGCCTCCATGGCACCGGTGGAGGACCGACGATGGGCGCGCGATCTGCGCGGCACGTTCCGCTGCGCGGGCGCGCTTCTCGGACTCCTGCTGGTCGTCGACCACTTCAGCGGTCGGTTCACGCTCTGGCGCGCCGCGCTCTGGTTCGCCGTGGCGCTGTTGCTCTTCGTGGTGCTGTATCCGGCCCGGGTCCGGGCGGGCGAGGGCTGGCTGTCCGCACGCGGGCCGCTGCGCGAACGACGCGTCCGCACGGACCGGCTCGTGTCGGTGCGCTGTCTGGACGGGATCTCTCAACGGCTGTTGCTGCGGGACGAGTTCGGCGGCCGGGTCGAGATCGATCCCGAGGTGCTGGTCAACAACCCCGACTTGTGGCACCGGTTGGCCGAGGACGCGCACAAGTCCCTTGCCTCCGGCTCGCTCACCTGCGGGGCGACCGCCCTGCGCCGGATCGCGGAACGCGTCGAACGCGAGACCGCCGAGACCGTGTTCAGGGTGTCCGGCCTGGAGTAACAGCCGTGGTCGGGTCCACCTCAACCGCCCTCTCCGCCAAGGGAATCGACACGACCATCGTCAGGCCACCCCCAGGTGTGTCCTCCGGAGCGAGCGTCCCGTTCATCGCCTCGGTGAGACCGCGCGCGAGGGCGAGACCCAGCCCGAGCCCGGTGGTGTTGTCCGTGTCACCGAGCCGCTGGAACGGCTCGAAGAGCCGCTCACGACCGGTGGTCGGCAGCCCGGGCCCCCGGTCCACGACCCGCAACTCCACCCGGCCGCCCAGCGCGCTGGCGGTGACCATGACCCGGCGCCCGGCCGGGGTGTGCCGGGCCGCGTTGCCCGCCAGGTTGGCGATCACCCGCTCCAGCAGCGGCGGATCGACGAGCACCGGCGGGATCGACTCCACGTCCCGCAGATCCACGTCGGGCACGTCCGCGAGCGCCATCGGCAGGACCTCCTCCAGGCTGGTGGCCCGCAGGTTCAGCGGCAGGACACCGGCCTCAAGACGGCTCAAGTCGAGGAGGTTTTCCAGCAGTCGGTTCAGCTTGGCCATCGACTCGTCGGCGGTGGCGAGGAGTTCGTCCCGGTCCTCGTCCGAGAACTCCACATCCCGGCCCCGCAACGAGGTGACGGCGGCCCAACCCGCAGCGAGCGGCGTCCGCAGGTCATGTCCGACCGCCCGCAGCAGCGCCGTACGCAGCCGGTCGGCCGCCTTCACCGGCTCTATCTCGGCCGCCGCTTCGGCGAGTTGGGCCCGTTCGACGGCGGAGCCGACATGCGCGGCGAAGGCGGCCAGCACCCGCCGTTCCGAGGAGGAGAGGGTGCGTCCGCGCAGCACCAGGTAGGCGCCGGGGCCGGCCGGGACGGTGGTCGCCCCGCCGCCGATCTCATGGTCCGGCGGTTCGTCGACGAGTTCCGCCGAGTCGGTGCCGAAGGTCTCGCGGGTGCGTTCCAACAGGGCCGGGATCGTCTGGCCGCCGCGCACGATGCTGCCCGCGAGGGAGGACATGGTCTCGGCCTCGGCGGTGGCACGCGCCGAGCGCCGGGACAGTCGTAGCGAACGGTCGACCACGGCGGCCACGGTCGCCGCCACGACCGTGAACACCCCCAGCGCCAACAGGGCGTTGGGGTCGTCCAGCGTGAACTGGCCGATGGGCGGGATGAACCAGTAGTTGAGCAGCAGCGAGGCCGTCACCGACGCGATGACCGCCGAGGTGACACCGCCTATGCAGGCGACCCCGACCACGGCGAGCAGGAACAGCAGTGCCTCGCTGGTGAGGTTGACCGTGCCGCGCACCTGCGCGAGACAGACGGTGAGCAGCACCGGCAGTACAAGTCCCGCCACGGGACCGGCGATCAGCCGTGCCGTCGAGAGCGTACGGCGGCGGGACGGGAGCAGGGTGCCGCGCCCGGCGCGCTCGTGCGTGACCCGGTGGACGTCGATGTCACCGGAGAGTTCGGTGACCGTCTCGCCCGTGCCGGGTCCGGTCAGGAAGCGTTCGAGGCGGCCCCGGCGGCTGGTGCCGAGGACGAGTTGGGTGGCGTTCTCGGTGCGGGCGAACTCGACCAGGGCGGTGGCGACTCCGTCGCCGACCACTGAGTGGTAGCTGCCGCCGAGGTCCTCGACGAGCCTGCGCTGCCGGGCGAGCGAGGCGTGGGACACCCCGGCGGCGAGTCCGTCGCTGCGGGCCACGTGCACGGCGAGCAGATCGCCGCCCGCCGACCGGTCGGCGATGCGGGCGGCCCGCCGGATGAGGGTGTCGCCCTCGGGACCGCCGGTCAGCGCCACGACCACCCGCTCCCGGGTCTCCCACACCCCGCCGATCGCGTGCTCGGCGCGATAGGTGTGCAGCGCCTCGTCGACCCGGTCGGCGACCCACAGGAGCGCCAACTGCCGTAGTGCGGTGAGGTTTCCGGGCCGGAAGTAGTTGGCGAGGGCCGCGTCGATCTTCTCGGGCGTGTAGATGTTGCCGTGCGCCATGCGCCGCCGCAGTCCCTCGGGCGGCATGTCGATGAGTTCGATCTGCTGTGCTCGGCGTACGACGTCGTCAGGCACCGTCTCGTGCTGCGGGACCCCGGTGATCTTCTCGACGACGTCCTTGAGGGAGGCGAGATGCTGCACGTTGACGGCGGTGACGACGTCGATGCCGGCGGCGAGGAGTTCGTCGATGTCCTGCCAGCGCTTGGCGTTGCGTCCGCCGCCGGGCACGTTGCTGTGCGCGAACTCGTCGACGACGGCGACCTCCGGGCGTCGGAGGAGGACCGCGCCGAGGTCCATCTCCTCGAACTCCCCGCCCCGGTAGGCACATTGAGCCCGCTCGACGACCTCCAGGCCGTCGAGCATCGCCTCGGTGAGCGGGCGCCCGTGGCACTCGGCGAAGCCGACCACCACGTCGGCACCGCGGGCGGCCCGGCGCCGCGCCTCGTCGAGCATGCGGTAGGTCTTGCCGACGCCCGGGGCCGCCCCGAGGTAGACCTTCAGTCGCCCGCGTCGCAGTACGTCGTTCATCGCCTCCCAGAGAAGCGCCCGGCAGGCCTTCGGGCAGGCCTCTTGACGCGTCTCTGGCGCCGCCCCTGCGCACGTTGACACTGTCTTGACGGCGCCCGGCCGGGTTAGGGTGACCGCGGTGTGCCGGGAAGTCTGGTCGGCGGGGAGTCCGCATGGGCTCGTCCAAGACCCAGGGGGACGGCATGCGCGGCGTCGGTACGGTTCTCGCTCTCGTGGTACTGGCGACGCTGGTCGCGACGTTCGCCCGCCGGTGGCGCATCCCGGCGCCCTCCCTCCTCGTGGTCGCCGGTCTCGCCGTGGCTCTGCTGCCGGGCACCCCGGCCATCGGGATCAGCCCGGACGTGATCGGTCTGGTGGTGCTGCCGCCGCTGCTCTACGCCAGTGCCGAGGATTTGTCGTGGCGCGAGCTGAAGGCCGTGTGGAAGCCGGTCGGGATCCTCGCGATCGGCCTGGTCCTCGCCTCCGCGGCGGCGGTGGGCTGGGTGGCGTCCACGGTGACCCCACTGTCCTGGCAGATGGCGTTCGTGCTCGGCGCGGTCCTGGCCAGCACCGACCCGGTCGCCGTCACCGCGCTGGGCCGGCGGCTCGCGCTGCCGCCCCGGGTCCAGATGCTCGTCCAGGCGGAGTCCCTGTTCAACGACGCGACCTCGCTGGTCCTGTTCCGGGTCGCGGTGAGCGTCGCGGTGGCCTCGGCGGCGGCGAACTGGGGTGCCGCAGGTGGGGAGTTCATCGTCCTCGCGGGCGGTGGCACGGTCATCGGGGCGGCCGTGGCCCACGCCGTGACCCTGATCCGGCGGCACACCGAGGACCCGGTCCTGGAGACGGTGATCGCCCTGGTCACGCCGTACGCGGCCTATGTACTGGCGGAGGGGGCGCACACGTCGGGCGTGACCTCGGTCGTGGTCGCCGGGGTCGTCCTGGGCGGTCGCGGCGACCGGCTCACCAACGCCCGCATCCGGCTCCAACTGCACGCCGTCTACGGCACGTTGGTGTTCCTGCTGGAGAGCGTGGTGTTCTCGCTGATCGGACTGGCGCTGCCCACGCAGGTGCGGGCGCTGTCCGACGGCGACCGGGCCTGGCCGCTGTACGCCCTCGCGGTGGCGGGCACCCTGATCGCCGTACGACTGCTGTGGCTGGCGCCGTTGTCGGCGGTGGTGCAGCGCAAGGCCGGGACGCACCGGGTGAACTGGCGGGTGCCGATGGTGCTGACCTGGGCGGGCACCCGGGGTGTCCTTCCGCTGGCGGCGGCTCTGTCGATCCCGGAGGTCACCAGCAGCGGCGCCGCGCTGACCGACCGACCGCTGGTCCTCGTCCTGACCACCTCGGTCGTGGTCGTCACCCTGGTCGTGCAGGGCTTCACGCTCGCGCCCGTCGTCCGCCGCTCCGGCATCGCCCTCGAACCCGACCACACGGAACGCGAAGAGGCCTCCGCCCGCTGCAAGTTGGCCGACGCGGGCATCCGACGGCTCGACGAACTCGCCGAGCTGGAAGCCGTACCGGACGTCGTCCTCGACCGGCTCCGCCGGGGCCTCAACGCCCGCCTCGACGACGCCCGCGACCGCCTCGCCGAGCCCAACGGCCAAGCGGCGCACGCCGAATCGGCCGACCTCGTCTACCGCCAGCTGCGCCGCGACCTGATCGCCGTGGAAGCGGTGGAACTGCAGCGCCTCTACGACGACCACGCCATCAGCGACACGACCCGCAGACGGTTGCAGCGGTCGCTGGACCTGGAGGAGGCGAGGCTGGCGGACGTGTGAGGCAGGGGCAGCCGCTCTTCCCGCTCCGCGCACCCGTCCCGTCGTCACGCTCGGTGTGCACCGTCCGGTACGGCCCTCCCCACATCCCCCATACAGCCCAACGCGCCCCGAACCACTCCCGGCCACCCCTTCCTGATGCGCTCCTGCCGCCCACCCGGCCAGTCTTAACGGAAGATTGACGCCCACGGCCCCCGCATCCGTGGGCCCACGCGTCACTCTCCGCTTACGCTGGTGCGGCCGTCCGCGTGATGGCCAGAAACCGCACGCTGACCCGCACCCCCAGGAGCACGCCCATGGCCACGACCGAACACCCTCCCAGTCGCCTGCGCGCCTGGATGCTGGAGGGCCTGGCCGACATGGGCAAGGGCGGCGGCCAGCAGGTGCCGCAGTCCGCGCCGGAGCCCGAACAGCACGCCCACAAGGGTCAGCGCTGGTGGCGGGTGATGTGCCTGACCGGTGTCGACTACTTCTCCACCCTCGGCTACCAACCGGGCATCGCGGCCCTCGCGGCCGGACTGCTCTCGCCGGTCGCGACGATCGTGCTCGTGGTCGTCACGCTGGCCGGTGCGCTGCCCGTGTACCGGCGGGTGGCGGAGGAGAGCCCGCACGGCGAGGGCTCCATCGCGATGCTGGAACGGCTGCTGTCGTTCTGGAAGGGCAAGCTGTTCGTCCTCACCCTGCTCGGCTTCGCGGCGACCGACTTCCTGATCACCATCACCCTGTCGGCGGCGGACGCCTCCACCCACCTCGTGGAGAACCCGCACCTGACGAGCATGCTGCACGACAAGCAGATGCTGATCACGCTGATCCTGGTCGCCCTGCTCGGCGCGGTGTTCCTGAAGGGCTTTCTGGAGGCGATCGGCGTCGCCGTCTACCTGGTGGCTGCCTATCTCAGCCTCAACGTCGTCGTCGTGATCGTCGGCATGTGGCACGTGGCCACCCATGGGCACGTGGTCACCGACTGGAGCAGCGCCCTGACCACCGAGCACGGCAACGTCTTCGCGATGATCGGCGTCTCCCTCCTGGTCTTCCCCAAGCTGGCGCTCGGCCTGTCCGGCTTCGAGACGGGCGTGGCCGTGATGCCGCACGTCGAGGGCGATCCGGACGACACCCACGACAACCCCAAGGGCCGTATCCGGGACACCAAGAAGCTGCTGACGACCGCCGCGCTCATCATGAGCGTGTTCCTGATCGCCACCAGCTTCATCACCACCGTGCTGATCCCGGAGAAGGAGTTCAAGACGGGCGGCCAGGCCAACGGCCGCGCGCTCGCCTACCTCGCGCACGAGTACCTGGGCAACGGCTTCGGCACGGTCTACGACCTCTCGACCATCGCCATCCTGTGGTTCGCCGGCGCCTCCGCGATGGCGGGCCTGCTCAACCTGATGCCGCGCTATCTGCCCCGCTACGGCATGGCCCCGCACTGGGCGCGCGCGGTCCGCCCGATGGTGATCGTCTTCACCCTGATCGCGTTCCTAGTGACCTGGATCTTCGACGCCAGCGTCGACGCCCAGGGCGGCGCCTACGCCACCGGCGTCCTGGTCCTGATGTCCTCGGCCGCGATCGCGGTGACCATCTCCGCCCGCCGCGCCCGCCAGCGCAACTGGACCATCGCCTTCGGGGTCGTCTCTGCGGTCCTCCTCTACGTCACCGTCGTGAACGTCATCGAGCGCCCGGACGGCGTGAAGATCGGCGCCTGCTTCATCGCCGGCATCATCCTGGTCTCCCTGCTGTCCCGGCTGGCCCGCGCCTTCGAACTGCGCGTGACGAGCGTGCAGTTGGACGACATGGCGGAACGATTCATCCGGGACATGGCCAGCCGGAAGATCCGCTTCGTGGCCAACGAGCCCGACCGCCGCGACAAGGCCGAGTACCGCGACAAGATCGAGCAGATCCGCGCCGACAACGACATCCCCGGCGAGGACTTCGTGTTCGTGGAGGTGACCGTCCTCGACGCCTCCGAGTTCGAGGCGGGCCTGACGGTGCGCGGCGATGTGCTGCACGGCCGCTACCGGGTGCTGACCCTGGAGTCCTCGTCCATCCCGAACGCGCTGGCCGCGCTGATGCTCCACGTCCGCGACACGACGGGCCGCATCCCGCACATGTACTTCGAGTGGACCGAGGGCAACCCCTTCGCCAACTTCCTCCGCTTCTTCCTCTTCGGCCAGGGCGAGGTCGCCCCGGTCACCCGAGAGGTCCTCCGCGAGGCAGAACCGGACCGCGCCAGGCGCCCACGGGTGCACACGGGCTGAGGGGGCGGGGGGGCCGCGGTCGGCGCTTCGGCTGAGCGGACCGGGGCCGCGGTCGGTACGTCGACTGAGCGGACCGGGACCGCCGCCCGCACGTCGGCAGAGCGGACCGAGACTCCAGCCAGTACGTCGGCCCAGAGGACAGCTGCCGTCGGAACACCGGCCGAGCGGACCGGGACCGCTGTCGGCACCTCGACTGAGCAGGCCAGGGCCGCGGCCCGCACGTCGACACAGCGGACCGAGACCCTTGCCGGCACGTCGGCCCAGAGGACCAGGGCCGCCGCCGTCACACCGGCCGAGCCGACAGGGACCGCTGCCGGCACGCCGACTGAGCAGGCCAGGGCCGCCGCCCGCACGTCGACACAGCGGACCGAGACCCTTGCCAGTACGTCGGCCCAGAGGACCAGGGCCGCCGCCGTCACACCGGCCGACCCTTCGGGACCGGCCAGGCCGCCGCCGTCACCGCAAGAGAACCGCGGCCGGCGCCCGCGCGTGCACGCCAGCTGAGCAGCAGACCGGGACCGCTGCCGGCACCTCGACTGAGCGGATCAGGGCCGCTGCCGGAACACCGGTCGACCGCTCGGGACCGGCCGGGCCGCGGCCCGCGCATACACAGCGGCCGAGCACGCCGGCCGAGCGGACCAGCACCGCTACCGGCACGCCGGCCGAGCACACCGGCGCCGTTACCGGCACGCCGGCCGACCGTTCCGGACCGGTCGGGCCGCCGTCACCGTAAGAGACACGACAAAATCCGGTCCCGCAGTGTAAGAGGCGCGTCAGCGGCCCGCGCTGCGGGCTCGGGGCGGCCTACCGTCGGGCTCATGCGGCACAGCACCCCACCACCGGACCCGACCGGCGACCGCCACTGGCGTGGCGACGCCCGGCTGGCGGCGGGCTGCGCGCTCGGGTTCCTCGGGATGACCCTGCTGGTCGACTGGGACGCCGGAACCCTGACCCTGCCCCGCGCGCTGTTGTGGTTCGCCATGTCGGCGGCGCTCTGCGCCGTGCTGCTCCCGCATCGCGTCACCGCGGGCCCCGGCTGGCTCACCGTGGACAGCCCGCTGCTGCGCCGCACGGTGCGCACGGACGCGCTGACGGTCGTACGGCGGTACGGCGATGTCTCCGCGCGTCTGGTTCTGCGGGACACGCACGGACAGTGGCTCGAACTGGACCCCCGGGTGCTGGTCGCCAACCCCCTTCTCTGGCACGAACTGGACACGGGCATACGGCACTCCATGGAGCGCGGCACGCTGCGTCAGGGCACCGATGTCCGGCGTCACCTGGGCCATCTGGTCGACGACGAGACGGCCCGGTCGGTGCTCAGGGCGTCGGGGATTTCCTGACCTTGCGCCGCGCCCGGCGTATCAGGACCTTCCCGAACCCCAACTGCCCGACGATCTCTATCCGCAGGTCGACCGGAGCGTCCTGGTCGCCGCGTCCACGCGTCTTGACCTTGCTGTAGTTGAGGACCAGGTCGTCGGTGTTCACAGCGACGCCCGGCGGGAGCAGCAGCCGTAGCGCACCGAGGTGCATGTCCAGGTCGACGCGGAGCGTGGCCTGGGTGATCACGGCCTGGGTGAAGTCGAGGGTCACATCGCCCAGGCGCGACTGGATCTCCAGCCGGCGCGGCACCACCCAGCCGTCACCGCGCCGCGTCGAGCCGCCGTTCTGCTCGATGCGGGCGACGTCCTTCACCTCGACGGAAGTCGCGCCGGCGACCACGGGCAGGTCGGCCGTCAGGACCGCCAGCTCCCCCAGCGTGCGGGCGGACAGGGCTGCCTCGACGCGCTCGTCGAGCTCCTCGGCGGTCAGCCGTCCGTCACCGGCCGCGCCGGTCAGCACGTCCACGACGCGGTCCCGGTCCGCATGCGAGGCCCGCAACCCGGTCGTGCTCATCAGCTCACCCGACATACCCTCACCCCGATCGACGGACTGACGCCATATCGCGTTATACCCCAGAGCCAACCCCCCGTCCACCGACTTCCGTTTCTGCCCCTAGGGTTGCGCGTATGCAGTCCTACACAATCGGCCAGGCGGCGCGGCTGCTCGGCGTGAGCCCGGACACCGCGCGCCGGTGGGCGGACGCGGGCCGGGTGACGACTCACCGCGACGAGGGCGGCCGTCGGCTCATCGACGGTGTCGATCTGGCCGCGTTCTCGGTCGAGTTGGCGAAGTCGGGCGCCGTCGAGGAGGACACGTCCTACACCTCGGTGCGCAACGCGTTCCCCGGCATCGTCACCGCGATCAAGCTCGGCGACGTCGCCGCCCAGGTCGAGATCCAGGCCGGTCCGCACCGGCTGGTCTCGCTGCTGACCCGGGAGGCGGTCGAGGAACTCGGCCTGGAGGTCGGCATGGAGGCCACCGCCCGCGTGAAGTCGACGAACGTACATATCGACCGCGTGTGAGGCGGGCGGTGGCCTCCGTCCGTCACCTGGGGGGAGCTTCCGTCACTTGTTGACGGAGTAGGAGTGCGCGCCGGTCCCCGCCAACGCGCCCCCGTCCACGATCAGATACTCGTCGCGGATCGGCCGCCCGGCGAAGAACGCCTCCAGGATCTCCCGGGTGCCCGCCGCGTACCGGGCCTGCGCCGACAGCGACGAACCGGAGATGTGCGGAGTCATCCCGTGGTGCGGCATCGTGCGCCACGGGTGGTCCGCCGGAGCGGGCTGCGGGAACCACACGTCACCGGCGTACCCCGCCAACTGCCCACTGCGCAGCGCCCGTTCGACGGCGTCCCGGTCGACGATCTTCGCCCGCGCGGTGTTGATGAGATACGCGCCGCGCTTCATCTGCGCGAGCAGTTTGTCGCCGAACAGCCCCTCCGTCTCGGGGTGCAGCGGCGCGTTGATGGTGACGACATCGCAGTGCGGCACCATGTCCTCGGCGCTCTCGTGCCAGGTCAGCCCCAACTCCCGCTCCACGTCCTCGGACAGCCGGTACCGGTCGGTGTAGTGCAGCTTCACGTCGAACGGCGCGAGCCGCCGCAGCACCGCGAGCCCGATCCGCCCGGCGGCGACCGTCCCGACGTGCATGCCTTCGAGGTCGTACGAACGGGCCACGCAGTCCGCGATGTTCCAGCCGCCGTCGAGCACGACCTGGTGGGACGGCAGGTAGTTGCGCACCAGGGACAGCGTCATCATCACCACGTGCTCGGCGACGCTGATGCTGTTGCAGTACGTCACTTCGGCGACCGTCACGCCGTGGGAGATCGCCGCGTCGAGGTCGACGTGGTCGGAGCCGATGCCGGCGGTGACCGCGAGCTTGAGGTTCTTCGCGGCGGCGATCCGCTCGGGGGTGAGGTACGCGGGCCAGAACGGCTGCGAGATCACGATGTCGGCGTCGACCAGTTCCCGGTCGAAGACCGAGCCCTCGCCGTCCTTGTCGGAGGTGACGACCAGGGTGTGCCCGGCGCCCTCCAGGTAGGCGCGCAGGCCGAGTTCACCGGAGACACTGCCGAGCAAGTGGCCCGGGGTGAAGTCGACGGCCTCGGGGGTGGGGGTGGTCTGGCCGCCCGGGTAGTGGTCGATCACGGGCAGGTCGTCGCGGGCGTACGAGGTCGGGTATCCGTCGGTGGGGTCGTCGTACAGGACACAGAGAACCTTGGCCATGTCGCGGCTCCTCAACTCCGTTGTCGGAAGGTGCGCTTCACGATCCTCGGAGTGAATCGCCCTGGTCAAAGCGAACGTTGCTATGCCCGGATAGCCCGCGTCTATCAGCGCCCTTCTCCCAGATAGGTGTGCAGCAGCTCGTCGAGCGCGTCACGTACGCCCGCCTCCCGCGCCACCTTCAACAGGGCTTCCGCCAGCACGGATCGGGGCTCGGTGCGGGCGACGACGAGTCCGACCCGGGGTCCGTGCGCGGGCCCGTTCAGCGGCACCACCCGCATCCCCTCCGGTACGTCGAACATGTGCAGCCACGCGTGCGAGATCACGCTCGACCAACGCCCGCCGGGGAGCAGTGTGTAGAGCCCGGCGACGCTGTCCGACTCGATCGCCGGGGAGGCCGTCGCCCCCTCGGCGGCGAAACACTCGTCGATGATG
The DNA here is from genome assembly GCF_044457385.1 of Streptomyces sp. NPDC050548. NCBI lineage: Bacteria > Bacillati > Actinomycetota > Actinomycetes > Kitasatosporales > Streptomycetaceae > Streptomyces > Streptomyces sp. NPDC050548. The sequence continues at coordinate 315,400 of NZ_JBITGV010000011.1, forward strand.
CGGCGGTTGCGCATCCTCGAGTTCAGCAGGCAGAGCGGGAGGGTGGCCGCCTGCGCCCAACTGGCCTCGGAAACACCGGCAAGTGGTCCGTCGACCGGCGTGAGGAGCACATACCGCTCCTCGTAGAGCGGGAAGCGGCGGACGTTGCGCAGGCTGTCGTCGTCCAGGTACGTCATCGCCGCGTCCAGTTCGAACTCGGCGAGCCCGTGCAGGATGTCGACGGACGACAGCGACTCCAGGGCGACCCGGGCCCGGGGATGCCGTTCGCAGAACGGGGTGGTGAGGAGGGATGCGGCGGGCAGCGCGGTCGGCACCACGCCCAGCCGCAGCGTGCCGGCCAGCCCGCCGCGCAGGACGGACAACTCCTGCTGCAGGGCGTCCCGTTCGGCCAGGATGCGGTGCGCCCAGGCAAGCACCACCTCGCCCTCGGGCGTCAGCCCCTCGTACCGCCGGCCGCGCCGCACGATCGGCACGTCCAACTCGTGCTCCAGGCGCCGGATCGCGGCCGACAGCGAGGGCTGCGAGACATAGCAGGCCGCCGCGGCGCGCGCGAAGTGCCGCTCACGGGCGAGCGCGACGAGGTACTCCAGCTGACGCAACAGCATCCCTGACCTCCCCTGTGACGTGCAGGTTAGGCGCTGTCCGTCCGGCACAACAGGGCTGCCCACAGGTCGAGTCGGTCGTAGAGGCGGGAGAGGTCGCGCCCGGTGAAGCACTCGATGCGCCCGATGCGGTAGTGCACGGAGTTGACGTGCTGATGCAACGCCTCCGCGGTCCGCGCCCAGGAACCGTCACAGGCGAGAAAGGTCTCCAGGATCCCCAACAGGACGGCGTCGCCCCGCAGTTCACCGAACACGGTCCGGCTGAAGGCGGTACGGACGGACCTCGGCCGGAACGCCGGTGAGCAGCGCGCCGGGCCCGGTGAGCACGGAGGCGTCGACGAGCGCGGATCCGTGGCCTGCGGTGCCGCGCGCCGAGCTGCGCGCGTAACGCGCCTGCGCCAACGCCCCGTTGAGACCCTTCGCCTCGGCCTCCCTCTGGGTGACGACCGCGAACGCGGTTCCGTCGGGCCACCGTCCTACGGCCGCTGCCCCCCTGTACGCGGCGGGCGCGCCGGTCGGGGTGGAGTTCGCCGCCGACGGACACTTCGGCAGCATCCCGCGTTCCGTGGCCTTCAACACGCAGTGGTTCAGGGTCGCCGCGGACCCGGATACGGGCGAGATCCGCATCCTGCGCAGTGCGCACGCGGCCGACGCCGGCAAGGGGTGCGGTGGAGACGGCCGCGTTCCGCCGTTGTCGGCTCCCGCAGTACGCGGACGTGCCGCGCGCCGAGGTGCACTTCATGGAAACGGCGGACGCCATCGGGCCGTTGGGCGCCAAGTCGATGAGCGAGAGCCCCTTCAACCCGGTCGCGCCCGCCTTCGCCAACGCGCTGCGGGACGCGACGGGCGTCCGCTTCACGGAACTTCCGCTGACCCGCGACCGGGTGTGGCCGGCACTGGCCGACTCGCCGCGCCGTACGCCCCGTCCACCCGTATCGCACTGATCCCACTGATGTGCCGGGCCCCGCAACGGTCCTGCGGTAGCACCAGTTGCGGCCCCGCACGGTCGAGCGGGGTGTCGTCGATGCTCACAGCGAGCAGAACAGGGGCATGAGCGAAGTCGGGATCGATCTCGGCCCAGGACAGCAGCGCGTGGTGCCCGTCCGTGCCGCTCACCGCGATGAGGAAGCGCAACCGGTCCTTGCGGCGGACGGGGTCGAAGCCCGGACCGGCCGCGGACAGGACGTCGTAGAGCCGTGGTCCCGCGAAACGGTGGACCTGGGTGCCGCTGGTGGCGCACTCGAAGCTGACCCGGACCCGGTGCAGCGGCCAGTTCAGCAGTTCCGGCACGGTGAGCCGGGCCGGTCGGGCGAGGTCCCCCGTCAGATCGAGCTGCGCGAGCGTCACGAGCCATCACCTCCCGGAATGTGGTACCCGGACGACAGTCCCGTACAAACGCACATGCGGACCCCGCAAGCGAATAGCGCAGCTCATGCGATGCGACAGGAGACTTACACCTTGCATATGCGGCAGTATCATCGCGGCACGGCTGTTGCGGCCGGGCAAGGGCGCGACGACCCCTTATCGGCAGAATCAGAGGAGTAGAACCGTGATGACCCGTTCCGCGCGTCGGACCCGCCGGACCCTGCAGGTTGCGGGGGCCGGAGCCGCCGCGCTGCTGGCCCTGAGCGCCTGCTCCTCCAGCGACGACTCGTCCTCCTCGAAGTCCGGCACCTCGGCGTCCGCGTCCCCGAAGATGTCCGGCACCGTCACCGTCTTCGCCGCCGCCTCGCTCAAGGAGTCGTTCACGACCCTGGGCAAGGAGTTCGAGACGGCCCACCCGGGCACCAAGGTCACCTTCAACTTCGCCGGCAGTGACGCCCTCGCCGCGAGCATCACCAGCGGCGCCCCGGCCGACGTGTTCGCCGCCGCGAGCCCCAAGACCATGGCGATCGTCACGGACAAGGGCGACGGTGTCGGCACCCCGGCGACCTTCGTCCGCAACCAGCTGGAGATCGCCACCCTGCCGGGCAACCCCGACAAGGTGACCTCTCTGAAGGACCTCACCAAGTCCTCGCTCAAGGTCGTGCTGTGCGACAAGACGGTGCCGTGCGGCGCGGCCGCCCAGAAGGCGCTCACCGCAAGCAAGTTGAAGCTCACCCCGGTCTCCTACGAGGAGGACGTCAAGTCCGCCCTCAACAAGGTGGTGTTGAAGGAGGCCGACGCGGCGGTCGTGTACAAGACCGATGTGCACGCGGCGGGTGACAAGGTGGAGGGCGTGGAGTTCCCCGAGTCCGCCGACGCCATCAACGACTACCCGATCGTCCTTCTGAAGAACGCGCCCAACGCGGTCGCCGCCAAGGCGTTCATCGCGCTGGTGCAGTCCGCCGAGGGCCAGAAGGTGCTGTCCGCGGCGGGCTTCCTCAAGCCGTGACGCAGCTCGACACCTCCGACGCCGCGGCCGAGACCCTGAAGGGCGGGCCGCGGCGTCGCCGTGTCCGGATGACCGGACGCGGGGTGCCGCTCCCGCTCCTGCTGCCCGCACTCGTCGGCCTGGCGTTCCTGCTCCTCCCCCTGCTCGCCCTGCTGGTGCGGGCCCCCTGGCGGTCGCTGCCGTCACAGCTCACCAGCACGGAGGTCTGGCAGGCCCTCCAACTCTCCCTGCTGAGCGCGACCTTGGCGACAGCGGTGTGCCTGGTCCTGGGCGTGCCGCTGGCCTGGCTGCTGGCCCGCACGGAGTTCCCCGGCCGCCGCTTCGTCCGGGCCCTGGTGACACTCCCGCTGGTCCTGCCCCCGGTGGTGGGCGGCGTGGCGCTGCTCCTGGCCCTCGGCCGCAACGGTGTCGTGGGCCAGTGGCTCGACTCGTGGTTCGGCATCACCCTCCCCTTCACCACGACCGGTGTCGTGGTCGCGGAGGCGTTCGTCGCGATGCCGTTCCTGGTCATCAGCGTCGAGGGCACCCTGCGCGCCGCCGACCCCCGCTACGAGGAGGCCGCCCAGACCCTCGGCGCCTCCCGCTTCACGGCGTTCCGCCGGGTCACACTTCCCCTGATCGCCCCCGGCATCGCGGCAGGCTCGGTGCTCGCCTGGGCCCGCGCCCTGGGCGAGTTCGGCGCGACGATCACCTTCGCCGGCAACTTCCCCGGCCGCACCCAGACCATGCCCCTCGCGGTCTACCTCGCCCTCCAGAACGACCCCGAGGCGGCCATCGCCCTCAGCCTGGTCCTGCTGGCCGTGTCGATCGCGGTCCTGGCAGGACTTCGGGACCGCTGGATGACGACCTCATGACCACACCGGACAAGGGCCTCGACACCCATCTCGTCGTGGACCGCGGCGCCTTCCGCCTGGACGTCGAACTGACCGCCGCCCCCGGTGACGTCGTCGCCCTGCTCGGCCCCAACGGCGCCGGAAAGACAACCGCGTTGCGAGCCCTGGCCGGCCTGGTGGACCTGACGGACGGTCATCTACGGCTGGACGGCGAGGAGTTGGACCGTACGCCCCCGGAGTCCCGCCCGGTAGGCGTCGTCTTCCAGGACTACCTCCTCTTCCCGCACCTCACCGCCCTCGACAACGTGGGCTTCGGCCCCCGCTGCCAGGGGGCGACCAAGGCTGAGTCCCGCGCCATCGCCACCGAGTGGCTGGAGCGGTTGGGCCTCGCCGAGCACGCCGGCGCCAAGCCCCGGGGACTCTCCGGCGGCCAGGCCCAACGCGTGGCCGTGGCAAGGGCGTTGGCGACCCGCCCACGCCTCCTGCTCCTCGACGAACCCCTGGCCGCCCTGGACGCCCGCACCCGCCTGGACGTACGGGCCCAACTCCGCCGCCACCTGGCCGAGTTCGAAGCGGTCGCGGTCCTGGTCACCCACGACCCCCTGGACGCCATGGTGTTGGCCGACCGACTGGTGGTGATCGAGCACGGCACGATCGTCCAGCAGGGCACCCCCGCCGACATCGCCCGCCACCCGCGCACGGACTACATCGCCCAACTGGTCGGCCTCAACCTCTACAAGGGCAGCGCCGAGGGTCACACGGTCACACTCGACGCAGGCCCCACGATCACCACCACGGAGGACCTGACCGGCGAGGTCTTCGTGGCGTTCCCACCAAGCGCGGTGACTCTCTTCCGAGACCGCCCCACAGGCGCCAGCGCCCGCAACCTCTGGCACTGCGAGGTGGCGGGCCTGGAAACCCACGGCGACCAGATCCGCGTAGACCTGACGGGCGAACTCCCCCTGGCGGCAGACCTGACGACACCGGCAGCGGCCGAACTGAACCTGCATCAAGGGGCATCGGTCTGGGCCGCGGTGAAGGCAACCCAGACCCACTCATATCCCACGTGAGCACCCACGCCCCTTCTTTTAGGGGCGCGGGGCTGTATCGATTTGGGGCTCCGCCACGGGGCGCGACCAGCCACAACGGCGCCGCACCCGAAAGACGTCAGTCCTCGTACGCATCCAACGGCGGGCAGGAACAAACAAGGTTCCGGTCACCAAAGGCCTGGTCGATCCGCCGTACCGGCGGCCAGTACTTATCGGCAACGGACACACCGGCCGGGAAGACAGCCTCCTCGCGCGAGTAAGCGTGCCCCCACTCCCCACCCAACGCGGCAGCGGTATGCGGCGCGTTCCGCAACGGATTGTCCTCAGCCGGCCACTCCCCCGCCCCGACCTTCTCGATCTCGCCCCGAATCGCGATCATCGCCTCGCAGAACCGGTCCAGCTCGATCAGGTCCTCGGACTCCGTCGGCTCGATCATCAGCGTCCCGGCCACCGGGAACGACATCGTCGGCGCGTGGAAGCCGTAGTCGATGAGCCGCTTGGCGATGTCGTCGACACTGACGCCCGTCGCCTTGCTGATCGGCCGCAGATCGATGATGCACTCGTGCGCGACGAGCCCACCGGGCCCGGTGTAGAGCACGGGGTAGTGCGGTTCGAGCCGCTTGGCGATGTAGTTGGCGGAGAGCACGGCAACCTGCGTGGCCCGCTTCAGCCCCTCGCCACCCATGAGCCGTACGTACGCCCAAGAGATCGGCAGAATACCGGCCGAGCCCCACGGCGCGGCGGAGATGGGCCCAACTCCCGTCTCAGGACCGGCCTCAGGCTGAAGCGGATGGTTCGGCAGATACGGCGCCAGGTGCGCGCGCACGCCGACCGGCCCGACGCCCGGCCCACCCCCGCCGTGCGGAATGCAGAACGTCTTGTGCAGATTCAGGTGGGAGACATCGCCGCCGAAGTGCCCCGGCTTGGCAAGCCCCACAAGGGCGTTGAGGTTGGCGCCGTCGACGTAGACCTGACCGCCCGCCTCGTGCACCTGCGCGCAGATGTCGGCGACGTGCTCCTCGAACACCCCGTGCGTGGACGGGTAAGTGATCATCAGCACCGCCAACTCCTCGCGGTACTGCTCGATCTTCGCCCGCAGATCCTCGACGTCGATCTCGCCGTCCTCGGCGGTCTTCACGACGACGACCTTCATCCCGGCCATCACGGCACTGGCCGCATTCGTGCCGTGCGCGGACGACGGGATCAGACACACGGTCCGCTGCTCGTCCCCGTTGGCCCGGTGGTACCCACGCACCGCCAGCAGCCCGGCCAACTCACCCTGCGAACCGGCGTTGGGCTGCAGCGACACCTTGTCGTACCCGGTGACCTCGGCAAGCTGCTCCTCCAACTCCCGGATGAGCGTGAGGTATCCCTGCGCCTGCTCGGCGGGCGCGAAGGGGTGCAGCTGCCCGAACTCGGGCCAGGTGACCGGTTCCATCTCGGTGGTCGCGTTGAGCTTCATCGTGCAGGAGCCCAGCGGGATCATGCCCCGGTCGAGCGCGTAGTCCCGGTCGGCCAGCTTGCGCAGGTAGCGCAGCATCGCGGTCTCGGAACGGTGGTCCCGGAACACGGGGTGCGTGAGGTACGCGTCATTCCGAAGCAGCCCCTCGGGCAGCGTGTCCTCGGCGGACGCGTCAAGCGCCTCAACGTCACCGTCCACCCCGAACGCGGTCCATACGGTGGCCAGTTGGGCACGCGTGGTGGTCTCGTCGCAGGCGATGGACACCCGGTCGGCGTCCACGAGGTGGAGGTTGACGCCGTCCTCGCGGGCGGCGACGACGACCTCGGCGGCCCGGCCGGGGACGCGCGCGGTCAGCGTGTCGAAGTAGCCGCCGTGCACGACCTCGACACCGCCGGCGGTGAGCCCGGCGGCCAGGATCGTCGCGTACCGGTGCGTCCGCCGCGCGATGCCCTTGAGCCCCTCGGGCCCGTGGTAGACGGCGTACATCCCGGCCATGACGGCGAGGAGCACCTGAGCGGTGCAGATGTTGCTGGTGGCCTTCTCGCGGCGGATGTGCTGCTCGCGGGTCTGGAGGGCGAGGCGGTAGGCCTTGTGGCCGTCGGCGTCGACGGAAACACCCACGAGCCGCCCGGGCAGGCTGCGCGCGAACTTCTCGTGCACGGCCATGTATCCGGCGTGCGGCCCGCCGAAGCCCATCGGCACCCCGAAGCGCTGCGTCGTACCGACCGCGATGTCCGCGCCCAGCTCGCCCGGTGACTTGAGGAGCGTGAGCGCGAGGAGGTCGGCGGCGACGGTGACGAGCGCCCCGAGCCCGTGCGCCTGCTCGATCAGCGGCTTGATGTCGCGAACGGCACCGGAGGCGCCCGGGTACTGGACGAGCACGCCGTTGATCTCGCGCTCGGCGATCTCCGCCGGGATGCCCTCGCTGAGGTCGGCGACGACGACCTCGACACCGGCCGGCTCGGCGCGGGTCTCGATCACGGCGATCGTCTGCGGCAGCGTGTCCGCGTCGACCAGGAACAGGCCCTTCTTGTTCTTGCCCATGCGCCGCGACAGCGCCACGGCCTCGGCGGCGGCCGTGCCCTCGTCGAGCAGGGAGGCGCCGGAGGTCGGCAGCCCGGTGAGGTCGGCGACCATGGTCTGGAAGTTGAGGAGGGCTTCGAGCCGTCCCTGGGAGATCTCCGGCTGGTACGGCGTGTAGGCCGTGTACCAGGCCGGGTTCTCCATGACATTGCGCAGGATCACGGGCGGGGTGAAGGTCCCGTAGTACCCGAGGCCGATCATCGAACCGAGGACCTCGTTGCGGTCCGCGAGGGAACGCAGTTCGGCCAGTACCTCGGCCTCGGTGCGGGCGCCCGGCAGGTCCAGGGAGTCGGCGTTCTTGATCACATCGGGGACCGCGGCGGCGGTGAGCTCGTCGAGCGAGCCGTAGCCGACCTGCGCGAGCATCTTGGCCCGCGCTTCCTGGTCGGGACCGATGTGGCGCTGCTCGAACGGGATGCCCTGTTCGAGCTCGGAGAGCGAAGTGCGAGGGGCGGTCATTTGGGAGGCCTCCTGGTCGGACACGACCTTCGAGGGCACCACGACAGTGGGGTGCCCGGACGGCCTCCCCCTCTGTCATCTCAACCTGAGAGCTTCACCGGCCACCCGAGGGTCACCGGTTTTCACCGTCGGTGAGAGCGAGGGCCGTCGCCGGCACCCGCCCTGCTTTCCAGAGTGACCTCGTCCGTGCGGTACGTGAGCCTGAGAGATTCCGGGGAGGATTTGCTCCTTCGGCGCCTCCGATGAAGTCTGGAGGACTCTCCCGCACGGGGTCAGCAGCCGTTCGCCAGCCTACCAGCGAGCGGTGAAGCCGAGCTTTCGAGTGGCCACCGGCCCGATTGTGCTCTTTTGTAGAGTTTACGAATGAGTTGCGACCAGGAGGAGGGCCCGTGCAGACCGATATCGATCCGCGCAACCTGATCGGCCGCAAGGCGTTCGACCGCACCGGTGCCAAGATCGGCACGATCGACGAGGTCTACCTCGACGACGCGACCGGTGTACCGGAGTGGGCGGCCATACGCACCGGCCTGTTCTCCAGGGACGCCTTCGTCCCCCTGGAGCCCAGCGAACTGATCGAGGGGACCCTGCACATCCCCTTCGAACGCTCCCTGATCAAGGACGCCCCCGACTTCGGCGTGGGCCGCCACCTCTCCCCCGACCAGGAACTCCAGCTCTACCACCACTACGGCCTCGACGTGGCCCCACCTCCCTCCTTCCCGGACCGCGACTTCGGCAGACTGGCGGGCTCGGACGACACCTGAGCCGAAGCGGCGGGAGGGACGGCGGGTCTTCGACCTTCCGGGGGCGGCGCCACCAACTGCCCTGATGCTCCGGTCAGTTCACTCGCGTCCCGCGTCACCAACGGCAGCGGCTCCGCCTGCTCCAGCTCCGGATCGTCGGTACGGAACGTCCGCACCCGCCCCGGCCCGGCATCCTCCGGCGTTTCAAATCGCACGGTGACCCGCCCCAGCCCGCTGCCCTGCACCCACCCGTGCCCGAACCCGGAGTGGTGCACATCGTGGCCCGCAGGCCAGCGCCGCTCCACGGGCGCCGACTCCTCCCCTCCGGCTTCCTCCTCCGTGTGCTCCTCCTCAAGAAGGTCGACCTGCTCCCCCGCCGCCTGCGCGAACAGGTCCTCCTGCGTGTAGTCGGCGAGCCCGGAGACTCCCACCCCGAGCAGTCGCACCCCACCCGTGGTGTCCACGGAGTCCAGCAACCGCGCCGCGGCCTCCCGCACCACCCCCGGATCGTCGGTGGGCCCACGCAGTGTCTCGGACCGGGTCAGCGTCGAGAAGTCGTAGCGCCGCACTTTGAGAACGATGGTCCGCCCCGACAGCCCGGCGCCCCGCAGCCGCCGCACACACCGGTCGGCGAGGCGCTGCACTTCCAGGCCCACCCGGATCCGGTCGTGGATGTCCACGTCGTAGGTGTCCTCGACGGACACCGACTTGGTCTCCCGCTCGGCCACCACGGGCCGCTCGTCGTGCGCGAGCGCCATGGCGTACAGGGCGTGCCCGTGTGCCTTGCCGACCAGCCGTACCAGCTCGTCCTCGCCCGCCTCGGCGATCTCGTCGACCGTGGTGATCCCGGCCCGGCGCAGATGGTCGCCCGTCGCCGGTCCGACCCCCGGCAGTGTGCGCACCGACAGCGGCCCCAGCAACGCCCGCTCGGTGCCGGGCTCGATCAGCACCAGCCCGTCGGGCTTGGCCCGCTCGGAGGCGATCTTCGCGATCATCTTGGAGGCGGCGAGGCCGACGGAGCCGGTGAGCCCCGTGACGGCTCGTATGTCGGCTCGGAGCCGCTCCCCGGCCCGCCGCGCGGACTCGGCGTCCCAGGCCGTCTCTCCGGCCTCCAGGTCCACGAACGCCTCGTCCAGGCTCAGCGGCTCCACAAGGGGCGACAGCGCCCGCAGCAAGGCCATCACCTGCTCGCTGATCGACCGGTAGAAGCCGAAGCGCGGCACGAGATACGCGGCGTTCGGAGCGAGTCTGCGCGCCTGGGCCATGGGCATCGCCGAGTTCACCCCGAAAACCCGTGCCTCGTACGACGCGGTGGCCACCACCCCGCGCGGCCCGAGCCCGCCCACGACGACGGCCTTCCCGCGCAGGCTCGGCTTGGAGGCCTGCTCCGCCGAGGCGAAGAAGGCATCCATGTCGAGATGCAGGATCGTGGGCGCGGTTCTCACATCTCCGATGCTGCCCTACGCCACTGACAATGCCCCGCTACGGCTCCCGCCGGGCCCTCAGACGGCCCGGTTGCGCCGCCTGGCCAGCTCGTCGGCGGGGTTGACTCCGACGAGGGTCTCGCCGGTGTCGACGCGCTCCCCGTGCAGCTGCGACAGGGCGCTCTCCACATCCCGCCACACCACGCCCACGGCGATCCCGAAGACGCCCTGGCCGCCCTGGAGCAGGGCGTGGACCTCGTCCGGCGAGGTGCACTCGTAGACCGTGGCGCCGTCGCTCATCAGCGTCATGCGCTCCAGATCGCGGAAGTCGCACTCCCGCAGGTGCAGAACGGCGCTGCGGATGTTCTGCAGCGACACACCCGTGTCGAGGAACCGCTTGACGATCTTCAGGACGACGACGTCCCGGAAGCTGTAGAGCCGCTGCGTCCCCGACCCGTGTGCGGGCCGCACGCTGGGCTCGACGAGCCCGGTGCGCGCCCAGTAGTCCAGTTGCCGATAGGTGATGCCTGCCGCCGCACAGGCCGTAGGGCCCCGGTAGCCGATCTGCTCGGACGCCATGGACGTCGCCCCTCCGCTGCTCGGCACGGCAGTGGGTCGATGCGGAGCGTGATCGGCCGCACTGCCATGAAGCGGGTACGGGCCACTGTCCCCGAAACTGCGTTCCGGGGCACCCCCAGCCGTACCGTCGCCGCTGCTTCTCACGCCGACCTCCGTCCTTGACCTGCCTTCTCGACGGTAGGCAGTCACCAGGGGTGCGTCAACGATCGCCACGCTAGGCACGCCGAGTGATAATCACCCTAGGAGTGGTTTCCCGTACCCCACCGCGGGGAAAGGCTAGCCGAATGCTCTCGCGGCGGGCCGCAGGACGCTCTCACACGCCGGTGGCAAATGCCAGCATTTCTCTGCCGGCCGCCGATCTCACTGGCTGTTGGTCCCGAAGTCCTCGGGCGAGATCTGGTCGAGGAACTCGCGGAACTTCTCCACCTCGTCCTCCTGCTCGTCCGGGATCGCGATGCCGGCGTCGTCGAGCACGCCGTCGCTGCCGTAGATCGGCGTCCCGGTACGCAGTGCCAGCGCTATGGCGTCGGACGGGCGGGCGCTCACCTCGACTCCGCTGGCGAACACCAGCTCGGCGTAGAAGACGCCCTCACGCAGATCCGTGATGCGTACTTCGGTCAGCTCCTGGCCGACGGCCTCCAGCACGTCCTTGAACAGGTCGTGGGTCAGCGGTCGTGCGGGGGCCATGCCCTGCTGTGCGAAGGCGATCGCCGTCGCCTCCCCGGGCCCGATCCAGATGGGGAGGTAGCGGTCGCCTCCCACTTCACGCAGGAGCACGATCGGTTGGTTGGAGGGCATTTCGACCCGGACACCTACGACATCGAGCTCGTTCACACAGCAACCCTAGGCCGTGCCCGGGACGTTTGGGTAGTCGGGCCGAGAACGGGTGACCGATCAGGGGGCCGCGATCCCGTCCGGTTCAGGGCAGACGCACTCCGAGCGCGGTCTGCACCAGCGCCGCGTGCAGCTTCACCGTGAGCCCCGCCAGCTCCTTCGTACGGGCCTCCGCGTGGGCCCTCGTCTGCGGATTGCGGTGCCGCTTCAGCGGGGCGACCACCTGGTCGACGAGCCCGGCCTCGCGGTCCGCTGCGGCCTTCATCGCGCGCAGGTGCCGCGGCTCGATCCCGAACCGCCCCAACTCCAGGACGAGCCCGGCCACGGTGACGGCTTCCGCGTCGTACACGCCGTCCGGCAGCGGCGCGATGAGCCCGTACGACTCCCACTCGTCGAGTTCCTGCTCGCCGATCCCGGCGGCGGCCAGCAGCTCGGCCCGCCCGATCCTGGCCACCGTGGGGCCCTCCACGGGCTCCAGGACGACCTCGCCGTCCCGCTGACGCCCCACCGTGGGCAGGGGCGCGGCTTCCCCGCGCTCCATGGCGTCGAGGTGCTCGCGGATCACCTTGAGCGGCAGATAGTGGTCCCGCTGCATCCGCAGGACATGGCCGAGGCGCTCGACATCGGCGGGGCTGAACTTGCGGTAGCCGGAAGGGGTCCGCTGCGGCTCGATGAGCCCCTCCGACTCCAGGAATCGGATCTTGGAGATGGTGACTTCGGGGAACTCGTCGTGCAGCGTGTTCAGCACCGTGCCGATGCTCATCAGCCCGGTGTCCGTGGCGGCGGTACCGTGCCCGGCACCGCCGCTCGGTGTTTGAAGCATGGACCTTCCTGGGGGAATCCCCCGGACCCAGTCCGAGGGAGGGTCAGTAACCCCGCTGGCTCGCGTAGAACACCAGCCGGTACTTGCCGATCTGCACCTCGTCACCGTTGGCCAGCGGAACCGAGTCGATGCGCTCACGGTTGACGTAGGTGCCGTTCAGGCTGCCGACGTCGGCGACCGTGAAGGAACCGTCGGCAACGCGCCGGAACTCCACATGGCGGCGCGAGACCGTCACGTCGTCCAGGAAGATGTCGCTCTGCGGGTGACGGCCGGCCGTGGTCAACTCGCCGTCCAGCAGGAAGCGGCTGCCCGAGTTCGGACCGCGGCGCACCACCAGGAGCGCCGAGCCCAACGGCAGCGCGTCGACGGCGGCCTGTGCCTCCGGGGAGAGCGTCGGCATCTGCGTCTGGCCGGTCACCTCGGCGTCGTAGGCCTCAAGACCGGAGATCGAGATGGTCGACGTCGTCTCGGACGCGCGCTCCGGGGTCACGCCGGGTCGCAGCGGCGCACCGCAGTTGGAACAGAAGCGGCTGTTCTCCGCGTTGCGGTTACCGCACCTCGTACACACCAGGGCCGACATAGGGGAAAACCCTCCACCCGTACTTGAGGTTGACGGTTGCCCGAAACCTATGTCGCCGGGCTGCGCAGGGTCAACCGACGGCGCGCCCTGACCAGCGACCTGGTCACGGAACAGCGGACGCTGGCCTTCCGCGTCCGGTTGTGCGCGATGGCGAGCGGTCTGATTGTCGCTGCTCTCTTTCGCACTCTTGCCGAACAACTTCGCAAACAACTTCACGGGCGATTCCCCTTGACCGAAACAGACCCGCCCGTGGGGCAGGACGAACCCTGATTGAACACACCGGTCGACCCGGACATCCTCACAACGTCCGTATCCACCAGACAGTTTCCACCACGCACCACCCAATCGGTGCGTCGACCCCCCGCAACCTCATGCCCTCGCCGGACGGTCCCCATGCACCCCCGGTTCACCGGGAGGACGACCGAGCGTAGTCAGGCTGCTTCGCGGCCCGCAAGGCATCCACAACGATCTTGCTCGACCGCCCGACGGTAACGGTGGCCTGCTCCTTCTCAAGAGTCTGCACCACACCTCCAGGGATGTTGAGCGCCGGTTCGAGATCCTGCGGCTTGCCGATGACCTTGAAACGATAGGGGGCGTTGATCTTGTTCCCGTCGACGCTCACGCTCTTGTCGGAGTCCGTCAGATAGGTGCCGGCGACCACACGTACACCGTTCACCTGGATCGCCTCCGCGCCCGCAGCGCGCAACTCTTGGACCGCATCGAGCAACATGTCCGCCTCGACCGTTCCCTTCGTGTCGTCGATGGTCATCGTGATGCCGGGTCCCTGCGCGGCCACGGTGCCCGCCAGAATGCCGAGTTGCTTCTCCTTCTCGGCGGTCTGCTTGCGGGCCTCCTCGGCCTGGTCGGAGCTGTTCTCCAGCTCGTCACGCTGTTTCTGCAGACCTTGCTTCTCGTCCTCTAGACGCTGAGTACGGTCGTCCAGTTCATCGAGAATGCGCACAAGATCTTCCTGCCGGGCCCCGCGCAGCGCACTGTCGCTGTTGCTGTTCGAGGCGACCTGCACGGCCAGCCCGAAGCCGAGGCCGAACAGCAGCACGGCGACGATGAGTTGGGCCCTGCTGGCGCGCGGCGGCCACAGCCCCTGCACCAGCCGCTGCCGACCCGTGACGGTGGGAGCGGGCGTCTCCTCGGCGACCGGCGCTTCCGAGGAAGCAGACGCCGGTACCTCTTCGGGCAGTTCCCTGCGCAGCCGGTTCTCCGGCTGCTCGTCCTCGTTGCTCATCTACCTCACGCCCGGAAGACGTGCCGGCGGATGGCCGCGGCGTTGGAGAAGATCCGGATGCCGAGAACGACCACAACACCCGTGGACAGTTGGGCGCCGACGCCCAACTTGTCGCCCAGGAACACGATCAGCGCGGCCACGACCACGTTCGACAGGAACGACACCACGAAGACCTTGTCGTCGAAGATCCCGTCGAGCATCGCCCGCAGACCACCGAAGACGGCGTCGAGCGCCGCGACGACCGCGATCGGCAGATAGGGCTCGACAACCACCGGCACCTCAGGCCGGACCAGGATTCCGGCCACCACTCCCACGATGAGGCCCAGTACGGCGATCACGATGTGCCCTTCTCAGTTCTCGGCTGTGCTGTTCGTACGATCACACTCGGCGCGGCGGGCAGCCGGAGATCGCTCTCCACGGCGATGGTCGCCCTGATGCCGTAGTTGTCTTCCAGAGCGTTCAGGTAGAGCCCGTCGGCACCGTTCTGGAACCTCGTGCTCAGACGCTTGCCGTCCCCCACCGCGAGCACCGTATAGGGCGGCACCAGTGGCCTGTTGTCGACCAGTATCGCGTCGCCCGCGGCCCTGATCGCGGACAGTGCCGTCAGCCGCTGCCCGTTGACGGAGACGGCCTCGGCACCCGCCGCCCACAGCCCGTTGACCACGCGCTGCATGTCGCGGTCGCGCACCCGCCCGGTGTCGGAGAAGTCCGCGGTCTCGCGCGGGTTGTCGCCCCCGCTGCTGCTGGCTTCCTTCGCGTCGTCGACGACGAGCTTCACACCGGGGCCGTGCACCGCGGTCGCGCCGGACAGCATGCTCACCAGGTCCGCCTGGCCGCTGCCGCCGCTCGTCTTCAGTGCCGCCCGCTGCCGCGCGCTCACGTCGTCCCGGAGTGTGTCGACGGTGTCTTCCAACTTGTCCGCCGACTTGGTCTCTTTGTCGATACGGTCGATCAGTTCCTGCCGCTCCTTGGCCACCACGGGGGCGGCCACTCGCGCCTGCGCCGCTCCCAGGGTCACGACAAGGGCCGCCAGTACGAGGCCGGCGGCGAGACCGAGCTTCGTCCGGAGGGGCTTTGGCATGCCGCTCGCGCCCGCGGCCTTCTTGCGGGCGGCGGCCTCGGCGTAACCCTCGTCGAGGCTGTGGTCCATGACGTTGGTGAGCAGCGACATGGATGCGTCCGGACGCGCAGGGCGCGTGGGTGTGCTCCGAACGGGGGGCTGCTGCGGCATGCCGCACATCGTCGCACGTGGTGGCCTGTACCTCCGAATGGCCCCACCGGCGTGCCGGACAGGCCCCCTTGGGGAGACATGTCCGGCACGCGCGCGTGGTCCGCGTTTTACCGTCCGGCGCTGTCCACGACCGCCGACCACTCGTCCAACAGGGCCTGGGCGGAAGCGTCGTCGGGCCCTTCGGCCCACAGATGAGTGACCGCCTCGGCCGGGTCGGGCAACACCATCACCCAGCGCCCGTCGGTCTCCACCACGCGTACCCCGTCCGTGGTGTCGACAAAGCGATCACCGGCCGCTTCCACGACCCGGCGCATCACAAGTCCCTTGACGGCCCAGGGAGTCGCGAGATCCCGCTTCAGGACGTGCGCCCGCGGAATCCGGGCATCGATCTGGCTCAGCGTGAGTTGAGTCCGCGCCACCAGCCCGATGAGTCGTACGAAGGCTGCGGCACCGTCGAAGACACTGCTGAACTCCGGGATGATGAACCCGGCCTTGCCGTCCCCACCGAAGATGGTCGTCTCGTCGCGCCCGACCCTGGTCAGGTCGTCCGGCGAGGTCGTCGTCCACTCCACCTGGGTCCCGTGATAGGCCGCCACCTGCTCGGCGATCCTCGTGGTGGTCACCGGCAGCGCCACCCGCCCGCTGCGCCGCTCGGCGGCCACCAGGTCGAGCATCACGAGCAGGGCCCGGTCGTCCTCGACGATCCGCCCCTTCTCGTCGACGAGCGACAACCGCTCACCGACCGGGTCGAACCGCACCCCGAACGCGGCCCGCGCGGAGGCCACGATCTCGCCGAGCCGCACCAGCCCCGAACGCCGCGTGTCCGCGGTCTCCGTTGGCCTGGACTCGTCGAGACCGGGATTGATCGTCAGCGAGTCCACACCGAGTTTGCCGAGAAGGCTGGGCAACACGAGCCCGGCGCTGCCGTTCGAGGCGTCCACCACGACCTTCAGGCCGGAGTCCGCGATTCCGGTCGTGTCGACATTCCGCAGCAGGGACCCGGTGTACGAGTCGAAGACACTGGCCGGGAAGTGCAGGTCCCCGATCTCACCGGGGAACGCACGCCGGTACTCCTGGCGCGCGAACACCCGGTCCAGCTTGCGCTGGCTCCCCTGTGAGAGGTCGGCGCCCTGGCTGTCGAAGAACATGATGTCGACGGAGTCCGGCACCCCGGGTGTGGTCCGGATCATGATCCCACCGGCACTGCCCCGCGCGGTCTGTTGCCGGGCCACGGGCAGCGGAACGTTCTCCAGGTCCCGTACGTCGATCGCGCTGGTCTGCAGGGCGGAGATCACCGCACGCTTGAGCGCACGGGCACCGCGGGAGTGGTCTCGGGCCGTGGTGACCGTGGAGCCCTTCTTGAGCGTCGTGGCGTAGGCGCCGGCGAGACGCACGACGAGTTCCGGTGTGATCTCGACGTTCAGGATCCCGGACACACCACGAGCGCCGAACAGGTGCGCCTGCCCTCGCGACTCCCAGATGACCGACGTGTTGACGAAGGCGCCCGCCTCGATCGTCTTGAACGGGTAGACCCGCACATTGCCCTGCACGATCGATTCTTCACCGATCAGGCACTCGTCACCGATGACGGCGCCGTCCTCGATCCGAGCCGCACGCATGATGTCGGTGTTCTTTCCGACGACACAGCCACGAAGATTGCTGTGCTGGCCGACGTACACGTTGTCGTGCACGACCGCCCTGTGCAGAAAAGCCCCGGTCTTTACGACGACGTTCGAACCGATGACGGTGTGCTCACGGATTTCGGCGCCGGCCTCCACCTTGGCGTAGTCACCGATGTAGAGAGGCCCGCGGAGAACCGCGTCGGGATGCACCTCGGCACCCTCGGCCACCCATACGCCCGGCGACAGCTCGAAGCCGTCGATCTCGACGTCGACCTTGCCCTCCAGGACATCGGCCTGCGCCTTCACATAGCTCTCGTGAGTACCGACGTCCTCCCAGTAGCCCTCGGCGACAAAGCCGTAGACCGGCTTGCCCTCCTTCATCAACTGCGGGAAGACATCGCCGGACCAGTCGACGGGAACATCGGCCTCGACATAGTCGAAGACCTCGGGCTCCATCACATAGATGCCCGTGTTCACCGTGTCCGAGAAGACCTGGCCCCAGGTCGGCTTCTCAAGGAAACGCTCGACCTTTCCCTCTTCGTCGACGATGGTGATGCCGAATTCCAGCGGATTGGGCACCCGGGTCAGACAGACCGTGACCAGCGCACCCTTTTCCTTGTGGAAATTGATCAGTTCGGTGAGGTCGAAGTCGGTCAGGGCATCACCGGAGATGACGAGGAAGGCATCGTCCTTCAACGCCTCTTCGGCGTTCTTGACGCTTCCGGCGGTACCGAGTGGCTTCTCCTCATTGGCATACGAGAGCTCCATGCCGAGCTCTTCGCCGTCACCGAAGTAGTTCTTGACCAGCGAGGCCAGGAACTGCACGGTGACTACGGTCTCATTGAGCCCATGCCTTTTGAGCAGCCTCAGCACGTGCTCCATGATCGGTCGATTGACCACGGGCAACAGTGGCTTGGGCATGCTTGAGGTCATGGGGCGAAGGCGTGTGCCTTCGCCTCCGGCCATCACGACGGCCTTCATGTCGGAAGCGTCCTCCTCTGAGAGACGACGGTCTAGCCGACTTCACCAGTCCAGATTGTCCCGCACTTTTGCGCAACGGGCCATCGAGCGACTGTTACCGCCCCATCGGCAAGGTCAGTCGGCCGTGGCATCCGCGCGCAGCAGGCGGCGGACTTGTACCACGTAGAGGACTCCTGCCCACCAGTACAGCGTTGTACCCCATCCTGCGAACGCCCATCCGAAAATCGCTGCGAGTGACGGAAGCCATCCACTTCCGTCACTGAGCAACAGCAACGGGAACGCGTACATCAGGTTGAACGTAGCTGCCTTGCCCAGGAAGTTCACCTGCAGCGGCGGATAGCCGTGGTGCCTGAGGACGGCGACCACCACCAACAGAACCAGCTCCCGCGCCAGCAGTGCCGCGGTCAACCAGATTGGCAGAATCTCGCGCCAGGTGAGTCCGACGAGAGTCGAGAGAATATAGAGCCGGTCCGCAGCGGGATCAAGAAGCCGGCCAAGGCTACTGATCTGGTTCCAGCGCCGCGCGAGCTTACCGTCCAGGTAGTCGCTGATCCCGCTCAGCATCAGCACCAGGAGCGCCCAGCCGTCGCTCTTGGGGCCTCCGAACTCGGGCCTGAGGATCAACCACAGAAAGATGGGTACGCCGACCAGGCGCGCCATGCTGAGGATGTTCGGGATGGTGAGCACCCGGTCTGTCTGGACGCGGGTCTCCTGGACCTCCACCCGGGGGCCTCCTGTGGGAAAACGTTCCGACGATGCCCCCTGACCCTACCCCAACGCAAAAAAGCTCTGGCTCTTGGGCTGCGTGCCCAAGAGCCAGAGCTCTAAAAGGAGTTCGGCGGCGTCCTACTCTCCCACAGGGTCCCCCCTGCAGTACCATCGGCGCTGTAAGGCTTAGCTTCCGGGTTCGGAATGTAACCGGGCGTTT
>NZ_JBITGV010000012.1:0-333221 GCF_044457385.1 Streptomyces sp. NPDC050548
TTTGTCGCGGATCCGTTCGCGGTGGTGTCTGGTTCGCGGATGTACCGGACCGGGGATGTGGTGCGCTGGAACGCGGACGGGGTCCTGGAGTTCCTGGGGCGTGCGGATGCGCAGGTGAAGGTGCGGGGTTTCCGTATCGAGCCGGGTGAGGTGGAAGCCGTCCTGGCGGGGCACGGGCAGGTGGCTCAGACGGCGGTCGTGGTGCGGGAGGACACGCCGGGCGACAAGCGCCTGGTCGCGTATGTGGTGCCTGCTGACGGTGGTGCTGTCGACGCGGCGGTGCTGCGTGGGTTCGTAGGGGAGCGGTTGCCGGAGTACATGGTGCCGTCGGCTTTCGTCACGCTCGACTCCTTGCCGTTGACGTTGAACGGGAAGCTGGACCGGAAGGCGCTGCCCGCCCCGGAGTATGTGTCGGATGCGGCAGGGCGGGCTCCCCGGACACCGCGGGAGGAACTGCTCTGCGGTCTGTTCGCCGAGGTCCTCGGCGTCAGCGCTGTTTCCATCGACGACGGCTTCTTCGATCTCGGTGGTCATTCGCTGCTGGCGACCCGTCTGGTGAGCCGGATCCGTTCCGTCCTCGGGGTCGAGGTGAGCATCCGGTCGCTGTTCGAGGCGCCGACGGTGGCCGGCCTGATCGACCGGCTTGATGAAGTTGACGTCACGGATCCCTTCGACGCCCTGTTCCCCCTGCGTCGCCAGGGCGCGGGTGACCCGCTCTTCTGCGTGCACCCCGTGGTAGGTCTGAGCTGGTGCTATTCGGGCCTGATCAGGGAGTTGCCGGCTGATGTGCCGATCTACGGTCTCCAGTCCAGGGGAGTGGGCGGAGGAAAGCCCGCTGCCACCGTCAAGGAGATGGTCGTCGAGTACGCGCAGCTCATCCGCTCCGTCCAGCCCGTGGGGCCTTACCGCCTCCTGGGATGGTCCTTCGGTGGACTCGTCGCGCACGCGGTGGCCGAAGAGCTCCAGAGGCAACAGCAGGAGGTCGGCCTCCTCGCGGTCGTCGATGCCTACCCGACGTCGCA
Organism: Streptomyces sp. NPDC050548; assembly: GCF_044457385.1. NCBI lineage: Bacteria > Bacillati > Actinomycetota > Actinomycetes > Kitasatosporales > Streptomycetaceae > Streptomyces > Streptomyces sp. NPDC050548. Next base: position 1,023 of record NZ_JBITGV010000012.1, read on the forward strand.
GGTACCCGACACGGACGGCGACCGGCAGGGCCTCATCCGGGCCCTCGCCGAGGCCGCCGGTCTGACCCTTCCCGACGAAGCCGCCGGAGGCGATGACGCCGAAGGGTTCTCCAGCCTGCTGGAGGCCTATGCCGCGGACCAGATCGGTGAAGTGGCCCAGAGCCTCGACGTCGATGAGGACAAGGTCGCGGGCCTGATCGCCGTGGTCGAGAACAACCGCGAGCTAGCCCGTTCGCTGACCCCGGGCGCGGTGGACGGGGGCCTCGTCTTCTTCCGCGCAGGCGTCAACAATCCGATGCCGATGTCCGGTAGCGAGGCGTGGACTCCCCATGTTTCAGGCGGAGTTGACGAACACGTGATTGAATGTGATCACGTCGCCATGATGCAGCCCGAGCCGCTTGCGCACATCGGCCGTGTACTCCGGAACCGGCTGCAGCCAGGAAAAGACCCCGGCGCCTTCTGATCAGCTGGAAGGGACAGGGCGGGCGCGTTTCCGTCACGTGACGCCGCCCTGTCTCTCGCACGATCCCCGCGGGCCGTGTCAGGTGCCCCGGCGACCCCCCCTGCAGACCGTGCCTGCGCCTTTGCCTGCGCCTGTGCAGGGGGCGATCTGAAATCGAGAGTGTTTTGTCCTTTCTCTTTCTTTCCAATGCTTTCTCGCCACGCAAGAGAACTGGAGTTTCCGTGACGTCTTCCTTGGTGAACACAGTTGTCGACGACTTCGAGCTGGACTATGTGGAGATGTACGTCCGCGACCTGGACGCGCAGATCGCTCTGTGGCGTGACTCCTACGGGTTCGTGGAGGTCGCGGCGGGCGGATCCCCGGAGCAGGGATTCCGGGCCGCGGTGATGTGTCAGGGCGTGATAAGGCTCGTATTGACGGAGGCGACGGGCGAACAGCATCCCGCCTCCGACTATGTGCTCGCCCACGGTGATGGCATCGCGAACATCGCCCTGCGCACGCGGGACGTACGTACGGCGTTCGGCCAGGCTGTGGAGAATGGCGCACGGGCGCTCGCGGAACCCGTGGAGCACGCGGAGGGCGACGTCGCGGTCAGCGCGACGGTGTCCGGCTTCGGCGATGTGGTGCACACCCTGGTGCAGCGGCGTAAAGGGAAGAGCGCCGGCCTGCCCGCCGACTTCCGGCCGATTCCCGGCGCTGACCGGCCCACGGTCGCGGAAGCGGTTGCCGCGGATGGGCTCCGCCTCCTGAAGATCGACCACTTCGCCGTGTGCGTGAACGTCGGCGAGCTGGACCCGATGGTGGAGCTGTACCGGAAGTCGTTCGGGTTCAGCGAGACCTTCGCGGAGCGGATCGTAGTGGGAACTCAGGCGATGCTGTCCAAGGTGGTCCAGAGCCGGTCGGGTGAAGTGACCTTCACAATCCTTCAGCCCGACCCTGAGGCGGACCCCGGTCAGATCGACGAATTCCTCAAGAACCACGTCGGATCCGGTGTGCAGCACGTGGCCTTCGCCGCAGACGACGTGGTCCGGTCCGTCGGTGCGCTGACCGGCCGGGGAGTGGAGTTCCTGGTCACCCCGAACGCGTACTACACCCTCCTGGAGCAGCGCATCACCCTGAGCAAGCACTCCCTGGTGAGCCTGCGCGCGCTGAACATCCTCGTCGACGAGGACCATGCCGGACAGCTTTTCCAGATATTCGCGCGCTCCACCCATCCGCGGCGCACCCTCTTCTTCGAGGTGATCGAGCGGTGCGGGGCGGAGACCTTCGGAAGCTCCAACATCAAGGCCCTCTACGAGGCAGTGGAGATGGAGCGCATCGCGAAACAGGATCAGCCGCTGTGAACCGCACCGGGCAGGACGCGGCCGGCTTGCCGGCATCGTCCGATACGTCGTGGGACGTCGAGCGGGACGTGCACTGCACGGAGGACCTGGAGCGGGCGGCACGGCAGGCCCTGCCCACCGACGTGTGGGACTTTCTCGCCGGCGGCAGCGGCGCCGAGGTGACGCTGGCCGCCAACCGTGCGGCACTGAGGCGGATCGCCCTCGTCCCGCGCATCCTGCGGGACGTGGCGCACTGCGCCCTGGAGACCACGCTGTTCGGAGCGGAGCAGGCCATGCCGGTGGCCACCGCCCCCATCGCCTACCAGGGCCTGGTTCACCCCGAGGGCGAGCTGGCCGGCGCGCGAGCGGCCAAGGCGGCGGGAATTCCCTTCACCGCGAGCACTCTGAGCAGCTGCCCGATCGAGGACATCGCCGGGATCGGCGGCACCGTTTGGTTCCAGCTGTACTGGCTGCGCGACCGGAAGGCGACTTTCGAGCTGGTCGAGAGGGCGGAGGCCGCCGGATGCGCGGCGCTGATGCTCACCGTCGACGTGCCGTGGATGGGTCGCCGGCTGCGGGACGTCCGGAACCGGTTTGTCCTGCCCCCCGGGGTCGAGGCCGCCAACCTGGCATGGGGATCGGCCTCCGAGGCCCACCGGGCGCGGGCGTCCGGATCCGCGGTCGCAGCCCACACCCAGGCCGCGTTCACGTCCTCGCTGACCTGGGCCGAGGTGGAGGAACTGCGGCGGCGCACCCGGCTGCCGCTCATTCTGAAGGGCGTACTCGACCCACAGGACGCGCGGCGCGCCGCCGACACCGGGGTGGACGGCGTCGTGGTGTCCAACCATGGCGGCCGTCAGCTGGACGGTGCCATCGCCGCCATCGACTCCCTCGATGCGGTCGCCGAGGAGGTGGGGAGCGACTGCCGGGTCCTGCTTGACAGCGGGATCCGGAGCGGGATCGACGTGCTGTGCGCCCTCGCGCTGGGAGCCGACGCCGTACTCGTGGGGCGGCCGGTGCTGTGGGGGCTCGCCGCGGCGGGAGAGCGGGGAGTCGGGCGCGTCCTGCACCTCCTGGCGGAGGAACTCCGCGACGCCTTCGGCCTCGCGGGCTGCGATGGGGTGGCGGCGGCCAGAGAGATCCGCACCGTCAGGGGGGTCGGCTGAGCCCCGGCCGTCAGGTGTCCTCCGCGTCACCGCGCCCGGCTGCTGCCGGGCGCGGACCCCAGGCGGATCCATAAGTCTCCGGAAGACATGTCAGTGCGGGCCCTCAGAAAGGAATGCGGAAATGGAGCAAATAGTGAGCCGCCACTACGCGGTGTTCTGTCCGATATGCGGACAGCGCGGTATGGATGACGGACTGACACTGTCGTGCAGTCGTGATCATGGGCCGGCGCTGCTCCAGTCCGACTACTTAGTGAAGGAGTTCGCGCCGAAGACCGATTGCGAGGGTCTCTTCCGCTACCGGGACTGGCTTCCGGTCACCCGGACGTTCCCGACACGGGCCCGCACGGTCGTGTTCCAGAGCGAGGAACTCTGCACCCAGCTCGGCCTGCCGAACCTCTGGATCGCCTTCAACGGCTACTGGCCCGAGCGCGGGGCCCACCTCGAAACCGCGACCTTCAAGGAACTGGAGGCGTACGCGGTCCTGGGGCGCCTGCCGAGCGACCCGCCGGTGCTGGTGGTGGCCTCCGCGGGCAACACCGCCGCAGCGTTCGCCACGGTCTGCTCGCGGTACCGCCGCCCGTGCCTCCTCGTCGTGCCCAGGCGCGGACTGGCCAGGATGAGGCTCCGTACGCCACTGGACCCGGCGGTGAAGCTGGTCGTGCTGGACGGCGCCGACTACTCCGACGCCATCGCCCTCGCCGAGTCGGTGGCCGCACTCCCCGGCTTCCAGGCTGAGGGCGGCGTTCGCAACATCGGCCGGCGCGACGGACTGGCCACGGTCCTGTACGCGGGCGTGGAAGCCATGGGCAGGATGCCCGACCACTACGTCCAAGCCGTCGGCAGCGGAGCCGGCGCCATCGCGGTCCACGAGGCGGCGGCCCGGCTTCTGGCCACGGGTCGCTACGGCAGTGACCTGCCGCGGCTCCTGCTCTGCCAGAACGCGTCGTTCGCGCCGCTCGCCGAATCCTGGAAGTCGGGGACGCGCCACCTCAGCACCTGCAGCGCCGATGACGCGCGGGCCGCGACGAGAACCGTCTTCGCCGACGAGCTGACCAACCGCTTCCCTCCCTACGCCGTCAGGTCCGGCATCTACGACGTGCTCACCGAAAGCGCGGGCGACATGTTGACCGTCGAGCGGGAGGCGGCGGAGTACGAGAGGAAGGTCTTCAGCAAGGCCGAGTCCGTCGACATCGAGCCGGCCTCCGCCGTGGCGCTCGCCGGGCTCCGCCAGGCGGTCACCGCCGGGCGGATCCCCGAGGAGGCGGTCGTACTCCTGAACGTCACGGGCGGCGGCCGGGCTCGGCTGGCGCAGGACCATCCCCTGTACGACGCGGAGCCGACCCTGATCGTCGACCTCCAGGATGAGACGGTGGAAGGCACTGTGCCGCGGATCGCCGGACTGTTCCCGGACCGGATCCACTAGACCGCACGTACCGCAAGCAGGCACGCACCACACGCAGGCACACAAGTCGAGCAGAGGGGAGACGGCGCGGCGGCACCGTCACCCCTCGCCGAACTCCTCCTCCTGCGGTGCCCCCGCGTTGCGTACCGAGAGTCGCCACCCCGACGACTCTTCGCTCAGTACGTGCCAACGGCAGTTGGACAAGCCGGCCAGCGACATCCAGTGTCCCGGATCCATCCGCAGGACGTGGCCGGCGGTCGCGCGGATGGTCCCGCCGTGGCTCACCACGACCAGCGTCCCCCCGTCCGGAAGCCGATCGGCATGGCGCTCCACGACGGCGACCGCCCGCTCGGCCACCTCGGTGTCCAGCTCGCCGCCTCCGCGCCGCACGGGCTCACCCTGTTTCCAGGCCTCGTACTCCTCGCCGTACTCGGCCACGATCTCGTCGTGGGTGAGTCCCTGCCACCGGCCGGTGTACGCCTCGCGCAATCCCTCCTCGGGGGCGGCCGGGCGGAGTGTCAGCGCGGACAGTTCCCGTGCGGTGGCGGCAGCACGCTTCAGACGGGAGGTGATGACGGCATCCGGGGCCAGGGCCGCCAACACCCTTGCCGCGCGCCGCGCCTCCCGCACGCCCTCGGGGTTCAGTTCGATGTCGATGGTTCCCTGGAAGCGCTGTTCCCGGTTCCAGGCCGTCTGACCATGACGCCACAGCACGATCCTGCGGCCTCTTGAGCTCGCGGTAACCATGTTCCGATGAAATCCCTTCTAGGGGTGCGGTGTTCGGCCGAACAACGGACGGCGCGGACGTTTCAGCGCCCTTGCCATACGGGCGGGCGTTTCTCCGTGAAGGCCCGCGGGCCCTCGACGGCATCCGCACTGTGCCTGCGGCGTTGCTCCCACGGGAAGGCCTCGGTGAACGCCTGCTCCAGCGGCATGTCCACGGAACGCATCACGGCCTCCTTGATGGCGCGCACCGCCAACGGGGCGCTGCACAGCAGGGCCTCCGTCCACGCACTGACTGCTTCGTCGAGCTCCTCGTCCGGAACGACCTCGTTGACCAGTCCAAACCGCAGTGCCTCCGCCGCCGGCATACGGCGGCCGGTCAGCAGGTAACCCATGGCAGCCTTCAACGGAAGCTGGCGGGCCAGCCGGAATGCCCCACCCGCGCCGGGCACCAGCCCGAGAGTCGCCTCGGGCAGGGCGAAGACCGCCCGGTCGGAGGCGATGATCAAGTCACAGGCCAGGGCCAGCTCGAAGCCGCCGCCCAGGGCGTAACCGTTGACCCGAGCGATGACCGGTGTGGAGAGCGCGAAGCGCTCGGTCAGCCGGGGCCAGCCCGGCTGGCCCCGGCTGCCGAACGTCGAGGGAGGCACCCCCTCCTGGTCGAGGATGGCCCGCTCGCGCAGGTCCTGGCCGACGGAGAAGGCGCGGTCCCCGGTCCCGGTCAGCACCGCGACCCGGACGTCGTCGTCGGCCTCGACGTCGTCCCAGACCTCCGCCAGCGCCTCGTGCATGCGCCGGTTCATCGCGTTGAGCACGGCGGGCCGGTCCAGGGTCACGTGCGCGACGTGCCCCTTCTTCTCGTACCGGACCCCGCTCTCCTCGCCGCCGGTCATCGGCCCGGTCCCGCCTTCCCGGCCGAGGCCGCCGAGAAGCGGCCGACCTTGTCGAGCACGTCCGCGTCGTACAGCCGCAGGGCCTGTTGCAGCGCGAACTCGGCCAGGTAGGAACGCAACTGGTCGACCGGCTCCTCGGCCAGGTTGAGCATGCGCCGGTTCGCCAGGACGGCGGAGCCGCGCAGGCGTTCGGCGCCGGCGGTAACGGCCGCGTCCAGCCCGGCCGGCTCGTGCACCTCGTCGATGAGTAGGCGGGCCGCCGGCTCACTCGCGTGGATGCGGCGTCCTTCCAGGATGACCTGTCGTGCCAGCCGGGGGCCGACCGAACGCGTCAGCCTGAAGTTGGCCACACCCGGGATGATGCCCTCCTGTGCCGCAGGCAGGCTCACGTAGGCGTCCGAGGCGGCGATGACGTGGTCGAAGAGCAGGAGCAGCTGGGCGCCGCCGCCGATGGCGAACCCGTCCACGACGGCCACCCAGGGCTTGTCCACGGTGGGCCGTCGCCAGTCTGCCGCGCCCTCCACCGCCACGCCCCGGATCAGCTTGTGGAGGTACCCGAGCTCACGCCGCAGCAGGAAGTCGACGAGCGAGATGCCACCACCGTGCAGCGCCTTGAGGTTGATGCCGGCGCTGAAGACCCGTCGCCCGCGGTAGCGGGGATGCGACATGACGCCTCCCCGCAGCACACCGACCTCCGTGGCCGGGTCAAGGAGGACGAGGTCGACCGCCGTCTCCATGTCGTCGACCTGCTGGTCGTCCTCCGCGTTCAGCGAGTCGTCGCGGCACATGGTCAGGTGGGTGACGGCACCAGTGCGCTCCACCGTCACGGACCGCAGCTCCGTCTTGCCGGTCTTGGTGAACTCGGGCAGCAGCGCCAGGGCGCCGGGGGTGGGGCGCAGCATCGCGTCCAGCAGATGTGCTCCGGCCGACGGGGAGCGCAGCACGCGACTGAAGAAGATGCCTTGGTCGATCTCGTGGCCCTCCTTGTGCGACTGGGCCCTGCCGCGTTCGGCCGCCAACTGTTCCTCGGTCGGTACGAGACCGGGGAACCGCACGGCAGCCGTCCGGGCGAGTTCCGCGAGCCGCAGGTGACTGGACCGGCGTTCGGTGAGTTCGTCGTAGACCGCTTCCGCGTGTGCGTCCATGAACGCGATGCGCAGCGCCCTGGTGGCGTCGACCGCCGCTGCGGCCTCGGCGCGCTGCTGCGGTGACCGGTGCACCGGGTCGCCCAGGCCGGCCAACAGGGTTTCGGCGGCCGCCGCTGTACGCGTCAGCGAGAGCCGGGCCGTGCCCAGATCGGCCGGCCCTGCCGGCAGGTCACCGTGCGATCGGGGCAGGACCTGGCCGACGGTCATACGGCCGCCTCGGCGGAGGTCTTCAGGAGCGCCCGGTCGCACGCCGCGAGATGGGCACCGAGGGCCTCCTCGAAGCTCGTGGTCGCGGCGTCGAAGAGGAGTTGGCGGCGGATGGCCAGCTCCGCTCCCCGGACCGACGCGGTGGATCCGACGGCTGCCGCGAGCGCGCCCTCGACGTCGTCGGCCAGTACGTCGACCAGTTGCAGGGCCAGTGCCTCCCGGGCGCCGATAGGGGTGCCGAAGAGCACGGCACGGCGGACCGCAGCGGCGCCGGCGTGGGACCTGCCGAGCCGGTACAGCGTCATGCCTGGCCAGGTCGCTCCGTTCTCGACCGCCATCACGAGGCTTGCGGCGCCGTTGGCGATGCGGTGGTCGGCGCAGAACAAGAGGTCGAGCGCGAGGCCGCCGCACGGCCCCTCCGCGACCGCGATGGTCGGTGTGGGCAGGCGTTCCAGGCGCCGCAGCGCGCGCTCCCACTTGCTCACCAGGGAAACCGTCACCCCGTCGGCCTGACGCATGACGGGGACGCCCGAGACGCGGATGGTCAGTCGGTGGGCGGTGCGCTCGTCCTCGGCGCTGTCACAGGCTCTGGTGACGGCGTCGACAGTGGCGGAGGACAGGGGCAGGCGGCCGTCGACGGTGAGGGTCGCTGTCGCGTGGTCGAAGGTCGCGTAGGTGGTGCTTGCTTCGGTCATGGTTTCCTTCACCTGCTGCTCTTTCACCATTGGACGAGCGCGGTTTCTATGGTTGAGCCAGGGCCCATGGTCATCAGGGCGCCGTACTCGCCCGCCGTGACCACGTCTTCCCGGAGCAGCCGCTTGTAGGAGAACAGGAACGAACCGCTGGAGAGATTGCCGTAGTCGCGCAGGACACTGGTGGTGTGTCGCACGTCGTGACGGGTGAGGCCGAGGTTGACCCGTACGGCGTCGATGACCTTCTTCCCGCCGGAGTGCACGAGCCAGTGGCCGATGTCGGAACGGCGGAGGCCCGCCTCGGACAGCAGGCGGTCGACGACCCGCTCCGCGTGGGCGCCCACGACATAGGGCACCTGCGGGTCCAGGTAGAAGCTGAACTTGCCCTGTGCGTCGTCCCAGTCGTAGCGCATGGCCTCGATCGCGTCCGTGATGAGGTGGCTGGAGAAGCCCAGGATCCGCGGACCGTCGAACCCGCGTGGGACACCGGGAGGTGCCGGGGGATCGGACTCGGCCCGGTCGGCGACCAGGGCCACAGCGGCCGCTCCGTCCCCGAAGAGGCTGTTGACGACGGCGGTCCGCATGCTCGCGTCGATCACGTAGGCGGCGGAGCAGGCTTCCACGCACAGCATGACGGCCACCCGGCCGGGATGCGCGGTGGCCCAACTGGCGGTTGCCTGGAGGGCGTTGAGTCCGGCGTTGCAGCCCATGCCCACGACGTCCACGCGGCTCGTCTGTGGGCGGAGTCCCAAGGAGCGGATCAATAGGGCGCTCAGGCCGGGAGTGAGGAAGCCCGTGGTGGTCGTCACGCACAGGTAGTCGACCTCGTGCGGGTCGATGCCGGTGTCGGCCAGGCACTTCTGGATGGCTCGAACCCCCATGTCGAGGGCGAGTCTCTTGTGTTTGTCGAGCAGCGCGCCCTGCGCCTCGGGGAGGCAGGTGCCGTTCGGGTCCCGCGGAGGCAGGGAGAGGAAGCGTCTTTCGATGGCGCTGTTGAGGAAGACGGACCGGACCTTGGGATCCGATATCTCGAATATGTCGAGTAATTCGTGCTGGGTGTACGAGGTATCGGTCACCGCTGTGGCGACGCCCGCGATACGGGGTGCGGTAAGTGTACGGACGGGTGGTGCCTTGGAAGGTTGGGGGAATCCGGTATACGGAGGGTTCACCGATATGGTCATCGGAAGGTCCACCCCCACATTCGCGGCTTACTGCGAATCGGTGTGTGCATGGTCAGCAATTTGTCGGTTTCCCTGTGGGTTGTAACGGAACCTGGGCAGCGGTTTCATCCCTGATGAACCGCGCCAGGCGCTTGACGCCGTCCGTGATCTCGGACGGGGTCAGGTAGCTGATGGACAGTCGGATGCTGTTGGCTCCGCCGCCCTGGGGATAGAAGTAGGACATGGGCGTCCAGATGACGCCGTATTCCTCCGCCGAACGTTCCAGGGCGGAGTTGTCCACTCGGAACGGCACGTCCATGGTGAGGAAGAATCCACCGGTGGGCCGGTTCCAGCGGACGCCGAGCGCGGTTTGCTCGTCCTGGGGGAAGGCCTCGTCGAGTTCTCGCAGAATGGCCTGCATCGCATCGCCGTAATAGCGGGACGTCTCGACGTTGATGTCCGCGGTGCGGCCGCCGGCTGCCAGCAGCATTCCACCCACGGCGGCCTGGCCGAGCGCGGACGTGTTCACCGTCACCATGCTCTTGATCTTGGTGATCTCGTCCACCAGCAGCCCCGTGGAGCCGTCCCGGTCGACGACGACCTGGTCCGCGATGGCGAACCCCACCCGTGCGCCCGGAAACAGTGTTTTGGAGTACGAGCCGAGGTGGACGACGCGGCGGTCGCGGTCGAGGGACTTGAGCGTGGGCACCTGGCGGCCGGGGCTGACCATCCGGTACGGGCTGTCCTCCAGCAGGAGAATGTCCTCGCGGGCGGCGAGCTCAAGGAGCTCTCCGCGTGCTTCCAGCGAGAGCGTGACGCCGGACGGATTCGAATGGTCGGGGACCACGTAGAGCGCCCGGGGGCGGCGTCCGCGGGCCCGCTCGGCCCGGATTGAGGCCTCTACATCGGCGCACCGCAGGCCGTCGGCCCGCTCTTCGACGGGGGTGAGCTCGATGTCAAGGAGGCGTGCGGCTCCGGTGATCCCCACGTAACAGGGGCTCGCCACCAGCAGTACGTCGTCGCGGCTCGCGAAGAGGGCCCGCAGCGTCAGGAGCATGGCCTCCTGGCAGCCGACCGTGACGACGATGGCCTCGGGCGGCACGTCGATGTTCTCGTCCTTGAGGAGCGAGTCGGCGATCAGCTCCCGGATCTGGCCGTGCGTGGGACCGTACTGGAAGACCGCGTCGCGTATCTCGCCGGGGGAGCGACCGTTCTCGGCAAGGTGGTCCAGATAGCGGCGTATGTGCCCGAATATCTCTTCTACGTCGAAGAATCCGTCGTATGGGCGGCCCGGAGCGAATGAAATCGCCTCCGGATAGCGGTGCGTGATCCCGTTCAGGAAGTTCATCGTGTCGAGCACCGGATCGGAGATGCTGGCGTGCAGCTCCTCCTTTAACAGATGATCTGCTGCCACGCAGGTACCTCCGCCAGGCGGCCATCAGGCCGGCCGCCCGATTGTGATCTCGTAGGAACAAGATTTTTTCGGAAGGCTACCAGTATGCGACTCGGCGGCCTAGAGATTTCTGATCATCCGCGTCGTCCGGTGCTGGCGGCGAGCATCGCGAGGGTGGAGCCTTCCCTCTGAGCCGTGGACACTGTTTGCTGAATGCCTCCTCCTGGTGTCGTGGCGGGTGATCCGCGGAAGACCGCGAAATGGGCCTCACGTACTCCTGGCCGGCGTTTCCGGTCCTGCGGAGTCTCCCGTTCCAGGGCCGCGTTGGAGCTTGCCGCAGCGGCGTTGTCCGCGCTTGTCCCGACTGCTCTGCGAGAGCGGACCGCGGGGAGTTCGCGGCATGCCTTCGCGAAGCCCATCGAGGCGTACCGGGCTCCGTCGTCGCTGTGGAAGACCGCCCACGCCGGGTCGACGCCGCGGGTGCGGGCGGCGGCTTCGAGTACGTCGGTGACCAGCTCTGTGCGCATGTGATCGGCGACCGCCCAGCCTGCTGACCCGTTTCGAGCAGAGGCCCAACACCGTGGCCAGGTAAAGGAATTGGCCGTGGCCGACGGGCAGGCAGGTGATGTCGCCGACGTGCCTGGTGTTCGGTTCGCTCGCGGAGAAATCGTGCCGCAGCAGGAGGCCGGGGACCTGGGCCGCGTTCACGGCGGGCGCCGTGGTGGTGACCTTCTCGCGCAGATACGCGCCGACGATGCCGGCAGTGATGATCATCGACGAACTGGAAGCGGCTCGCCAGTTGGTCTTGCCACTGGTCACGTGAGCCCTGCTCCCGCAGGTGAGGGGGCATCCGATCGCATAAACGTTCGATACTGGTTTAGGGTGGTGACATCGCCCCGGAGGGACCGGAGTGGAAAAGGGGACCTAGGGAGCAGTCAGTGGCGAGGTTGTCCAGATGCGCGGTTTTACGCATCTACACGCCGTCTCCGGGTTCTCCCTGCGGTACGGTGCCTCGCACCCCGAGCGGCTTGCGGAACGGACCGCCGAGCGGGGAATGGACGCGGTCGCCCTGACCGACCGGGACACTCTCGGCGGTGCCGTCCGCTTCGCCAAGGCCGCGGGCCTGGCCGGTGTCCGCCCCCTGTTCGGAGTGGATCTCGCGGTGGAGGCGCCCTCCGAAGCGGCCGGACGCACGGAGCGGCGACGCGCACCGGCTCGCGGCGGCGCCTTCGTCGACGAATCGGCCCAGCGCGTGGTCTTCCTTGCCCGGGACGGGGCCCGCGGCTGGGCCGAGCTGTGCCGGCTGGTGAGTGCCGCGCACACGGACACCGCGGGAGGCGGGCGTCCCCTACTGCCCTGGAGTGCCCTCGGCGGGGAGCACCTCACCGTGCTGCTCGGTCCCGCATCGGACGTCGGTCGCGCCCTGGCCGCAGGGCGGCCGGACCGCGCCGCCCAGCTGCTCGCGCCCTGGCGGGAGTGCTACGAGGACGCGGCGCTTCGCGTCGAGGTCGTCTGCCACGGCCGCGGCGGCACCGGCTTCGGTTCGCTGCGGCTCGCGGCTCGTACCCTCGGCTTCGCCGTCGATCAGCGGATCACGCCCGTCCTGAGCAATGCCGTACGTTATGCCGACCCCGGCCAGGGCCCGGTCGCGGACGTCCTGGACTCCGCGCGCCGCCTGGTGCCGATCGATCCGCGCGGCGAGCGCGACTGTGGCGAGCGGTGGCTCAAGCCGGCAACGGACATGGCGCGCATCGCCGAGCGGGTCGCCGAAGCCGCAGGGTACGGCGCGAACACCGTACGCAGGCTGCTTGAGGTCACCGAGGAGACCGCCGCCGCATGCCGTGTCGACCCCGAGAACGACCTGGGGCTCGGGCGTGTGCATTTTCCCGAGCCGGAACTCGTCGGCGCTCACCGGCGCACTCCCGAGCGGGTGCTGCGTTCGAAGTGCGCCGCCGCCATGCTGCTGCACCGCTACGACCACGACCGCCGCCGCTGGGAGCGTCTCGATGACGAGCTGCGCCTGATCGAACGGCTGGGATATGCCTCGTACTTCCTCACCGTCGCCCAGGTCGTCGCCGACACCCGCGGACTCGGTATCCGGGTCGCCGCCCGCGGCTCCGGCGCGGGTTCCCTGGTCAACCATCTCCTCGGAGTCGCCACCGCCGATCCCGTCGAGCACGGTCTGCTCATGGAGCGTTTCCTGTCCGACCGGCGCACGGAACTGCCCGACATCGACATCGACGTGGAGTCCGCCCGTCGCCTGGAGGTCTACCGGGCGATCATCGACCGTTTCGGACCGGAGCGGGTGGCTACCGTGTCCATGCCGGAGACCTATCGGGTGCGGCACGCCGTGCGCGATGTCGGCCTTGCTCTCGGTCTGGATCCGGCCGAGGTGGACCGGCTTGCAAAATCGTTTCCGCATATCCGGGCCAGGGACGCGCGTACCGCCCTGCAGGAGCTGCCGGAGCTGCGCGGCATCGATCCGGAGTCGTACGGCCCGCACATGTGGGACCTGGTCGAGGCCTTGGACGCACTCCCGCGCGGCATCGCCATGCACCCATGCGGTGTCCTGCTCTCCGACGTCACGCTGCTGCGCCGCACCCCCGTCATGCCAACCAGTGGTGAGGGCTTCCCGATGTCCCAGTTCGACAAGGAGGACGTGGAGGACCTCGGGCTGCTCAAGCTCGACGTACTCGGCGTACGCATGCAGTCCGCCATGGCGCACGCCGTCGCCGAGATCGAGCGGGCCGACGGGCATCGCATCGACCTGGACGACGCCGCCCAGGTACCGCCGGCCGACCCGAAGACATTTCAGCTGATCAAGTCCTCGCAGACCCTGGGCTGCTTCCAGACCGAGTCACCGGGCCAGCGCGACCTGATCGCCCGGCTGCAGCCCGAAACCTTCCATGATCTCGTCGTCGACATCTCGTTGTTCAGGCCAGGACCAGTCGCGGCCAACATGGTCGATCCGTTCATCAAGGCCAGGCACGGGCGCCAGGCACCCCGCTGCCCGCACCCGGACCTGGAGCCCGCGTTGCGGGAGACATGCGGCGTGGTGGTCTTCCATGAGCAGATCATCAAGATCCTGTCGGTCATGACCGGCTGCACCCTGGCCTTCGGCGACTACACGCGGCGGGCGCTGTCCAATGCGGACCAGATCGGACGAGTGCGGGCGTGGTTCGCGCGGGAGGCTCGCGGACGGGGGTACGAGGAGGAGGTCGTCGAGCGGACCTGGAAGATCGTCGAGGCGTTCGGGGCATACGGCTTCTGCAAGGCGCACGCGGTGGCCTTCGCGGTGCCCTCGTATCAGTCAGCGTGGCTGAAGGCTCATCATCCGGCCGCCTTCTATGCCGGGCTCCTTACGCATGATCCGGGGATGTATCCGAAGCGACTGCTGCTCGCGGATGCCCGGAGGTGGGGCGTACCGATCCTGCCGCTGGATGTAAATGCGTCAGACGCCGCCTATCGAATCGAACTGGTGTCTGATATGGAGAGTGGTCGGCCCGTTCACGGGATCCGGCTCGCTCTTTGTGACGTGCGCGGGATGAGTGAGATCGAGGCGTCGCGGATCGTCGCGGGACGCCCCTACAGCTCGCTCCAGGACTTCGCTTCTCGGGCCCGGCCGTCCCGGCCCGTCGCCGAACGCCTCGCCCAGGTCGGCGCGTTGGACACTTTCGGCCGCAACCGCCGTGACCTGCTGCTGCACCTCGCCGAGCTGCATCACGGCCTACAGCGCTCCGCGCAGGGGCAGTTGACGCTGGGGGAGGCCAGTACGGTCGCCCCCCTCGGCCTGCCCGACCTGGACGATGCCGAGCGGCTCGGAGCCGAACTCGGGGTGCTCGGTATGGATACCTCCCGCCATCTCATGGGTGATCACCGGGAGTTGCTGGAAGAACTCGGTGTCGTCTCCGCGAAGCGGCTGAAAGACCTGCCGCACGGCCAGGTAGTGCTGGTCGCCGGGGCGAAAGGAGCCGTTCAGACCCCGCCGGTCCGCTCCGGCAAACGCGTCATCTTCACCACGCTCGACGACACGACAGGGCTGGTGGACTGCGCGTTCTTCGAGGACAGCCACGAGGCCTGCGCGCACACCGTCTTCCATTCCTGGTTGCTGCTCGTGCGCGGAGTGGTGCAGCGCCGTGGCGGAGGCAGCGGAAAGGCGCTGTCGGTGACCGGCTCCGCCGCCTGGGACCTCACCGAACTGGCCGAACTGCGCCGCGAAGGCGGCCTGTCGGCGGTGACGGAACGACTCACCCAGGCCGATTCACCGCAGGGCAGAGCCGCAGGCAGCCGCAGCCTCCAACTGGAAACTGGTTACGCACTGCATCCCTGGGCGGATCTGCAACCGCCCGGCGAGGCCATCAAACAGAGCCGCAAGCTATGGCACCAGAGTCCCGGGAGCGCAGGGTGAACATCCTTTACATCCACTTCCACGATCTGCGGGACGAGCAGCTCTACAGCCGTCTTCTCGCCCTGCTGACCGAGTACACCCCCCTGGTGCAGGCGCTGCCCCCGGATGCTGCACTGGCCGACGTCTCCGGCAGCCTGTGTTACTTCGGCACGGACGCCACGGCACTGGCCGAGCGCATCCGAGCGCGCACTGGTGGGCTCTATGGGCTCCGCTCCACGGTCGGCATCGCTGCAAACCCGATGCTTGCCCGCATGGTTGCGGCCGACGGCCCGCCCTCGGCAGTCCGCACCCTGCCCGACGACATCGACACGGTCACCGCCTTCCTCGCGAAGAAACCCACCGCCGCCCTGCAAGGCGTGGGACCGGCGACCACCCGCACCCTGTCCTCGTACGGCCTGGACAGCGTCGGCAGGATCGCCGCCGCACCCCTCGGCACGCTGCAGCGCATCCTGGGCGTCACTGTCGGGCACCACCTTCACGACGCGGCCCGTGGCCTCGATCCGACGCCAGTGATCCCTTTGGCTCCATCCCGCTCGATGAGCGTCGAACACCGCTTTGCCCAGGACGAGTTGGACCGGGACCGGCAGCATGCCGCCCTGCTCGCGCTCACCGACCGCCTCGGCCTACGACTGCGTGGCGAGTCCCAGGTGGCCTGTGCCCTCACTCTCACCATCCGCTACGCAGACCGCTCGACAACAACTCGCACCCGCAAGCTGCGCGAACCCACCGCCCACACACGCTCCCTGACAGCACTCGCTCACGACCTCCATGACCGACTCGCTCTTCAGCGCGCCCGTGTCCGTACCGTCTCTCTGCGGGCGGAGAACTTGATTTCCGCCGAACGGGCTTCCCGTCAACTGCTCTTCGAACCGACCGACGAGAAAGCTCGCCGTATCGAGGCCGCCGCCGATCGCGCCCGGGACCGGTTTGGCGCGCAGGCGGTACAGCCGGCAGGAGCGGCGGCATTCCATGTCGCGTGACCACGCGAGGTGATAAGAGAGGTCGGCCTGGATGTCCCGCAGCGCTTCCGATAGCCGCACCTTTTCTTCGGCCGGGCATCAGAGCGTCGACGACGGATGGCGTACGGCATCTCCTTGTACGCTGCGAGCCGCGAGTGCCTCGACGAAGGCGGCCCGTAGCCGGCCGAATCCCTCTTCACGGCTTTTACGTCGCGCGAGCCAGATATTGATGGTCGATCAGCGGGCTGCTGCCGAAGGGGCGGGCCCAGGATCCTCGTCCCCCTGGGCCTGCTGACGTCGGCCGCCGGTCTGGCCCGGATCGGCCTGCCGCTGCCGCCCGCGATGAGTCTGTCCATCCACGGGATCGGCGTCGAGGACGCGGATGTCGGCTCCCCGGCGGTCAACGCGATGCAGCAGGTTGGCGGTGCCATCGGCATCGCCCTGCTCCCCGTCGGTAAGGCGCCCACCTGGGCCACCCTGGCCCTGGCCCACCTGTACAGCTACTCGACCGCCTACTGGTGGTCGGCCGCCCGTTCGCCGCAGGCGCTGTGATCGCTGCCCTCATGTTCCACGAGGGCCGTCCCGGGAGCGGCGAACCGAGCGGTCCGATCGTTCACATGTGACTGAACTCTCCCCGTCCATGCGTCAGTTGGCCCACGGCGGAACGATGTGCGTGCCGTCGGCCAGTTCCGCCTCCAGCCCGATGGACGTGGTGACCCAGGTGATCACGGCGCGGTCGGTGGGGTTCTCGGCGCCGAAGGTCGACCCGGGGTTGATGATCAGCGTGTCGCCCGCGCCGACCCGGTCGGTGCGGCCGTCGAGCGTGATGACCAGTTCGCCTTCGAGGATGTGCAGGATCTCCTCGCGGTTGACGGTGTGCAGGGGCGCCTTGGTGCCGGCCGGGATCTCGCCGCGCCAGGCGCACAACTCCTTGCTGCCGCTGTCGGGACGGGCGTACGAGACGAAGCGGGCGCCGTGGATCTCGTGAGTGACGGCTTCGGTCGAGCGGACGATGGGCATGAGTGGGCCTCCCTCAAGATGGTCAAGTTGCTTGACTATGTGGCTCCATGGTCAAGCTGCTTGACCGGTTCGTCAAGGGTGTTTCAATGCCTCCGTGCAGAACTCCGAGGCCATCGCCCTGTCCGCCGCCGTGCTCGCTGTCGCCGGTGGGCTCACGCAGCGCATCCATGAGGGCGTCGTCGCCCGTGGCTTCGAGGGGGTGCGGCCCGCGCACGGGTTCGCCTTCGTGCGTCTGGCCCCGGACGGTGCGACGGTCACCGATCTCGCCGCCCATCTCGGGGTGACCAAGCAGGCGGCGAGTCAGCTCGTCGACGAACTCGTGCGCAAGGGCTACGTCGAGCGGCGCCCGCATCCCGTCGACGCGCGCGCCCGGCTGATCGTGCTGACCGAGCGCGGCTGGGCCTGCACGCGCGCGGCGGAGGAGGCCGCCGCCGACGCCGTGCGGCCGTGGGTCGAACTGCTGGGCGAGAGTGAAGTGCGCGTGTTGTGTGACCGTTTGGTGCGTATTGCGCCCTACGGTCCCATCAGGCCGACCTGGTGACTGGTTATCACTGGAAGTTTTTACTGACGCGTAACTTCACGCTTCACCTACTCGCCCGTAACTTGAT
Source organism: Streptomyces sp. NPDC050548 (assembly GCF_044457385.1). Classification (NCBI taxonomy): domain Bacteria; kingdom Bacillati; phylum Actinomycetota; class Actinomycetes; order Kitasatosporales; family Streptomycetaceae; genus Streptomyces; species Streptomyces sp. NPDC050548. Next base: position 18,587 of record NZ_JBITGV010000012.1, read on the forward strand.
GAGAGAACAGCATTCTTGTGATCCGGATCACAGGGCGTAAGGCCGTCGCAACTCCCTTGAGCCGCAAGGAGATCACACGATGCTGCCCTGGAAACGAGTGCTCAGACCCCTGACCGCACTGCTCCTGACCGCCGCGGTCGCCGCTCTCCCCACCGCCGCGCATGCAGCGAGCGCCCCGAGCACCGGCTGGAACGATTACACGTGCAAGCCCTCCGCCGCCCACCCCGACCCGGTCGTCCTCGTACACGGAACGTTCGCCAACAGCACCGACAACTGGCTGGTTCTCGCGCCGTACCTGGAGGCCCGCGGCTACTGCGTCTTCTCCCTCGACTACGGCCAACTCCCAGGCGTCCCCCTCGTCCACGGCCTCGGCCCCATCGACAAGTCGGCAGCACAACTCCAGACGTACGTCGACACGGTGCTCGCCGCGACCGGCGCCGCCAAGGTCGACCTCGTCGGCCACTCGCAGGGCGGCATGATGCCCCGCTACTACCTCAAGTTCCTCGGCGGTGCCGCCAAGGTGGACACCTTCGTCGGTATCGCGCCCGACAACCACGGCACCACCCTGGACGGCCTCACCAAACTCCTGCCGTACTTCCCCGGCGCCGAGGACGTGATCTCCTCGACCACCCCCGCCCTCGCCGACCAGATCGCCGGCTCGGCCTTCCTCACCAAGCTGAACGCGGGCGGCGACACCGTCCCCGGCGTCCACTACACGGTCATCGCCACCAAGTACGACGAGGTCGTCACGCCGTACAAGAGCCAGTTCCTCAGCGGATCCGACGTGCACAACGTGCTGATCCAGAACCTGTGTTCACTCGACCTCTCCGAGCACGCGCTGCTCGGGCTGTCGGACCGGATCGCCTTCCACGAGGTCGCCAACGCCCTCGATCCGGCGCACGCCACCACCACCAACTGCCTGTCGGCACTGAGCTGACAGCCGATTCGCACACCGCGGGGTCTGTCCGACCTGAGCCGCCGGACAGACCCCGCCCCCTGGACGGCCGTACTAACGGCCGTGCCGTCCACCGCCGTTGGTCGCGCGGCGGCGGACCGAGGCGAACAGGGCCGCGGCGCCGAGCGCCAGGGAGGCCGCGCCGCCGATGACGAGAAGCGGCGAGCTGTCGTTGCTGCCGGTCGCCGCCAGCCTCTGCGAACTGCCCGCGGGTTGGGGCCCGTTGGCCTGTTCCGTGGCGGCGACCGGCTCCGCCGAGGTGCTCGCGTCCGCGTCCCCGTGGCCGTCGTGTTCCACGGTCGACTTGTCGGCACCGGCCACGATCTGCTCGTCGGACGGGGCGGAGGCGGAGGGCGCGGGAGTGGTCGGGGTGGCCGGGGCAGGTGCCGAACTGCTCGATGACCCACCGCCGTTGGAGCCCGCACCGCTCGCGCCGAAGCTGACGTCCGAGCAGGAGTAGAACGCCTCCGGGCTGTCCGAGCGCTGCCAGATCGTGTACAGGAGCTGCTTGCCCGAGCGCTGGGGGAGGGTGCCGGAGAAGGTGTAGAAGCCGCCCGAGGCGACCGGGTCGGCGGCCGTCGCGACCGGGTGCTCCAGGTCCAGGTCGGCCCAGGCGAGCGGCTGCGCGGGGTCGTAGCCGGACTTGGTGAGGTACACCTTGAAAGTGCCCCTGTGCGGTGCGGTCACGCGGTACTTGAAGGTGTACGAGCCGCTGCTCACGCTGGTCGTCGGCCAGTCCGCGCGGGCCAGGTCGAGGCCCTTGAACTCCGCGTTGTTCGCGCTGCACAGTTTGCCGTCCGGGATCAGCGCCTGGTGCTGCCCGTTGGCGTCGCCGATGCGGATGCCGTTCCAGTCGTAGAGCGCCTGGGTGCCACCGGCCGCGACCGCCGCCTTGCACGCGGCCGACTTCGGGTTCTCCGGTCCCTCCGCGTAGCACTGCGCGACCCGGCTGACCGGGTCCCCCATCGAACCGTGGGCCACCGCGGGCGCCGCGGCGAGCGCGGTCAGGACGAGGGGAGCCATGCCGAGGACGGCGACAGCGGCGGCCTTGCGGCGTGCGAGCATGGCGGAACTCCAACTCCTCGAACGGTTCGCGGCGCGGGGGACGGATCCCGTGGGGTGATCAGAAGCTAGCCCGTGGAAACCGCGAAATCGCTTACTGGAGACGGGGGAAGGAGATCCTTATGGTCGTGTTAAGGCAGGGCTAACCGAGGGCTCAGGGAGGGGTGGGTGGCGTGAGGGCGGAGAGGTGTCGCAGATGAGCAGACCGCAGTCGGAGTTCCATCGCCCCGAGGCGGCCTGGCGGCGGCCGGCCGGGGCGCCCGCCGGAGTGTGGGAGCAGGAGCTGGCCGTGGACCCGGTCTCCGGGGACTCCACCGTGCTCCAGCACTACGAGCCCGGAACGGACACCAGCGCCCAGGGCTCCGTCCGGCACGACTACTTCGAGGAGGTGTACATCCTCGAAGGCGACCTCACCGACCTGCGCCTCGGCGAGACCTTCACCGCGGGCATGTACGCCTACCGCCACCCGGACATGGAACACGGACCGTGGACGAGCACGGAGGGTGTCCGGATGCTGGTGATGAGCACGCACAACGCCGGGCACCGCCCGTGACCACCGGCGTTCGCGCGGCCGTCCCCATCGACGTACCGGCCGTGAAGGCCGTGACCGACATGGCGTACGGCCACTACATCGCGCGCATCGGTGTGGTGCCGCAGCCCATGGAGGCGGACCACACGGCGAATGTGGCCGCCGGGCGCGTCTTCGTGACGGGGGACCCCGTGATCGGCCTCGTGGTGATCGAGGAGCGCGCCGATCATCTGTTCCTCGACAGCATCGCCGTCCACCCCGACGCGCACGGCACGGGGGTGGGACGGCGGCTGCTGGAATTCGTCGAGGCACGCGCGCGTGCGCTCGGCCTGCCCGAGGTCAGGCTCTACACGAACGCGCTGATGTGGGAGAACCAGCAGATCTACCCGAGGTTCGGCTACGAGGTCGTCGAGCGGCGCACGGACGGGCCGTACGACCGCATCCACTACCGCAAGCCGCTGGACTGACCGCGGGCTCAGCCGTCCGGCCACCACGTGCGGGCGATGTCCTTTCGGACCTCGGGGCGCTCCACAGGGCGCTCGTCGGTCTCGTCCCGTACCCGACGGGTGTCCGACTTCTTCAGGGGCTTCTGCACGGTTACGCGGCGCATGGCTGCCTCCTTGTGTCCACCCGGGTTCGTGTTCTCACGAGGTGGACCGTTCCCGGGAGGGTGACTCATCGAAGCGGGTCTGTCTGTGGCGGCTGTCACGATGGGACTGTCAGTGGCGGGTGTCACGCTGGGCGCATGAGTGAACTTGAAGCGAACGTGGACTGGGACGCGGAGGCCCCGACCTTCGACGAAGAGCCTGATCACGGCCTGCGCGACCCGGCGGTCCGGCGGGCCTGGGCGGACCGGCTGCGCGGCTGGCTGCCCGCCGCCGCGGCCGATGTCCTCGACCTCGGCTGCGGCACCGGCACCCTGTCGCTCCTCGCGGCCGAGCAGGGACACCGTGTCACCGGCGTCGACCTCTCCCCGGCGATGGTGGACCTCGCCCGCGCGAAGCTGGCCGGCCGCGACGCGGCGTTCCTGCTCGGTGACGCGGCGGCCCCTCCGGTGGGCGAGCAGCGCTACGACGTCGTCCTGGTACGCCACGTGCTGTGGGCGCTGCCCGACACCGCCCGGGTCCTGCGCCACTGGCGCGGCCTGCTGCGGCCCGGAGGACGGCTGGTGCTGATCGAGGGCCGCTGGGGGACGGTGAGCCCGGTCGGCATACCCGCCGACCGGCTCGCCGAGCTCCTGGCGCCCGTCGCCGGGCACGTGCGCGTGGAGCGGCTGTCGGACGACCCCCTGCTGTGGGGGAAGACCGTGACCGACGAGCGGTACGCGGTGGTCGCCATGGAGTGACCGGACCTCACCGCAGCAGCGCGGCGAACCCGCCCGCACGGGCCAGCCCCTCCAGCTCGTCGAGCGCCGCCACGGCCGCCGCCGCGGCCACGGGATCCGAGCCGGCCAGCCCGCTCGCCGCGAACTCGTCCTCGTCCAGCCGCCGTACGTCCCTGCCGTCGGCGGACAGCCACAGGTCCAAGTCGAGGTCCTCCACGACGAGTTCGGCGCCGGAGCGGGTCGCGGGGCGGGTGATGTCGCAGTACCAGCCCTTCAACCTCCCGCCACCGTCCCGGACTTCCTTCACCGCGTACCAGCGGTCCCGCCAGTAGTACTCGGTGAACACGTCACCGCGCTCGAAGCGCACGAAGCCGAAGTCGCGGACGCCGTCACCCGCCCACGGGGCCCGGACGGCGAGGCGGGTGCCGTCATCGAAGAGCAGCTCCGCCGCATAACGGATCTTCGTACGGCCCGCCTTGACGAGGACGACGTCCAACTGGCGAGCGGAATCAGGCGAGTTCACGGACATACCGCACCTCCGTAGCGCAGGTCTCATAGCCGAACCACTTGTTGATCGCGAGCATCGGCCCGTTCCCGGCGTCGTTGCCGGTGAACGCCTCCGTGAATCCGGCGGCGCGGGCGCGGTGCAGGGAGTCGTTCTTGGCGAGCTTGGCCAGACCCCGGCCGCGGTGCGCGCGGGCGGTGCCGGTCATGACGGTGCCGTAGCGGAAGCCGCCGTCCGTGCGGGCCGCGCTGAAGGCCGCCGGGCGTCCGTCGACGAGGGCGACGGACGTCAACTCCGGGCTGAAGAGGGGGTTTCGCCAGTTCTCGTCCAGCCAGACCTCGTAGTCGGTGAACTCGGTGTCGATGTCGCTGGGTTCGTCCAGCATCGCCTCCGCGTCCAGCTCGAACAGCGGGTGCGGGTCGTCGGCGAAGTCCGAGCCCGGGCGGATCTCGACGCCCGGTGGGAGGTCCTGGAGCGGAGGCAGGGTGCCATGTGCCAGGTCAAGCCGCAGGAAGTGCGCGGAGCGGCTCGCCGTGTAGCCGAACCGCTCGGCGAAGGCGCGGTTGTCCGGCGCGTCCAGGACCCAGGCGTAGAGCCGGACCGCGCCCTCGGCGGCCAGGTGCTCCTCGGCGGCGCGGACCAGGAGCGTGCCCGCGCCCCGGCGCGTCCGCCCCGGGTGCACATACACGTTGACGAAGCCCTGGCCCGGTTCCGGGCTGTCGTAGGCGATGCCCACCTGCGCCGTGCCGATGATCTCGCCGTCCTCCTCCGCGACCAGCCTGCGCAGCCGGGCCTCCGAGTGCGCGTGGGCGATGTCGAAGGCGACGGACTCCGGGGTGAACAGCATGTAGGGGAGCGCGAGGCGGCGGACCCGGACGAAGCCGTCCAGGTCGGCTCGGACGCGGGGGTCGAGGTCGCGCGCGATCACGGTCATGGACTCGCACGCTACGGCGGAGCCGCGCCGTAGTGCCTCTCATTTTCCGGTGGGTGCGGGACAATCGGGCCGTGACCTTGAAGATCCACATCGATGACAGTGCCGCGCCCTACGAGCAGATCCGCGCCCAGATCTCGGAGCAGGCCCGGTCCGGAGCGCTGCCGGTCGGCCACCGGCTGCCCACGGTACGGGGACTGGCGGAGTCGCTCGGCCTCGCCGCGAACACCGTCGCCAAGGCGTACCGGGCGCTGGAGACGGACGGCGTGATCGAGACGCGGGGCCGCAACGGAACGCTGATCGCTGCCGCGGGCTCGGCGGCGGAGCGGGAGGCGGCGCTCGCTGCGCAGGCTTATGCGGAGCGGGTACGACGGCTCGGCCTCACGGAGTCCGACGCGCTGGCCGCCGTAGGGGATGCCCTGCGGGCGGCTTACGGGGCGGGTTGAGGGGAGTTCGGCACCGCCGTGGTGCGCCGTCGTGGCTGAGCGCCGCTGCGGCGGAGACAAATGACGGCCGGACGGAGGCGTTGAGCTGTCTACAGATACAACCCCGCGTCCGCCCCCTCTCGTTGGTCCGGTACCGAGGTCGGCTGGGTGCCCCGGCGCAGGGCGTACAGCTCCGCCAGGGTCGCGCCCTCGCGGCCGATGCCCTCCTCCGTGCCGAGCCAGCCGATCGCCTCGCGGCGGGTGAGTGCGCCGACCTCGATGCGGGCGAGGCAGCGGCCGGGGCGGACGACGGCGGGGTGCAGACGCTCCAGGTCCTCGTTCGTCGTCACGCCCACCAGGACGTTGCGGCCCTGGCCGAGCAGGCCGTCCGTGAGGTTCAGGAGGCGGGAGAGTGCCTGGCCCGCCGTGTGCTTGGCCTCGCCGCGGATCAGCTCGTCGCAGTCCTCCAGGAGGAGGAGCCGCCAACGCCCCTTGCCCGTCGTGTCGTCCTCGCCGATCGCGATGTCCATCAGATAGCCGACGTCGGAGAAGAGGCGCTCCGGGTCCAGGACGCAGTCCACCTGGCACCAGTCCCGCCAGGAACGCGCCAGCGTGCGCAGCGCCGAGGTCTTGCCGGTGCCCGGCGGGCCGTGCAGCAACAGCAGTCGGCCCGCGATGTCCTCCGGGGTCGTCTTCATCAGGGTGTCCATCGCGTTGGCCACGGGACCCGTGTAGTTGGGGCGCACCTCGTCCCACGTACCCGCCGAGATCTGCCGGGTCGTGCGGTGCGGGCCGCGCCTGGGGGAGACGTACCAGAACCCCATCGTCACGTTCTCCGGCTGCGGTTCGGGCTCGTCCGCCGCGCCGTCGGTCGCCTGGCCGAGGACCTTCTCGGCGAGTTCCTCGCTGGTCGCGGTGACCGTGACGTCGGCGCCCCGGTTCCAGCGGGAGATCAGCAGGGTCCAGCCGTCGCCCTCCGCGAGCGTCGCGCTGCGGTCGTCGTCGCGGGCGGCGCGCAGCACGCGGGCGCCCGGCGGGAGCAGGGTCGCCCCGGACCGTACGCGGTCGATGTTCGCCGCGTGCGAGTACGGCTGCTCGCCCGTCGCGAAGCGGCCGAGGAACAGCGCGTCGACGACATCGGACGGGGAGTCGGAGTCGTCGACGTTGAGCCGGATCGGCAGAGCGTCGTGTGGGTTAGCGGACATGGGGCCATGATCCGGCACGCGGACGCCGTGTGCACCCGCTTTCCACAGTGCGCCCCCGAGTGTCGCCTGCGCCCGGTCCATCCGATGTGTCCGCTCCGTGTCCGCCGCGTATCCCTTCGGTCCTGTTACAAGCCTGTGCATGTGGAGGCCTGCCCCGCCATGGGGCACCGACGTTACTGTTGCCCTTGATGGGACGTCATGGGTGGAATTCGGGGGCACGACGGTGGCGCCTCACCGCGCTGCTCGGCGTGGGTGTGGCCGCACTGGCTCTGATCGTGACCCTGATCAACACGCTTCCCGGCGGCGGAAGCACCGCGGGCACCTCGCGCGACGGCGACAAGGTGCACGGTACCCCGGCGAGCCCGCCCGACGAGGACCGCCCGGAGGTCGGCTGGGGCTTCACCCACACCCAGTACAGCGCCGACGAGGGCAGCGACACCGCGACCGAACGCGTCGAGGGGCTGCTCGCGAAGTCCCAACTCCCGCAGGACCAGGCCATCATGGGCTGGGGCGCCGACAACCCCGAGCCGGTTAAGGGGCGTTACGACTTCGGGGCCCTCGACCGCCGGATCGACTTCGTCCGCAAGTCGGGCGGCACCCCGGTGATCACGCTGTGCTGCTCGCCCGACTGGATGAAGGGCGGCAAGTCCGGTGTCGACAACACCGATTGGAGCCAGGCCTCGTTGGAGACGGCTCCGCAGCCGAACCACTACGCGGACTTCGCCGCGCTCGCCGCGACCGTCGCCAAGCGGTACCCGGACGTCACCCACTTCATCGTGTGGAACGAGTTCAAGGGCTTCTGGAACAACGCCAAGCAGCGCTGGGACTACGAGGGTTACACCCAGCTCTACAACCTGGTCTACAAGGCGCTGAAGAAGGTCAACCCGAAGATCATGGTCGGCGGTCCCTATCTGGTGATGGACAGTGTCGACCCGCGCGACCCGAACGCCTCCAGTACCTTCGAGGGCAGTTGGGGCGCGATGGACCAGCGGATCATCGACGCCTTCGACTACTGGAACAAGAACAAGGCCGGCGCCGACTTCGTGGTCGTGGACGGCTCCAGCTACACCAACGACGACGAGCTGCTGCCCGACGAGTTCGGGGCCACCGACAAACTCACCGCCGTCAGCGAGTGGGTACGACAGCAGACGCACGACCTGCCCCTGTGGTGGGCCGAGTACTACGTCGAGCCCGCCGACGGCAACGACGACCGCAAGGGCTGGTCCGAGACCCGTCGCGTCGCCGTCCAGGCCGCCGGCATGATCGCCATGGCCAAGGGCGGCGCCACCTCCGGCTTCTACTGGAACCCGGAGACCGAGAAGGGCGCGAACTGCGCGGGCTGCCTGTGGACGCCGACCGACAGCTCCGACGGCGGGAAGCAACTGCCGATGTACGACCTGGTCTCCCGCTTCGACGCGGCCTTCGGGCCCGGTACGAGGTTCACGACCGTGTCGGTCGCCGCGGACGACGTGCCCAATGTGAAGGTCCTCGCCACCGACAAGGCGGTGCTGGTCGTGAACACCCTGGACCGGCAGATCAGCGCGAAGGTCGACGGTCAGGACTTCGACCTGGCGGCCTATGGGGTCAAGTGGCTGACGCGATAGGCCACTTGACCCCGTAGGAACCCGCTACTTCATCGTCAGGAACCGCTGCACCAACGAGGCCAGCAGCACCGCCAGCAGGGGCAGCGAGAACCAGAAACTGCTCTGCAGCCACCGCAGTTGACGCACACTCGGCCGCACCGCGACCCGGACGATCTCGCGGGCCGTCAGCATCAGGATCAGCGCGAGGGCGGCGAGCGCGCCCACCACCGACCACGGCGTCCAGGTGATCTGCGGTCCGATCGGCCCGGGATCGGGCTTGGGGACCGCGCCGGCCGGCTGCTTGCGCAGCGCGTACATCGTCACGTCCTCGTTGACGAGGACCTTCTTCAACTCCTGCCGGTTGTCCAGGTTCTGGATGAGCCGGGACTCCCAGGTCGCCGAGTAGCCCGCGTCCAGCTGGAGCGAGACGACCTGGCTCTTGTTGAGCATCAGATACGAGTTCGGGCCCGCGTCCTTGAGCGCCTTGACCAGACCGGACACCAGCACCGGGTCCGAAGGGGCCAGCGTGGGAACGTAGTTGACCCGTTCCATGTCCTTCGCGCCCCACGGCATCGCCGGAGTCACGTCGTTGACCGTGTCGTTGCTCAGCCACAGCAGCCGTACGGTCGGCTTGTCGTGGGCGTACACGTAGTTCATGGCGGCGACCTCGCCGGGCCGTACCCGCTCGAAGCCCTCGTTGCCCCAGCGGGCCACCAGGAAGCCGCCCATGAGCACCAGGCCCGCCAGCAGCGCGGCCAGCGGGGCGAGGCTCATCCGGTCCTTCTCGCGCTCCTCGGCGGTGGCGCCGGTGCGCGGGAAGAGGGCGAGACCCGCGAGCAGGGCCGCGCCCGGAACGGCGAACATGAAGACCCGCAGCGCCATTTCGCCGCCGTAGGACTGCATGCCGAAGCCCAGGAACGGGACGAAGGTGAGGACGAGGAGGGAGCGTTCGCGGTACTTGTGGTCGCGGCGGCGCCACCAGCCCCAGCAGGCGAAGGCCATGACGCCGCCGGCCAGCAGGACGCGGGTGTAGAGGACCAGCTTGTGGGTCGAACTGCCGCCCTGGATACGGCCGGAGACGGAGGTCGAGACATTGCTGCCGACGCCGCCGACCCCGCCGAAGAGGTCGTTGAAGTGTCCGGACCAGTACGGCTCGGCCAGGAAGCCGATCCACACCGCGACCAGCACCGCGAACAGGATGGGCAGACCGCGCAGTTCGGAGCGGCCGATCAGGACGAGGACCGTGAGCACGCCCAGCATCACGAACGGGGTGAGCTGGTGGGCCGGGACGCTCGCCGCGAACAGACCGATCAACACCAGGAGCAGGACGGCCTGTTGGCGCCGGTCGGTCGGTTCGACCTCCGCCTCGCCGGGGCGGATCCTCGTCCACAGGACCCCGGGCGCCCGGAACCAGACCAGGAGGATCGCCACGAAGGCCAGATAGAGCAGGAAGGTGAAGCCCTGCGGGGAGAAGTAGTCCTGCCCGACCCAGCCGCTGAGCACGAAGATCCAGACGCCGGTCCACTTCGCCCGCCAGCTGGCGCGCAGGGAACGGACGAGGAGGAACATCGGTGCCAGATAGGCGAGTTGGATGGCCGTGGGCCACCAGCGGATGACCTCGGACCAGTCGGTGATCCCGCACGCCTTGCCGATGAACGCCGCCGCCGCGAAGAAGCCCGGCCAGCTCCAGCGGGCGTCCAGGTCGGGTACGGCGGACCCGGTGCGGTCGATGTAGTCGATGAACCCGAGGTGCTGCCAGGCCGTCGGGAAGCGCGGCTCGGGCTCGATCACCGCGGGCAGCGCGTGCAGTGAGACCACGGTCGCCAGCAGTGTGATCAGCAGCAGCACCTTGTGCTCGCGGCCCAGCCACAGCAGCGAAGCGAACACCGTGACCAGCAGCGCGGCCCCGACCAGGGTGGGCAGCGGCAGCACCGAGATCAGGCCGAGCCCGCCCATGCGGTCGAGGTCGGACTCGCCGAGCCGCAGCGCGGGCACCCAGTACAGGAGCAGCGCGGCGACCAGCAGACAGCCGAGGACGAGGCCGGGACGGGTGGGCACCAGGCGCTCGCGCAGCGACAACGGCCGTGCGGGCGGCGGCACTTCGGCCTCCCGGGACTCCGTCTCCCGGGCCTCCGCCGCTACCAGCGCCGCCTCCGGTACGACCACCCGGTCGGAGCCGTTGGCGGGTTCGAACGGCGCGTCCACCTCGGGCTCCGCGACCGGGCTCACCGAGGACTCCGAGCCGGGCTCCCGCTCTTCCACGGGCAGTCCCACGACCTCGGACCGCTTGATGCCGAGCGCCCAGGTCGGCCGCTGCTCGCCGGACACGATGGGCGTGCCGGCGGGCGGGGTGCCGGGACCCGGGCGTACGTCGGGCCGCCGTTCCAGGTGGTCGAAGTCGACGTGGATGCCGAGCGCGAGGGTGTCGGAGTCGAGCGCCCAGGCCGGGCCGCGGCGGCGGGTGGTGGCCGGGACCTCGCGGGCTCCCAGGTCGGCGAGGTCGCCGTCCGGTGCCGCGTCCTCGGGGAGTTCCACGGGCGCGGCCCTGAGCGTCCGGAAGAGTTTGGGCGCGGCGATCGTCACGATCACCGCGAGGCTGGAGATCTCGGCGACACCCGCGCCGGTCAGGCCCATGCGGGGGAGCAGCAGCAGCGTCAGACCTAGTACCAGGACGCACAACAGGCCCTGCAGCCAGGCGAGTCCACTGGTCCGGCTCTGGGCGCGCAGCACCGCGAAGTACGTCTCCATGACGACCCGCAGCAGCGCGCCCACCGCGAACCAGCGCAGCAGCGGGGTCGCCGCGTCCGCGTAGCCCGCGCCGAACACGCCCAGGATCCAGGGGGCGCCGATGAACAGCAGCCCGCAGATCGGCAGCATGATCCGGGCCATCCGCTTGAGCGCGGCCCGGGTGTTGGCGGCGATGCGCGCCGGATCGTGCGAACCCTCGACGGTCAGCGAGGCGCCCATGTTGATGGCGAGCAGGTTGACCGTGCCGCCTATCGTCGTGGTGATGTAGAAGTACGCGTTGTCCTCGGAGCTGACCTGCGAGGCGATGATCACCGGCACGAGATAGACCACGGCGAGGGAGAACAGCGAGCCGGTGTAGTCCCCGGCGAGGAACCGCCCGATCTCCCGCAGTGTCGGCTGTTTCGCGTGGTCCTCGGTCGCCTTGATGTGCCGGGGCACCAGCCGCCGGAACACCAGCCAGCCGAGCGGCACCGCGGAGAACGCGATCGCGGCGACCCACGACACGAAGACACCGCTCGTGGCGAACACCGACGCCAGCCCGACGAGCAGCGCCAACTTGACCGCCGAGAACACGGTGTTGCCCACCGGCACCCAGGGCGCGCTGCGCAGTCCGGTCAGCACCCCGTCCTGGAGCGTGAGCAGGTTCCAGGCGACGACGGCGACGACGAAGCCGAGCGCGTTGACCGGCCCGTGCAGGAAGCGGTACGAGGGTCCCCAGTCGTTCAGGGTCAGCAGGAAGACCCCGGCGCCCAGCGCGACGACCATCGAACTGCCCGCGTACGTACGGAAGATGAGGCGTCCGGTGGCGCGGCCGGCGACCGGGATGAAGCGGGCCAGGGCGCCCGTCAGCGTCACCGCGGTGAGTCCGGCGAGCAGCTTCATCGCGGCGATCGCCGCCGAACCCTGTCCGACGGCGGAGGCCGAGTAGTAGTGGGCCGCGATCAGCCAGTAGCCGAGGCCGAGCACCGCGGAGATCCCGGTGTTGAGCATCAGGGCGTAGGCGTTGCGGAACAGCGGGCTGCCGCCGGGGGACTTGCGCCTCCCCGGCAGGCGCAGACGGCGCCCCGACTGCTGGGGCGCCTCGGTCTCGGGCACGGTGTCCTGGGTGGTGGTCGTCGTGTCAGACACGGGAACGGCTGGCCTTCCGGCGGACCTGTCGGGCTCTGCGGACCATGGCGTACCCCTGGGTGAGGGCCCGGTCCCTGGCGAAGTTGCGGGCGATCGCACGGCCCTCGACGAGCCGCTCGAACTCCTCGACTCCCGTACTGCGGCGCACAGTCACCCGTCGCAGTGCGTACGGTCCCTGCCGGCGGCGGGCGAGGTCGTTGCCGACGGCGAGCGCCTGCGTGAACCCGGTCTCCCGCACCGCGACCCGCACCCGGCGGCTGGAGTAGCCGTATGGATAGGCGAACGAGACGGGCACCGTGCCGAGTTCGTCGGCGACGATCTCCAAGCAGCGGACCAGCTCCGCGCGCAGGGTCTCGTCCCGAAGCTGGTCGAGCTGCGGGTGGGTGTGGCTGTGGCCGCCGATCTCGACGTCGGCGTCCGCGAGTTGGCGGATCTGGTCCCAGTCGAGCATGGTGTCGAGGCCGCCCCCGGTGTCGTACGCGCCCCGGATCCAGCCGGTGGAGACGAACAGGGTGGAAGCGAAGCCGTGTTGCGCGAGTACGGGCAGCGCGTGCCGGTGCACGCCCTCGTAGCCGTCGTCGAAGGTGATCAGTACCGGGCGCTCCGGCAGCGGCTTGCCCGAACGCCAACTGGCCGCCAGATCGGCGGTGTTGATCGGCGTGAAGTGCAGATCGCCGAGCAGGGCCATCTGTTCGGCGAACGCCTCCGGCGCGACGGACAGGGCGCGGGTGGCGTCGTTCGGGGCGGCGGCGACGGAGTGGTACATGAGAATCGGCACCGGTGTGTCACTCATGCGTGTCCCCCCGCTCGATCCCGGCCACCTCGAACGTGGCCCCGCCCCGCCGTGCCCGCACGCTCCCGACGACATACCCGCCCGCCGCCGTGAACACCCCGGCGACGATCGCGCCCGCCCGGCCCGCGCCGCCCGGCCGGGCGAACACGAAGTCCCGCAGGCCGCGCGCCACCCCGGCCGGCAGCACCCGGGTCGTGTAGCGGCGCTCCGACTCAAGTCCCTTGTCGGCGCCGACACTTCGGGCCACCAGCGCCTTGGACAGACCCTCGGCGTACGTCCGCGTACGGAAGTACCCGAAGTGCTCGCGCGCCTCGGGCACCCGGTGGTGGATCACCGCCCGGTCGTCGATCAGCAGCACCGCGTCCGGTCTGGCCCGCGTGAGCCGGATGCACAACTCCGTCTCCTCGCAGCCCAGCGGACGCTTGTCGCCGTCCCGCCCGATGCCGGTCGCGAAACCCCCCGCCGCGTCGAAGGCCGTACGACGGAACGAGGCGTTGCCACCGAGGACGTTGCGCACCCGGACCCGGCCCGGCGGCAGGCCCTTGTACGTGCAGCCCACCACCCAGTCGAACTCCTCGGGGAACCAGGCCGGCCGCCGCCCCGACGCCCAGATCGGCATCGTACGGCCGCCCACGGCCATCACCTTCGGGTCGGTGTACGCCTCGGCGAAGTGCCGCAGCCACTCCCGCTCGGCCACGGCGTCGTCGTCGAGGAAGGCGACGACCTCGCCGAGCGACACGGAGATGCCGGTGTTGCGGCCGGCGGACAGACCGCGCGGGCCCGCGTTCGCCAGCACACGGACCTCGCCGCTCTCCTTCAAGTCCTTGTACTCCCTGGTGAGTCGGTCCAGGAGAGCCGGGTTGTGGTCGACGACCAGCAACGTTTCCAGCGCGGGCCGCGACTGCGCCCGCACCGAGGAGACCGCCGCGAGGATGTCCTCCCAGCGGTCCTCGGTGTAGACGCAGATCACGACAGAGATGTCGGGACCGCTCAAGACACCTCTCCCCGGACCGAGTCGATCACCCTCGCGTGCGAACGGCTGCGCAGCGCACGCCGGTTGGAGCGCTCCTTGAGGATCACCTTGAGCACCCTGATCCCGTCCCGCACGGCGCGCAGATTGCTCGTGCCGTGGATGCGGAGGTACTCGTGGCTGGGGATCTCCTGCACCTTGAGGCCGGCCTTGACCACTCGGATGTTGATCAGGGTCTCGATCTCGAAGCCGGTGCAGTCGAGGTCGATCTTGTCGAGGCAGTGCCGCCAGAACGCGTTGTATCCGTAGCAGAGATCGGTGTAGCGGGCGCCGAACTTGCGGTTGACGATCGTGCACAGCGCCCAGTTGCCGAGCTTGCGGATGAACGTCATGTCGTCCGTGCCGCCGCCGTTGGCGAAGCGGGAACCCTTGGCGAAGTCGGCGCCCGAGACAAGGGCGGAGACATAGCTGACGATCTCGTGTCCGTCGGCCGAACCGTCCGCGTCGACCATCACGATGATGTCGCCGCTGCAGGCCTCGAACCCGGTGATCAGGGCATCCCCCTTGCCCTTTCCCTGCTGTTCGACGACCTTCACCCCGGGCCACAGTTCGCGGGCCACTTCCACGGTGCTGTCGGTGGAATTGCCGTCCACAAGAACCACTTCGTGTATCCACGCGGGCAGTGTCTTGAAGACGTAAGGGAGATTCTCCGCCTCATTCATGGCGGGAATCACCACACTCACCGGCGGTGTAATCGCCAGGTGAGAGGAGATCGGCCGGTATTTGGCCGACATTAACGGATCTTGGCCCGATGTCGCTGGGCGCAGAACGGAACTCATGAGTCTGGTCCCTCTCGTCCGGCGGACCGCCCGCCCCTGGGCGGCCCGGCTCTGTGCTCCGGTTCGAAAGGGGGGTTCTCACGGGCGACACGGATCAATGGATCTCCGTGCACGCGTGGTGAGCTGGCAAAGCTGGTCGACCCCCGAAAAACAAACATGAAAGCCGGCCGCGCGGACGACTCGGTCACCAGTACGGTCACCGAGCACGGCACCCCCCTACCGCGCCCCGCGCCGGTTCATCGCGGTCCTTGAGCCCTCCCCTGGAGCCGCTCGATGATGGACCAGTGCGGGTGAGATTACGACGGTATTGATGATTGAACCCGTATGGCAAGGCCTGAAACGGGGCCTCACGTTTTTGTTGGTTTGACCGTTACACTCCTTTGTCAGTCGTTGTACGGCGGCGCATATGCCGCACGAATACCGATAGTGCTGTCAGGCCACTGATCACCGCGACCGCGACGATTCCCCCGTCGATCGACCACCGGTGCACCGCCAGCATTCCCTGGGCGACCAGCATGTCGACGACCGCCGCGCCCGCGACCGACGCGAGAACGCGGCCGTAGGGATCAAGTCCGCGCAACGCCGCCGCAATTGCCGAGGCCGGCGCGGAGAAAAGGAAGAACAGCGCGAACGGTCCGCGCAACGGTGATCCGGAGTCGGTGAGCGCGAGCACCGCGCCGACCGCACCGATGGTCACGGCCGCACCGGCGAAAAGCGCCGACAGGTCCCTCCCCGGTCCTGGTCGCGCCCGCTCGGTGTCGGCGGTGGATGTTCTCTTGATACCTAAGGTCTGCATTGGCGACTTTGCCCCCCAGCGCGCCGGATGCCGGGTTTCAATGTGGCGCAGCCCGACGGGGCACGTCAAGGTGCGGAAGGTGCTTGCGCCGGTTCTCGCGCATCTCCGCATCAATGTTCCCCGGAGGCGCCTGCTGCCTCCGGGGAACATTGATGCGGCTGGGGCGGACGGGCCTTACGGCACGATCTTCAGCAGCTTGTTCGGCGAACCGGTGCCCGCGCTGGTCACGACGTTCGACGTGGCGCCGTTCACCAGGGCCGTGGCGACCTGGGCCGGAGTGGACGAGGTATGGCCCGCGAGATAGACGGCGGCGGCGCCCGCCACGTGCGGGGTGGCCATCGAGGTGCCCGACAGGGTCGCGGTGGCGGTGTCACTCGTGTTGTAGCCCGCCAGGATCGAGGAGCCGGGCGCGAAGATGTCCAGCACCGAACCGTAGTTGGAGTAACTGGCCTTGGCGTCCGTGCTGGTGGTGGCGCCGACCGTGATCGCGGTGGCGACCCGGGCGGGGGAGTACGACGACGCGTTGGCCGCGCTGTTGCCCGCCGCGATGGCGTAAGTCACGCCGCTGGAGATGGAGTTGGCGACCGCGGTGTCGAGCGTGGCCGAAGCGCCGCCGCCGAGCGACATGTTGGCGACCGCCGGGGTGGTGTGGTTCGCGGTCACCCAGTCGATGCCCGCGATCACACCGGCCGTCGTACCCGAGCCGCTGTTGTCGAGCACCCGGACCGCCACGATGTTCGCCTTCTTGGCGACGCCGTACGTCGAGCCCGCGATGGTCGTGGCCACATGGGTGCCGTGGCCGTTGCCGTCGGAGGCGGTGGTGTCGCCGTCGACCGCGTCGTGGCCGTAGGAGGCACGGCCGCTGATCTGGGTGTGGGTGATCCGGACGCCGGTGTCGATGACGTACACGTTCACCCCGCTGCCCGCGCTGTCCGGGTAGGTGTACGTCCCCGAGAGCGGCAGCGCGGCCTGGTCGATGCGGTCCAGGCCCCAGGGCGCGCTGGACTGGGTGGTGTCGGTCAGGTGGACGCGCTGGTTCTGCTCCACCGCGGCGACGGCCGGGTCGGCGGCGAGTCTCGCGGCCTCGGTCGCGGAGAGGCTGGCCGTGTAGCCGTTCAGCACGGTGCCGAACGTCTTCGTGACCGTGCCGCCGTACTCCTTGATGAGTCCCTTGCCCGCGGTCGAGGAGGCCTTGAGGCCGGCGCTCTTCTTGAGGGTGACGATGTAGCTGCCGTCGACGGCTGTGGGGGAGCCGGCGGCCAGGACCGTGCCCGTGGCCGGGGCGGCCTGGGCGGGAAGTGCGGTGAGCCCGCCGACGAGAGCGGCGGTGGCGGCGCCGGTCATCGCGGCGAGCCGGAGCTTGTTGCTACGCAGGAGTGCCATTACGAGGGAGTCCTCCTCCAGGCGGCGCGCGCCCGGGTCCGGCGCGCGACTGTGGGGGTGCGCGCGCTGTCGCGCGCACAACCCTGGAGCGTTGCGTTCCGCACCAAGGCTGAGTAAAGCGTGGGTCATGTACCGGTGTGGTTCAAGGGAGTTGACGGCCTGTCACACAGCTGTCATGAACACGCAATCAATGACCCTGTCGGCCTCTCCTTTGGCATGGACACTTCCCGGCGATGCGCCTGGTTGGTACGACAGTTGTGGCAGAGATCCTGCTAAGGGAGGTTCCATGAGACGTTCCCGATTTACGGCATACGTGACCTCGCTCCTCCTCGCCGCCGGACTCGCCCTCACCGGGGCGATGACGGCGCAGGCGTCCCAACTCGCCGCAACCGGCGGCTATGTGGCCCTCGGCGACTCCTACTCCTCGGGCGTCGGCGCGGGCAGCTACATCAGTTCCAGCGGCTCCTGCGACCGCAGCACCAAGGCCTACCCCTACCTCTGGGCAGCCGCCCACTCACCCTCGACGTTCGACTTCACCGCTTGCTCCGGCGCCCGAACGGGTGATGTTCTGGCGAGTCAACTCGGCCCGCTCACCTCGGCCACGTCCCTCGTCTCGATCTCCGTCGGCGGCAACGACGCGGGCTTCGCCGACGTCATGACGACCTGCGTCCTGCAGTCCGACAGCTCCTGCCTGACCCGGATCGCCACCGCGAAGGCGTACGTCGACTCGACGCTCCCCGCCCAACTCGACAAGGTCTACTCGGCGATCAGCGCCAAAGCCCCCGCCGCGCACGTGGTCGTGCTCGGCTACCCGCGCTTCTACAAGCTCGGCACCACCTGCCTCGGCCTCTCCGCGGCCAAGCGCAGCGCCATCAACGGCGCGGCCGACTACCTCGACAGCGCCCTCGCCAAGCGCGCCGCCGACCACGGCTTCACCTTCGGCGACGTCCGCACCCCGTTCACCGGCCACGAGATCTGCTCCGGCAGCTCCTGGCTGCACAGCCTCAACCTGCTGAGCATCACCGAGTCGTACCACCCGACCGCGGCCGGCCAGTCCGGCGGCTACCTGCCGGCCCTGACCGGCGCGGTCTGAGGCTCACCCGCCAGAAGGTGACGCCGAGTCCGACGCGGAGGCCCCGTCCGACGGGGTCTCCGTCAGGCAAGTCACCGAGAACGGCACCGAGTTGGACGTCGTCTTCACCGGGGTACGGACCTCGACACTGATCTCGTTCGTGAACGTCCCGCTGTTCGAGTACGTCGTCAGGAACACCCGGTCCTGCTTGGTCTTCCCGCCGCCCGAAGGGAACGACAGTGTCTTCCAGCCGGGGTCGGAGACCGAACCGTTCTTCAGCACCCACCGGTAGGACACCTCCGCGGGCAGCTTCCCCACCGTGAAACTCGCCGTGAAGGTCGGCGCCTTCGTGTTCGACGGCGGACAGCTCCCGGAGTAGTCGGTGTTGGTGCCCGCCACGGACACCTGCACCGACTGCGGCGCCGACGAGGACTTGCTCGCGCTCGGGCTCGGCGTCTCACTGGCGGCCGTGGTCTCACTGCTCGCGCTGGGCGAAGTCCCGTCCGAGGGCTGGCTCTTGGGGGTGCTGGTGCCCTTGCCCGCGTCGGTGTTGTCCCCGTTGCCCTGGTTCAACAGCGCGTACGTCAGCCCACCGATCGCCAGGGCCAGCGCGATCACACCCGCGATGATCACGACGGCCGCCCGCCGATTGCGGTGCGGTTCGTCCGCGGCCGTCGGCGTCGAATAGGAGGTGGGCGGCGGCCCGAAACCCTGCACCGGCTGCGGCGGTGTCCGCGACTCCTGGTGGGAGAAGGAGTCCTGCGGGTACCCCGCCATCGTCGGCGTGTACGGCGTCGTGGGCGCGGTGGCCGCGCGCGGAGTACCGCCCGCCGCGACCAACCGCAGGTCCTGTTCCGCCTGTTCGGCCGTCAGCCGCTCGGCCGGGTCCTTGCGCAGCAGCCCCTCGATCACCGGGGTGAGCGGTCCCGCCCGGTGCGGTGTGGGCAGCTCCTCGTCGACGATCGCGCGCAGCGTGCTCAACGGGGTGTTCTGGCGGAACGGCGAACTGCCCTCGACCGCCGCGTACAACAGCACACCCAGCGCCCACAGATCGGACTCGGGCCCCGGCGTACGGCCCAACGCCCGCTCCGGAGCGAGGAATTCGGGCGAACCGATGACCTCGCCGGTCATGGTGAGCGCCGAACTGCCCTCGACCATCGCGATACCGAAGTCGGTCAGCACGACCCGACCGTCGTTCGACATCAGCACGTTGGCCGGTTTCACATCGCGGTGCAGCACCCCGGCGTCGTGCGCGGCCCGCAGCGCGGCGAGCACCTCGGCACCGATGTGCGCGGCCCGCTGTGGCGACAACGGGCCCTCGGCGTCCAGGAGATCGGCCAGGGACACACCCCGCACCAGCTCCATGACGATCCAGGGACGGCCCTCCTCCATCGCCACGTCGTACACCGTCACCACATTGCGGTTGGCGACCCGCGCCGCCGCCCACGCCTCGCGCTCCAGCCGGGCGTACATCCGCTCCACGTCACCGGAGGCCAGTCCGGCCGGCGCACGGACCTCCTTGACGGCGACCTCGCGTTGCAGCACCTCGTCGCGGGCCCGCCAGACCGTCCCCATGCCGCCCTCGCCGAGGGGGGACAGGAGCCGGTAGCGGTCCGCGATCACACGTTCAGTGCCCGGTTCTTCGGGCATGGTCGCTCCCCATTCGCATCCGGGCCAATTCTCCACAAACGTAACTCAGCCGAGTGCGGATGCCGCCCCCTTGAGCACCAAACCGATACCGAGGGCCACGACGACGAACGCCGATGCCAACGGCAGTGTCCTGCGGACCAGGACCGCCATGGGGCTGGTGGTCCAGCGGGGTCGCCGGTCCAGCACTCGGTTCATCCCTGTACCCAGCTTGACGACGGCGAATCCGGCGGCGGTGAGGGTGAGGGCGAGCCCGACGCCGTAGGCGACGACCAGCAGCAGCCCGAACCAGGCCTGGCCGAGCGCGGCGGCCCCCACGAGGACGACCACGGCGGACGGGCTCGGCACGAGCCCGCCGGCGAAGCCGAGCAGGAGCGTACCGCGCAGGGTGGGGGCGGTGGAGTGGGTGTGCGTGAAGCCGCCGTGCGTGTGTTCTACGGCGTGGTCGTGCGAGTGGCCGTGCTCGTGATCGTGGTCGTGCTCATGGGGGTGGGGGTGATCGTGACTGTGGTCATGGTCGTCGTCGTGGCTGTGGGGGTGCGGGTGGGCCTCGGTGAGCGTGTGTGTGGACCCGGCCCGGGCGTGCGCGGACGCGAGGACCAGTGAGCGCTTGGGGGACTTGGCGCTCTCGTGGCTGTGATCGCCACCGTGGGGGTGCGGGTGGGGATGGGGGTGGGGGTGTGAAGTGGCTTGTGGGCGTGGCCGGTTGCGCCAGGCGCGGCGTACGAGGTTGCCGCCCGCGAAGAGGACCAGGACACCGCTCGCGATGCCCAGCCAGGCGATCACCGAGGGCGTCGCGGCGGAGCCGGCCGTGACCAGGAGGCCCAGGGCGATCACGCCGAGGGTGTGGGTGACCGTGACCGAGGCGGCCAGGGGGAGCACGTCCTTGAGGCGGGCACGACCGCCCCGGGCCGCCGCCGTGGCCGCCATCAGCGTCTTGCCGTGACCGGGGGCGAGCGCGTGCATCGCGCCCAGGGCGATCGCGATGAGCAGGGACAGGGCCGCGAAGCCGACACTGAGGTGGTGGCGGGCGACCATGTTGGTCAAGGCCTCCGTCCAACGGTCCACGCCGCGCGGCAGGATGTTGGACGCGGTCGAGTCCGCCTGCGACTGGTCGTCGTCGGTGAGGGCCGGACCGCCGGGACGCGCGCGCAGCGACGCCTTCGTGATGTCGGCGGGCGAGGAGAGCAAGTCCTTGGGATAGCTGGTCAGTTCGTGCGACACCGACTTCTTCGGTACGTCCGTCCCGGTGAGCGTCATCCGGTCGGCGCGCGCGGTGATCTCCCGCCAGCCGGGCCCGGTGGTCAGGCCCGCGCTGTGGAAGCCCAGGGCGACCGTGCTGCCCTTGGGCAGCGCTGCCGTCGAACCGCACTCCAGCCGCAGGGTGTTGAGCCCGGCCTGCCCGGGCCGCAGCCGCGCGGTACTGGTGCCGGGCGTGAGCGCGACCGTACGTCCGTCGACGGTGACCTTGCTGCCCTCGGTGGCCTTGTCGCACCGCTGCCGGGCCCACTCGGTCATGCCCAACCGCTTGATGTCCGGCTTGGCCTGGGTCGCCGGGATCTCCGCGAGGTCCTCGATGTGCGTGACGCGCAGGACGCCCGGAGCGACGACGAGACCGTCGTAACGGTTGACCGTGAAGTTGCCCAGCGGGTGCGCGCTCGCTGCCGCCGTGGGGACGAGCAGGAGCGCGCCGGCGGCCGTGAGGACGGCCGCGGCGGACGCGAACAGACGGCGGACGGGCCTCACTTGGTCGCCTCCAGCGCCTTACGGGCCTTGGCCGCACCCAGCGGCGAGAAGCCCGGGTTCAGCTTCAGGGCCTTGGCCAGGTGGGCGCGACCGTCCGCCTTGTGGCCGGTGGCCAGCTCGATCATGCCGAGGTGGTAGATGAACGAGGCGTTGTGGTAGTTGGTGGCCGTGGCCTGACGGGCGTACGGAAGGGCCTCCGCGTCGCGGCCGTTGACGTGCAGGGCCCAGGCCAGGGCGTCCGCCGTGTGCACGGTGTGCCGGCGGGCCCACTCGGCGCGGGCGGCCTTCAGGGCCGACTTGATGTCGCCGTGGTCGGCGGCGGCGAGCGCGGTGTCGAGGTCGGCGTTGACGCCGTTGGCACGGGCGAGCGCGATCCAGGCGTCGACGAGCGCGTACTGGTCGTCGGCCTTCGCCTTGTCGCCCGCGGCGTCCCGGCTCTCGTACAACTCACCCAGTTCCACGAGGGGTTGGGGCAGCGGGTAGCGGGAGACGACCAGCTCCAGCCCCTTGATGGCGTCGGCGCGGTCGCCCAGGGCGGCCTGGGCGCGGGCGCGGCCCTCAAGGGCGGGGAGGTAGTTCTCGTCGGCGGCGAGGGCGCGGCCGTAGTAGTCCAGGGCGGTCTTGTAGTCGCCCTGGTTCCAGGCGAGTTGACCGAGTGTGCCGGCCACGTACGAGATGTCGCCGGGGGAGGTGGCGGCGGCGAGCGCCTGCTCCAGCACGGTGCGGGCCGTCTTGACGTCGCCGCGCAGCTCGTGGACGTAGGCGTAGCGGGTGAACACCGGGACGCCGGGCTTGCGGGCGTCGGCCAGGTCGGCGGCCTTCGACGCCTCGTCGTAGCGGCCGAGTTCGACGAGCGCGTCGATACGGGAGCACAGGGCGCGCTCGCTGTACGGGTTCTCCTTGAGGACCTTGTCCGCGTAGCCGAGGGCCTCCGCGAACTCGTGCCGGGCGGCGGCGAGCGCGGCCCGTCCCTCAAGGGCGTTCTCGTTGTTCGGCGATATCTTCAGCGACCGCGTGAAGGCGGCCTGCGCCTGCGGGTACCGGGAGGGGTCGCCCTTGGTCCTGGCCTGCTCGACATAGGCCAGTCCGAGCGTCGCCCACCCGTCGAAGTCCTTCGGCTGGCCCCGGAGATGGGCCTGCAGCGCGGCGATGCTCGCGTCCAGGCTCCCGCTGGCCAGCAGGTCCGGCGACACGGCGCTGGAGACGTTCGTGACACCGGTGGCACCGCTGTCCTTCGCCGCGCCGATCGCGATGGCCCCGGCGGTCATCGCCACGGCCAACAGGGCGGCGCAACCGGCGAGTTGGACGACCCGCCAGCGACGGCCCGCGGCGCCCAACCGGCGTACGGCGGCGACGCGTTCGTCGGCGACCGCGTCTTCGGGTGTGCCGGTGTGCGGGGCGTGATCACCGTGGTCGTGGTCGTGGTCGTGGTCGTGCGAGTGGGGGTGGGGGTGGGGGTGATCGTGCGTGTGGGGGTGGTCGTGATCGTGGGGGTGGTCGTGCCCAGGCGATGGGGCTGCGGCTTCGGTCGGTCCTGCGTCGGGCGCGATCTCGGCCTCGGCCTCGTTCTCGGGGTCGGCCTCGGCGTCGGGGGCGGTCGTGGTCTCGGAGTCGGCGTTGGCTTCGGAGCCGGCCCCGGCGTCGGAACTGACCTCGGCTTCCCCGGAGTTGACCCCGACCTCGGAACTGACCTCGGCTGCCTGGGAATCGGCCTCGCGCTCAGGGCCGGTCCCGGCCTCGGCGTCGGTCTCGTCCTCCGCCCACACGCGTTCCCACTCGCGTTCCCGCTCCGCCGCCACCGGCGTCTCGCCGGGCTCGCCCTCCGTCGGCTTGTTGTCGTGCTCGCGCGGGGCCATGCCGTTCCTCCATCGCCTGGGGTGGTTCAAGTGCCGTACTGCTGAGAGGTGTTGTCACGCAGGGGTGGCGCGGCCCGCACCGTGGGGGAAGAAGCTGTGCGGGCCGCGCCAGTCGGTGGGGATTTAGTACGGGCGGTGGGTCATCCGACGGCGCCACCATGCGACGCCCGCGCCGATCAGCAGTACTCCGGCCACACCCGAGGCCGCCGACGCGGTGATCAGCATCATGTTGTTGCTGGAGGACGAGCCCGCCGGCTGCAGCGCGTCGCCCAGCTGGTTCTTGACGTCACTGCCGCTGCTGGTGCCCTTGGCGAGCGGACCGCGCGAACCCGAGGTCGGCTCGGCGACGTAGGGGAAGTACTTCTCGAAGCCCTTGTCGTTCTTGTCGACCGCGTCGCCCAAGTCGTTCTTGGAACCGACGAGTTCACCCTCCATGACCTGGAGCGCCTCGTCGATCACGTCGTCGGTGAGCCGACGCCCGTTCGGGAAGCCCGCGTTGTCGCCGTCCAGCACACCGAGCCGCTTGGGGTGCGCGGTCGGCGGGATCGACGTGTTGAGGCGCAGCATCTCCGACGGCTTCGCGTACGGCTGCTCGGTGTTGAGATCCTTGACGCCCGTGAGGAACACGCTGACGAGGTCGTTGCGCGGCTCCTTCGGCGCCTTGATCTTGTAGATCGACTCGATCAGCTTCGGCAGCTCGGGCTCGGTGACGTTCTTGAGGAACTGCGCGTCGTCCTTGGGCTCGGACGCGTTGAACTTGTCCTTGTCCTTCTGCGGGTTGACGACCTCGTTGACCAGCGGGTTGCCCAGGCGCGAGACCTGCGTGTAGTAGCCCTTGGCGTTCTTGCGCTGGGTCGTGGAGTAAATACCCACGGTCGGACGCGACTTCGACTGCCGGATCAGGTCGTTCGGCACCTGGAGGGCGATCGTGTTGACGTTGTAGCCCTTGAGCGTGTCGTTGCCGACCTCGCTGAGGTTGCCGCCGTACAGCAGGTCGAAGACGCGCAGGTCGGCGAAGAACGGGTCGTCGGCCTGACCGGCGAAGGTCGCGCCGCCGTTGGCCGTCTTGTAGATCGCCTGCGAACGCAGCTTGGCGTAGTCCGGCATCGACGCGTCGCCGACGTCGGACGGCGCCGCCGGGATGTCGTCGGCGACCTTCGTCTCGGAGACCTTCTTGCCCTTCTTGAGCTTGATGAGCTCGATGTCGTACGACTGCGTGATGTTGAGGTCCGGGTCGGTCAGGCTGGTGACCGGGCCCGTGTTGTACAGGAACGTCTTCTTGTTCTTGATCTGGGTGCTGAAGGTGTAGCGGAAGATGAAGTCGTCCAGCGCGTCACCGTTGTTGTCGACGTGGATGTCGTACTGGGCGTCGTCCGCGAACTGGTAGAAGTTCGGGCCGCCGGCGGGCTCCTCGAACGGGATCCAGTTCGCCACGATGGTGGTGGTGTCCGGCTTGTCCGGGCTCACGAACGCGTAGAGGTCCGTGTTGTCGTACTGGGGGGTCCCCGAGATGAGGGGCGCCTCCCGGTGGGAGGAGGCCGAGGCCACTCCCGGTTCCAGCGCGGCCGTGCCGGCGGCTGCGAGCCCTCCGGCGGCGAGTGCGCCACATATGAGGGCCGCGAGCTTCCTGCGTCCCGCACCGCTCCTGGAGATAGGTGTCATGCCGTCCGTCCTCAGTGCCAACTTGCCTGACGCTCGGGGATTCGGAGCTGGTGCCGGGCCGGATTGGTCGAATCTGAAAAGTTTTTTTTGGTGGGCTCCAATCCGGCTCGTGACCCGCGTTTCAAGTCCGCTGATCCGTAACCCATCCTTAGGGGCATCCGCTGCGAATGCCTCGTGTGACGGGATGCGAAGTGACAGACCGCGTGCGGTCGAAGAGGAGGGGCCGCGTGCGGTCGACGAGAGGGGGACGGGTGGGGGCGGACGAACTCCTGGTGCAGGTCGCCGGAGGGGATCAGCGGGCCTTCGAGGAGCTCTACGGACTGGTGTCCGGGCCCGTGTTCGGACTGGTGCGCCGGGTGGTGCGCGACCCCGCGCAGTCCGAGGAGGTGTCCCAGGAGGTGCTGCTCGAACTCTGGCGGTCCGCCGCCCGCTTCGATCCCGGCCGCGGCAGCGCCCTGTCCTGGGTCCTCACCCTCGCCCACCGCCGGGCCGTCGACCGGGTGCGCAGCGCCCGCGCCGCCGTCGACCGCGAGCAGCGCGAGGCCCGCCGCTCCCACAACCCGGCCTTCGACCAGGTGACCGAGGAGGTCGAGGCAGGCCTGGAGCGCCAGTTGGTGCGCCGCTGCCTGGACCGGCTCACCGCCCTGCAACGGCAGTCCGTGACCCTCGCCTATTACGACGGCTATACGTACCGTGAAGTGGCCGAGCGGCTCTCGCTGCCGCTGGGCACCGTCAAGACCCGTATGCGTGACGGACTCACCCGGCTGCGCGACTGCCTGGGAGGTGCCGCATGAGCGTCCTCGCCCGACTGTTCCGCCGGGGCGATCTCCACTCGCTCGCCGCGCCCTACGCCCTCGACGCCCTCGAACCCGGCGAGCGCGCCCAGTTCGAGAAGCACCTCAAGAAGTGCGAGCGCTGTGCCTTCGAGGTCCGCACCCTGACCGAGGGCGCGGCCCGGCTCGCCAGGTCCATGGCCGCCCAGCCGCCGCCCGCGATGCGCGACCGGGTGCTGTCCGCGATCCGCAACACCCCGCAGGAGCCCGGGCCGCTGCGGGAGCGCGGGCGGGAGACACGGGAGTACACGCCCCGGCTGCCGGCTCATGTGTGGGGCGCGGAGCCGCAGGCGTCACGCGCCCGCGTGCCCCAACGGCGGCCGTTCTTCGTGCCGTTCGCCACCGCGACGGCCGCAGCCGCCCTCGTCGTGGCCTCGCTGTTCGCCGTGCAGGCCAACCGGACACAGGACAAGCTGGACGCCGCCCAGGCGCAGTCGCGTGAGATCGCACACGTTCTCGCGGCTCCGGACGCCCGTGCGACCACCGGCGCGGACACCGCGGGCCGGAGCATCGGCGTGATCGCCTCCGCGTCGGAGGGGCGCGCGGTCGTCACCCTGAGCGGATACGGCGCACCGCCGAGCGGGCGCGTGCGTCAACTGTGGCTGATGCGCCCCAATGTGCAACCGCGCTCCCTCGGGCTCTTCAAGGACGACACGCCCTTGGTCACCACCGGACTCGACAAATCAGCAACATCACTCGCAGTGACCGTCGAGCCCGACGGAGGCTCACCACAGCCCACAACGCAGCCAGTTGTCCAACTCGCCCTGAAATCGGTTGGATTCGGAGAGTAATCACGGAGGGGTCGTCAACACCCTTACGGGGAAGGTGAATCCTGAGACCTCGATACACGAGTGCCCGGTTGGGGCGATAGGGTTACCCTGCCCGGGCCGGGTGGACTCGTACGGGTGGGGAGTGACATGGAACAGATAGTGCGCAGCAGGGCAAGGGTCCCTGCGATCACGTGCGGGAGCAGCGCGACGAGTTCGCGCCTCGACCGCCATCTCTCGGTGCTGGGCGGCCCCGTCGTCCCGCAGCGCGAGACGGCAGAGGCGACCTCGCTGATGCGCGAGCTGACCTCGCGCGACACCACGCAGGAACGCAGTGCCAGGGGCGCGCGAGTGAGCAGGGTCTCGCTCTTCGCACCGCTGCGCAGGCTGCGCCGTTCGCTGTTCGGCGGGCGCTGAGCAAGTCCTCGGCGTCCCCGGGGAGTTCCCGGGGGCCCGCGCTCAGGACGCCACACCGTCCCGGCGCAGTGCTGCGATCTCCGCGTCCGCCATCCCCACGGCACGCAGCAGCGCCTCGGTGTGCTCCCCGAGCGCGGGCACGTCACCCATCCGCGCCTCGCCTCCGCCCGGCAAGGTGATGGGCGGCAGCAGCGCCCGCAACGGCCCGACCGGCGAACCCACTTCCCGCCACCGCTCCCGGGCCGCCAACTGCGGGTGCTCCGCCACCTCTTGTACGTTCCTGAGGCGCGCGCAGGCCACGCCCGCGCGCTCCAGCCGCGACACGGCCTCGTCGGTGGCCAGCCCACCCAGCACCGCACCGACGAGGGCGTCCGTGCGCTCCCGGTTCACCACCCGCTCCGCGTTGGTCGCGAAGTCCGGGTCGGTCCCCAACTCCGGCCGCCCCAGCACCTGTTCGGCCAGCCGCCGCCACTCCCGGTCGTTCTGCACCGCGAGCAGCACCTGCCCGCCGTCCGCCGCGGGATAGACGTCGTACGGAGCGATGACGGCGTGCGCAAGACCCGTGCGCGCCGGGGGAGTTCCGCCGTGCATCGTGTGATGCAGCGGATGCCCCATCCACTCCACGACCGCGTCCAGCATCGACACCTCGACGGGCCCGCCCCGCCCGGTGGTGCCGCGCCGCACGAGCGCCGCGAGCACACCCGAGAACGCGTACATCCCCGCCGCGATGTCGGCCACCGGGATCCCCGCCTTCACCGACCGCTCCGGCGTCCCCGTCACCGACACCAGCCCCGCCTCGCACTGCACGAGCATGTCGTAGGCCCGCTTGTCCGCGTACGGCCCCGACGCCCCGTACCCCGAGATGTCCACGGCGACCAGCCGGGGATGCGCCGCACACAGCGTCGCCGCGTCCAGCCCGAGCCGGGCCGCCGCCCCGTGCGCGAGGTTCTGCACGAACACGTCCGCGTCCGCGACCAGCCGCCGTACGACGTCCAGCCCGCGCGGGTCCTTCAGGTCGAGCGCGATCGACTCCTTGCCCCGGTTGCACCACACGAAGTGCGACGCCAGACCGCCGGCCGCGATGTCGTAGCCGCGCGCGAAGTCACCGCCGTCGATCCGCTCGACCTTGATCACCCGGGCGCCCAGATCGGCGAGCTGCCGGGTGGCGAAGGGGGCGGCGACGGCCTGTTCGACGGCGACGACGGTGACGCCCTCAAGGGGCAGCGGCATGGGCTCCATGTGAGGGATCATGTCCCGCGCCCGGCGCCTTTGTCATGCGGGGACCTCAGCGCTCGCCGCGCGCGTACCGGCGTACGGCGAGCGGCGCGAACACGGCGGTCAGCGCCGCGCACCACGCCAGCGACCCGGCGATCGGATGGGCCACCGGCCAGGCGGCGCCCTCGGGCACGGGCGAGTTGCCGAACAGGTACCGCAGGGCCGTGGTGACCGCGCTGATCGGGTTCCACTCGGCCGGCGTGCGCAGCCAGTCGGGCAGCCGGTCGGTCGGGATGTACGCGTTGGACAGCAGCGGCAGCATGAAGGTCGCGCTGCCGAGCTGACCGGCCGCCTCCTCGCTGCGCGAGGCCAGCCCGAGCAGGATGCCGACCCAGGCGCAGGCGAACCGGAACAGCAGCAACAGGCCCACAGCGGCGGCGGCTTGGGCCACCGACCCCTCGACCCGCCACCCCACCGCGAGACCGACCAGCAGGAACGGTACGGTCCCGACCGCCGTGACGACCAGATCGGCGGTCGCCTGCCCGAGCGGTACGGCGGCCCTGCTCATCGGCAGGGTGCGGAAGCGGTCCGTCACACCCCGGTGCGAGTCCTGGGCGGCCTGGAACATGCCGGTCATGATGCCGTTCGCGGCGGTCGCGACCAGCAACCCCGGTACCAGGTAGGAGCGGTAGGCGTCACCCGGCATCGCCAGCGCGCTGCCGAAGACGTACCCGAAGAACAGCAGCATCGTGATCGGCATGGTCTGGGTGAGGATCGCCAGCGCCGGATTGTTCCGCACCCGCCGCAGCTGCCGGCCGAGCATCGCGGTGCCGTCGTACGCCAACGCGCTCATGCCACAACCTCCTTACGGTCCGTCAGGCGGAGGAACACGTCGTCGAGCGTCGGCGGCCGCATGCTCGCGTCGAGCAACGGCACGCCCGCCGCGTCGAGTTCGCGGACGAGCCGGGGCAGGGTGAGCGTCGGATCGCCGGTCACCGCGCCCACGGCGTTCCGCTCGTGGTCGAACGACGGCTCGGCGCCCGTGAGTTGGTCGAGGACACCGGCCGCCTTCGCCAGCGCGTCCGCATGCGCGACGACGACCTCGGCGTACGTGCCGATGAGCGCCTTGAGCTGGGACGGTGACCCGCTGTGCGCGACCCGCCCCCGGTCCACCAGGGCGATGTCGTCGGCCAGTTGGTCGGCCTCCTCCAGGTACTGCGTGGTCAGCAGCACGGTCGTACCCTCCCTCTTCAGGTCCCGTACGGCGTCCCAGATCTGATTCCGGCTGGCCGGGTCGAGGCCGGTCGTCGGTTCGTCCAGGAACAGCACGTCGGGGCGTCGTATGAGACTCGCCGCCAGGTCGAGGCGGCGGCGCATCCCGCCGGAGTAGGTGGTCGTGGCGCGGTCGGCGGCCTCGGTGAGGCCGAAGCGGTCCAGCAGTTCCGCGGCCCGGTCCGCCGGACCCCGCACCCGGTGCAGCCGCGCGAACAGGCGCAGGTTCTGCCGGCCCGTGAGGTCACCGTCGACCGACGCGTACTGCCCGGTGACGCCGATGCTGCGCCGTACGGCCGGTGCCTCCCGGACCAGATCGTGGCCGGCGATCCGCGCGGAGCCCGCGTCGGGGCGCAGCAGGGTGGTGAGCAGCCGGACGGCCGTGGTCTTGCCCGCGCCGTTGGGCCCGAGCACCCCGCAGACCGTGCCCCGCGCCACCGCCAGGTCCAGCCCGCGCACGGCGTGCACGGCGCCGAAGCGCTTCTCCAGACCTTCACTAAGTACAGCGTACGTAGTAGTCATGGGTCGACCATAGCGCACTACGTACGGTGTACGTAACTAGCATGGTGGTCGAGGTGATGATCAATGGCGGACCGAGCGGCCGTACCCGAAGTGATCTGGGCGCGACCCGAGCGGGCGGGGCGTGGGCCCAAGCCCGCGTACAGCCGCGCGGACATCGCGGCGGCGGCGGTGCGGATCGCCGACGGCGGGGGGCTGGACACGGTGTCCATGCGGCATGTCGCGGCCGAGTTGGGGTGCGGCACGATGTCGCTCTACAACTACGTCCCCCGCAAGGAGGACCTGTATGAGCTGATGGTCGACGCGGTCAGCGGCGAGCACGAGGAGTGGGAGCCGTCGGGCGACTGGCGGGCGGACATGGTCCGGGTCGCGCATCAGACGCGGACGTTGATGCATCGGCATCCCTGGCTGCCGCGGTTGATGTCACCGGTGTACGGCTTCAGCCCGAACGCGCTGAAGTATCTGGAGCACTGCCTTGCCTGTCTTGATCCGGTCGAGGCGACATACGGCACGAAGATGCAACTCGTGGGGCTTCTCAACGGGGTGGTGACGATGTACGTGAGCAATGAGCTGGCCACTGCTGAGCGGTCTCGGTCGTTGCCGTGGTCCGAGGAGGAGGAGAACGCGGTGCGGATCGCGTACTTGGGGAGTCAGATCATGGGTGGGGCTTATCCGCGGATGGCTGCGGCGTTTGCGGAGGATCCGGGGCCCATTGATCTGGACGCGATCTTTGATGTGGCGGTGGGGAAGGTTTTGGATGCGTTTGCGCCGTAGGCGGGTGCGGGTGCGTTGGGGCTGGGCGCGCAGTTCCCCGCGCCCCTAGGGGGATCAGATGAGCGTGAATTGACCCTCTGGGCCCTCTTCGTGGTGGTCCAAGACCGATGCGGGGTGGCGTGCTGATTCCGGTGCCGGAAGGACGCCCGCTTTGCGCAGCTCTGCTGCCGTGATTGGATCCGTCACCTTCAACTCCTCCTGTCGCGGCCTCAGTTCCGCCAGCAGCGCCAACACCGTGATCAGCTCCAGCAGTTCCGACGTCCATGTCTGTTGCCAGGTCGGCGGGCGGATCGCGGCCAGGGTGCCCGGTTCGGCGGACTCCGATGTGCGGGACGTGAACCACTCCTCCAGGACGCGTACGCCGCTCGCCTCGAAGTCCCAGGACTCGGGCGGGACCGGGGAGATGCGGCCCTCGTCGAGGTGGAGGGTCTCCTCGTCGCGGTCGTAGTGGAGGGTGAGGGGGAGGGGTGGCAGCGGGGCGCGGACGTAGGGGCGTCGGCCGCCGGGGAGTTTGGGGCGGTCGCCGTTGCGGCGCGTCAGCCAGAGGATCCGGCGGCCCAACTCGACACCGTGGGACCAGAGTTCGGGGTCCCCGGTCAGGGGGACGGTTGGTCCGGGGCGGGCCGTGGCCACTGTCCAGGCGAGAACGTCCACCGGGGCGGGGGAGTGGCCGAGACGGTCGGCGAGGTGTTCCAGCAGGCCGGGTGCCAGGTTCGGTTCCGTACCGCCGGGGCGGCGGTACAAGGGGCGGACGCGGCCGGGGCGGAGGACCGGCAGGAGTGATGAGGTGAGAAGGGGCGGGCCTGCGGTGTTCGGGGACGTCTCCACCACGAAGACCTGGTGTTCGTCCGCCACCCGCCACAACTCCGGGCGTGCCACGTCGATCAGGCGGTGGTCGGGGATCAGCCACTGCTCGTCGAAGGGGGCGTGGAGGACGCGGACCGGTTCGGGGCAGGGGCCGGTGGCGCGGACCAGTTTCTCCGTGCCGCTGGACTGGCCGGGGAGTTGGGTCACCGCCGAGTGGAGGGTGCGGGAGCGGGTCGGCTCGAACAGGGCTTCCCGGTCCGGGACTTCGGCCTTCAGCAGGGCGTCCCAGCGGGCCCTCAGTGTTGCCGCGTCAGGAGCCGTCGGCCACCCCCGGCCGAGCCGGATCGGTGCGACGGACCACGGCATCAGGTCCGCGAGCAGCGGAGCGTCGTCGTGCGTCACGCTCGGCATCGTACGACCTGGCTATGCCCGCCGGACCAGCTGTCGCGCCCTTTAGGGGCGCGGGGAACTGCGCGACCAGCCCCCACCGGCCCGCAGACGACACACCACCCACCCAGCGGAGCGTTCACGCGTCGAGCGTCACCGAGAAGGAGAAACGGTCCCCCCGATAGTGGATGACCGCCACGTCCAGCACCCTCCCCCGTGTGTCATAGGTGATCCCCGTGTAGTGCAGGATCGGACTGAGGAGCGGGACTTGGAGGAGGCGGGCGGTCTCCGGGTCGGCGAGCCGCGCCTCCACCGTGTCCGTGATGCGGCTGATGTCCGCGCCGACGATGTCCCGCAGCACCTTGGTCATCGGCCGGCGGATCAGGTCGTCCGGGTCGAGGAGGGCGGCCAGTTCGGGGCGGATGTGGTTGCGGGCGTGGTTCGTGGGTTCGCCGGTCTTCTCGTCGCCGCGGAGGCGGTGGTACGCCGCCACCTCGGTCAAGTCCGGGAAGTGCTCGGCCAGTTCGGGCGGCACCGGCACCGCACCATGGTCCAGGAGTTCGGTCGTCATGCCGGACTGCTGGGCCACGATCGCGTCGACCGAGCCCAACAGCCGTACCGGCGTGGCCCGTCGGACGTCCGGCTCGATGAATGTGCCCCGGCGGCGGTGGCGGGTGATCAGGCCCTCGTCCTCCAGCTCCTTCAGCGCCTGGCGCATGGTGAGCACGCTGACGCCGTAGTGCCCCGCGAGCTGTTCCTCCGTGGGCAGCCGCAGCGGGTCCTGGGGCGAGCGGCCGAGTATCGAGGCACGCAGGGACTGCGACACCTGGTACCAGAGCGGCAGCTTGCGGTTCAGGACGATCGAATCCGGGGCGAAGGAGGTCACGGGGTCATCCGTACCGGTAGGGAGGGATCGGTGCAAGGGCCGTAGGGCGGTGGGGAATTGTCAGTGAGAGGGGCGGAAGTGGCGTTGCAGGCCCCGCCAGACGTCGTCGTAGCCCTGCTGGAGGTGGTCGGCTCGGGCCGCCTGGGCCGTCGCCGTCACCGGCCAGCGGGTCTCGAACATGAACGCCAGGCCGTCGTCGATCTTCTGCGGGCGCAGCTCCGCCGCGCTGGCGCGGTCGAAGGTCTCCCGGTCCGGTCCGTGCGCCGACATCATGTTGTGCAGCGAGCCGCCCCCGGGCACGAAGCCCTCGGCCTTCGCGTCATAGGCGCCCTCGATGAGCCCCATGTACTCGCTCATCACGTTCCGGTGGAAGTACGGCGGCCGGAAGGTGTCCTCGCCCACCAGCCAGCGCGGGGCGAAGACGACGAAGTCCACGCCGGCCAGGCCCGGGGTGTCCGACGGGGACGTCAGCACCGTGAAGATCGACGGGTCGGGGTGGTCGTAGGAGATGGAGCCGAGGACATTGAAACGGCGCAGGTCGTAGGCGTACGGCACATGGTTGCCGTGCCAGGCGACCACGTCGAGGGGCGAGTGGTCGTAGGTCGCGGTCCAGAGGTTGCCGCAGAACTTGTTCACCACCTCGACCGGGCCCTCGATGTCCTCGTACGCGGCGACGGGTGCGTGGAAGTCCCGGGCGTTGGCGAGTCCGTTGGCGCCGATCGGGCCGAGGTCGGGGAGTTGGAAGGGGGCCCCGTAGTTCTCGCACACATATCCGCGGGCTGAAGCGTCCAGCAGCTCCACGCGGAAGCGCACCCCACGGGGGAGCAACGCCACATGTCCCGGCTCCACATGGAGGAGCCCGAACTCCGTGCGCAGCAGCAGTCCGCCGCGCTCCGGGACGATCAGCAGCTCGCCGTCCGCGTCGCTGAAGACCCGGTCCATGGAGGAGTCCGCGTGGTACAGGTGCACGGCCATGCCGGTGCGCTGGGTCGCGTCGCCGTTGCCGCCCAGGGTCCACAGGCCGGCCAGGAAGTCGGTGCCGGGTGCGGGCGCGGGGAGCGGGTTCCAGCGCAGCCGGTTGGGGTCGGGCACCGACTCCGTGAAGGGTGCCGTACGGATCGCGCCGTTGTCGGCGCGGGTGAAGGGCGGGTGCGCGGCCGAGGGACGGATGCGGTACAGCCACGAGCGGCGGTTGTGCGCCCTCGGCTCGGTGAACGCCGAACCGCTGAGCTGCTCGGCGTAGAGGCCGAGCGGGGCTCGCTGCGGGGCGTTGCGGCCCTCGGGCAGAGCGCCCGGCACCGCCTCCGAGCTGTGTTCATTCCCGAAACCGGTGAGGTGGGTCAGCCCCTCGGCGGTCTTGCGAATGTCCCCGCTCATCTCTGCTCCTCGCCGTTCGAGCCATCTGATTCCTATGCATCACCGTAGGATTGCGGTTTCGCGGGCGCAAGAGGACGACGAAGGGTGCGGGGAAAATCCGACTTCCGGAGGCGAAGAACCAGCCTCAAGGGGGATCCGGCTGTCGGACCGGTGTTCTAGTCTCCCGGGCATGTCGTGGTCGCGCGCACTTCTCACCGCGCTCGCGGTCTGTGCCCTGCTGCTGGCCGGATCGGCGGGCTGTGGTTCCGGCGATGCCCAGGGGCGGAAGGGCGACGGGGTGTCGCCGTCACCGGTGGGCAAGGTGCTCGACAACACGGACGAGCAGGGTCGGCACTACCGCGAGGTCGGCAAGAAGGGCGCGCCCGAGGTCGGTATCGAGGTGGAGCCCGACGCGGCCGACGACAGCTGGGACGTCCGGCTGACCCTCCACGACTTCCGCTTCTCGCCCGCCGGCGTGAAGCCCGTCGCGGTCGCGGGCCGCGGCACCGTCCGCCTCCTGGTGGACGGCCGCACCGTCGCACGGCTCCGCGTCCCCGAGTACCGGCTCGCGTCCGACCTCGTCCCGCACGGCACCCACCACGTCACCGCGCGCCTCTACGCCGACGACGGCACCGTGTGGGCCGTACACGGCAAGCCGGTGGAGAGTACGGCGGACATCACGGAGTCGGCGGCGCAGGCCACGCCCGACGGCAGCAAGACACCCGGCTCCACCTCGACGCGGGGGCCGGAATGAGTGTTATGGGCACCCAGTTCCGTACTGAGGTGCGAGCTTCTCCTGACCGCTGCGGAAAGGCATCATGAAGCCCGTGCCCCACACGACATCGCTCCGCCGCGCGCCCGTGCAGCGGCGCAGCGCCGAACGGCTGACCAGGATCCTCGACGCCTGCGCCGACCTCCTCGACGAGGTCGGCTACGACGCGCTGAGCACCCGGGCCGTGGCCGTGCGCGCCGGTGTCCCCATCGGCTCGGTCTACCGCTTCTTCGGGAACAAGCGCGCGATGGCCGACGCCCTCGCCCAGCGGA
The DNA here is from genome assembly GCF_044457385.1 of Streptomyces sp. NPDC050548. Classification (NCBI taxonomy): domain Bacteria; kingdom Bacillati; phylum Actinomycetota; class Actinomycetes; order Kitasatosporales; family Streptomycetaceae; genus Streptomyces; species Streptomyces sp. NPDC050548. The sequence continues at coordinate 54,023 of NZ_JBITGV010000012.1, forward strand.
ACCTGGAGCGCTACACGGAGCGCGTCACCGAGCGCCTCAAGGACTCCGGCGGCGGGGGAGGGTGGCGGGCGGCGGTGGACGCGGTCCTGGACGAGTACATCGCCATGAAACGCACCGCGCCCGGCTTCTCCCTCGTCGACTTCGGCAACCAGATCCCGGTCGGCTCGGGCGACGCGGAACCCAACCACCGCGTCGCCGACCGCCTCACCGACCTCCTCTCCGGCTATCTCTCGCGCGAACCCGACGAGGACCTCCGCCGCACGTTCCTGATCGCGGTGGAGACCGCCGACTCCCTCGTCCATCTCGCCTTCCGGGTCGCTCCGGAGGGCGACGAGAAGGTCATCGAGGAGACGCGGGCGCTGTTGCGGGCGTATCTGGCGCGGGTGCTGGACTGACCGGCCCACCGGACGCTCACGTGCCGCGGGTTTCCGACCTCACCCCTGTACCCCCTCGCCACCGTCCATACCGGTCGGTATGCTCACGGCCAAGAGGCAACGTCGCCCTTGGGAGGCCCCGTGTCCCGCACCGCCCTGCGTATCTGCCCCCTGTGCGAAGCCACCTGCGGGCTGACCCTCACCATCGAGGGCACCCGGGTGACCGGCGCCCGAGGCGACCGCGAGGACGTGTTCAGCCGGGGGTTCATCTGCCCCAAGGGCGCCTCCTTCGGCGCCGTCGACGGCGACCCCGACCGACTGCGCACCCCCCTCGTCCGCCGCGACGGCGAGCTGCGCGAGGCCACCTGGGCGGAGGCCTTCGACGCGGTCGCCGCCGGACTGCGCCCGGTCGTCGAGCGACACGGCCCGCACGCCGTCGGTGTCGTCCTCGGCAACCCCAACGTGCACACCATGGCCGGCGCCCTCTACCCCCAGGTCCTGCTCGGCGCCCTCGGCACCCGCAGCGTCTTCACCGCATCCACGGTCGACCAGATGCCCAAACACGTCTCCTGCGGCCTGCTCTACGGCGACGCCAACGCGATCCCGGTACCCGACCTCGACCACACCGACCATCTGCTCCTCATCGGCGCCAACCCCCTTGAATCCAACGGGAGTCTCTGCACCGCCGCCGACTTCCCCGGCAAGCTCAAGGCGCTCAAGGCCCGCGGCGGCACCCTCACCGTCATCGACCCGCGCCGCACCCGCACCGCCAAGCTCGCCGACCGGCACATCGCGGTCCGCCCCGGCACCGACGCCCTGCTGCTCGCGGCCATGACGTGCGTGCTCTTCGACGAACACCTCGTGGACCTGGGGGAGTTGGCCCCGCATGTGCAGGGTGTCGAGGAACTCCGCTCGGCCGTGAGGGACTTCACCCCCGAAGCGGTCAACGGCGCCTGCGATGTGACCGCCGACGAGATCCGCGCCCTCGCCCGCGAACTCGCCGCCGCCCCAACTGCCGCCGTCTACGGCCGTATCGGCAGCTGCACCGTCCCGCACGGCACCCTCGCCAGCTGGCTCGTCGACGTCCTCAACATCCTCACCGGCAACCTCGACCGGCCCGGCGGCGCCCTCTTCCCGCAGGCCGCCACCGACAAGACACCCCGGCCCGCCGGACCCGGCCGCGGCTTCGCGCTCGGCCGCTGGCACTCACGGGTGAGTCAATACCCGGAAGCGAAGGGCGAGTTGCCGCTCTCCGCGCTCGCCGAGGAGATCGACACCGCGACCGCCGAGGGCGAACCGATCCGCGCGCTGATCGCCGTAGCCTCCAATCCGGTGCTCTCCGCACCGGACGGCACCCGCCTCGACAAGGCCCTCGACTCGCTCGACTTCATGGTGAGCGTCGACCCCTATCTCAACGAGACCGCGCGTCACGCCGACGTCGTTCTTCCGCCGCCCCCGCCCTCCCAAAGCCCGCACCACGACTTCGCGTTCAACACCCTCGCCGTCCGCAACCAGGTCCGCTACTCCCGCCCCGCGATCCCGCTGGAGCCGGGCCGGATGGCCGAGACCGAGATCCTGGCCCGGCTGATCCTCGCCGCGACCGGCATGCACGGCGCCGACCCGGCCGCCGTCGACACGATGGTCATCGACCAGACCCTCGCCAAGGCCGTCACCGACCCCAACTCGCCCGTCCACGGCCGCGATCCGGGCGAGGTCACCACTCAACTCACCGGCGACACCGGCCCCGAGCGTCGGCTCGACATGATGCTGCGCCTGGGCCCCTACGGCGACGGCTTCGGCGTACGGCCGGACGGGCTGACCCTCCAGCAGCTGCTCGCGCACCCGCACGGCATCGATCTGGGCCCTTTGAAGTCGCGCCTGCCGCAGCCGCTGAAGACCCGGAGCGGCAAGGTCGAACTGCTGCCGCAGCCGATCGCCGACGACCTGCCCCGGCTCCGGCAGGCCATGAGCGAACGCGCGGACGGGCTGGTCCTCGTCGGCCGTCGGCATCTCCGCTCCAACAACAGCTGGATGCACAACGTCCCCGCCCTCACCGGCGGCACCAACCGCTGCACCCTGCACATCCACCCCGAGGACGCCGAGCGGCTCGGCGTGGTCGACGGAGCGCCGGTCCGGGTGAAGGGCGCCGGGGGAGAGGTGACCGCCCCCGCCGAGATCACGGACGGTCTGCGGCGCGGTGTGGTGAGCCTCCCGCACGGCTGGGGCCACGACCGTCCCGGGACCCGGCTCAACCACGCGTCCGCCGATCCGGGCGTCAACGTGAACCAGCTGCTCGACGGCAGTCTCCTCGACCCGCTGTCGGGCAACGCGGTGCTCAATGGAGTGCCCGTGGAGGTCGCCGCCCTCACCGCACCGCTGTGACCTGGAGTTTTGCGCTTATTGCTCGCGCGTCAACATCTTGTTAACGCCGCTTTGCGCGACCTAACGTCGTCGGACCGCCGCCCCTGGTGGGAGTTCAAAGGCGAACGTTAGGTGTTCCACTCATGCTGACCATCCTCGGCTTCACCATGATCGCGACCTTCCTGGTCCTGATCATGCTGAAGAAGATGTCGCCGATCGCGGCGCTCGTCCTGATACCCGCGCTGTTCTGTGTCTTCGTCGGAAAGGGCGGCAAGCTCGGCGACTACGTCATCGACGGCGTCACCAGCCTCGCGCCCACCGCGGCGATGCTCATGTTCGCGATCGTCTACTTCGGTGTGATGATCGACGTCGGTCTCTTCGACCCGATCGTGCGGGGGATCCTGAAGTTCTGCAAGGCCGATCCCCTGCGGATCGTGGTCGGCACCGCCGTCCTCGCCGCGATCGTCTCCCTGGACGGCGACGGCTCGACCACCTTCATGATCACCGTCTCGGCGATGTACCCGCTGTACAAACGCCTGAAGATGAGCCTGGTCGTGATGACCGGTGTCGCCGCGATGGCCAACGGCGTGATGAACACGCTCCCTTGGGGCGGCCCCACCGCCCGCGCCGCGACCGCCCTCAAGCTCAACGCCAGTGACATCTTCGTCCCGATGATCCCGGCGCTCGCCGTGGGCCTGCTGGGCGTCCTCGTCCTCGCGTACGTCCTCGGCCGCCGCGAACGCAAGCGGCTCGGCGTGCTGACGCTGGACGAGGTGCTGGTCGAGGAACCCGCCGAGTCGGAGACGGTCCTCGTGGGCGCCGGCACGGGCAAGGGCGCCAAGGGGTCCGGGGGTTCCGGCACCGGCGCGGACCTTCCGGAGGAGCCCGAGGACGACGGCTTCCAGGGCCTCGACCCCGACCGCCCGACCCTGCGCCCCAAGCTCTACTGGTTCAACGCACTGCTCACGGTCACCCTGCTCACCGCCATGATCATGGAGTGGCTGCCGATCCCGGTGCTGTTCCTGCTCGGTGCCGCGCTCGCCCTGACCGTCAACTTCCCGCACATGCCGGACCAGAAGGCCCGCCTCGGCGCCCACGCCGAGAACGTCCTCAACGTCTCCGGCATGGTCTTCGCCGCCGCCGTCTTCACCGGCGTCCTCCAGGGCACCGGCATGGTCGACCACATGGCGACCTGGCTCGTCGACAACATCCCCGACGGCATGGGCCCGCACATGGCCTTCGTCACCGGCGTGCTCAGCATCCCGCTCACGTACTTCATGTCGAACGACGGCTTCTACTTCGGCATCCTTCCGGTGCTCGCCGAGGCGGGCCAGGCACACGGCGTCTCCTCGCTGGAGATCGCCCGCGCCTCCCTGGTCGGCCAGCCCCTGCACATGTCGAGCCCGCTCGTGCCCGCCGTGTACGTCCTCGTCGGCATGGCCAAGGTGGAGTTCGGCGACCACACCCGCTTCGTGGTCAAGTGGGCGGCGCTGACATCGCTCGTCGTCCTCGGGGCAGGAATCCTGTTCGGCATCATCTGACCCACACGACAAGGGACTTCACCATGGCGCCCGGCAGGAACCGCGGCTGGCTGCTCCGCCTCGTCATCGCCTTCAGCTTCGCTCAGGCGGCCGTGTCGATGGCCCGCCCGGCGGTCTCCTACCGGGCCCTCGCCCTCGGCGCGGACGAGCGGGCGATCGGTGTCATCGCGGGGGTGTACGCGCTGCTTCCGCTGTTCGCCGCCGTACCGCTCGGCCGCCGCACCGACCACGGCCGCTGCGCACCCCTGCTGCCTGTCGGCGTCGTCCTGATCTCCGGGGGCTGTGCGCTGAGCGGACTCGCCAACTCCCTCTGGGCGATGGCGATGTGGAGCGGCGTGATGGGCCTGGGCCACCTCTGCTTCGTGATCGGCGCCCAGTCGCTGGTCGCCCGCCAGTCCGCACCGCACGAACAGGACCGCAACTTCGGCCACTTCACCATCGGCGCCTCCCTCGGCCAACTCGTCGGCCCCATCGCCGCGGGCGCCCTGATCGGCGGCTCCGACATGGCCGGCACCAGCGCCCTCGCTCTGCTCGTCGCGGGCGCGGGCGCCGCCGTGTCGTTCACGTCCCTGTGGCGCATCGAGGACCGTACGGCCGTCAAGTCCGGTACCCAGCAGGGCGATCGGGTGCCCATGCGGAGCATCCTGGGCGCCCGGGGTGTGCCCGCGGGCATCTTCGTCAGCCTCTCCGTGCTGTCCGCGACCGACATCCTCACCGCCTACCTTCCGGTGGTCGGCGAACACCGGGGCATCGCGCCCTCGGTGATCGGCGTACTGCTCAGCATCCGCGCGGCGGCCACCATCGCCTGCCGCCTCGTCCTCACCCCGCTCCTCCAACTCCTCGGCCGGGCCGCCCTGTTGACCGCGACCTGCCTCCTCGCGGGCGTCCTGTGCGCGGGCATCGCGCTACCGGTTCCGGTGTGGGCGATCGGCCTGATGCTCGCCGTGCTCGGCTTCTGTCTCGGCGTCGGCCAGCCGCTCTCCATGACGACGGTCGTCCAGGCCGCCCCCGACGGCGCCCGTTCCACCGCGCTCGCGCTGCGCCTCACCGGCAACCGGCTCGGCCAGGTCGCCGCGCCGGCCGGCGCGGGCCTCGTCGCCGGGGTCGCGGGCGTGGCGGCGCCGTTCGTGATGCTCGGCGCGCTGCTGGTGCTCTCGGCGGGGGCCGCGCTGCGGTCGCCGGGCGGTGCCGCCCGGGAGCGGACGGCACCCGGCGGTGCCCGGCGCGGGCGGCCGTCCTTGAGCCGGAAGGGCGATATCTAGCGATATCTGACGGCGCGTACGGCGCTGCGCACACATTCGGCGGGCCGGATGTGAAAGGGAATCAGGCTAAAGAGCAATTCGTACGATAATCGCCTGATTCGGAGGGCTGTTCATGCCGACCTCATTCCTGCCCCGTCGAGCCGCCGCCTGGACGGTTCTCGCCGCCGCGGCGATCGTCGTCTCCGGCGCGCCGGCCGCCGTCGCCGCCGGTGACAACGGAGACGTCAAGATCCACGAGGTGGGCACGCTCTTCGACGATCAGAGCAACGACCCGAAGGTCTGCGACTTCTACATCGACGCGTTCAACTTCGACACGGTTCAAGAGGTCACCTGGTCCATCGAGACGCAGCCGTCGGTCCTGGGCGGCGCGACCCGTACCGGCTCCATCACGCTCACCGGCGGCACCGGCCACACCATGCCCGTCGCGACGCTCCCGAACGGTCAGTACAAGCTGACCTGGAACTTCGTCGGCGAGAACGGCAAGGCCAAGCAGAAGGTCTTCAAGGTCAACTGCCCGACGCCACCGCCCGGCGGCGGTCCCGGCGGTGGCACCGGCGGTCCCGGCGGCGGACCGGGTGGTCCCAACGGCGGTCCGCCGGCCGGTGGCGGCGGCCTGGCCCGGGAAGCGGCCCTGACCCCGCTCGCGGGTGCCGCCGCGGTGGGCCTGACCGCGGTCGGCGGGGTGGTCTGGTTCCGGCTGCGCCGCCGTCCCCACGGTGCGTCCTGAGCGGAGGCGATGAACTCCAGCGCCGCCCCGCGCCCCACCGGGGTGCGGGGCGCTGACCCCGCCCGCCTGCGCCAGGCCTCGCCCCCGGCCGACCGCACGACACCGGACCGCACCGCTCCGCACGAGACACCCGGCCGCGCTGTTACAGGCGGGTCATCGGGCGGAACCGCTTCGCGCGGGGCGTCGGGTGGCGCCGCTCCGCGCGGGTCGTCGAGGCGCGCTATGACCGGTGGTGCGGTGGGTGGTACCCCCTTTCGTGAGTCGTCGGGCGGCGCCGCTCCCCGCGGGTCGTCGGGCGGTACCGTCCCGCTCGGGTCGTCGGGCCGCGCCGTCCCGCGTGGGACATCGAGCGGTACCGCCTACCGAGGGTTGTCGGGGCGCGCTATGACTGGTGGTGCGGTGGGTGGTACCGCCTTTCGTGAGTCGTCGGGCGGCGCCGCTCCCCGCGGGTCGTCGGGCGGTACCGTCCCGCTCGGGTCGTCGGGCCGCGCCGTCCCGCGTGGGACATCGAGCGGTACCGCCTACCGAGGGTTGTCGGGGCGCGCTATGACCGGTGGTGCGGTGGGTGGTACCCCCTTTCGTGAGTCGTCGGGCGCCGCTGCTCCCCGCGGGTCGTCGGGCGGTATCGCCTCGCTCGGGTCGTCGGGTCGCGCCGCCCCGCGTGGGACATCGAGCGGTACCGCCTACTACGGCTCATCGGGCCGCCCCGCCCCGCGCCAGACACCGGGCCGTTCCACCACCCGCGCGGTGCGTCGCCGTCGACCCTGGTATCGGACGCGTGCCTACCGGCTCGCGCGGACCGTCGTGCTGGCCGTCGTGGTGGTGGTCGGCGGCGCCCGGTGCGCCGGGGGCGCGGGCTCCGCCGGCCCGGCCCAGGCAGCGCCGTCGGTCACGGGCGCCTCCGGTCCGAACAGGGAGGCCGCGTCAGCCACGGACGCTTCCGGCCCCGCCCGGGAGGCCGCGTCACCCCCAGGCACCTCCGGTCCACCCGGCGTGGCTCCCTCGGCAGCACACGCCCGCACGGACGCGCGCGGCGGCCAACATCCGCCACCGGCGCACCCCGTGGCCCGCTCCGGCCGCCCGGCGCCCGCGCCGCGCCCCCTCCCGCGCTCTCCCGCGACCGGTCTCGTCATCCCCTACCTCAGCGTCGACGCCCCGGTCGTCCCGCTCCGGCTCGGCCGTGGACGGCACATGTCCGCGCCGCCGGACGACGACTCCAAGCGGGTCGGCTGGTACGCGGACGGGCCCGCCCCCGGCGAACAGGGCACCGCCGTCGCCGTCGGCCACCTCGACACCATGACCGGCCCCGCCGTCTTCGCGGGCCTCGGCGAACTCAAGCCCGGTCGCCTGATCGAGGTCCGCCGCGCCGACGGCCGGACCGCCGTGTACACGGTCGACGCGGTGAAGACGTACGAGAAGGCGCACTTCCCCGACCGGGAGGTCTACGGTGCCCGCGGCCGGCCCGAACTCCGCCTGATCACCTGCGGTGGCAGCTTCGACCACCGGACCGGCTACTCCGGCAACACCGTCGTGTTCGCCCACCTCACCGCGACCCGCGAACACGGCCGCACGCGCTGAACGCGATCGTCCGTTTTCTCACCACCCGGACCGACCCGCCCGATCCCGTCCGGTCTCTTCCCCCCGGCGCGCACAATCCGTTAGCTTCCGTGACTCACAAGCCTCGTACGACCCGTACGCGGTGATCCGATCGCGGAGCCCCCGGGGGCACTCGTCATGACACGCGCCATCTCCCTGCACGACGTGAGCAAGGCCTACCCGCGTGGCGCCCGCGTGGTGGACCGGCTGTCGCTGGACATCGCGCCGGGGGAGTTCCTCGTCCTGCTCGGGCCGTCAGGGTGCGGCAAGTCGACCGTGCTGCGCATGATCGCGGGCCTGGAGGAGATAACCGAGGGCGAGTTAAGACTCGACGGCGAGTACGCCAACGAACTCGCCCCCTCCGAACGGGACATGGCGATGGTCTTCCAGAACTTCGCCCTCTACCCGAGCATGACCAGCCGCGACAACATCGGCTTCCCGCTGCGCATCGAGGCCCCCGGCGCCGACCCGCGTCCGCGTGTGGACGCCACCGCCCGCATGCTCGGCATCGAGGAACTCCTCGACCGCTTCCCGAGCCAGCTCTCCGGCGGCGAACGCCAGCGCGTCGCCATGGGCCGGGCCATCGCCCGCCACCCCTCCGCGTTCCTGATGGACGAACCGCTGTCCAACCTCGACGCCAAACTCCGCAACCACCTGCGCGCCGAAATCTCCTCCCTCACCCGCGAGTTGGGCGTCACCACGGTCTACGTCACCCACGACCAGGCCGAGGCCATGTCGCTCGGCGACCGGGTCGCCGTCCTGCGCGGCGGAGTCCTCCAGCAGGTCGGCAGCCCCCGCTCGGTGTACGCGCTGCCCCGCAACGTCTTCGTCGCCGCCTTCATCGGCACCCCGCGCATCAACCTCCTGCGCGGCCTGGTCCGCGCCCCGTTGGACGGCGCGATGACCATCAGTCTCGGCAAGCAGTATCTGCGCCTGCCCGAACCCCTGTGCCTGGACCACCAGTTGCTCCGCGTCCAGCAGGGCCGCGAGGTCATCGTCGGCCTGCGCTCCGAGGCGATCCGTATCGCCAAGCCCGCCTCCGCCCGCCCCGGCGAGGTGGCGATCAGCGGCCTGGTCGAGCATGTGGAGTTCCAGGGCCACGAGGTCCTCGTCCACTTCAACACCGGCTCCCGGCCCGCCGTGGTACCGGAGTTGGAGGCCCCCCGCCCCACCCGCCCGGCCCGGCGCCGCCGACGCGAGGGTGGTGTCCTGGGCCGGCTGCGGGAACGCGCGGGCGTGCTGCGCGCAGGACCGGTCGTCGTACTCGACCACCCGGCGGACCCGGAACCCGACCTCATGCCGCCCGAGGGCCGCCTCCCCGGCGACCTCGTCGTCCGCACCACCCCCGACATCCAGCTCCGCCACGGCATGCAGGTCCCGCTGCTCGTCGACATCGCCCACCTGTTCGTCTTCGATCAGCACGGCGAACGGATCTCGCCCGCCCCGGCGCGGCTGCCCGACCTGGAGGAGTGACGACCGGTACGGACAGGCGCATGAACGTGTACCTCACCCGAAACCGGGCAGCCCTCGCACTCGCCGGCCTCCTCCGGGCCGCGGCAGCCCCGACCGGCCGTTCATGGCCTTCGTCGACAAGGAGGTCACGCCGGACTTCCCGGCCGGGCTCACCGTCCAGAGCGGGCGCGGGCGACCGGAAGATCGAGGAGATCCGGCGGGCGTACGAGAAGGCCTTTCGCGCAGGAGTCGGTGGGCCGGGTGGGCGACCGGACGCGGGCGGATTTCTGACCCGGCAACGCACCCATGACCGGGGGTCTCTGGCGCCGGAAAACTAACACCGCTAGTTTGTGAGGCGGACGACGCAGTCACGCCCGGGAGGCAGCACGATGAAGGCACACGACGGCATGTACATCGACGGCGCCTGGCGCTCCGCCGCGAGCGGGGAGAGCATCGACGTGGTGAACCCGGTCGACGAGCAGGTGATCGACCGCGTCCCGGCCGGCGGCGCCGAGGACGTCGACACCGCCGTACGGGCCGCGCGTGCCGCCCTCCCGGGCTGGGCCGCCACCCCGCCCGCCGAACGGGCCGCGCTCCTGGGGGCGTTGAGGGACGTGCTCGTCTCCCGCAAGGACGAGATCGCCGAGACGGTCACCGCCGAACTCGGCTCACCGCTCGCCTTCTCCCAGGCCGTCCACGCGAGCGTGCCGATCGCGGTCGCGGGCTCCTACGCCGAACTCGCCGCGACCCACGCCTTCGAGGAGAAGGTCGGCAACTCGACCGTCCACCAGGAGCCGATCGGCGTGGTCGGCGCGATCACCCCCTGGAACTACCCCCTCCACCAGATCGTCGCCAAGGTCGCCCCGGCCCTCGCGGCCGGCTGCACGGTGGTGTTGAAGCCCGCCGAAGACACCCCGCTCACCGCCCAGTTGTTCGCCGAAGCGGTCGGCGAGGCGGGCGTCCCGGCCGGTGTCTTCAACCTCGTCACCGGCCTCGGCCCGATCGCGGGACAGGCCCTCGCCGAGCACCCGGGCGTGGACCTGGTCTCCTTCACCGGCTCCACGGCGGTGGGCCGTCGGATCGCCGCCACGGCGGGCGCCGCGATCAAGAAGGTCGCCCTCGAACTCGGCGGCAAGTCCGCCAACGTCATCCTCCCGAGCGCCGACCTCGCCAAGGCCGTCAACGTCGGCGTCGCCAACGTGATGTCCAACTCCGGCCAGACCTGCAGCGCTTGGACCCGCATGCTGGTCCACCGCGACCAGTACGACGAGGCGGTACAACTGGCCGCGACGGCCGCCGCCAAGTACGGCGACCGCATCGGCCCGGTCGTGAACGCCAAGCAGCAGGCCAGAGTGCGGAGTTACATCGAGAAGGGGGTGGCAGAGGGCGCGCGGCTGGTGGCGGGCGGGCTGGAACACCCGTCCCCGCAGGGCTACTTCATCGCCCCGACCGTCTTCGCCGACGTGACCCCCGACATGACGATCGCCCAGGAGGAGATCTTCGGCCCGGTCCTCTCCATCCTCCGCTACGACGACGAGGACGACGCCGTGCGCATCGCCAACGGCACGGTGTACGGGCTGGCGGGTGCGGTGTGGGCCGGTGAGGAGGCGGAAGCGGTCGCGTTCGCGCGGAGGTTGGAGACCGGGCAGGTGGACATCAACGGCGGACGGTTCAACCCCCGTGCCCCGTTCGGGGGTTACAAGCAGTCGGGGGTGGGCCGGGAACTCGGCGCGCACGGGCTGTCCGAGTACCTCCAGACCAAGTCCCTTCAGTTCTGATCCCGTTGACCCTCTAGGAGGCCTCGCATGGTTCGCGCCGCCGTACTGCCCGCCGTGGGCGCTCCGCTGGAGATCGCCGAGATCGACCTCCCGAACCCCGGCCCCGGCCAGGTCCGTGTCCGCCTCGCGGCCGCCGGGGTCTGCCACTCCGACCTGTCCCTGACCAACGGCACCATGCGCGTGCCGGTCCCGGCGGTCCTCGGCCACGAGGGCGCGGGCACGGTGGTGGCCGTGGGCGAGGACGTCACCCACATCGCGCCCGGCGACCCCGTCGTCCTCAACTGGGCCCCGTCCTGCGGCACTTGCCACGCCTGCACGCTCGGCGAGGTCTGGCTCTGCGCCAACGCCCTCAACGGCGCCGCCGACGTCTACGCCCACCGCGCTTCGGACGGCAGTGACCTCCACCCCGGCCTGAACGTAGCCGCGTTCGCCGAGGAGACGGTCGTGCCCGCAGCGTGTGTCCTGCCCCTCCCGGACGGAATCCCGTTGACGGACGCGGCACTTCTGGGCTGCGCCGTCCTCACCGGCTACGGCGCCGTCCACCACTCGGCGCAGGTACGGGAGGGCGAGACGGTCGCGGTCTTCGGAGTCGGCGGAGTGGGTCTGTCGACCCTCCAGGCGGCCCGGATCGCGGGCGCCACGAAGATCGTCGCCGTCGATGTCTCCCCGGAGAAGGAGGAGTTGGCACGCGCGGCCGGCGCGACGGACTACGTGGTCGCCTCCGACAACACGGCCCGCGAGATCCGCGCCCTCACCGGAAAGCAGGGCGTCGACGTCGCCGTGGAGTGCGTCGGCCGCGCGGTCACCATCCGCACCGCCTGGGAGTCCACCCGCCGGGGTGGCCGCACCACGGTCGTCGGCATCGGCGGCAAGGACCAGCAGGTCACCTTCAACGCCCTCGAACTCTTCCACTGGGGACGGACGTTGAGCGGCTGCGTCTACGGCAACTCCGACCCGGCGAAGGACCTGCCGGTACTCGCCGAACACGTGCGGGCCGGACGCCTCGACCTGGGCGCACTGGTGACGGAACGGATCGAACTGGCCGGGATTCCGGCGGCGTTCGAGAACATGCTGGCGGGGAAGGGCGGCCGGGCGCTGGTGGTGTTCTGAACCGCCTTGCCTACGGGACCTGTTCGGGCTCCGGGTCAGGGGCGGTGGCCGTAGCCCGCTCCGCCTCTGCCTCCGCCTTCGCGCGTGGCCGGGACCGCGACACCGCCACACCCGCGAGACACAGCACCCCGCCCGCCAGCGTGAGCAGCCCCGGCACCTCGCCGAGCGCCAGCCACGACATCAGGACGACCAGTGCGGGTACGGCGTACGTCGTCGCGCCCATGCGGCTGGCGGTCGTACGGGCGAGGGCGTAGGCCCAGGTGGTGAAGGCGAGGGCAGTCGGGAAGACGCCCAGGTAGACCATGTTGAGCGTGGCGGAGACGGGCGCGTCGGCAGCCTGCTCGACGAGCTGTCCCGCGAACGGCAGGCACAGCACCGCCCCGATGAGGCATCCGAACGTCGTCACCTGGAGCGCGCTGGCGCGGCCGAGGGCCGGCTTCTGGGCGACGACCCCGCCGGCGTAGGCGACCGCCGCGAGCAGACACAGCACCACGCCGAGCACGGACGATCCGCCCTCACCCGACATCGACAGCCCCACCGTCACGGCACCCGCGAACGACACCGCCATCCCCGCGAGCAGTCGCGGCGGCATCGCGTCACCGAGCAGCCGCGAGCCGAGCAGGGCGATGAGGATCGGCCCGATGTTCACGACCAGCGCGGCGGTACCGGCGTCGACCTGCTGCTCGCCCCAGTTCAGGACGACCATGTAGAAGCCGAACCACAGCGCGCCCGAGATCGCGATCCCCCGCCACGCGGACCGCGGCGGCAGCCCTTCCCGCCGTAGGAGACAGAACACCCCCAGAGTCAGCGCTCCGCTCGCGAGCCGGCCGAGCGCCAGCGCGCCCGGTGAGTAGGCGGCTCCGGCGCTTCGGATGGACACGAACGCGGAGGCCCACAGCACGACGGTGACGACAGCGGCTGCGGCTGCGGTCGCTTCGGCGGGGCGGAGGGGTTTCTTCATGGCCCGAGGCTAGGCGGGGCAGGGCGGCGATGCTAGCGGAAATCGGACGTGAGGCTCGGGGGGCGGGTTCGATGCCTGTGAGGTCGGATTTATTGCCTGTGAGGCTTGACGTCGACTCGGTCGGAGGGGCAGAGTCCGGCACAAGTGCCGACAGGTGAGGACGGTCAGATGAGCCACCACCCCGTACCGAAGCGTGTGCATCGCCTGTGGTCGACCGAGCACGAACCCGTGCTGGAGGTCGAGGACGGCGACACCGTGTCGTTCGACCTCACCGAGGCGACGGACGGCCAGTTCGACCCGACGTCGACCGTCGACGCGGTCGCGGGCTTCGACTGGGACCGGGTCTATCCGCTGGCCGGACCCATCGTGGTCAAGGACGCCGAACCGGGCGACGTACTGGAGGTGGAGTTCCTCGAACTGCGCTCGGTGGACTGGGGCTGGACGGCCGTACTCCCCGGACTCGGCCTGCTCAGCGAGGACTTCCCCGACGCGCATCTGCACCTGTGGGACCTGGGCGGCGGCGACACGGCCAACTTTCTCGACGTGGCGGACATCCCAATCCGCCCCTTCTGCGGAGTGGTTGGGGTCTGCCCGGACACGGCCGAGCCCCAAAGTGTGCTCCCGCCGGGCCACTTCGGCGGCAACGTGGACTGCAAGGACCTGGTCGTCGGCACCAGGCTCTACCTCCTGGTCCAGGTGCCCGGCGCCCGCCTCAGCCTCGGCGATCCCCACGCTGCCCAGGGTGACGGCGAGTTGTGCGTCAGTGCGATCGAGGCGTCCCTGTCGGGCGCGGCCCGCATCCGTCTGCACAAGGGCCGCCGCATCGCGGCTCCCCAGTTCGAAACGGCGGGCCCGCTCCGCACTGGCTCCGACCGTGCCGGCCACTACGCCACGATGGGTGTGGCGCCGGATCTCATGAAGGCGGCCCAGGACGCGACCCGCGCAATGATCGACCACCTCGGCACCCGCTACGGCCTCGCCCCGATCGACGCGTACGTCCTGTGCAGCGTGGCCGTGGACCTGAGGATCACAGAGGTAGTGGACGCCCCGAACTGGGTGGTCTCGGCGTACCTGCCGAAGGCTTACTTGCGCACCTCTTGAGTCACGGCGGCTGCACGCCCCCTAGGGGCGCGGGGCTGTATCGATCTGCGGCTCCGCCGCGTGGGCGAGCCCTGACCTAACGAACAGCCACTTGCTCAAACTGCCCCGCCAACCCATCCAGCAACGCAGCCAACCCCACCTCGAAAGCCCGCTCGTCGACCTTCTCCTGCTGCTCGGCAAGAAGATGCGCCTGCCCAAGATGCGGATAGTCGGCCGGATCGTACGCACTCGCGTCGCCCACGAACCCCCCGGCGAACGACCCCAACGCCGACCCCATGATGAAGTACCGCATCAACGCCCCGATCGACGTGGCCTGCGCCGGCGGCCACCCCGCCCCCACCATCCCCCCGTACACCGCGTCGGCGAGCCGCAGCCCCGCCGGCCGCCGCCCCGGCCCGGTCGCCAGCACCGGCACGATGTTCGGGTGGTCCCGCAGCGCGGACCGATAGGACACGGCCCAGTCGCGCAGCGCGGTACGCCAGTCGCGGCCGTCCTCGAACATCGACAGATCGACCTGCGCGCTCACCGAGTCCGCGACCGCCTCAAGGATCTGGTCCTTCGTGCGGAAGTGGTTGTACAGAGACGGCCCGCTCACCCCCAGCTCGGCGGCGAGCCGACGCGTGGAGACGGCCGCCAGCCCTTCCGAGTCCACCAGCATGCGAGCCGTCTCGACGATCCGGTCGGTACTGAGGAGGGGCTTGCGCGGTCGGGCCATGGCGCACATAGTAGGGCTGCGGGAGTCAAACTAGCAGTGCTAATTTAAATGTGCAGCAGTCAATGTGCAGCAGTCGGTGTACGGCCTTCCACTTGGGGTGACGCGCGATGGACCTGGGACTGAGCGAGGAGCAGGGAGCCGTACGGCAGCTCGCCAAGGACTTCGTGGACCGCGAGATCGCCCCGCACGTCATCGCCTGGGACCGCGCCGAGGAGGTCGACCGGTCGATCGTGAAGAAGCTCGGCGGGGTCGGTTTCCTGGGGCTGACCATCGACGAGGAGTACGGCGGCTCGGGCGGCGACCACCTCGCGTACTGCCTGGTCACCGAGGAACTCGGCCGCGGCGACTCCTCCGTGCGCGGCATCGTCTCCGTGTCGCTGGGGCTCGTCGCCAAGTCGATCGCGGCCTGGGGGAGCGAGGAGCAGAAGCGGCGCTGGCTGCCGGGGCTCACCTCCGGCGAGTACGTCGGCTGCTTCGGTCTCACCGAGCCCGGTACGGGATCGGACGCCGGGAACCTGACCACCCGGGCGGTCCGCGACGGTGACGACTATGTCGTCAACGGCACCAAGATGTTCATCACGAACGGCAGTTGGGCCGATGTCGTGCTGCTCTTCGCGCGCTCGACCGACGCCCCGGGACACAAGGGAGTCTCCGCCTTCCTCGTGCCCACCGACACTCCCGGCCTGACCCGCCGCACCATCCACGGCAAGCTCGGCCTGCGCGGCCAGGCGACGGCCGAACTGGTCCTCGAAGACGTCCGCGTGCCCGCCTCCGCCATGCTCGCCCCCGAGGGCAAGGGCTTCTCCGTCGCCATGTCGGCGCTGGCCAAGGGGCGGATGTCGGTCGCGGCGGGCTGCGTCGGCATCGCCCAGGCCGCGCTGGACGTGGCCGTGCGCTACGCCGGTGAGCGCGAGCAGTTCGGCAAGCCCATCGCCCACCACCAGCTCGTCCAGGAACTCATCAGCGACATCGCCGTCGACGTGGACGCGGCCCGGCTGCTGACCTGGCGGGTCGCCGACCTCATAGACCGCGGCCTGCCCTTCGCCACCGAGTCCTCCAAGGCCAAGCTCTTCGCCTCGGAGGCGGCCGTCCGCGCCGCGAACAACGCGCTCCAGGTCTTCGGCGGTTACGGCTACATCGACGAGTACCCGGCCGGGAAGCTGCTGCGCGACGCCCGCGTGATGACCCTCTACGAGGGCACCAGCCAGATCCAGAAACTGCTCATCGGGCGTGCGCTGACGGGTGTTTCGGCTTTCTGAGTACGGGAGTTGAGTATCCGTACGGATGCCGGGGCGGCCGTAGGAGCGGACGCTTGTCCCCATGAGCGAAGCATCGGGCAAACCGCAGAACACGGCCGCCTTCTACGGCCAGGCCGTCGCGTCCTTCTCCGTCGCCATCGCGGCGACCGCCATCGGCATCTTCAAGCTGCAGGCCGACGCCTGGGTGCGGGCCTTCCTCGCGATCGCCGTCCTGTATCTGGTCACCTCCTCCTTCACCCTCGCCAAGGTGATCCGGGACCGGCAGGAGGGGGCGCGCGGCACCTACAACCCGTTCGAAAAGCTCTGAGCGGGGAGACTAAGCGCTCGCTCAGGTTCGGCGGTATGGTGGAACCCTTGTCATCGAGAGGTATCGAGAGGGGTTCACGAGCGATGAGTACGGCGGAGGAGACGACCGCGGGCGACCCGCAGGCCTGGGCAGAGGTCACGCCCGACGCGGCCCGGCGGCTGCTGGTCGCCGCCGTGGAGGCCTTCGCCGAGCGCGGCTACCACGCGACGACCACCCGGGACATCGCCGGCCGCGCCGGGATGAGCCCGGCGGCGCTCTACATCCACTACAAGACCAAGGAAGAGTTGCTCCACCGGATCAGCAGGATCGGCCACGAGAAGGCCCTCGACATCCTGCGGACGGCGGCGGGGCGCGAGGGCAGCGCCGCCGAGCGGCTCGCGGACGCGGTGAGTTCCTTCGTGCGCTGGCACGCGGGCGGTCGTACGACGGCGCGGGTCGTGCAGTACGAACTCGACTCGCTCGGGCCGGACGCCCGCAACGAGATCCTCGCGCTGCGCCGCCAGGTCGACGCCGAGGTGCGCGGGATCGTCGAGGACGGGGTCGCGGACGGCTCCTTCGACGTGCCGGACGTGAAGGGCACGACCCTCGCGATCCTGTCGCTGTGCATCGACGTGGCGCGCTGGTTCAGCCTCGACGGACCCCGCACGCCCGACGAGGTCGGCGCGCTGTACGCCGACCTCGTGCTGCGGATGGTGGGGGCCAAGTAGCCGCGGCTGCCCGGGGGTTGGCGGCTCAGAGGTAGTAGCGCGACACCGACTCGGCGACGCACACCGGCTTGTCGCCGCCCTCGCGCTCCACGGTGAAGGCCACGGTCACCTGGACGCCGCCCGGGACGTCGTCGACGCCGGTGATCGTCGCGGTGGCGCGCAGCCGGGAGCCGACCGGGACCGGGGCGGGGAAACGGACCTTGTTCGTCCCGTAGTTGACGCCCATCTTCACGTCCTCGACCTTGATCAGCTGCGGTCCGAAGAGGGGGAGCAGCGACAGGGTGAGGTAGCCGTGCGCGATGGTCGTCCTGAAGGGGCCGGCCGCCGCTTTCTCCGGGTCCACGTGGATCCACTGGTGGTCGCCCGTCGCGTCCGCGAACAGGTCGATCCGCTTCTGGTCCACCTCCACCCAGTCGGTGTACCCCAACTGCTCGCCGATCGCCGCCCGCAGGTCGTCGACGGAGGTGAAGATCCTCGGCTCTGCCATGTCCCGGCCTCTCACGTCATCCAGCTCGTGTGTGTTGCCATGCCTAAGCAACTGCTTAGCATGGTCGCATGCCGGGCCGCTGTCAACGGAACACCTGTGCCGGTGGATGGGTAGGGTTCGAGGGGTGCCCCAGATTCCCGAGAAGATCCACGAGCTGACCGTCGGTCAACTCGCCGCGCGCAGCGGTGCCGCCGTCTCCGCCCTGCACTTCTACGAGGCCAAGGGTCTGATCAGCAGCCGCCGCACCACGGGCAACCAGCGCCGGTACACCCGTGACACCCTGCGCCGGGTCGCCTTCGTGCGGGCCGCCCAGCGCGTCGGCATCCCGCTGGCCACCATCCGCGAGGCGCTCGCCGAACTCCCCGAGGAGCGCACCCCGACCCGCGAGGACTGGGCCCACCTCTCCGAGGCCTGGCGCTCCGAACTCGACGAACGCATCAAGCAGCTCAACCGCCTCCGCGACCACCTCACCGACTGCATCGCCTGCGGCTGCCTCTCCCTGGCGACCTGCGTCCTGTCCAACCCGGACGACGTGATCGGCGAACGGGGCGCGGGTTCCCGCCTGATGCCGGAACCGGGCACACGCAGGCCTCGGGGCCGGACGACGGGACCCGGCCCCGAGAAGCGCGACTGACCGACGCGACGCGCGTGCCGACCCGCGCACGGCAACGAACGGTGCGCGCGCCGGGCGTCACGCGGACCGCGCCGAGGGGTCCGTGCACTAGCTGTCACAGGCACCGCGCCGAGGGTTTCGCGCGTCGGCCGACACGCGTACCCCGCCGGGGGCTGCGCCCGGGCGTCACTCGTACTCTGTGCCGCCCTTTCGTGTCAGGTACGCCGGACTTACCGCCTTGGCGATTGCCCGGCCGCCGGTCACCGGGCTGTAGCGCTCCATGGTGGGGCGGATCACGACGCCCTCCCGTAGGTGCAGTTCCCGGCCGGACACGGTCTCCCGGCCGCTCGCGATCTTCAGCACCTGGCCGATGTCGTACGGTCCCTCGTGCAGTCGTGGCACCAACGGCAGTTCCCCGTCGAGTAGTTCGGCCGTGTTCAGCCAGCGCACCGTCCCGTCGATCTCGGCGGAGACGTCGAACACGGCGTACCCGAGCGTGGCGCGTCGGCCGTCGGCGCCGTAGGTGAGGTCCTGTACGCCCGCGCCGTAGACCTCGCCGAAGATTCCGATCCGGCGGGCGCCGAGTCGTTCGGCGAGGCGGGCGGCGGCCTCGGGGACGCTGTGGCCGAGGACCGCCCGCCAGTACAGATTGCGTGGATCCTCCTTCAGGGCAAGGGACTTGGCGCCGAAGCCCTTCGAGGAGACCTGGACGCGGCCGTCCTCGGCGAAGTAGGTGAGCAGGCAGGCCGAGCCGTGCAGTTTCTCGGTCAGGACCACAGTCTCGCCCGGTTCGAATATCCCGGGAAACCGCTGGATGTTCTCGATGTCCACCCAGGGCAGCAGATCGGGGGCGGACTCGACCTCCCCGGACATGGTGGGCGGGATCGGCGGTACCCACTTGGTGATGCCGAGCAGTTCCGCGAAGTCGGTGCCGTCCAGGGCGGCCCGGGCCAGATCCACGTCCGCGAGCACCGTGGGCCGGCACACGATGCCCTGCGACAGCTCACCGCGCAGGCGTACCGCCTTGACCCGGTCGGCGTTGCTTCCCGCGAGGCGTCCGGTCAGCCCCAACTCCTCGATCAGCGCGGCCGGGAGCACGGACTGCTCGGGGATGTAGACGGCGGTGTCGCCGGTGCGGTATGCGCCCTTGGCGACGACGGCCCGGTACAAACCGACCTGGGCCAGTTCGAGGGCGTCGGCGTTCGGGTGTTCGTGGACGGTCAGCACTTCGGCGGTGACGCGCAGCGTCGACATCGGGACTCCTCGGGGTTCCTCAGCTGTGTTTCATCACTCCCAACTGTCCTCAATGCGAAACGGGTTGAGCGAGGGGAATATCGGCTGCTACGGCCGGCGCCGAACCAACGCCTCGGTGACCAACTGGGCGTTGGACAGGGCCCGTTCGCCGTCCGGCAGGAACAGGGTGTCCTCCAGGCCGATCCGGGTCGCGAGTCCCAGTCGTCCCGCGAGCCGGAGCACGGGCCAGGCGCCGCCCTCCTCGCCGTGCAGCAGAACCGGGCGGCCGTGGTCGGTGTCCAGCTCGGCGAGGAGGGCGTGCGCGGACGCTTCCGCCGTGTCCGCGTCCGGGTCGGTCACCTCCGCTAGGACCCGCAGCACCTTCGAGCGGAGCGGTGAGGCGGCGAAGCGGGCGGCGCCGTCCGTGCCGGACCAGATGCCCGCCTCCACGCCGACGCCCCGGTCCAGCAGTGCCGCCGCGACCTCCTCGGCGCCCGGCTCGTGCCAGTTGACCGAGGCGTGGTCGGGCAGCACGGTCCAGCCGCGCACCCGCTCCAGCCGGGCGGCGGGGTCCGGTTCGGCCCAGGCGCCGGTGGTCACCCCGACCGGCACGGTCACCCGCGCCCGTATCGCGTCCAGCGTCACCGCGAGGACACGCGGCGACAACGTGTCGTCCCCGCAAGGGGACTTGGGGTGGAGGTGGATGTCCGTGGCCCCCGCCGCGACGGCCTCCACCGCGGCGTCGGCCAACGCCCCGGGCGAGACCGGCACCATCCAGCCGTCGGCGGCCCCTCGGGCCCCGTTGAGACAGACCTGCACCATGCCTCGATGGTGCCACCCACCACTGACAACGCCCGCTCGTCAGCCAAGGAGCCCGTCCCGCCTCACCCCCTCACCCCCACACCCACCGGATCCCCACCCGGCAGGGTCCGACCCCCAACGCCACCGCGTGCACCGACCCGGACGCGTCGACTCGTAGCCGTTGCTCCCTGGGTCGCGCGGCGCCGGCGTGGGAGTCCAGTCCGTTCGTGCGGAACGAGTAACACGCGCGCGGGAGTGCCCCCTTCGCGAATCGGACCTCCAGGAGGTGTTCGCGCATCGGCACGTGAATCGTCGTCTCGGCGCGCAGGGAGTACGGGGGCGGGTCCCGGTGCTCCACCGTGTAGTCGACGATCACGGTCTCGCCGCGGGCCAGCGGGCGGTCGAAGAGCAGCTCCGCGGCCACCAGCCCCTCGGCCGGCAGTTCGACGACGGTGCCCAGCCGGGCCGGGGCCGCCAGGCGGAACAGCGGCAACGGTCCGGGCGCGTCCAGGCGGTACAGGGCGATCCAGCGATCCGCGCCGTCCGCCTCGGCGCGCAGCAGCCGACGGCTGGTCATGGAGCGGACGCTGCGGTCGGCGGCCACGTCGACCCGGTTGTGGCAGCTGAGCCGGGTCAGGCTGTCGTCCCAGCGGGTGTCGAGCGCGGCAAGGGTGGCGGTGAGGTCGCGGTGGTCCGACCAGACCCGGGCCAGATCCGGGTGGTCGCCGACCGGTGGCAGCCAGCGGCCCCGGGGCCGGGGCGGGCCGAGCAGTCCGGTGAGCGCGCCGGGCGGCAGCCGCAGGACGTCCTCCAGTACGGTCAGCGCCGCCAACGACCGCTGGCGTTCGGGCTGGTAGCGCCCGGACTGCCAGGAGCTGAGCGTCGCCGACGCCACCGGCGTACCGCGGCGCAGCAGCCGGTCCTGGATGCGGTCCAGGCTCAGCCCGCTGGCCGCGATGGCCGCGCGCAGGGCCTCGTGGAACGGCGTCGCCCCGGTGACAGGCGTCGCGTACTCCGGTCTGGAAGTCACGTACTCCAGCTCAAGTCAGGGCTGTCGTGGGGCGGAAGACCGTTGCCCTGAAGTTTGGTCAGTCTTTCCCCTCGATTGATCAATTTTGAATGAACCTGTCAGATTTCTCAGTTGTTGCGCCGTCAATTCCCTCAAGACTGAAGGGGCTTGACCGTCTTGCCATGCCCATGAAGCCTCGCGGAAGCTGCTGTTCACTGCCGTCACGGCAGCCCCCCACCCCTCGAATGACGGAGAGTCATGTCCCCGAGATCTTCCGCCGGGTTCGTTCTCGTCACCGCCGCAGCCCTCACCGCCGCCCTGGCCACGCCTTCGCTGGCCGCCTCGAACACCCCCGCCCAGCTCACCCAGTCCATAGCGAGCCACGAGAGCCACACCCTGCGCGGGCTCGCACAGCCCGGCAAGGTCAACGCCACCGTCTCGTCGACCAACTGGTCCGGCTACGCGGCCGTCGGCTCGACCGGCGCCTACACGTCGGTGACCTCGTCCTGGACCCAGCCGAGCGTCACCTGCGGCTCGGCCACCACGTACTCGTCGTTCTGGGTCGGCCTCGACGGCTACAGCAACTCCGCGCTGGAGCAGACCGGTACGGAAGCCGACTGCATCGGCGGCAAGGCCACCTACGGCGCCTGGTGGGAGGTGCTGCCCGCCTCCGAGAGCGCGTACTCCGGTGTCACCGTCAAGGGCGGCGACAAGTTCACCGCGACCGTGACCTACACCGGCTCCACCTTCACCATGACCCTCGCCGACTCCACCGAGGGCTGGACCAAGACCACCACGCACGCGGGCTCGTCGGGCTTCAAGAACGCCTCCGCCGAGGTCATCGCCGAGGCCCCCGAGGTCGGCGGCTCGGTCGCGAGCCTCGCCGACTTCGGCACCGTGACCTTCACCGGCGCCAAGGCCGACGGCAGCAACCTGGACACCTACTCGCCGAACGAGATCGTCATGACGAAGAGCAGCAGCTCCGCCGTGCGGGCGCAGCCGGGCTCGATCTCCGGCGGAAGTTTCGCCGACGTCTGGAAGGCCAGCTGACGCCTGCCGACACCTGCGGCGCACCACTTGGGGGCTGTCGACGGATCGCCGTCGGCAGCCTCGGCCGTTGCGGGAGCAAGGGCAAACCTGCTGGGTCAAAAGGGGGTGCGGCATCCCCGGCGCACCCCTGGCGCCCTTCTTCGTTCGCCCCGGTTCAGGCCGACATGAGCAGCCGTCCGCGCCTGGCGTAGGCCAGGGCCTCGGGCGTGAGCACCGGACGCGGCACGACGATGCCGCAGTCCGTGCAGACCGGGCCCGAGGAGGGTTCGTGGGCCAGGTCGTACTTCCACAGGAGGCGCTCCCCGGCGCACACCGGGCACACGGAACCCGGTTCGCGCTCCAGGGCGGCGATCAGCCGTCGCAGCACCTCGGCCAGTGGTTCATGGGGGTGGAGACGGGGGTCGTCGCACCAGGCGACACCGAAGCCGCCCCAGGTCAGCCGGTGCCAGTCGTCCACCGTGCCCGGGCGGCGGAGCCCGTCGTGCTTCTCCTTCTTGCGGCGTTCGGCGAACCCGACCTCATAGGCGAGCCAGACCTTGCGCGCTTCCTCCAGCTCGTCCAGTGCGGCCACGAGCCGCGCCGGGTCGGGGGAGCGGTCCTCGGGTCCGAACCCGGCCCGGGAGCTCAAGTGGTCCCAGGTCGCCCTGTGCCCATAAGGGGCGAACCGCTCAAGGCACTTGCGCAGCGAGTAGCGCCGCAGCGCCAGATCGCACCGAGGGTCTCGCACCTGTCTCGCCAGACTCCGGAAACCGGCCATCGCCCTGCACCTCCGTCACACCTGCACCTGTACTTCGGTCACCTCGGCGTCGTCGTACGGACGTCGCCGAATAGACGTATCGACAAGCGATTTGGCTCCATCCGATTTCCGATGGCCCCCATAAGCCGCTCCTGCTCATCCAAAACTTGACGCATGTTCATCTTCAATCCCGGGGATACCGGCGGTAACGTCCGGCCACACCCCCGTCGGTAGGAGCCGTTATGCCTCGGCGCACCCCACGCAACTTGCTCGACAGACTGAGAACTCCCGGCAGATTCCCCGGGTTCCTGAAGGCCGCATCCGTATGCGCCCTCATTGCCGCCCTTTTGTCTCCTCTTGCCCAGGGAACGGCGACCGCCGCGACCGCCTCGAACGACTACTGCGGCGGCCAGTGCTCGGACATCCTCCCGGCCGGCGAGAACGGCAACGCGACCCTCGCGCAGATCCTCCTCAACCAGGCCTTCGGAGTGCAGCCCTCGCACGCCGAGGATCAGCTCGGTCCCTACGCCAACCTGGCCACGGGCGCTGCCACGCTGACCGACGCGAAGATCAACACCTTCTTCAACGACGCGTCGTTCGGGGTCCCCGCCGCCAACGTCGCCTCGACCGAGAGCCCCAGCGGCCGCACCGATGTGACCATCGTCCGCGACAAGGCGACCGGTGTGCCGCACATCACAGGCACCACGCGCTACGGCACCGAGTACGGCGCCGGGTACGCGGCGGCCGAGGACCGGCTGTGGCTGATGGACGTCTTCCGGCACGTGGGACGCGGCCAGCTCACCACCTTCGCGGGCGGCGTCGCCTCCAACCAGGGTCTTGAGCAGGAGTTCTACCGCAACGCCCCCTACACCGAGGCCGAACTGCAGTCCCAGATCGACAACGCCGTCGCCAACAACGGCGCCCGCGGCCAGCAGGCCCTCGCCGACGCCAACGCCTACCTGGCCGGCATCAACGCCTACATCGACGCCTCGGACAGCGGCCGTTACTTCCCCGGCGAGTACGTCCTCACCGGCCACAAGGACTCGATCACCAACGCCGGCACGATCGACCACTTCAAGATCACCGACCTGGTCGCGCTGGCCTCCGTCATCGGCACCCTGTTCGGCTCCGGCGGTGGCGGCGAGGTCAACAACGCCATGTCGCTGCTCGCCGCCCAGGAGAAGTACGGCGTGGAACAGGGCACCAAGGTCTGGGAGTCCTTCCGCGAACGCAACGACCCCGAGGCCGTGCTCACGGTCCACAACGGCGAGAGCTTCCCCTACGGCACCAAGCCCACCACCGCCCAGGGCGAGGCCCTGCCGGACGCCGGTTCGGTGACGACCGAGCCGCTCGTCTACGACGCCACGGGCACCGGAGCCGACCAGAGCGCCACCGCCGCCTCCGCCGCGGCGACCGCCACCGCCCTCAGCTCCGCCAAGCGCGGGATGTCCAACGCCCTTGTGGTGAGCGGCAAATACACCGCGAGCGGCCACCCGATCGCCGTCTTCGGACCCCAGACCGGCTACTTCGCACCCCAGTTGCTCATGCTCCAGGAGATCCAGGGCCCGGGCATCAGCGCCCGCGGCGCCTCCTTCGCCGGCCTGAGCATGTACGTCGAACTCGGCCGCGGCCAGGACTACTCGTGGTCCGCGACCACCTCCGGCCAGGACATCATCGACACCTACGCCGTCGAACTCTGCCAGGACGACTACCACTACCTCTTCCACGGCACCTGCACCGCCATGGAGGAGGTCGAGCAGAAGAACTCCTGGACGCCCACCACGGCCGACGGCACCGCCGCCGGGTCGTACACCATGCGGGTGTGGAAGACCGAGTACGGACCCGTCGAGTACCGGGCGACCGTCGGCGGCAAGAAGGTCGCCTACACCACCCTGCGCTCCTCCTACATGCACGAGGCCGACTCGATCATCGGCTTCCAGATGCTCAACGACCCGGACTACGTGAAGAGTCCGCAGACCTTCCAGACCGCCGCGCAGCACATCAACTTCACGTTCAACTGGTTCTACGCCGACTCCCAGCACACCGCGTACTACAACAGCGGCAACAACCCGGTGCGGGCCACCGGTGTCGACCCCGAGTTCCCGGTCTGGGGCCAGGCCGCCTACGAGTGGCAGAACTGGGACCCCACCACCAACACCTCCGACTACACCCCGGCCTCCGCGCACCCCAACTCCATCGACCAGGACTACTACATCTCCTGGAACAACAAACAGGCCCTCAACTACACGACCGCGAGCTGGGGCGACGGGTCCGTCCACCGCGGCAACCTCCTCGACGACCGGGTGAAGAAACTCGTCGCGGCCGGCGGGGTGACCAGATCCTCGCTGGTGAAGGCCATGTCGGACGCCTCGCTCTCCGACCTGCGGGCCGAGGACGTGCTGCCCGACCTGCTCCAGGTCATCAACAGCAGTACGGTCACCGACACCACCGCGGCGGCGGCCGTCACCAAGCTGCAGACCTGGCTGACCGCGGGCGGCAAGCGCACCGAGACCTCGGCCGGGTCCAAGACCTACGCCAACGCCGACGCCATCCGGATCCTGGACGCCTGGTGGCCGCTGCTGGTGAAGGCCGAGTTCCAACCCGGCCTCGGTGACGACCTGTACACGGCCTTCACCAAGAACCTGTACATCGACGAGACCCCGTCCGCCGCGCACGGCCCGACCGGGTCCCACGCCGGCAGCTCCTTCCAGTACGGCTGGTGGAGCTACGTCGACAAGGACATCCGGTCGGTGCTCGGACAGACCGTGTCGGGACCGCTCGCCCAGCAGTACTGCGGCGGCGGCAGCCTCAGCGCCTGCCGGGACATCCTCATCAGCACCCTGAAGACGGCGGCCGGCACCAGCGCGTCCACCGTCTACCCCGGGGACTCCCTGTGCTCGGCGGGCGACCAGTGGTGCGCCGACTCGATCGTCCAGCGCACCCTGGGTGGCATCAAGCACTACAACATCAGTTGGCAGAACCGGCCCACCTTCCAGCAAGTGGTGGAGTACACGTCACACCGGTGACGCCGTAGCGGCGGTGGGCCGGCCGATCCGGCCCGCCGCCAGCACCACCCGGGCCAGTTCAGGGTGCACGATGTCGCTGTGTGCTCCCATAGGAGCGCCGCCGTGACACACCACCGCGCAGGCGTCGACGTTCACACAACCCGACGTCGGCAGCGGCGAGTTGAGTGCCTCGGCCAGTGTCAGCGCCTGGGTGCCGGGCACCGCCCGTACCCCGTCGTGGCCCATCGCGCCCCACTTGTCGCCCAGCACCCGGTCGATCTCGAACGCGGCGAGCGAGCGGTCGTCGTCCGCCATCCGCGAGGCCAGCGGGTAGATGGTGCCGAGCGCCGAGTCGAAGTGCGAGTAGCAGCACACCAACGGCCCGTCCACACGGTTCTGTTGACCTTGCAGCACGCCCCCGGTACGCGGGTCGTCCGGCAGCCGGGACGCGAACGCGTAGTGCGAGAAGGCCCCTTGGAGCAGCGTCACCGACTTGACCGAGTGCACCCCCTGGGGCAGACCCCGTAGCGCGAACGACACCAGGCGCCCGCCGAAACTGTGCCCCACGAGATGCACCCGCACCTCCGGCGCCACTCCCGCGAGCCGCCCGATCACTGGACCGAGCCCCCGCTCACCGACCGTGCCCGCCCGCCGTTTCATCGCGTAGTACGCCGCCTGCCGCAGCAGCTCCCGCGCCCCCTTCCACGGGTTCGGCAGCGTGAACTCCGCGGTGGCGCCCAGTGGTCGGGGCGACGAGAGATGCTCCAGGGCCTGCGCGAACTGGTCGCAGACCTCGGCCGTGCAGCCGACGGCGAGCATCCGCGGCTCGCACTGCGGCAGCCCCTCCGCCATCGTGTCCGCGCCGAACTGCGCCTGCGGCCCGGGCGGCACCACCTCCACGAGGGTCCGCACCAGCCGCCCGAACTCCTCCAACTCGGCGTCCTGGGCGGGCTGTTGATCCAGCATGCGGGCGATCTGGTCGATCAGTGTCGCGTTGCCCGGAAAGGTGTCGAGGAGCGTGTGCCGGGTGTCGTCGTCGAGCACCGGAGAGGCGATCGGTTCGGTCGCGGCCACGCTCGATCGCGGGAAGTCCGGGACCGGCTGGTCCGGGAACTCCATCGATGGCCAGATCACGCCCACGTACCCGATGCGGGCCTTCGGCGCGAGCTTCGGAATCGGTGCGAAGAAGCGGCTGTAGAGCCGCGTGGCACCGGCGCGTTGACTGTTCCACCCGTGCGAGAACACGATCAGGTCACCGACCCCGCGCTGCCGCACCTCACGCAGCAGCCGATCGCATTCCCCCTGGTCGACGTCCCCGTCGGCGTCGAAGGTCAACTCCCAGTACGGGCTCACACTCATCGCCGGATCCGCCATGACCGGCCTCCTCGTCCCCCGGAGTGGCTCAATGTGGGCGCATCGTCCCGCTACCGGTGAAGATTGGCCATACGTCACGAGTCACTTGTAGAGGAGGTATTCAGTTCGAATCCCCCGGAACACCCTCAACTCCTCCTGCCACTGCGCCACCACCTCGTCGGTGCCCGCGCCCGCGTCGATCGCCGTCCGCACCCGCGCGGACCCGGTGAGGTTGTCGATCCAGTGGTCCGAGCGCCAACGGAAGCCGCTCCAGACCTTCTTGGCGGTCACCAGCAGCGCGATCCCGGTGCGCACGGGGTCGAACGCGGCCCGGTCGTGCACATGGATCTGCACCCCGCCGACCGTCTTCCCCTGGAACTTGGAGAACGTCGGCGCGAAGTACGCCTCCCTGAAGTGCACACCCGGCAGGCCGAGTTGATTCACCGCCG
Source organism: Streptomyces sp. NPDC050548 (assembly GCF_044457385.1). NCBI lineage: Bacteria > Bacillati > Actinomycetota > Actinomycetes > Kitasatosporales > Streptomycetaceae > Streptomyces > Streptomyces sp. NPDC050548. The sequence continues at coordinate 82,010 of NZ_JBITGV010000012.1, forward strand.
CCGTCCAGCGGCCGTCGATGCCCTCCGCGCCCAGCAGTTCGAAGGGGCGGGTGGTGCCACGCCCCTCGGACAGGTTCGTCCCCTCGAAGAGACACGTCCCCGAGTACACGAGGGCGGTGTCCGGCGTCGGCATGTTGGGGCTCGGCGGCACCCACGGCAGCGACCAGGCGTCGTAGAACTCCGACCGCTTCCAGCCCGTCATCAGTACGGTCTCCAGCTGGACGGGTGTCTTCAGGAACTCCCCGTTGAACAACCGCGCCAGCTCCGCCACCGTCATCCCGTGCGCCTGCGCGATCGGCTGCCGGCCGATGAAGGTCGCGAACTCCCGGTGCAGGACCGGGCCTTGGGCGGTGCGGCCGGTCACCGGGTTCGGGCGGTCGAGCACGACGAAGCGTTTGCCGGCGAGCCGGGCCGCCTCCATGCAGTCGTAGAGGGTCCAGATGTAGGTGTAGAAGCGGGCGCCCACGTCCTGGATGTCGAAGACGACGGTGTCCACGGTGGAGGCCCTGAAGATGTCGGCGAGTTGCTGACCGCTCTTCAAGTACGTGTCGTAGACCGGGAGTTTCGTGGCCGGGTCGGTGGAGCGGCCCTCGGAGTCGCCTGCCTGTGCGGTGCCTCGGAAGCCGTGTTCGGGGCCGAAGACCGCGGTGAGGTTCACGTGGGGGTCGGCGTGCATGACGTCGACGATGTGGTGGGTGTCTCTGGTGATGCCGGTGGGGTTGGTGACGATTCCGATGCGTTGGCCGTTCAGCTGGTTGTAGTCGGCTTCAGCCAGGCGTTCGAATCCTGTACGCAAGCTGCCGGGTTTGGAGTGTGCTGGGGTGAGGGCTGCCGCCGGAGTTGCTGCCAGGAGAGCTCTTCTGGTGAGGGGCATGTCGGCACCGTATGAGCTGCCGCGGGTTGTGGGCGGGATGCGGGTCCGTTGTGGCTGGTCGCGCCCACGCGGCGGAGCCGCAAATAGATACAGCCCCGCGCCCCTATGGGGCGCCTGCCCTTCCGGTGTTACATACCGACCGGTTAGTCTGGCTGGGCAGTGGAGCCGCAGTCGAAGGAGACCGATGGTGGAAGCCGTTCAGGGTGCCGGGGTAGTCGTCACGGGGGCCGGGGGTGGCATCGGCGCTGCGCTCGCGCGGCGGTTCGCCGCCGAGGGGGCCCGGGTCGTCGTCAACGACCTGGACGGTGATCGTGCGAAAGCCGTCGCCGACGAGATCGGTGGGATCGCCGTGCCGGGGGACGCCTCCGCCGTTGTCGGTGAGGCCCGGGACGCGCTCGGTGGGACCGTCGACATCTACTGCGCCAACGCCGGGCTCGGCTCCGGTGGGTCCGAAGCCGCCGGTGAGCAGGTGTGGGCTCAGGCCTGGGACGTGAATGTCATGGCCCATGTGCGGGCCGCGGAGGCGCTGATTCCGGGGTGGCTGGAGCGGGGGAGCGGGCGGTTCGTGTCCACCGTGTCGGCCGCGGGACTGCTCACCATGATCGGGGCCGCGCCCTACAGCGTCACCAAGCACGGCGCGTACGCCTTCGCCGAGTGGCTGTCGCTGACGTACCGGCACCGTGGGATCAAGGTCCACGCCATCTGTCCCCAGGGCGTCCGCACCGACATGCTGGCCGCCACCGGCAGCGCGGGCGACCTGGTGCTGCAGCCGACCGCGATCGAGCCCGACACCGTGGCGGACGCCCTGATGGCGGGGATCGAGGAGGAGCGCTTCCTGATCCTGCCGCACCCCGAGGTCGCCGGGTACTACCAGCACAGGGCCACCGAACCGGACCGCTGGCTGACCACCATGAACCACATCCAGCAGAAGTGGGAGGCCGGAGAGTGACCGACTCCCGCTATGCCGCCCGACCCTGGATCGGGCTGCTCAACGACGCCCAGCGCGGGCCCGTCAGCCCCGACGACTCGCTGGTGCACGCCCTGCGGCGGGTCGTCGCCGAGACGCCCGACCGCACCTTCCTCACCTACTTCGACGGCCGGCTCAGCTATCGCGAGGTCGACGAGCTGAGCGACTCCGTCGCCGGGTATCTGGCCGCGCGGGGACTGGAGCACGGTGACCGGGTCGCCGTCCTGCTCCAGAACTCGCCGCACTTCGTCATCGCGCTGCTCGGTGCCTGGAAGGCGGGCGCGATCGTCGTGCCCGTCAACCCGATGTACAAGTCGGGCGAGGTGACCCACGTCCTGCGGGACGGCGAGGTGGTCGCGCTGATCTGCTCTGACCGCGCGTGGGAGTCGTATCTGCGAGAGACCGTGGCCGAGTCGCCGGTGCGGATCGTGCTCACGGCGTGCGAGCTGGACTTCCAGACCCGCGACGACGCGCGCGTGCTCACCTTCGAGCGGCTTCCGCAGGCCGAGGACGCCGCCGATCTGGTGGCCGTCGCCAAGGAGGGCCACAAGGCGCCCGAGGTTCCGGTACCGGTTCCCGCCGACATCGCGCTGATCAGCTACACCTCGGGGACGAGCGGTGCCCCGAAGGGCGCCACCAACACCCACGGCAACATCCTCTACAACGCCGAACGGCAGCGCACCGGGCTCGGACTGCCGGACCCGCCCGTGTACTTCGCGATGGCGCCGCTGTTCCACATCACCGGGATGGTGTGCCAGCTCGGTGCCTCGCTCGTCAGCGGGGGCTCGCTGGTGCTGGCGTACCGCTTCGAGGGCGGGGTCGTGCTCGACGCGTTCGCCGAGCACAAGCCGCACTACACGGTCGGCCCGTCCACCGCCTTCATGGCGCTCGCCGCGCACCCGGCCGTCACCCGCGAGCACTTCGCGTCCTTCCTGAACATCTCCTCCGGCGGCGCGCCGGTGCCGCCCGCCCTGGTGGAGAAGTTCCGGGCCGGCTTCGGGCCGTACATCCGCAACGGCTACGGCCTCACCGAGTGCACCGCGCCCTGCGCCTCCGTGCCGCCCCAGCTGGAGGCGCCCGTCGACCCCGCGTCGGGGACGCTGGCCGTGGGTGTACCGGGACCCGACACCGTCGTACGGATCCTCGACGACCAGGGTGACGAGGTCCCCTTCGGGGAGCAGGGCGAGATTGTGGTGCGTGGGCCGCAGGTCGTGCCCGGGTACTGGCGGCGCCCCGAGGCCACCGCCGAGACCTTCCCGGACGGCGAACTGCGCACCGGGGACATCGGGTTCATGGACCCGCAGGGCTGGCTGTACGTCGTCGACCGCAAGAAGGACATGATCAACGCGTCCGGCTTCAAGGTGTGGCCGCGCGAGGTCGAGGACGTGCTGTACACCCACCCGGCGGTGCGCGAGGCGGCCGTCGTCGGGGTGCCCGACGGGTACCGGGGCGAGACCGTGAAGGCGTACATCAGTCTCCGTCCGGGCGCCGAAACCGACCCCGATGAATTCGCCGTGTACTGCAAGGAGAGACTGGCCGCCTACAAATACCCGCGCCAGGTGGAGATCCTGCCCGAGCTGCCGAAGACGGCAAGTGGGAAGATCCTCCGGCGGGAACTGCGTTCCCGGTCGCACGACAGCGAGTGAACACCTAGGAAAGGCAGGTGGCGGCAGTGCCCAGGACGACCGACGGAGACGGGGCTCCCGTCCCGCAGCGGCTGCTGGCCGCCGCCACCAGGCTCTTCGCCGAGCAGGGCTACGACCGCACCTCGGTGCAGGAGATCGTCGAGGCCGCAGGCGTCACCAAGGGGGCGCTCTACCACTACTTCGGCTCCAAGGACGACCTCCTGCACGAGGTGTACGCGCGCGTGCTGCGTCTCCAGCAGGAGCGCCTTGAGGTGTTCGCGGGCGCCGACGAGCCGGTGGAGAAGCGGCTGCGGGACGCCGCGGCGGATGTCGTGGTGACGACGATCGACAATCTCGACGACGCGGCGATCTTCTTCCGGTCCATGCACCATCTGAGCCCGGAGAAGAACAAGCAGGTACGCGCCGAGCGCCGCCGCTACCACGAGCGCTTCCGCGCGCTCGTCGAGGAGGGCCAGCGCGAGGGCGTCTTCTCCACGGCGACCCCGGCGGACCTCGTCGTCGACTACCACTTCGGTTCGGTCCACCACCTGTCGACGTGGTACCGGCCGGGCGGCCCGCTCAGCCCGCAGGAGGTCGCCGACCACCTCGCGGATCTGCTGCTGCGGGCACTGCGCCCCTGATCCGCGTTCACGTGTCCGGTGAGCGGCCCAGTCCCGCCGCCCGGGCCCAGGCCGCCGCTCCCGCGCGGTCCGCGACGCCCAGTTTGGCCAGGACCGCCGACATGTGGTTGCTGACCGTCTTGGGGGACAGGCCCAGCCGGGTGGCCACCGTCGAGTTGGGTTCACCGTCGGCGATCAGGGCGAGTACGTCCCGTTCGCGCGGGGTGAGCGTCGGGCACGGGTCGGGCCGGTCGGGCGGCCTGCTGAGCTGGCCGAGCACACGCCGGGCGACACCGGGGCCGAAGATGGCCTCGCCGGCGGCCACCGCCCGGATCGCCCGGACGATCTCGTCCTGGCCCGCGCCCTTGAGGACATAGCCCAGGGCACCCGCGCGCATCGCGGCGAACACCGAGTCGTCCTCCTCGACCATGGTGAGCATCAGCACGGCCACCCGGGGCGCGACCCGGCCGATCTCGCGGGTCGCCTCGATGCCATTCAGGTCGGGCATCCGGATGTCCATCACCACGACGTGCGGACGCAGGGTCACCGCCGCCCGCACCGCCTCCCGCCCGCTCGCCGCGACCCCGACGACCCGCACCCGCGGAGTCCCGTCCCGTACGGACTCCAGCAGCGCGGCCAGCCCGGTCCTGACCACGGGATGATCGTCGGCGAGTACGACCCGCAGCGCGTCCTCGTCGTCCTCTCGCCCCGTCACAACGCCCCTCCCAGCGGCAGCGTCGCCACCACCCGTCCCTGGCCCGCCACGCACCGGCCGCCCAGTTCCGCCGCGCGCTCCTGCATCGACGTGATGCCCACGCCCGGGGTCCACGCGGTCTCCTCGCCCGCCGGTGAACCGTCGTCGCACACCTCCAGGCGCAGCCCGTCGCCGATCTCGATGCGCAGGTCGACGCGGGAGGCGCGGGCGTGCCGGGCCGCGTTGGTGAGTGCCTCGATCGCGATGCGGTACGCGGCCACCTCGACCGCGGCGGGCAGTGCCGGCAGCCGCTCGGGTGCCTGGACCCGTACCTGGAGCGGGATGCCGTCCGCGCGCCAGGACAGCCGTACCGCACGTTCCCGCAGTGCGCCCAGCAGCCCCAACTGGTCCAGATCCGGGGGTCGTAGCCCGTCCACCAGGCGGCGCACCTCCGCGACCGCGCCCCCGACCTCGGACCGCAGTTCGGTGAGCAGCTCCGCCGCCCGTTCCGGGTCGAACGCCAACAGGTTGCGTACGGCGTCCGCCTGGAAGGCCGCCCCGGCGAGGGTCGGGCCGAGCCCGTCGTGCAGATCGCGGCGGATCCGGCGCCGTTCCTCCTCGCGCGCGGCCACGATCCGCTCCCGGGAGTGCTGCAACTGCCGGGTGAGGTCGGTGGCGTGGAGCGCGGCGGCCAGCGGTACGGCCAGCAGTTCGAGTACGGCCAGGTCGGCGGGTGTCGGTTGTTGTTCGCCGGGGCGCAGTCCGATCACCAGGGCGCCTACGGTCCGGCCGTCGTAGTCGAGCGGTATGGCGTGGATGTGTTCGCCCGGTTCGCCCCAACTGCCGTCCGTCACCCCGGACTTCGACTCCACGCACACATACGGCAGCCGCAGCGCCTCGCCGACCGCCTCCGGGACCCCGTCGACCCCGGTGCCGGCCAGCCGTTCGCCGATGCGGGAGACCGCGCGCACCGGGTCGTGCCGGTCGCCGTACAGGGCGTGGTCGACCATGCGTTGCAGGAGGCGGCGGGCGGGGGCGAAGGCGAGGGCCAGGGTGACGGTGATCAACGCCGGGCCGAGGAGGGCGGGGTCGGGGTTGAGGAGGGCCTGCACGGAGGTGACGAGGCCGACGTAGGTGACGATCACGCCGACCGTGAGGGTGCCGTAGAGGAGGCTGCGGGAGACGACGAGGCGGACGTCGAGGAGTTCCTCGCGGACCACGGCGATCATGATGGCGGTCGGCAGGAACAGGGTGCAGCACGAGGTGTAGACGGCCGGGCAGCCGAGGATCTGCAGGGCCACGCTCAGGGCCAGCGGCAGTATTCCCGCGATGAGCCACAGGAGTCGGCGGCGGTCCTGTTCGCCGCCGCGTCGGTAGCGGACGGCCATGACGGCGAACACGGCGGCCAGTACCAGGCAGGCCTTGGCGGTCTCGACGTCCCGCAGGACGGGCATCCAGCCGGCCGGCACCGGGAGGTAGGAGGGCTGGGCGGGCGTGCCGCGGAACAGGCCCCAGTCGTCCCGCGCCCAGATCGCGAAGTCCAGTGGGGAGGAGAGGAGTTGGGCGGCCAGCGCCCAGCGCCAGCGGCGGTCGGGCAGCCGGCCGTCGGGGAACAGGAAGAACACGAGCACGAACGCCGTGGAGCTGCCGAGGATCCAGGTGTGGCGGCCGACGGTCGTGACCGCGTGCAGCAGCTCCGGCGACCAGCCCAACCGCAGTCCCTGGACGGCCAGTCCGATCGACATGCCGGTGAACGCGTGGCCCAGGCCGTAGGCGATCAGCAGCCAGCCGATGGGGTTGCGGGGGCGATGCAGCGCGATCACCGTGCCGCAGACCGGGTAGGCGAGGCCCACCGCCAGGTCGACGACCATGTCGTAGCGGACCAGGTCCGCGACGGGGACGTGGGCCGCCGCCAACGCGACCGACCCGACGGCCACTTGGAGTGCCGACAGCCCCAACAGCGTGTACGCGGCGGCCGAGTGGGGCCGGGTGCGCCCGTCGCGGTCTTCCATGCGTCCCATCGTGGGGGCCCGGCACCCGGGTGTCATGGGAACGCTTCCCGGACCACCCGGGAGAGGTCCCCGGCGTTGCCCGGGGCTTCCCCTCAACTCCCGGCCCCCGTCGCCGTGATGCTCGTAGCAGCGGAACGGCGGGCGCACCGCCGGGTCGACCGACCGGAACAACGGGGGAAACATCATGCTGTCAACGAAGCGGCGCCTGACGGGTGTTGTGCTGGGATCCGTGCTCGCTCTCGGTGGTACGGCGGCGGTGCCGGCCGCCGCGCAGACACCGGCGCGGGCCGGGTGCGGTATCGCGGTGAACGAGCCGCACATCTACCAGCGGTGGAGCGCGCTCGGCGGGGCCGGTGGGTGGCTGGGTTGTCCGACCAGCTACACCAAGGACGTGTACCTGAACGGTGCCTACGCCGGGAAGCGCCAGTACTTCACCTACGGCACCGCCACCTGGTCGCCGCGCCAGGGCTCGAACATGGTCGTCGCCGCGTGGGAGGACCGCGGCTACGCCTACTTCAACTGGGGTACGACGGCGCCGTACCGCTACGACTCGTTCCTGGTCCGCTGGACCAGCGCCTCCGACCCCGGGGGTACCCAGCGGGAGTTCGGCGGGGGGACCTCCGGGCGGATCCGGGTGCGGGAGCGGAACACCGGTGCGTATGTCTTCGTTGTCGAGGGCTGCGACATCGGGACCTTCGGGCACACCTGCCGGCAAGGCTGGACGCTGAGGGCCAGTACGCCCAACTGACCATCACCTCGGGGGGAATGGGCTGGAGGGGGTTCTCCTATCCCTTCCAGCCCATTCGTTTTGCTACAGGTACTACAGGTATTTCTTCAACTCCCGGCGGGCGAGGGAGCGTTGGTGCACCTCGTCCGGGCCGTCGGCCAGCATCAGGGTGCGGGCGCTCGCGTACAGCTCCGCCAGCGGGAAGTCCTGGCTGACACCGCCCGCGCCGTGCAGCTGGATCGCCTTGTCGAGGATGCCGACCACCGTGCGGGGCGTGGCGATCTTGATGGCCTGGATCTCCGCGTGGGCGCCCTTGTTGCCCACGGTGTCCATCATCCATGCCGTCTTCAGGACCAGCAGCCGCAGTTGCTCCACGGCCACCCGGGCGTCCGCGATCCAGTTGTGGACGACGCCCTGTTGAGCGAGCGCCTTGCCGAACGCGACGCGGGAGACGGCCCGTTGGCACATCAGCTCGATCGCCCGCTCGGCCATCCCGATCAGCCGCATGCAGTGGTGGATACGGCCCGGGCCCAGCCGCGCCTGGGCGATGGCGAAGCCGCCGCCCTCCTCGCCGATCAGGTTCGTCACCGGCACACGCGCGTGGTCGAAGATCACCTCGGCGTGGCCGCCGTGGGAGTGGTCCTCGTAGCCGAAGACCTGCATCGCGCGCTTGACCGTGACGCCGGGGGTGTCGCGGGGGACGAGAATCATGGACTGCTGGCGGCGGATGTCCGCGCCCGTCGGGTCCGTTTTGCCCATCACGATGAAGATCTTGCAGTCCGGGTTCATCGCCCCGGAGATGTACCACTTGCGGCCGGTGATGACGTAGTCGTCGCCGTCCCGCTCGATGAGGGTCGTGATGTTGGTGGCGTCCGAGGAGGCCACCTCTGGTTCTGTCATCGCGAATGCCGAGCGGATCTCGCCTGCCAGTAGCGGCTCCAGCCATTGCTTTTTCTGTTGTTCGTCGCCGAACTGTGCGAGTACCTCCATGTTGCCGGTGTCCGGTGCCGCGCAGTTCAGCGCGGTGGGGGCCAAGTGCGGGGAGCGGCCGGTGATTTCGGCGAGGGGGGCGTACTGGAGGTTGGTGAGTCCGGCTCCGTACTCGGCGTCCGGGAGGAAGAGGTTCCAGAGGCCTTGGCTGCGGGCCTCTTCCTTCAACTCCCCTACTACGGCCGGGGTGTCCCAGGGGGAGGAGAGCTGGGCGCGCTGTTCCTCGGCGATCGGTTCGGCCGGGTAGACGTGCTCGTCCATGAAGGCCAGGAGCTTGGCGCGCAGTTCCTCGGTGCGTGCGTCGAACGCGAAGTCCATGGTGGATCAGCCTTCCTGAAGGGTGGTCAGGCCGTGCTCGATGAAGACCGGTACCAGTTCGCCGATGCGGTCGAAGCCGCGGCCGACGGTCTGGCCCAGGGTGTAGCGGTAGTGGATGCCCTCCAGGATCACGGCGAGCTTGAACCACGCGAACGCCGTGTACCAGGCGACCGACGACACGTCGCGCCCCGAGCGTGCGGCGTATCGCTCGATCAGCTCGGCCGGTGTGGGGTGTCCCTGGGCCGAAGCGGTGGTGGAGATGGGGGAGTTGGGCAGTTCCAGCGGGATGCTGTACATCACCAGCAGGCCCAGGTCCGTGAGCGGGTCGCCGAGTGTCGACATCTCCCAGTCGAGGATCGCCTTGATCTTGTCGTCCTCGCCGATGAGGACGTTGTCCAGGCGGTAGTCGCCGTGTACGACCGTGGGGGTGGGGGAGGTGGGGAGGCGGCGGCCCAGCGCTGCGTGCAACTCCTCGACGCCGGGCAGCTCGCGGTTGCGGGATGCCGCCAACTGCTTGCCCCAGCGGCGGAGTTGGCGGTCCAGGAAGCCTTCGGGGCGGCCGAAGTCCGCGAGGCCTACTTGTGTGGGGTCCACCGCGTGCAACTCGACCAGGGTGTCGACCAGTTCGAGCACCGCGCCCCGGGTGCGGTCCGGGCCGAGCGGGAGCAGTTCGTCGGCGGTGCGGTACGGGGTGCCCTCGACGAACTCCATGACGTAGAAGGGCGCGCCCAGTACGTCGTCGTCCTCGCACAGCAACACCGGGTTCGGTACCGGTACGTTCGTCGGGTGCAGGGCGCTGATCACCCGGTGTTCGCGCTTCATGTCGTGTGCGGTCGCCAGGACGTGGCCCAGCGGGGGGCGTCGTACGACCCACTTGGTGGTGGAGTCGGTGACCGCGTAGGTGAGGTTCGACCGTCCGCCCTCGATCAGCCGGCCGGACAGGGGGGCGGTGACCAGACCGGGCCGCTCGCGGTCGAGCAGACCGCGCAGCCGGTCGAGATCGAGTCCGGGCGGGTGGTCGGGGCTCATACATCACTCCTGTGAAGGGACGAACAGGTCTTGCACCATCATGCCGACCGGTCGGTATGTAGTCCAGTGGGGGAGTGAAACGTGACCGGGGCCACGATAGGCCGACAGCTCCCCGCGCGGGGAGCTGTCGGGTGCCTTGTCTGTCGGCTCAGTGGTCGTCCCAGTGGCCGTTGTGCTCGGCGTGGCGGTGGCCGTCGTGGACGTAGTCGATGTGATCGCCGTGCAGGACGCTCTCGTGGCCGCAGTCCTGGCCGTGCTGGTGTGTGTGCTCCTGGTGGGGGACGTGGCCGCCCGGCTCGCACTCGTCCCAGTGGCCGCCGTGCTCGCGGTGCAGGTGGCCGTCGTGCGCGTAGTCGACGTGGTCGCCGTGCGGGACGGGGGCGTGGCCGCAGTCCGGGCCGTGCGTGTGGGTGTGTGCGGAGTGCTCCAGGTGCAGGGTGGTCATGGGGCTCACCTTCGGAAGTGCGGGCTATGACGACGGACAGGCTGCCATGTGAACCTCGCATATCGGGGCATCCCGGTCGGGGTGGGTGTCGGGTGCGTGGCGGTACGGCGAGCCCGCCGCGGGTTGTGCCCCTCTGGTGTTGTCACAGTGGGCGGCGTGGGGACCAGCTGAGCGGCGGGCTCGCCGTACCGCCACGCCCCGCTCCCGTGCGTCGGCGGGTGCGGGCTCGTGGTTCATCGCTATTTCTCGGTCAGTAGATGAGCACCGCTGCGCAGAGCGCCACGGCCACCGTGCACAGCACCGCCGCGGTCGCGTGGCGGGGAGGCAGGGGTGGGGGTGGTCCGCTGTCGGTTGTGAGGGTGGTGATGCGGTGGTGGGCCAGGGTCAGGAAGGCGAGCCAGAGTGCGCAGCACAGGGCGCAGATGATGATGCCCTCCGCGGTGACTCCGCCGTGCAGTGCCGCCTTTGCGGCCAGGACTGCGGCGACTGTGCTTGACAGGGTCGTGCGGCGCCAGGCCAGGCGGGTGCGTTCGGGTTGCAGGCCCGGGTCGCGGTCCGGGGGGCTGGTCATCCTTCCCATCCGGCCAGTACGACGATGACCATTGCTACGGCCACGATCGCCACGGCGATGCTCAGGAGTGCGGGGAAACGGGATACGGGCAGGTCCTTGCCCTGGCGCATCGCCCGTTCGCAGCGCACCCAGTGGTTGACCGCGCGCAGTGAGCACAGGACGCCTGCCGCGAGGAGTGCGAGGGCAAGGCCCACTCGCCAGGCCCAGCGCAGGTCCGGGAGGAACTGGTCCACCGCGAAGCCGCCGCCGATCAGCGCGAGGGCGGTGCGCAGCCAGGCCAGGAAGGTGCGCTCGTTGGCCAGTGAGAAGCGGTAGTCGGGGGTGCTGCCCTCTTCGCTGATCTCCTGGGGTGCGAACCACAGCCGGACGTTCCGTGCGAAATCGATCACGGGAGCGACCCTATCCGGACGTCTGGGAGTGGTACTCCTTGAGTCGTTCGTAGGCCGCCAGGCCGTCCGGTACCCATTCCCAGTCGTTCAGGCGCCGTTCGATCTCTCCCTCCTCCAGGAAGGCGTGCCAGTCGACCTCTTCGACCTGGGGGCTGATCGGTAGTTCGCAGCGCACCTCGTACACCGCCGACCACCAGGTCCGGCCGGCGCCGTCGTCGTACAGGAACTTGAAGAGGAAGCCGGGTTGGGGGAGGCCGGTGACGCCGAGTTCCTCCTCCGCCTCGCGCAGGGCCGCGTCGTCGTAGGACTCGCCCGCGCCGACCACTCCGCCGACGAACATGTCGTAGAGGGAGGGGAAGACGAGTTTGGTGGGGGTGCGGCGGTGGACGAAGACGCGGCCCTGGGCGTCTCGGGTCTGGATGAAGACCGCGCGGTGGCGCAGGCCCTGGGCGTAGGCCTCGCCTCGCGGGGACTGGCCGGTCACGCGGTCGTGTTCGTCGACGATGTCCAGGATTTCGTCTGCTGCGCTCATGGCCCCATCCAAACAGAGGGGAGAGGGGGTCAGCGGGGCTGGAGGGTGAGGGTCGGCTGCTGTTTTGTCGTGCCGCTCGGCATCGCGGGGTGCATGCCCAGGAGCAGGATGCCTACGACGATTCCGGCGAGGCCCACCGCCTCCCAGGCCAGTGCGCCGGTGTCGGTGCGCAGCTGGTCGCCCAGGAAGCCCACACCGCAGATGATCCCGGCCAGCGGCTGGGCCGCGGTGAGGGCGGGGAGGGACATGCGCAGGGGGGCCGTTTCGAACGCGCTCTGTACGAGGACCAGGCCCGTCACTCCGAGCGCCAGTACGCCGTACGGCTGCCAGCCGGTGACCAGTTCGGCGAGGCCGCCCTCGGTGAAGCGCTGGCCGCTGACCCGGGTCAGCGCGTCCTGGACGCCGTAGAGGAGGCCTGCGGCCAGGGCCAGGAGGACCGGGGCCGCGCTGAGGCGGGAGCGTTTGGCGTAGGCCGTGAGGAGGAGGGCCAGGCCCACCATCGCGCCGATGATCAGCCAGTGGCGGAAGGGGTCCGTCACCGCTGTGCCGCTGCGCGGTTCGCCCGCGACGATGAACGTCGTCACTCCGCCGGCCAGGAGTGCCAGGCCCGTCCAGCCCTGGCGGCCCAGGGGTTGTCTCGTCTGCTTGCGGGAGAGGGCGAGGGCGAAGAGGAGGTTCGTGGCGAGGAGCGGTTCGACCAGGGAGACCTCGCCCTGGGACAGGGCTATCGCGCCCAGCACCATGCCCGCGATCATCAGGGCGATGCCACCGAGCCAGCGTGGCACCTTCATGAGGTCGAGGAGCAGTCTCGGGGAGAGGAAGTCGCTGAGGGGTGCCTGCTGGGCCGCGTTCTGCTGGAGTACGAACCCGAAGCCGAGGCAACAGGCCGCACTCACGGAGAGCATCAGAACCAGAACCGACACGCTGCGTACCTCGATCGTTGGGCCGGGCTACGGGATGCGTTGGGGCGACTGTAGCGCCCAGGGGTCCGGCGTGCCCCTGGAAGTTCCCGGAAGCGGGACCGTGCTGCAATGGTCCGCCCCCGCGCGCCCGAGCGCCATGGCGTACGACACATCGGTTACCCGTGAACGCTTGGGAGCGTACCGTCCCGGGTAGGGGTTGTGGTCACAAGTGCCTTTTGTGAAAAGGTAGTTGACAGGAGTAACAGCCGTACGGCACTTGACGCGAAGTGTTGGCTGGGGGTTTGCTGTGCGTGATCGGCCGATGGCACGCCGATGTCCCGCAGCGTCGCGTGAGGATCGTGAGGAATACCCGGGTGTCCCCACCCCCGCCACCCCTCGGACGCCGTAACAAACGTGCGGCCCAGGCATTCGACGCCGCCCTCGACGACGGAGAACTCGTCACCGCGCGAGCCGCGTTGGCCCAAGGGCGCTGGCAGGCGGTGCGCGGTCTGCTCGCCCAGACGGGCGACGAGTGGGATCTGCGCGCCCACCGGGTCACCGTCCTCGCCCAGGAGTCCTACACCACCGCCTGGGCCCGTGACTGGCTGCTCGCCGAGCCCGAGTCCGCCGACGCCTCCGTCCTGCTCGCCGTCGCCCTCGTCCAGCGCGTACTGGCCGGCAAGGAGAAGCCCGTCCGCGCTCGCGACGCCTGTCGTACGGCGGCGGCCCGGGTGCCCGCCGATCCGACGCCCTGGCTCGGACTGCTCCTCCTGGAGCACAGCCTCGGCACCGACGAGGGCGTCGTCCAGCTCTTCGACGAGGTCCGCCACCGGCACGCCGACCACCACCACGCCCACCATCTGATGGTCGCCAGGCTGGCCGAGCGCCGGGCCGCCGCGGGCCTCGACCCGCTGCACGAGGTCTACGACTTCGCCTACTGGGCCGCCGAGCAGGCCCCCGCCGACTCCCCGCTCGCCATCCTGCCGGTCGTCGCGCACACCGAGCGTTACCGCGTGCTGGCCGCCGCCGGCCTGGAACCCGCCGACCCGGCCGCCTCCGAGCACTGGTCGGGACGCCGGGCCCGGCAGGTGATGAAGGCCGCCTTCGACTGGTGGCTGGAGTGGGAGCACGAGGGTCATCCACGCCGTCTGGTCGACCTCAACTTCCTCGCCCACGCCAAGTACTACGAGGGCCGCGGCGCCGAGGCCGCCGCCCTGTTCCACCGCATCGGGGAACACCCGACCCCGGCCCCCTGGTCCTACCCGGACCGCGACCCGCTCACCGCTTTCCGTGCCGCGCGCGACCATGCGCTCGGTACGACGTAACGCCCCCGTAGCGACCCCGAAAGGACGTTCCCGCCATGACGACGGGCAGTTCCAGCACGAGCAGCGCCACCGCGGACGGCGGCGGCATCAGTACGTTCAGAGGGCAGGAACGCGCCCTGCGCGCCGACCGCCTCGGCACCGGAGGCCTGCTGCTCTCCGTACTCGCGGCGACCGCGCCCCTCATGGTGGTCGCGGGTGTCATGCCCACCACATTCGCGGTGATGGGCATCGAGGGGCAGCCGCTTCTCTTTGTCCTCCTCGGCGTTGTGCTGGTCCTCTTCAGCGTCGGATACGCCGAGATGAGCCGGCACGTCCACAATGCGGGCGCCTTCTACGCCTATATCTCCCGCGGCCTCGGCGGTACCGCGGGCGCCGGCGCGGCCCTGGTGGCGCTCGTCGCGTACAACGCCCTCCAGGTCGGCATCTACGGCATCTTCGGCTTCGAGGTCTCCGGGCTCTTCTCCACCTACGCCGACCTTCAAGTGGCCTGGTGGATACCGGCGTTGGTGGCCGTGGCCGTCGTCGGCGGGCTCGGCTGGCTGAAGATCGACGTCAACGCGCGTGTGCTCGGCGTGCTGCTGATCGTCGAGGTCGCGCTCGTTGTCGTCTTCGACATCGCGGCCGTCGCCGATCCGGCCAAGGAAGGCCTGTCCCTGCACGCCTTCAACCCCGACACCCTCAGCGGCGCCGGCGTCGGCACCGCCCTGTGCTTCTGCATCGCCGCCTTCCTCGGCTTCGAACAGGCGCCGGTGTACGCAGAGGAGACCAGCCGCCCGCACATCCTGGTGCCGCGCGTGATGTTCCTGGCCGTCAGCGGCGTCGCCGTCTTCTTCGCGCTCAGCTGCTGGGCGATCACTGTGGCGACGGGGCCCTCCCAGGTCGTCGGGGTCTCCCAGAAGCAGAGCGCGGGTCTGCTCTTCTATCTGACCGAGTCCCGGCTCGGGGGCACCTTCACCGACGTGCTCCATGTCCTGTTCGTCACCGGCATGTTCGCCGCCATGCTCAGCTTCCACAACGTCGTCGCCCGGTACGCCTTCGCCATGGGCCGCGAGGGCCTGCTGCCGTCCGCCTTCGGCCGTACGACCGGCTCCAGCGGCGCCCCCGGCACCGGCTCGCTGCTGCAGACCGCGGTGTCCGCCGTGATCGTGATCATCTTCGCGGTGGCGGACGACAAGCCGACCGGCGACCCGACCGAACCGGTCCTGCACCTGTTCACCTGGTTCGGCAACATCGGCGCTCTCGGCGTGATCGTGCTGATGGCCGCCGCCTCCCTCTCGGTGATCGTCTTCTTCGCCCGCCGCGGCTCCGCCGGTGCCCAGGCCTGGCGGCTGGTCACCTCCGCGCTGTCCGGCATCGCGCTCGTCGTCATCGCCGTCTACACCGTCAAGGACTTCGACGTCCTGGTCGGCTCGGGCCCCGGCTCGTCCCTGAGGTGGATCCTGCCCGGCATCGTCGGCCTCGCCCTGCTCGTCGGCCTGGCCCAGGGGCTGTTCCTGCGCTCCCGCAACCCCGAGGCGCACGCCCGCATCGGGCTCGGCAACGAGGCGTTCCAGCTGGACAAGGCGGCCACGGAGGCGCCGTAGGAACCTGTGGGCGGGCTGTCGTTGCTGAGAAGCACGTAAGAAGTGGTTACGGAAGTCTGACGAGCATCCGCGATCCCTGGCCGCGCCGGGGTCGCGGGTGTTCGAATGAGTGCGTGAACCCTGAACCAGCCGAGTCGCCCGAGCCGTCCGAGGAGGAGAAGGAAGCGCAGGGTCGGCCCATCGGCCGCCGTGTCCTTCTCGGCACCCTCGGCCTGGGCGCCCTCGGTGTCGTGTCCGCGCCCGTTCTGCAGAAGGGCATGGACGGGTTCCTCGGCGCCGTCTCCGGCAAGGACCCCACCGGGCTGACCGGACTGCTCCCGAACGGCGGCGGCTTCCGCTACTACTCCGTCACCGCGTCCGTGCCGAACAGGAACGCCCAGAACTACCGGCTGACCGTCGACGGCCTGGTCGACAAGCCGGCCACCTACACCCTGGCCGACCTGCGCGCGATGCCGCAGACCCGGCTGGTCAAGGACGTCCAGTGCGTCACCGGCTGGCGGGTCCCCGGCACCCCCTTCGAGGGGGTGCGACTGTCCCGGCTCCTGGACGCCGCGGGAGTGCGCGCCAAGGCCGGGGCGGTCCGCTTCACCTGCTTCGACGGCGCCTACACGGAGAGCCTCACCCTCGACCAGGCCCGCCGCTCCGACATCCTCGTCGCGCTGCGCATGCAGGACAAACCCCTGGGCCACGACCACGGCGGCCCCGTCCGCCTCTACGTCGCCCCCATGTACTTCTACAAGTCCGCGAAGTGGCTCTCCGGCATCACGGTCACCGAGCACGTCAAGCCCGGCTACTGGGAGGACCTGGGCTACGACGTCGACGCCTGGGTCGGCAAGTCGAACGGACGCGACGATGACCCTACGAGCTGAAGCCCACGCCCCCGCCACGGAGCCGTCGTCACACGTCCGCCGCTTCGGCCGCACCGAGCGCTGGGTGCACCGGACCACGGCCGCGCTCATGGGCATCTGCGTGGCCACCGCGGCCTGCCTCTACATCCCGGAGTTCGCCGAACTCGTCGGCCGCCGCCAACTCGTCGTCCGCATCCACGAGTTGGCCGGGGTCGCGCTCCCCGTGCCCGTCCTCTTCGGCCTGTTCTCCCGGGGCTTCCGCGTCAACCTCGGCTTCCTCAACCGCTTCGGCCCGCACGACCGGGTCTGGCTGCGCGGCGCCCTGATGCGCGACAAACGCCGCTCGGCCCGCCCGGCCGACAAGTTCAACGCCGGCCAGAAGATCTACGCCAACTGGATCGCCGGCGCGAGCCTGGTGATGCTCGGCACGGGCCTGATGATGTGGTTCACCCACCTCACCCCGATCATGTGGCGCACCAGCGCGACCTTCGTCCACGACTGGCTCGCCCTCACGATCGGCATCGTGCTCGGCGGCCACATCGGCATGGCGCTCGGCGACCCGGAGGCGCGGGCGGGGTTGCGTACGGGGAAGGTGAGCAGGGACTGGGCGAAGCGGGAGCACCCGCTGTGGAAGCCGTGAGCGCGGTCAGCATTCCTTGGCCCGGTAGGCGCGCCCGCTGACGTATTCGACGCGCAGCCCTGGGTCCCCGTCCCGCAGCACATAGAGGGTGCCGTCCCAGGGGGCCCAGTACCGCGGTACGAGGAACAGGCGGTCGCCCGAGACGTGGAACAGCCGCAGCCCGGCATACCGGAAGTGGTAGGGGCTGCCCTTCTCCGCGACCGCCGAGACACAGCTGCCGCCGCCCCGGATCAGCAGGTCCTGCTTGCTGAACACGACGACGGCCGGGAACCCGTCCGCGACCGTGGCGGTCGTCTCGGCGGCGCGGCCCCGGCCGACGATCTCCGCGTACGCGGACACCGCCCAGAACAGTGAGACGACGGCGACCAGCAGGGTCGGCACCCAGATACGCGCCGCCCTGCGCCGGTCGGCGGGCCGCGTGTACGCGTACGCGCTCAGCAGGACGCCAGCGAGGAGCGCCAACGGGATGACGAGATTCAGCGCACCCGGGGCGACGTAGTAGAGGGCGAGCAGCGGAAGCGACGGCAGCCAGGCGTACCGCAGGACGCGCAGCACCCGCGCGGTGCGCTCCGGGTCGCGCTCCTCCCGGTGGTGCAGGGCCGCTGCCGCCATCCACACGGCCGCCGCCACGAGCACGGGGAAGTAGAGCGCGTCCACGCTGCGCAGCAGGTAGTCGGCGGTGGAGAACCGGAAGAGCGTGTCCCGCAGTCCGAGGGCCCGCGTCTCGGCGTCCGTGCTGGCCCAGCCGAAGTAGAACAGCACCGCGGTGAGGAGGGAGAGCAGCGAGCCGACGGTGCCGAGGAACTCGACCCATTTCGGGGGGCCGGGGGTGGGGGGTGGTTCGGGGGGTGGGGGCGATGGGCTTGGTGGATCGGGTGGCTGTGGTGGGTCCGGTGGGCTCGGTGGGTCGGGTGGCTCTGGTAGGTCCGGGGGGCTGGGTGGGCTCGGCGGGTCGGGCGGGTCCGGTGGTTCTGGTGTGGGGGCGTTCACCGGGAGTGGGCGGCGCCGGTCGAGGGGGACGTCCCCGGGGAGGTGACCGGCGAGTTGTCGGGGGAGCCGGGGGCGACGAGGGTGAAGGCGTTCTTCAGGGTCACCGGCGTTCCCCCGTTGTGGGTGAGGCTCACGGTGACCTTCTGTCCGTAGCCTCCCGGTCCCGGATCGGGGACGACGACCTCGAAGGTCTCCTGGTCGGGTGGTTCGGCCTTGGGGTTGGGGTCGTCCCCGGGGAGTTCGGCCGGGACGCCGGCGATGGTCATCGTGCTCGCGCCACCGAGAAGTTCCGCCTTGTCGAAGTAGATGCCGCCGACCGTGACGGTGATCGTGTCGCCCGGCTTGGCCGCGCCGTGGGCACCCGCCTTTACGGAATCGATCCGGAAGCGGCAGACCGCTCCACCGCCGCCTGCCGCGGAAGCCTTCAACTTCACGGTGGTGGACGGGTGTTGCCCGTGGAACCGCAGGATTCCACCGAGCGCGCGGTAGGCGGCGCCGCTCTTGCAGCCCTTCAACCCGCCCTGGAGCGCGGCATAGTCCGAGGCCGCGAGATTC
This sequence comes from Streptomyces sp. NPDC050548, assembly GCF_044457385.1. Classification (NCBI taxonomy): domain Bacteria; kingdom Bacillati; phylum Actinomycetota; class Actinomycetes; order Kitasatosporales; family Streptomycetaceae; genus Streptomyces; species Streptomyces sp. NPDC050548. The sequence continues at coordinate 100,646 of NZ_JBITGV010000012.1, forward strand.
CAGTCGCCGCCCTGCCCCTGCACGGCCTTGCACGCCTCGGCGAGTCCGCGGAGCACCCGCCAGTTGTCGTTGTTGCCGTCGAGACCGGCCGGGATCTGCTGGGCGGTGTCCGCGCAACTCGCGGGCTTCTCGCCGAGCAGGTCGTAGACGACCTCGGGGTCGATCGTCGTGTCGGTGTTGGGCGAGTGCGGCCCGGGCGGTAACCAGGCGGGGCCCTCTATGCCGCCTCCGCCTCCGCCACCGCCGCCTGTATTGCCGGATCCGCTCGAACTGCCCGAACCGCCGGTCCCGTTGGACCCGCCCGAGCCACTGGACCCACCGGTACTTCCCGAGCCGCTCGATCCACTGCCACCGTTCCCGTCGGGCGGCTTCCAGGTGGGCATGCCGCCACCTGTACTGCCGGTGCCACCCGTACCGCCGGTGCTACCTGTACTGCCGGTGCCACCCGTACCACCGGTGCTACCTGTACTGCCGGTGCCGCCCGAGCCGCCCGTGTCCCCGGTCCCGTTCCCGTCCTGACCTCCGTTCGCGGTCCCGCCGGCGGCGCTCGTGCCACCGCCGCTCCCACCTTCGGACGACTTGCTCGCGGTGTTCCCGTCGCCACCGCCGCACGCGGCCGCGGTCCCGATGGCCAACGCCCCCGCGAAACACAGCGCCGATATGCGCACGCCGAGCGAAACCCCCATGACGCCCCCCGTTGCGGTCGCCCCCGGGCTTGCCTCGCCGGGCCGGTGGCCGCGCGCGGGCCCCAGTGGGTCTCCTCATGATGGGACGGCCCGGTCCGCCCGGGAAGGCGATTCGCCCAAGATGCGAGAGCAGGGGTGAATCGATGCTCGGGAGACAGATCAGGAGACGAGTCGGTCGGCGCGAGCCCGGCTCAACTCTCGAAGTCCAGCAGCACCTTGCAGGACCGGCTGCGGTCCGCCGCCAGCGCGAACGCCGACTCGGCGTCCCGGACCGGCACCACCGCGCTGACGAGCGCGTCGAACGCGGGCTCCACGGCGAGGAGTTGGAGCGCGTCGTCGAACTCCGTGTCGAAGCGGAACGCGCCCCGCAGTTCGATCTCCCGGCTGACGACCAGATTCCCCGCGAAGGGACTCTGCCCCGGCGGCAGCATCCCGAGCTGCACGACCACCCCGCCCCGCCGCACCAGCCGCAGACAGGTGTCGAGTCCGGCTGCCACCCCGGACGCCTCGATGGCCGCGTCGACCTCCGACGGCCACCCGGAGTCGTCCGGATCATCGGCCCGTACGACGGCGTCGGCACCGGCCGCGGTGGCGTAACTCAGCGCCGCCGGAAGGAGATCGGTGACCGTGACGTGTGCCGCTCCGGCCGCCTTCGCCGCCGCGACGACCAGACAGCCGATCGGGCCCGCGCCGGTGACCAGCACACGGCGTCCGGTCACGTCCCCGGCCCGGCGTACGGCGTGCAGGGCGACGGAGAGCGGTTCGGCGAGGGCGGCCCGGCGCAGCTCCAGGCCTGCCGGTACCGGCCTCAACTGCTCCGCGGGGACGGTGACTTGGGCCGCGAAGCCGCCCTGTACGTGCGGGAAGCGGGCCGCGCTGCCCAGATACGCGGTGTCGCGGCAGACGTTGCGTCGACCGTCCGCGCACTCGGGGCAGACCCCGCACGGAGTGGCCGGGTGCACCGCAACTGCCGTACCGACAGCGGGACCTGAGCCTCCGGGGCCGTAGGACAGGACCGTGCCGACCACCTCGTGCCCGAGCAGCATCGGTTCCTTGAGGCGGAAGTCGCCGACGCCGCCGTGGCGCCAGTAGTGGAGGTCGGAGCCGCATACTCCGCCGTAGCGGACGGCGACCAGGGCCTGGCCGGGGCCGGGCTCGGGGACCGTCAACTCCTCGACGCGCAGATCTTCCTGACCGTGAATCACACAACCCAGCATGTTCTGGACTCCCGTTCTCTACAGCACGCTCGTCATGCCGCCGTCGACGTACAGCACCTGTCCGCTCACGAAGTCCGCGGCGGGCGACGCCAGGAACAGCACTCCGCCGACCAGGTCGTCCGTGGTGCCCCAGCGGCCGGCCGGGGTCCGCTTGCGCACCCAGGCGCTGAACTCCTCGTCCTGGACGAGGGGTTGGGTCAGTTCCGTCTCGATGTAGCCGGGGCCCAGGCCGTTGACCTGGACGCCGGACGGGCCCCAGTCCGCGCACATGCCCTTGGTGAGCATCTTCAGCGCGCCCTTGGTGGCCGCGTAGGGCGCGATGCCTGGGCGTACCACCTCGCTCTGCAGCGAGCAGATGTTGATGATCTTCCCGTGGCCGCGTTCCGTCATCCGCCGGGCCGTCTCACGGCCGACCAGGAACGCGCTGGTGAGGTTGGTGTCGATGATGCGGTGCCAGTCGGAGTCGGTGAACTCCAGGAGCGGGGCGCGCAGTTGCATGCCCGCGTTGTTGACCAGGATGTCCAGCGGCCCGACCCGGTCTTCGATGTCCTTGATCCCGGCGGCCACTGACGGACCGTCGGTCACGTCGAAGACGGCCGTGTGGACATCGCCGGGCAGTTCGGCGGCGGCCTTGGCGAGCCGTTCGCCGTCCCGTCCGTTCAGGACGACCGTGCAGCCGGCCTCCGACAGGCCCTGCGCGAGGGCGAGTCCGATGCCCCGGCTGGAGCCGGTGACCAGGGCCGTACGGCCACTGATGTCGAAGAGAGGGTGACTCATTCCCGTACCCCTAGATCACGAGTGAGAGGAGGAGGACCAGTCCGCCGGCGACCACCGAGATGATCGTCTCCATGACGGACCAGGTCTTGAGGGTCTGGCCGACGCTCAGGCCGAAGTACTCCTTCACCAGCCAGAATCCGGCGTCGTTGACATGGCTGAAGAAGACCGAGCCCGCGCCGATCGCCAGCACGAGGAGGGCGGTGTGGGTCGACGACATGTCGGCGGCCAGCGGGGCGACCAGACCGGCCGCCGAGATGGTGGCGACCGTCGCCGAACCGGTCGCCAGCCGGATCGCCACCGCGATCAGCCAGGCGAGCAGCAGTGCCGGGATCGACCAGTCCTTGGAGATGTCCAGGATCATCTGGCCGACGCCGGAGTCGATCAGCGTCTGCTTGAAGCCGCCGCCCGCGCCGACGATGAGCAGGATGCCCGCGATCGGCATCAGCCCCTTCTCGACGGTCGAGGACAGCCGTTCCTTGGTGAAGCCGGCCGGGCGGCCCAGCGTGAACATCCCGACGATCACGGCCGCGAGGAGCGCGATCAGCGGCGAGCCGATGACGTCGAAGACGCGCTGCACGGTGTGCGTGGAGTCGTCCACGATGATGTCGACCAGCGCCTTGGAGAGCATCAGCACGACCGGCAGCAGGATCGTGGCGAGGGTCGCGCCGAAGCCGGGACGGTTCTCCAGGTCCTCGGAGGGGCGCTGCGGGAGCATGCGGTCGGGTGCCTGGACGTCCACCCAGCGGGCGGCGACCTTGGAGAACAGCGGCCCGGCGATGATCACGGTCGGGATCGCGACCAGCACGCCGAGCGCGAGGGTCAGACCGAGGTTGGCCTTGACGGCGTCGACGGCGACCAGCGGCCCGGGGTGCGGCGGTATGAGCCCGTGCATCACGGACAGACCGGCCAGGGCCGGGATGCCGATCCGCATCAGCGAGTAGTTGCCGCGCTTGGCGACCATCAGCACGACCGGGATCAGCAGCACGATGCCGACCTCGAAGAACAGCGGCAGCCCGATCACGGAGGCGATCAGGACCATCGCCCACGGCATCGACCGGGGGCTCGCCTTCGCGAGGATCGTGTCGACGATCTGGTCCGCGCCACCGGAGTCGGCGAGCAGCTTGCCGAGGATCGCACCGAGGGCGATCAGCACACCCACACCGGCGACCGTCGAGCCGAGTCCGGTGGTGAAGCTGGTGATGGCCTTGTCCAGCGGTGCCCCGGCGAACGCGCCGAGCGCGAGCGAGCCGATGGTCAGCGCCAGGAAGGCGTGCATCTTGAACTTGGTGATGAGCAGGACGATGACGGCGATGCCCGCCAGTACGGCGATGCCCAGCTGCGCGTGGCCGGCCGAGGTGATGGGCTCGACGGGGTCCGCTGCCAGCATCTCGACGCTGAGTCTGGTCACGGTGGATTCCTTGCGGATACGGGGGAGGGGTAACAGGTAGTGCTAGGAGGTCGGCTCGGGGACCTGTTCGAGCGCGGTCATCGCCCGCTCGGCGATCTGCTCCGGGCTGCCGCTGACGTCCACGGCGACACCGGCCTCGTCCGGCTCAAGCGGCTGAAGCGTGGCGAACTGCGAGTCGAGCAGCGCGGTCGGCATGAAGTGCCCGTGCCGGTGGGCCATCCGGTCTTCGATGAGCGCGCGGTCGCCGGTGAGATGCACGAAGACGACCCTAGGAGCGGCGGCCCGCAAGCGATCGCGGTACGACCGCTTCAGCGCCGAGCTGCTGACCACCCCGCCGAGCCCCGCGCGCCCGTGCGCCCAGGAGCCGATGGCGTCCAGCCACGGCCACCGGTCCTCGTCCGTCAGCGCGTGCCCGGCCGACATCTTGGCGATGTTGGCCTGCGGGTGGAAGTCGTCGCCCTCGGCGTACGGAACGCCGAGCCGGGCCGCGAGCAGGGGACCGATGGTGGTCTTCCCAGTGCCCGCTACGCCCATCACCACGACGACATGGGGGGTACGCATCGCTGCCTCACTGTCTCCGTCGACACCTGATGTCGAACCCACTGAAACCGATTAGGTACGACGAATTCAAGAGTCTGTGACATATAAGTCTGACTTTTTGGTTCCGTGATGTGCCCCGTACGCTGAGTGCATGACCACTCCGGGCCGCGGCCTGCACGGCCGCGTACTCGACTCCCTCGGCCCCGCGATCACCGCAGGCGAGTACCCACCGGGCAGCGTCCTGCGCACGGACGAGCTGGCCAAGGACTTCGAGGTGTCGCGGTCCGTGATGCGCGAGGCGGTCCGCGTCCTCGAATCCATGCACCTGGTCGAGTCCCGCCGCCGAGTGGGCGTCACCGTCCGCCCCAAGGCCGAGTGGAACGTCTACGACCCACAGGTCATCCGCTGGCGCCTGGCCGGCGCGGACCGACCGCAGCAACTGCGCTCACTCACGGTGCTGCGCTCCGCGGTCGAGCCGATCGCGGCGGGCCTGGCGGCGAAGTTCGCGACGGCGGAGCAGTGCGCGGAACTCACCGAGTGCGCGATCGGCATGGTCGCCAACTCACGCGGCCACAAACTGGAGGCCTACCTCGTCCACGACGTGGCCTTCCACCGGGTGATCCTGGCCGCCTCCGGCAACGAGATGTTCGCCCGCCTCGGCGACGTCGTCACCGAGGTCCTCGCCGGCCGCACCCACCACGAGGTCATGTTCGAGGACCCCGACCCGGCCGCCGTCACCCTCCACGTCCAGGTCGCGGAGGCGGTCCGCGAGGGCGACGCGGTCCGCGCGGAGACCCTGACCCGCGAGATCACGATCGGCGCACTCCAGGAACTGGACATCCTGGCCCCGTAGTTGACCTAGTCCAGGAACTCCCCGTCGAGATACACCCACGCCCCGTCGACCCGCTCGAACCGGCTCCGCTCATGGATCGCGCCGCCCTTGTAGGACGCCCGGAACGTCACGGTCCCCGCCTGGTGGAACGCCGATCCGCCACCCGTCTCCAGGATCTCCAGCCCGGTCCACCGCATCCCCGGGTCGAGGTCGAGCGGCTCGGCGGGGCGTGTCCGGGGGTGCCAGGTGCGCAGCAGATACGGCGCGTCGAGCCGCACGAAGGCGCTGTAGCGGGAGCGCATCAACGCCTCGGCGGTGGGGGCGGCGGTGCCTGAGTGGTAGCGGCCGCAGCAGTTGTCGTAGGGGGTGGGGAGGCCGCAGGGGCAGGGGGTGGGTCGGGGCATGGGGACCATTGTGCCGGGGCTATGTTCGCGGGCGCTCGGGGGTGACGCTGAGAGGCAGCCGGACGTAGTCGTCCTGGGGCAGCCGCGTCTCCTTGTCGCGGGTGAGAGACGCGCAGGCCAGCAGTGGCAGCGGCTTGCCGCCAGGAGGGTCAGTGTCCTCGTACGCGGGTGCCGCGCCGATGAACTCCACGAGGAGCGCGCCGGTGACCCGGGTCCCGATCTGCTGCACGAAGTTCGCCGGGAGCGTCCACTCGACTCCTTGGTGCAGGGTCCCGCCGGGGCTGCCGTGCACTCTTTTGACGAACCACTCCTCGTCCCGCATCTGCGGCGCGCTGCGCGCCCGCAGATGGGCCGCGGCGGACGTCATCGCGTTGATCTCGGGGAAGCCGGCCAGCTCGGCCGTGAGCTTGCCGGCGGCCTCCAGGACGGGGCCGGCCGTCCGTAGGTCCCTGGCCAGTGTGGTCCGCCACGCCCGTTCGTCCGCCACCGGCGGCAGGTGGTACACGACGGCCTGGACGTCCTTCACCCGCCAACCGCTCGCGGCCGGGAACAGCAGCGTGACCTTCACGGACGGTGCCTCGTCCCCCGTGTACCCGAGCGACCAGACATAGAGATACCCGGTGAAAGGGCGTGTGGTGTCCGATCCCGTGGCGAACATCTGCTCCAGCGGAACGGACCGCGGCTCGGTCTCCCCGTAGACCTCCAGCCACTCACCCGTCTCCGCGATTCCTCGGCTCCACGCGGCTGCCATGAAGCCACTTGATACTCCGTCAGCTCGACCCCCGCAACGGAGCCGACGACTCAGACCGCGATCCCCGTCTCAGCCGAAGGCATCGGCGGCAACCTGGTCCCGTACACCCACGCCTCGAAGAGCTGGTCCAACGGCTCCGAGGTGAACCGGGACGCGTGCGACGTGAACGTAGCTGTCGTCACCGTGCCGTTGCGGTGGACGCTCGCCCAGCTCCGCAGCATGCGGAAGAACGCGATGTCGCCCAGGGCGCAGCGCACCGCGTGGACGGTGACGCCGCCGCGTTCGTAGAGGCGGTCGTCGAACATGGACTTGCGGCCGGGGTCGGCGAGGCGCAGGTCCTGGGAGAGAGTCGAGAGCAACCGGTGTGCGGCGGCGGCGTGTTGGTGGGCCGTACGGCCGCCCGAGCGCTCGGACCACAGCCATTCCGCGTACTTGGCGAGGCCCTCGTTGAGCCAGATGTGCCGCCAGTCGGCGATCGAGACGCTGTTGCCGAACCACTGGTGGGCCAGTTCGTGCGCGATCAGTCGTTCCGAACCCCGGGCCCCGTCAACGTGGTTGGCGCCGAAGAGCGACAACCCCTGTGCCTCGACGGGGACATCGAGTTCTTCCTCGGTCACCACGACCGCGTACTCGTCGAAGGGGTACGGGCCGAACAGCTCCTGGAAGAGTTCCATCATCGCGGGCTGGCGTGCGAAGTCCCTTGAGAATTCCGGGAGCAGGTCCGACGGGATGTGTCCGTGCTGCGGGACTCCGCCCAGGCCCGGGTCGCCCAGCAGCACCGTCTGGTACTTGCCGATCGACAGGCCGACCAGATAACTCGACGTCGGCGCCGATTGCTCGTACACCCACGTCGTGGTCGAGGCCTTCGTCGTGCGCGTGAGGAGTCTGCCGCCCGCCACCACCGCGTATGCGGACGGTGTCGTGATCGAGATCTGGTACGACGCCTTGTCCGCGGGGCGGTCGTTGCACGGGTACCAGGACGGCGCCCCGATCGGCTGGCTCGCCACCAGCGCGCCGTCCGTCAGTTCCTCCCAGCCGAGTCCGCCCCAGGGGCTGGCGACCGGCTTGGGGTTGCCCGACCAGTGCACCTCGACGGTGAACGCGGCCCCGGCCCGCAACGGCTTCGCGGGCCGGATGCGGAGTCGGCCGCCGCGGTGCGTGTAGTGCGGCTGGCGGCCGTCCACCCGGACCCGGCCGATCTTGAAGTCGCCCAGGTTCAGCTGGAATTCGGGCAGCGGAGCACGGCCCGCTATCGCGTTGATACGCGCCGTGCCGGAGAGACGGTTCGGCCCGGGGCGGTAGTCCAGCGCGAGTTCATAGCGGTGCACCCGGTAGCGGGCATCGCCGTTTGCCGGGAAGTAGGGGTCCGGACCTGCCGCCTGCTGAACGGTCACTGCTGCGTCTGCTCCCTGCGCTGTGCTCGTATCTCGTACCCGTGCACCGCCCTCCGAAGCCGACTCGGCGCGACCTGTGTTCAGGGGCGCCATGACTCGATCGGATTGCCCAGCCAGCGGGTGTCGTCCGGGACGGACTCCGCCGCCATCACGAGCGATGCGGGCCCCAGAGTGGTTCGGGCCCCGACCACGCTGCCGGGCAGGACGATTCCGCCAGGACCCAGCGTCGCGCCCTCACGGAGGACCACAGTATCCGTCCGCAAGATCCGGTCGTGGAAGAGGTGGGTCTGGAGCACACAGCCACGGTTCACCGTGGAGGCGTCCTCCAGGGTCACCAGGTCGGTCTCGGGCAGCCAGTAGCTCTCCACCCAGACGCCCTTGCCGATGTGCGCGCCGAGCCCGCGCAGCCAGGCCGTCAGCACCGGAGTGCCCGGCACGGAACCGGCCAGCCACGGCACCGCGACGACCTCGACGAAGGTGTCCGCCAGCTCGTTGCGCCACACGTAACCGCTCCACAGCGGGTGCTCGGCACCGTGGTGCCGCCCCACGAGGGCCCATTTGGCCACGATCGAGATCAGTCCGGCGAGAGCGCCCACCGCCAGCAGCACCAGGCCCGCCAGCAGCGGCGCCCACACCCCCAGCGCGCACAGCGCGGCCACCGTCAGCACGGCCAGCGCCGCCGAGCAGAACACCGGCACGATCCGGCACAGCTCCACTAGCCCGCGCGCCCACAGCAGCCGGGCCGGCGGGTCGTACGTCCGGCTCTGGTCGCCGCCGCTCGTGCTGCGCGGCAGCTTCACCGGCGGCAGGCCCAGGTACGACGTGCCCTTCTTCGCCTTCTTCGGCGTCGCCGACAGCACCCCGACGAGCCCGCCGTCCGGCACGCTCCGTCCGGGCGCGGTCATCCCGGAGTTCCCGAGGAACGCCCGCCGTCCGATCTCGGCCCGCCCGATGTGCACCCAGCCGCCACCCAGCTCGTACGGCGCGGTCAACGTGTCGTCCGCCAGGAACGCGCCCTCACCGACGGTCGTCAGGCTCGGCAGCGCGAGCACGGTCGACACCTCGGCGCCCCGCCCGATCCGCATCCCGAGCAGCCGCAGCCACACCGGCGTGACCAGCCCGGCGTACAGCGGGAACAGGGTCTCGCGGGAGAGGTCCATCAGCTGCGTGACCGTCCACGCCTGCCAGCCGATGCGGCTGTGCGTGGGGTGCGTGCCCTCGCGCAGCCCGAGGCTGAGCAGCCGGACACCGATCAGGATCAGCAGCGCGTACGTCAGTCCGAAGGCGAGCGTCGCCGGGACCAGGGCCAGGGACGCGCCCCGCAGGGCCTCGCCGAGACCGTCGCCCGGGGCCACGAACAGGCTGGTCACCAGGAGCGCGACCACGCCCGCGACGACCGGGAGCATGGTGAGCGCGAAGCCCGTCATGCCGTACATCACGCGCCAGTACGTGCCCCGCTGCGGGCGCTCCTTGGGCCAGTTGCGCTTGGCCTTGCCGAGTTTGACGGCGGGCGCGCCCGCCCAGCGCTGGCCGGTCGGGACCGTGCCGGTGACGGCCGAACCCGGCGCCACCTCGGCCCGCTTGCCCACCCGGGCGCCGGGGAAGAGCATGCTGCGCGTGCCGACGACGGCGTGCGCGCCGACCTTGACCGGGCCGATCTCAAGACGGTCGCCGTCCAGCCAGTAGCCGGACAGGTCCACCTCGGACTCGACGGCGGCACCGCGGCCCAGCTTGAGCATGCCGGTGACCGGGGGGAGGGAGTGCAGATCGACGTCCGGGCCGACCTTGGCGCCCAGCGCGCGTGCGTACCGCTCCAGCCACGAGCCCGTCAGCGCGGTCGCCCCGCTGAACTCGGCCAGCCGCTCGGCCGCCCACAGCCGCAGATGGACGCTGCCGCCACGGTCGTAGCGTCCCGGCTTCACGCCGCGCAGCAGCAGCCGCGCGCCGCCCGCGGCGATCGCGAGGCGGCCGGGCGGGCTGAAGAGCAGCAGGGCGCCGGCGGCGACCAGCCACCACGAGGCGGTGGGCAGCCAGGCGTAGCCGCCCAGCACGTTGCCGAGCGCGGCGAGCGCCACGGTCCAGCGCAGGCCGGCCAGGGTGAACAGGGGGACCAGCGCGAGGAGTTGGATCACCTTGGCGCGGGTCGGGACCGGCGCGATCATGCGGGCCGTGCCGTCGCCCTGCGCCGAGTCCTCCAGATGCCGGGCCAGCTTGCGGAGCGTGGGCTGCTGATAGATGTCGAGGACGGCCGCGCTCGGGTAGCGGGTGCGCAGCCGGGTGGTGAGCTGGGCGGCGGCCAGGCTGCCGCCGCCGATCGCGAAGAAGTCGTCGGCCGCGCTGCTCACGGGGATGCCCAGCACCTCGGCCCACTGCTCGGCGAGCCAGGCCTCCGTGCCGTAGAGCTGCTCCTTCGCGCCACCGGTCTCCAGACCTTCCAGCGGCCAGGGCAGCGCGTTGCGGTCGACCTTGCCGGAGGTGCGGGTCGGGAGATCCTCCACCGGGGCGATCAACGGGACGAGGGCGGCGGGCAGTTCGGCCCGCAGCTTCTCGACGGCGGAGGGCTGGTCCCAGCCCTCCTGGGTGACGACATAGCCGACGAGAAGTTGGTTGCCGCTGCGGGCAGTTCGTACTGCGGCTGCGGCGCCGGCGACTCCGGGCAGCGCCTGGAGGGCCGCGTCGACCTCGCCCAACTCGATCCGGCGGCCGCCGAGTTTGATCTGCTCGTCGGCCCGGCCGAGGAAAATCAGGCCTTCCGGCTCGGCCTTGACCAAGTCGCCGCTGCGGTACGCCCGTTCCCAGCCGAGCGATTCGAGGGGCGCGTACTTCTCGGCGTCCTTCTCGGGGTCGAGGTAGCGGGCGAGTCCGACCCCGCCGATCACCAACTGGCCGCTGCCGCCCATCGGTACGGGCACCCCGGCCTCGTCGACGACGGCCAACTCCCAGCCGTTCAGGGGGAGTCCGATACGGATCGGCTCGTCGCCGGTCATCAGGGAGGCGCAGGCCACGACGGTCGCCTCGGTCGGGCCGTAGGTGTTCCAGACCTCGCGGCCCTCGGTGACGAGGCGCTGCACCAGCTCGGGCGGGCAGGCCTCGCCGCCGAAGATCAGCAGGCGTACGTCGTTCAGCGCCTCCGGCTCCCACAGGGAGGCCAGGGTCGGCACGGTCGAGACGACGCTGATGTCCTGGTCCACCAGCCACGGGCCGAGGTCGGCGCCGCTGCGGACCTGGGAGCGCGGCACGGGCACCAGGCAGGCGCCGTAGCGCCAGGCGAGCCACATCTCCTCGCAGGACGCGTCGAAGGCCACGGACAGGCCCGCCATGACCCTGTCACCCGGACCGATCGGGTCGTCGGTGAGGAACAGTGCCGCCTCGGCGTCCACGAAGGCCGCCGCGCTGCGGTGGGAGACGGCGACGCCCTTGGGCTTGCCGGTGGAGCCGGAGGTGAAGATGATCCACGCGTCCTGCTCGACACCGGGCCGGGCGGCCGGGACGTCGCTGTGCCCGAGCACGGTCAGGGCGTGCTCGGCGCCGATCACGGCACGGACGTCGGCCTCGCCGAACACCAGCTCGGCCCGCTCGTCCGGGTCCTCGGCGTCGACGGGGACATAGGCGGCGCCGGCGGCGAGGACGGCGAGGATCGCGATGTAGAGGTCGTTGGTCCCGGACGGGACGCGCACGCCGACCCGGTCGCCCAGGCCGACACCGGCCGCGGCCAGGGTGCGGCGCAGGGTCTCGACCTCGACGGCGAGTGCGCGGTAGGTGAGGCGGACGGTGCCGTCGTCCAGGGCGAGCTCGTCGGGATACGACCGCACCGACGCGTCGAGGATGTCGACGAGGGTGCGGGCCGAGGCGGCGGGTGCCGCGGAGAATCGTGCCGTATCGCCGAACTGTGTGCGGATCTCTTCGTCAAGCCCGAGAGCACTGCTCTCGTGTATGGCTGCCATCGGTCCTCGCGTCTCGAACCCGGAAACATCCGGGGTGCTGGCGGGCCCGCAGGTATGCCTGGGGTTGTCCAGCTCCAGCTCCGTTCCGTAACAAGCCGGAAATTTTAGTACGACGCTAGGCGCCAGGTCTTCCGACGGCCACTCGGGGGAGGCGAACGGGGGCGCTCCGTGAGCATCCGGCAACGCTCTGACCTGGTGATCTTCGGGTCGAAGGAGACATCCCCCACAAATGAGACGAGGACCGCGACCTTGGTGGTCGCGGCCCTCGCCTGCGATGTGTCCGAGGGGGGACTTGAACCCCCACGCCCGATAAAGGGCACTAGCACCTCAAGCTAGCGCGTCTGCCATTCCGCCACCCGGACAAGGTGTCTGTCGCGCGTGGTTTCCCCCGCGGCGACGAAGGAAACATTACCAGGCTTCCAGGGGTGGCCGATCACCCCCTGTTCCCACCCCCGTCCCGCGTGAACGGCGTGTGACGGGGGCGGACCGCCCTTGGGACGCGGGCCTGGGAGAGAGAGGATGAGGGGGAACCGCCGGTAGTGACAGCAGTGGGAGGAAGCAGCGTGAGCGACACGGACACGGCCAAGGGCGTCACCGGTGAGGACGAGGTCGTGGACCTCTGCCGCGAGCTGATCCGGATCGACACCAGCAACTACGGCGACCACTCGGGCCCGGGTGAGCGCAAGGCGGCCGAGTACGTCGCCGAGCAGCTCGCCGAGGTGGGCCTCGAACCCCAGATCTTCGAGTCGCACCCGGGACGCGCCTCCACGGTCGCCCGGATCGAGGGCACGGACCCGTCCCGGCCCGCGCTCCTCATCCACGGCCACCTGGACGTCGTACCGGCGAACGCGGCGGACTGGACCCACCACCCCTTCTCCGGCGAGGTCGCCGACGGGTGCGTGTGGGGGCGCGGCGCGGTCGACATGAAGGACATGGACGCGATGACCCTGGCGGTCGTCCGTGACCGGCTGCGCAGCGGGCGCCGGCCCCCGCGCGACATCGTGGTCGCCTTCCTCGCGGACGAGGAGGCGGGCGGTACGTACGGTGCGCGGCACCTCGTCGACAACCACCCCGAGCTGTTCGACGGCGTCACCGAGGGCATCAGTGAGGTCGGCGGGTTCTCGTTCACGGTGAGCGAGGAGCGGCGGCTCTATCTGATCCAGACGGCCGAGAAGGGCATGCACTGGCTGAAGCTGACCGTCGCCGGTACGGCCGGGCACGGGTCGATGATCCACCGGGACAACGCGATCACCGAACTGTCCGAGGCCGTCGCCCGGGTGGGCCGGCACAAGTTCCCGGTGCGGGTCACCAAGACGACCCGGGCCTTCCTCGACGAACTCGGTGACGCGCTCGGCACCCCGCTCGACCCCGAGGACATGGAGTCGACCCTCAAGCGGCTCGGCGGCATCGCCAAGCTGATCGGCGCGACGCTCAGCAACACCGCCAACCCGACGCAGCTGAACGCCGGTTACAAGGTCAACGTCATCCCCGGCGAGGCCACCGCGAACATCGACGGGCGCTTCCTGCCGGGCCACGAGGAGGAGTTCCTCGCCGACCTCGACCGGATCCTCGGCCCCAAGGTCAAGCGCGAGGACGTGCACTCCGACAAGGCGCTGGAGACCTCCTTCGACGGCGCGCTGGTGGAGGCCATGCAGTCCTCGCTGCTCGCCGAGGACCCGACCGCGAAGGCCGTCCCGTACATGCTCTCCGGCGGTACGGACGCCAAGTCCTTCGACGACCTGGGTATCCGCGGCTTCGGTTTCGCCCCGCTCAAGCTGCCGCCGGAACTGGACTTCGCGGGCATGTTCCACGGCGTGGACGAGCGGGTGCCGGTGGAGGGGCTGAAGTTCGGGGTGCGGGTCCTGGACCGGTTCATCGACGCCTCGTGAGGGGTCGGGTGACACCGGTTGACGCGTGAATTCGGCCGCGCGTGCGGGGGGCGACTGGGACGAGTGAATGTGCTCATAAGCTCGTAGCTCCATTACTCCCTCCTCGTTACAGGTGATGCGATCGGCAACACGAGATCGCTTTTGCCAACAAGGAGGAATAATGATCAAGAAGGTCGTCGCCGCTGCGGCTGCCACCGGTGGCCTGGTTCTCGCGGGTGCGGGCCTGGCCGTCGCCGACTCGGGAGCCCAGGGTGCCGCCGTGCACTCCCCGGGTGTCGTTTCCGGCAACGTCATCCAGGTTCCCGTGCACGTCCCGGTGAACGTGTGCGGCAACACGATCTCGGTGATCGGTCTGCTGAACCCCGCCTTCGGCAACACCTGCATCAACAAGTGACGTCGCCCCACTGAGGGGTGACCACGTCCTCGGCCCCGGAGCGCGCGCCATGCGCTCCGGGGCCGACGGGTCTTTGCGCGTCTTTCCGCCGGGAATCGGGTGGGGAGTCGCACGAGGAATTCAGTGAGTCAGTCAGTCAGGAATGACAGCAGGGAATGAAGGCAGGGGGGAATTCAACAATGCGACAGGTCACCCGCAAGAGTTTGATGACCATGGCGGCGGCGACCGGCGTCATCGCCGCCGCGGGCGGTGTCGCCCACGCCGACTCGGGCGCCGGCGGCTCCGCCTCGGACTCGCCCGGCGTACTGTCCGGCAACACCGTGCAGGCACCGGTGCATGTGCCGGTCAACGTCTGCGGCAACACCGTGAACGTGGTCGGGATCCTCAACCCGGCGGTCGGCAACAAGTGCGCCAACCCGGGCGGGGGCAGCGGCGGTCACCACGGCGGCGGCCATGGGTCGTCCGGCGGCTACGGCGACTCGGGGGGTTACGGCGACTCGGGCGGCCACGGCGGCGCAGGCGGGCACGGGGGCTCCGGCGGCCACGGCGCGCACGGCGGCTCAGGGGGCTCGCACGCCGGTGGACACACCTCCGGCTCGCCCGGTGTCGGCTCGGGCAACCACGTCCAGGTACCGATCGACGTTCCGGTGAACGTGTGCGGCAACAGCGTCGACGTCATCGGCATCGGCAACGCCGTCACCGGCAACGACTGCGCCAACGGCGGCGGTTGGGACAACGGCGGCCACCACGGGACGCCTCCGGGCGGCGGCGGGCAGCACGGCGGCGGCCCCCATGGGGGTGGCGGTCACCACGGGGGAGGCCACGACGGCGGCGGTCACCACGGCGGCGGCCCCCATGGAGGTGGCGGTCACCACGGTGGTGGTCACGACGGTGGCGGCGGCCACCACGGCGGCGGTCATCACGGCACGCCTCCGGGCGGCGGTCACGGCACGACCCCGCCGGGAACGCCGGGCCACCCGGGGACCCCCGGTCACCCCGGAACTCCCACTCACCCGGGCACACCCGCTCACCCCGCCTCACCGGGCGGTATCTCGCCGGTCAAGGGCGGTCACACGCCGACCGGCGCAGCCCACGTCAACCAGCCCGGCGCGCACTCCGCCGTCCAGGCTCAGGGCGGCCCGCAGCTCGCGCACACCGGCGCCGATCTGCCGCTGGGCCTCGCGCTGCCGGTCGGAGCGGGCGCGCTGCTCGCGGGCGCGGTGCTCTACCGCAAGGCGAAGGCCATGGCGTAGCGCCCGGGAACATGTGATCTGCGCGACGGAGGGGCCCCGCACAGCCGGGGCCCGCTCCGTTTCGCCCGACTCAGCTCACCACGTGGCACGCACCTGGCGGATGATCCGCCGGCGCAGCCGCACCCTGCGGCTGCCGTCGCGCAGCAGGCTCAGTCGGTCCAATTCCCAGTGTCCGTACTCGGCGTGGTCCGTCAGCAGACGTGTGGCGTCCTTGCGGGAGACCCCGCGCGGTACGTACACGTCGACAAATTCGTATTCCGGCATCGCATCTATTGTGCGGGCAGAGCCCCGGTACGGATAGCGTCTGCACTATGTCTGATGCTGCGCAGCCCACCGCTGCCGAGGTACGCGCCGCCGCCGAGGCGGTCAAGACCGCGCTCGACCGCCACCTGGCCGCGGTCGAAGGCCGGTCGGGGGAGGACGACCCGGCCGTCTACGAGGCGTTCAACCAGCTCGCCGCTGCCGCCGAGGTCTATGACGAGCTGCTCTACGACCGTTATGACGAGGTCACGCCTTTCGAGATCCCCGGTACCGACGACTCCCTGCCGCCGTACACCGGCCCCGAGGAGCCGAACGCGGTGAGCGTGCTGATCCGTCGCGACTACGCCGTGGCGGAACCGCAGCGGCTGCTCGCGCAGGCGCAGCGGGTCGAGGCGGCGGTCGGCGACGGCACGGGCACGGAGGCCTCCGGCACGATCCACGGCGCGCTCGGCATTCTCTTCGACGAGTTCGAGGCCGACGAGATCGCCTCCCGGCCCAAGGAGTTCGGCCTTGAGGAGGGCGACTCCACGCTGTGGGTGACCGCGGCCGACGAAGCGGCCGAACCCGGAGCCTGGCTTGAGGCACCCTTCGAGGGTGTCGACCCCCAGCGGGTGGTGTGCCGCTTCGACGTCAGCGCGGTCTTCGACGACGAGATCAACGACGAGCTGGACGACATCGACGAGGTGGACGAGGCCGAGGAGGAGATCGAGGACGAACTCGATCCCGACCTCGACGCGGATCTCGACGAGGACGAGGACCTGGAGGCGCTCGAAGTGGATCGCTGAGCCGCACCGCATCGGCTGCGCCGAACGACGGCGGCGGTCACGGAGGAAGCCCCTCCGCGACCGCCGCCGTCGTATCCGTCGTCGCGTCGTCCGGCTCAGCCCCCTGCCGGGACCTGCGGTCGCAGCAGGACCGGCAACCGCGTCGTGCGCGGCTTCGCAGGGATCTCGGCGACGGCGCGGGGCAGCGCCTGATCGACGCCGTGCACCACGGAGAGATGACGGTCCGCCCGGCTGAACGCCGTGTAGACCCAGGGCCGGCTGAGCGCCTGCGCCGCGTCCCCGGGCAGCACCACGACCACCGCGGGCCACCGCGCCCCCACCGCCTGATGCGCGGTCAGCGCCCACCCGTGCCGCACGGACTGCTCCACCCGCTCCTTCGGTACGACGACGGGTTCGCCCGCGCACGACAGATGCAGCCCCTCGGCGTCGGCCTTCACCACCTGACCGACGACGGTACGGCCCGGGGCGGGGGAGTGGGCGACCCGGTCACCGGGGTCGAAGCCGCCGAACCGGCCGGGGCCGGGGTTGAGCCGCTCCTTCAGCGCCACGTTGAGGGCGCGGGTGCCGGCCGCGCCGCCGTGGCCCGGGGTGATCACCACGGTCTGTTCCGCGGGGACGCCGATCACGCGCGGCACCGAGTCGGCGACGAGCTGCACGGTCCGGTGCACGGCCTCGCCCGCGTCCCGCACCGGCACGATCACGACCTCCTTGCCGGGGGCCTCCACCTGGTTCAGCTCGCCGATGCCGATGCCGGAGACCAGCTCGCCCACGGGACCGAGGTCGGGGCGGCGGGAGACGACGTGGGGGCAGGCCCGCGCGGCGAGCAGATCGGCGAAGACCCGCCCGGGGCCCGCCGACCACAGCACCGCGGGGTCACCGGCCAGCACCAGCCGGGCGCCGTCCGGCAGCGACTCGGTGAGCAACGCCGCCGTCTCGACGTCCAGTTGAGGCGCGTCGAGCACGACGAGGAGATCCAGGTCCAGGGCGCCGTCCGCGTCCCGCCCGGGCCCTTCGGCACCGGCCAACAGCCCGGCGACGGTTGCCACGTGGGGGCCGTCGCCGGCTCCGACCGCCGGCACTCGCGGCGCGCCGGTCTCCGACTCGGCCGCAGAGGTTCCGCCCGCGAGGCCCTCCGGCACGGAGCCGTCCGACCCCGGCCGGTGCGGCTCGCCAGACGCGGCACCCCCCGCCCCGCCGGACCGCGTCAGCAGCGCGGCGAACCGGTCCCGGCCCACCGGGCTGTACGTCGCGGCCCAGACGCGCAGTCCGAAGCCCGCCGCCGTGTGCAGCAGCGCGGCCGGTTCTTCGAGGGACGCCTCCCCGCCGGTGTGCAGCACCAGGCCGTGCCCCGCGACCGCGCGGATCAGCTCGCCGGTGGACCCCTTGGCACCGCCGGCCCGCTCCCAGTCCGCCGCCGAACCGTCCTCCTTCGGCACGGAGTTGATCAGTCTGGCCAGTCCGTCGGCGAGACTCTCCTCGGCGAGCGCGTACCGCTCCAGTCCGATCAGCACCCGCACCGGACGCTCTGCGCCCTCTTCTGCTTCCCCCTCGTCGTCCGTGCGCTGCACCGGGACCGCGGGCTCGTCCAACGCGTCCTGGAACACCAGCACTTCGCCTTCCGCGATGGCGCTCTGCGTCGCCGCGTCGGGGTCGGGCACGCCCTGCTTGACCAGTGCGGCCGTCAACGCCGGGGCCTCCAGGGCCGTATGCCCGGCCAGGGCCGCCTGCTCCAGGAGCCAGCCGATGACCGACCGGCCCCGCCGCTCGTCGTCCGGCGCGCACTCGGCGCCGAGCAGCGCCCGCGCGAAACCGTCGGCCTGCTCGGGCCGTACCCCCGGGACGCGCAGCAACTGCCAGGGATCCTCGCGGAGTTGGTCGTCCGCGCCCTCGCCGAGTGCCGCCGCGACCTGTGCCGCGAGCGACTCGGGCGCGCCGCCCTCGACCAGCACCTGCCGTACGGAGGCGACGGTCTCGCCGGCCGGGGCGCCGGGCTCGGCCGTGACGGGCTGTGGCCGCCGTACGGCTTCGGGGGCGGCGGAGCGGCGCGGGGCGGGCTCCGGCCCGGTGAACGCGGTGGCCACGGGCTTCTCGCCGCTCTCCACGGCCCGTACGGCCGCGAGCAGATCGGCGGCCGTACCGCTCAGCTTGGTCCCGGCCGCGATGGGCCCGGCCTTCTCCGCCTTCCGCCGCTCGATCCGCTCCCGCTCCAGCCGCTGCGCGAGCAACTCGGCGGCGGCTTCGGACAGTTCGGGCGCGGCGGCAGGCTCGGCCGTGGCCTCACCGGCGGCTTCCGTGCCCTCCGGGGCCGCGGTTTCCCCCGTGTCCTCGGCGCCCTCCACCGCATCCGTGCCCGACTCCGCCTCCGCGCCCTCGGCCGGCGAGGTCTCCGTGGTCTCCGGGTCCGTGCTCACAGCGTGCTCCAGTCGTGATCGGGATAGCGGTGCAGAGGCGCCGACACATCGTCGAGCGCTCGGCAGATCTCGTCAGGAAGACTAAGCGCCTCCACTGACAATGCGGCCGTGAGCTGCTGCGCGTTGCGCGCGCCGACGATCGGGGCGGCCACCCCGGGCCGGTCGCGGACCCAGGCGAGGGCGATCTGAAGGGGTGTCACGGCGAGCCCGTCCGCGGCCGTGGTCACGGCGTCGACGATGCGGCTCGCCGTGTCGTCGAGGTAGGGCGCGACGAAGAGCCCCATGTGCTCCGAGGCGCCGCGCGAGTCGGCCGGTGTGCCGTGCCGGTACTTCCCGGTGAGGACTCCGCGCCCGAGCGGCGAGGAGGGCAGCAGCCCGATGCCCAGGTCGAGCGCGGCCGGCAGCACCTCGCGCTCCACGCCCCGCTGCAGCAGCGAGTACTCCAGCTGCGTGCTCGCCAGCCGCGTCCGCGTGCCCGGCGCCGCCAGCTGCCAGGTCGCCGCCTTGGCGAGCTGCCAGCCGCAGTAGTTGGAGACGCCCGCATAGCGCGCCCGGCCGCTGCTGACCGCCAGGTCGAGGGCCTGGAGGGTCTCCTCAAGCGGCGTGAACGGGTCGAAGGCGTGGATGTGCCACAGGTCGACGTAGTCCGTGCCGAGCCGGGCCAGCGAGGCGTCCAGCGCGGCGAGCAGATGGCCGCGCGAGCCGTCGAAGCGGCGGTCGGGGTCGGGCACGCTCCCGGCCTTCGTCGAGATGACCAGGTCCCGGCGCGGCACGAGCCCTTCTATGAGCTGTCCGAGCAGATACTCGGCCTCCCCGTCGCCGTACACGTCCGCCGTGTCGACGAGGGTGCCGCCGGCCTCCCAGAACGCCTTCAAGAGGTCCGCAGCGTCATGCTCGTCGGTGTCGCGCCCCCAGGTGAGGGTGCCGAGTCCGATCCGGGACACACGAAGGCCGGTACGGCCGAGATGCCTCTGCTCCATGAACGCCGAGATTACTGGCCTGAACCTGGCCTGTGGTTGCCTGTGGATAACCGATTTCCCCGATGATCCACAGTCCCTCGCACGGCACGCTCCGTGACCACTCACCGGCACCCGTCCTGTCCGCCGGGACCACCTCGCGCTAGGGTCGGCTCAACAGCGACGTTACTGATGGGTAAGGGGTCTGCCATGCAGCTCGGGATCAACCTCGGCTACTGGGGTGCCGGAATGGACGGCGACAATCTGGCCGTGGCCCAGGAGGCCGACCGCCTCGGCTACGCCGTGGCCTGGGCCGCCGAGGCCTACGGCTCCGACGCGGCCACCGTCCTCACCTGGGTCGCCGCGCAGACCGAGCGCATCGACGTCGGCTCGGCCATCTTCCAGATCCCGGCCCGCCAGCCCGCGATGACCGCGATGACCGCCGCGACCCTCGACTCCCTCTCCGGAGGCCGCTTCCGCCTCGGCATCGGCGTCTCGGGCCCGCAGGTCTCCGAGGGCTGGTACGGCGTCAAGTTCGACAAGCCACTGGCACGCACGCGTGAGTACGTCGAGATCGTCCGGAAGGCGATGACGCGCGAGCGGCTGTCGTACGACGGCGAGCACTGGACGCTGCCGCTGCCCGGCGGTCCCGGCAAGCCGCTCAAGCTGACCGTGCACCCGCAGCGCGAGCACATCCCGCTGTACATCGCGGCGATCGGCCCGAAGAACCTGGAGCAGACCGGCGAGATCGCCGACGGAGCGCTGCTCATCTTCCCGTCCGCCGAGCACCTTGAGGACACCGCCATCAGGCACCTGCGGGCCGGGCGCGAGAAGGCCGGGAAGACCCTCGAAGGCTTCGACATCGTCCCGACGGTCCCGCTCGCCTTCGGCGAGGACAAGGACGTCGAGAAGCTCGCCGACACCTTCCGCCCGTACACCGCGCTCTACGTCGGCGGCATGGGCAGCCGGCAGCAGAACTTCTACAACAAGCTGGCGCAGCGCATGGGCTTCGAGGCGGCCGCCGCCGAGATCCAGGACAAGTACCTGGCCGGCGACAAGGACGGCGCCGCGGCCGCCATCCCGCACGACCTGATCGACAAGACGACGCTGCTGGGCTCCGTGGACCGCATCGCGGACCGGATGAAGGAGTACGCGGCGGCCGGTGTCACCACCCTGACGCTCGCCCCGGCGGGCTGGACCCTGGAGGAGCGGCTCGCCGCCCTCCGCGCCGGAACCGACGCACTGGAGCGCGCGGGTCTCGCGTAACGCGGCCCTGCCGTACGGAAGTTTTCTACGGCCGTGGTGGGGGCTCGGGGGGTCTTCCCCGCCACGGCCGTCACGGGGAACAACGCGCGGCGGGCCGCGCGGTTACGCCCCCGGAGGGACATCCGTCGTCCTCCTTTTGGCGGAGTCGTCCGACACAGCTGTTGCAGCACCTCTGACGTCGCATTTGACTCGTTCTTTGCGGAATGCGGCGGAATCCTGCATGGAGGTGCCTTCAGATGCTTTCGGCCAAGAGCCTGTTCCAGGAGATCCTCGACGACGACGAGTCCTTCCGGCTGTTCTGCTCCATCGCGGCCGGCGGAGAGTCCCAGGGCGGCTGGGAGAACGGGCGCATCGCCGCCCTCGTCCCGCCGGACGAACGCGACCTCGCCCCCAAGATCAGCCGGCACGGCGCCGACGAGGACAAGCACGGGCGCATTTTCAACGCCCTCATGAAGAAGCGCGGCCTCGAACCCGTCCCGGTGCCTCCGGACACCGACTACACGATGCTCCTGGAACGGCACGGCATCGGGCTCCCGCACGAGAAGCTCAAGGGCGACCAGCCGCTCACCGTCCAGGACATCGTCGTCTACCTCTCCCACAGCCGGGTCACCGAACAGCGCGCCTCCGAGCAGATGGAACTGCTGCGCAGGCACTTCGCCGACCACCCCGACCTCGGCCGCGCGGTGCGGATGATCTCGCACGACGAGGACAACCATCTCGCGTACTGCCACGAGGAGTTGCTGCGCTTCGCGGCCGCCGGACACGGCCGTGCGATCCAGCGGACGCTGCGCGAGTGCGCGCTCGCCGAGATCCGCGTCTACCGGGACGTGAGTCTCGCCGTGATGGCCCACATGGGACGCGTCCTCGGCTGGCCGCGCGCCAAGTCGGCGGTCCTGGCGGCGGGCATCCACGCCGTGTACGCGTACGAACGCCTCGGTGGCTGGCGGCGGATGGTGTCCCTGAGGATGCCGGAACGGCGTGACGCGCTCGGCGGACCGGCCACGACCGCCCCCGAGTTCGCCTGAGCCCGACCAGCGCGCTACAGCCAGCCGCGCCGCTTGAACGTCCGGTACAACAGCACCTCCAGGGCGACCATCAGCAGGATCACCGCCGGATACCCCCACAGCCAGTGCAGTTCCGGCATGTGGTCGAAGTTCATGCCGTAGACGCCCGCGATCATCGTGGGCACCGCGGCCATGGCCGCCCACCCGGAGATCTTCCGCATGTCGTCGTTCTGCCGGACGCCGGTCTGCGCGAGGTGCGCCGCCAGGACGTCGGACACCAGTCGGTCCAGCCCTTCCACGGACTCGTTGACCTTCATCAGGTGGTCGTTCACGTCCCGGAAGAAGGGCCGCGACTTGTCGTTCACGAACGGCACCCGGTCACCGGCGAGGCCGACACCCGCGAGCCGGGCCAGCGGCTGCGCGAGCGGTCCCGTGGCCCGGCGGAACTCCAGGATCTGCCGCTTGAAGGCGTAGATCCGCGACGCCGTGGTCCGCGAGCCGCCGCCGGTCGGCGAGAACACCGCCGCCTCCAGCTCCTCCAGGTCGGTCCCCAACTCGCCCGCCACGTCCACGTAGTGGTCGACCACGGCGTCGGCGATCGAGTACAGCACCGCCGTAGGACCGTGCCGCAGCATCTCCGGCTCCTCCTCAAGGCGGTGCCGTACGGCCGCCAGGGGGGCCTCCTCGCCGTGCCGGACGGTCACCACGAAGGAGTCGCCCACGAAGACCATGACCTCGCCGGAGGTGACCACGTCGTCGTCCGCCTCGTAGCCCACCGGCTTGAGGACCACGAACAGCGAGTCGTCGTAGACCTCCAGCTTGGGCCGCTGGTGCGCGTTCAGGGCGTCCTCGACGGCCAGCGGGTGCAGTCCGAACTCCTGGGTGACCTTCTCGAACTCGTCCTCCGTCGGCTCGTAGAGACCGATCCAGACGAACGCGTCACCCACCCGACGACAGTGGTCCAGGCCGTCCGAGAAGTCGCCGGGCCCCTCGGTCCGGCGTCCGTCGCGGTAGATGGCGTAGTCGACGATCACGGTGCGTATTCTCCCGCCGTCCGGCCGAAAACGCACCCTGGAGTACACCTACCCTTGACCGCATGCCCACGTTGATCCTTGTCCGGCACGGACGTTCGACCGCCAACACCGGGGGAGTGCTCGCCGGCTGGACGCCCGGTGTCGCCCTCGACGAGCGGGGCAACGCCCAGGCCGCCGCGCTCCCGGGACGGCTCGCCGCGCTGCCGATCGCCGAGGTGGTCGCCAGCCCGCTGCAACGCTGTCAGGAGACCCTCCAGCCCCTCCTGGACGCCCGTCCCGACCTGCGGCTGCACACCGACGAGCGGATCGGGGAGTGCCACTACGGCGACTGGTCCGGCCGCAAGCTCGCCGAACTCAAGGACGAGCCCCTCATGGAGGTCGTCCAGGCACACCCCTCGGCCGCCGCGTTCCCCGGCGGAGAGTCGATGCGGTCGATGCAGACCCGCGCGGCCGAGGCCGTACGCGAGTGGAACGCGCGCGTGGAGCGCGATCACGGCTCCGACGCCGTCTATCTGATGTGCTCGCACGGCGACATCATCAAGTCCCTCGTCGCGGACGCACTCGGACTTCATCTGGACCTCTTCCAGCGGATCTCCGTAGAACCGTGTTCCATCACCGCGATCCGTTACACCCGTCTCAGGCCTTTTCTCGTACGGCTCGGGGACACGGGCGATCTTGCCTCCCTGGCGCCGCGCGAGGAGCCCCCGGGCGACGAGGCCACGGTCGGGGGCGGCGCGGGCGCACCGTGATCGTCGGCCGCAGTAGGGTGAAGCGGTCGCAGTAGCGCCGCACTTGTCAGCAGTCGATTCCAATGGAGACAGGACGTGTCCCGTCAGGTGTTCCTCTACGACCCGCCGGACCGCTTCGTAGCCGGTACGGTCGGTCTGCCCGGGCGCCGTACGTTCTTCCTCCAGGCCGCCTCCGGTCCTCGGGTGACCAGCGTGGCCCTGGAGAAGACGCAGGTCGCCGCGCTCGCCGAGCGCATGGACGAGCTTCTGGACGAGGTCGTACGGCGCAGTGGCGGCAGCGCGGCCGTCCCCGCCGTCACCCCCACCGAGATCTCCGACACCCGCCCGCTGGAGACACCCGTCGAGGAGGAGTTCCGCGTCGGGACCATGGCGCTCGCCTGGGACGGCGAGGAACAGCGCATGATCGTCGAGGCGCAGGCCCTCGTGGAGCTCGACGCGGAGTCCGAGGAGGACCTCGCCGAGGCCGAGGAGCGGCTGCTCCAGGACGAGGAGAACGGACCCCCGATGCTGCGGGTCCGGCTCACCGGCGCCCAGGCCCGCGCCTTCGCCAAGCGGGCCCTCGACGTCGTCAACGCCGGACGGCCGCCGTGCCCGCTGTGCAGCCTCCCGCTCGACCCGGAAGGACACGTATGTCCGCGCCAGAACGGATACCGCCGCGGAGCGTGACCACGGCCGAGCTGCTTGCCAAGGGTGAGCTGAAGGTACGCGGACGCATCCGCGAGGCGTCGAACGCGGTGCTGTTCTGCTCCGTGACGTACGAGGGCCGTGAGGCGTCCTGCGTCTACAAACCGGTCGCCGGGGAGCGCCCCCTGTGGGACTTTCCGGACGGCAACCTGGCCCAGCGCGAGGTCGCCGCGTACGAGGTCTCCGAGGCGACCGGCTGGGGGCTCGTGCCGACCACCGTGCTGCGCGACGGGCCGTACGGCGAGGGCATGTGCCAGCTGTGGATCGAGACGGCGGCCGAGTCCGAGCTGCTCGCCCTGGTCGACGCGGAGGAACCCGAGGCGGGCTGGAAGGCCATCGGGTTCGCCGAGGTCGGCGACGGCAAAACAGCCCTCCTGGTGCACGCCGACGACGAGCGGCTGCGCCGGCTCGCCGTCCTCGACGCGGTGATCAACAACGCCGACCGCAAGGGCGGCCATCTGCTGCCCGCCGACGAGGGCCGTCTCTACGGCATCGACCACGGAGTCACCTTCAACGCCGAGAACAAGCTGCGCACCCTCCTGTGGGGCTGGGCGGGCGAGTCCCTGACCCCGGAGTCGATCGAGGTCCTCCAGGGGCTCAGAGAGGCACTCAGGGACGGTGCCGGGCTCGCCGGGAAGCTCGCCGAGCTGATCACCACAGTCGAACTCGACGCCACGCGCGCGCGGGTCGACGCGCTGCTCGTGGCCGGAAAGCATCCCGAACCGAGCGGGGAGTGGCCGGCCATTCCGTGGCCGCCCGTCTAGGAGCACGGCGATCACCAGGGCGCAAGAGGGCCCAACCGGCCGTCCGCCCTGGTCCGGTTCGTATGCGAAACACCTGTCCGGTTACGCTCATGACATGTATGCCTGGCCCGCTTCTGAGGTCCCCGCCCTGCCCGGCAAGGGCCGCGACCTCCGGATCCACGACACCGCGACCGGCGGTCTGGTCACCCCGGACACCGGTCCCGTCGCCCGTCTCTACGTATGCGGCATCACGCCGTACGACGCCACCCACATGGGGCACGCGGCGACCTACAACGCGTTCGACCTCGTGCAGCGCGTGTGGCTCGACACCAAGCGCCAGGTCCACTACGTCCAGAACGTGACCGACGTCGACGACCCGCTCCTGGAGCGCGCCGAGCGCGACGGCCTCGACTGGGTCGCCCTCGCCGAGAAGGAGACGGCGCTCTTCCGCGAGGACATGACCGCCCTGCGCATGCTGCCCCCGCGGCACTACATCGGCGCGGTCGAGGCGATACCCGGCATCGTGCCGCTCGTCGAACGCCTCAGGGACGCGGGCGCCGCCTACGAACTCGAAGGCGACACCTACTTCTCGGTCGGTTCCGACCCCAACTTCGGCAAGGTCTCGAACCTCGACGCCGCCGCCATGCGCCTGCTGTCCGCCGAGCGCGGCGGCGACCCGGACCGCCCGGGCAAGAAGAACCCGCTCGACCCGATCCTGTGGCTCGCCGCCCGCGAGGGCGAACCCAGCTGGGACGGCGGTTCGCTCGGCCCCGGCCGCCCCGGCTGGCACATCGAGTGCGTGGCCATCGCCCTGGACCACCTCGGCATGGGCTTCGACGTCCAGGGCGGCGGCTCCGACCTCGCCTTCCCGCACCACGAGATGGGCGCCTCGCACGCCCAGGTGCTGACGGGTGAGTTCCCCATGGCGAAGGCGTACGTCCACGCCGGCATGGTCGCCCTGGACGGCGAGAAGATGTCGAAGTCCAAGGGCAACCTGGTCTTCGTCTCGACGCTGCGCCGCGAGGGCGTCGACCCGGCCGCGATCCGGCTGGCGCTGCTCGCCCACCACTACCGCTCCGACTGGGAGTGGACCGACGGGGTGCTCGCGGACGCGGTCGCCCGCCTCGGCCGCTGGCGTGCCGCCGTCTCCCGGCCCGACGGCCCCTCCGCCCTCAAGCTCGTCGAGGAGATGCGCGAAGCCCTCGCGAACGACCTGGACGCCCCCGCCGCGCTCGCCGCGGTCGACCGCTGGGCGGCCGTCCAGCGCGACCGGGGCGGCAGCGACGAGGGCGCCCCGGGCGTCGTATCCCGCGCGGTGGACGCCCTGTTGGGCGTGGCCCTCTAGCAACGGCGGACAGAACAGGGGCGGTTCCTCCCGGGTGGGAGGAACCGCCCCTGTTTCACGCCCTGTCGACCGCCAGGATCACTCCTCGGAGGAGTCCTCGTCGTCGGCCTCGGTGTCGGGCCCGTTCCCGGGCTCCGTCTCCGGCTTCGCGGGCCTCGTCGGCTTCGGACGGCCGCCGCCGGGGTTGTCCCGGAGATACGACGCGCTGTCGCTGCCGTCCGCCGTGGCATGCCCACCCGGCGGCGGACTGCCCCCGCCGTCCCTGCGCCGCAGGTAGCGCTCGAATTCGCGGGCGATCGCCTCGCCCGACGCCTCCGGCAGCTCCGCGGTGTCGCGGGCCTCCTCCAGCGTCTGCACGTACTCGGCCACCTCGCTGTCCTCGGCGGCCAGTTGATCCACCCCGACCTGCCAGGCACGCGCGTCCTCGGGCAGCTCGCCCAGCGGGATGCGCACGTCGATCAGGTCCTCCAGGCGGTTCAGCAGCGCCAGGGTGGCCTTCGGGTTGGGCGGCTGCGACACGTAGTGCGGCACCGCCGCCCACAGCGACACGGCCGGTACGCCCGCGTGCGTGCACGCCTCCTGGAGGATGCCGACGATCCCGGTGGGACCCTCGTACTTGGTCTCCTCCAGGTCCATCCGCCGCGCCAGGTCCGCGTCGGACGTGGTCCCGCTGATCGGCACCGGACGGGTGTGCGGGGTGTCACCGAGCAGCGCGCCCAGGATCACCACCAGCTCCACGCCCAGCTCGTGCGCGAAGCCCAGCAGCTCGTTGCAGAACGAGCGCCAGCGCATCGACGGTTCGATACCTCGGACGAGTACGAGATCACGCGGCTTCTCACCGCCGACCCGGACCACCGAGAGGCGGGTCGTGGGCCAAGTGATCTTTCGCACACCGGAATCCATCCACACCGTGGGCCGGTTCACCTGGAAGTCGTAGTAGTCCTCGGCGTCCAGGGCCGCGAACACCTCGCCCTTCCACTCCCTGTCCAGATGCGCGACCGCGGTGGAGGCGGCGTCGCCGGCGTCGTTCCAGCCCTCGAACGCGGCCACCATCACTGGGTCGATCAGCTCGGGAACCCCCTCCAGCTCGATCACCCAGCGCCTCCTTCCGATCTGCCCTCGCGTACGCCCCAACCTTACGGCGTTCGACGGGGGCGCCCGCAGCCCCCTTGCACGGGGGAGTGACCCCATGCCTGCCCCGTCCGGGCCGGTCGAACACACAAGATCGCCACCCGGTACGGACCTGGAGCGTCCGGTCACTCCTCCGATGGATCAGCGGACCCACTCATTCGTTCACAGGGTCGAACGCAGCCACTGCTCCACGCTCGCGATGTGCACCGTCGCCCACGACCGCGCCGCCTCCGCGTCCCGGTCGCGCAGCGCGCCCAGGATCGCCCGGTGCTCGTGCAGAGTGCGGCTGACCGCGTCCTCCTGGGTCAGCCCGCGCCAGATCCTGGCCCGCGTGGTGGGACCCGACAGACCGTCGAGCAGCGAGCAGAGCACCGAGTTGCCGGAACTCTGCACGATGCCCCGGTGGAACTCCAGGTCGCAGGCGACCAGTTCCTCCACCGAGGGAGCACCGCCCAGCGCGTCCAACTGCAGGGTGAGCGCGTCGAGTTGCTGCTCGCTGATCCGCAGCGCCGCCATCCCGGTGGCGGCGGGCTCCAGAATCCGCCGTACGGCGAGGAATTCGAGGACCGTGTCGTCGCGGTGGAAGTCCACGACGAAACTCAGCGCCTCCAACAGGAGTTGAGGATCCAGACTCGTGACGTACGTGCCGTCGCCCTGCCGCACATCCAGGATGCGGATCAGCGACAGCGCACGCACCGCCTCCCGCAGGGAGTTGCGGGACAGGCCGAGTTCGGCGGCGAGTTCGCTCTCCTTGGGCAGCCGATCCCCGGGACGCAGCGCGCCGGAGACGATCATTCCCTTGATTTTCTCGATCGCCTCATCGGTCACTGCCATGACCGACCTCCCTGTTGCTCAGACATCCGATGTATCAGGCACATTATGGGGGTTCAGTGGGCTGAACGGGAGGGAAATCCACAGCTCAGGCAAGTGATTCGAGCTCCGCGATCACGGCTTCCGCGTCCAGCGTGCCCAGTGTCCGGTTCCGCATCAGCACCCGGCCGTCCACCACCGTGTCCCGCACGTCCGCCGAGTGCGCCGCGTACGCGAGCGTCGACCACGGGTCGTGCAGCGGCCGCAGATGCGGAGCGCCCAGGTCGAGCACGATCAGATCGGCCCGCTTGCCGACCTCCAGGGACCCCAGGTGCTCCCCGAGCCCCAGCGCCCGCGCACCCTCGATCGTCGCCATCCGTACGGCCTGCTCGGCCCCGACCGCCGTCGGGTCACCACTCGCCTTGTGCACCAGCGCCGCCTGCCGTACGGCGCCCAGCAGGTCCAGCGTGTTCGAGCTGACGGCCCCGTCCGTGCCCAGCCCGACGGTGACACCCGCGCTCAACAACCGGGGCACGGGCGCGATCCCACACCCCAACTTCAGGTTCGACACCGGACAGTGGGCCACCGACGTGCCCGTACGGGCCAGCGCCGCGATCTCCGGACCGGTCAGATCCACGGCGTGCGCGAGCAGCAGATCAGGACCGAGCAGCCCCAGCGAGTCGAGCAACTCCACCGGCCGCTTGCCGTACTTGACCTCGACGGTGGCGACCTCGGTCGCGTTCTCCGCCGCGTGGATGTGCAGCAGCGCCCCGAACTCCCGCGCAAGGGACGCGATTTCGACCAGCTGGTCGGGGGAGAGGGTGTAGGTCGAGTGCGCGAACAGGATCGGCCGCCTACCAGGGCGTGCCGCACCCCGCGCCGCCAAGTCCCTTCGCGCCCAGTCGAGTCGGTCCTCGTACGGCATCCCGTCCGGCGGCTCCGGTACGTCCATGAAGGTCGGCCCCGAGTGCAGCCGCCAGCCCGCCTCACGGGCCGCCTGCTCGGCCGCTTCGTGGAACCAGTACATGTCGAGCGCCGAGGTCACCCCGGACCGCACACTCTCCGCCACCGCGAGCCGCACCGCCGCCGCCACGTTCTTCGGCGCCAGCAGCTCGGCCTCCCACTTCAACACCCGCTCCAGGAAGCCCTGGAGAGTGACGTCGTCGGCACGACCGCGCAGCAACGTCATCGCGAGATGGGTGTGCGTGTTGATCAGCCCGGGCAGGACGAGACAGCCCTCGGCGTCGATCGACTCCGCAGCCGTGAAGCGTGCTTTCAGCTCCTCGGCGGGTCCCACGGCGACGATCTCGCCCTCGTGGACGGCAACTGCCCCGTCCTGTACGACAGTTCCGGCCTCGTCGACGGTCAGGACATCCCCGCCGTGCACCAACAGGTCGATGTTCACGCCTCGTTCCCTTCCGCCAGCAGCCGCAGCGCTTCGAGCGAGACGACCGCGCCCCGCTCGACACCGGCCGCGACGACGTCCCGGTGCGGGTCGTACCCGCCGGTGGCTTCTTCGTCGACGAGTTCATCGGCGTTGGCGCCGTCGATGACCAGCACCCCACCCGCGACCAGCCCCCGCAGCGAGGCGGTGACCAGCAGCGCCGACAGCTCCATCTCGATCGCCGCCAGCCCGGCGCCGTCGTAGGAGAAGAGAGGAATGAGACCGGGCTGGAAGGCCGCCCGGGTCCACACGATGCCCCGGTGGTGCGGGGCGCCCGTCTCGCGGGCCGCGCGCTGGAGGGCGAGGACCGCCTCGGGGGCGGCGACCGCCGGGTACTCCGGCGGGAGCAACTGCTGCGTGACACCGTCGTCGCGTACGGCCGCCTCCGCGATGACGAGGTCGCCGTCGCCGATGCCGGGCTTCATCGCGCCCGCCGTGCCGAAGCGCAGGAAGGTGCGGACCCCCGCGTCCGCCAGCTCCTGGAACAGCAGGACCGCGCCAGGACCGCCCACCCCGTGCGAGGCGACGGTGACCGGCAGGCCCTTCCAACTCCCGCTGAACACACGGTATTCGCGGTGGTACGACACCTCCTCGGCACCGTCCAGCAGCGCGGCCACGGCGGCGGCGCGCGCCGGGTCGCCGACGACGATCGCGTGCGCCGGGAGTCCGGTGCGCGGTATGCGGGTGATGGGCAGTGGATCCTGCGTCATGTGGTGGCTCCGGAAGGGGAGTTGGCGGTACGGCGACGGCGGCGGGCCGTCGAGAGGAAGAGGGCGACGAGCGTCACGACGTACGGCGCGGCATCGGTGGCCTGTTGCGGCAGGCCGACGCCCTGGAGGCGGAAGCCTGCGGCCTCGGCGAGACCGAAGAGCAGCGCCGCGAGCAGTACACCGACGGGTGCCGCGCGGCCGAGCATGACCGCGACGACGGCGATCCAGCCCCGGCCGGCCGTCATGTTCTCGGAGAACAACGTGACGTTGCCGAGCGCGAGTTGGGCCCCCGCGAGCCCGCACAGGACCCCGGAGATCAGCACCGCCTCGTACTTGTACTTCGCCGGACTCACCCCCAGCGTCGCCGCCGCGTCCGGTGCCTCACCGACTCCGCGCAGCCGCAGTCCCCACCCATGCCGGGACAGCATCAGCGCGGCCACCGCGACCGCGACGAACGCCAGATACGCGAGCGGGGTGAAGCCACCGATCAACGGCAGCCCGGCGAGTGACGGATCGTCGAAAGTGCCCTGCACACCGAAGACCGTACGCAACAGGAAGCTGGTCAGGCCAACTGCCAGGAGATTCATGGCGATTCCGAGAACGACCGCGTCCCCGCGCAGAGTCACCGCGCCGACGGCGAGGATGAGGGAGTAGGCGGCCGCCGCGAGCGCCGCCGCGAGGACGCCGAGCCAGGCACTGCCCGTGGACCAGCTCGTGGCCACCGACGTGAAGCAGCCCATCAACATCATGCCTTCGAGGCCGATGTTGAAGACCCCCGCCCGCTCGCACAGGGCACCGCCCAGCGCGGCCAGCAGGATCGGGGTCAGCGCGCGCAGCGCCGACATCAGCAGATCGGAGTCGAAGAACATCACGCCGCCCCGCTTTCCTGAGTACGCCTGCTGAACCACTTGGTGGGGAAGCGGAGCCGGGCCGCGAGGAACACGATCACGATGGCCTGGAGCACCTGGGTCAGTTCGCGCGGTACCTCGGTCGTGCGCTCCATCGCCAGGCCGCCGACCGCGAGGACGGCGAAGAAGAAGGAAGCGACGACCGTGCCGAGCGGGGCCGCGGCTGCGAGCAGGGCCGCCGTGAGTCCTGTCCAGGTGTAGCCGGGTGCGGTGAGGGAGCCGTCCACGAAGCGGTACGGGAAGCTCAACACCCCTATGGCGCCCACGAGTCCGGCCAGCGCGCCGGAGACGGACATCAACTTGAGGGTCAGGCCCCGGCGTTCGGCGCCCGCGTAGGCGGCGAAACGGGAGTTGAGGCCCGTCATGCGGATCTCGTAGCCGAAGGCCGTGCGCGTGTCGGTGAACCAGTACGCGGCTGCCGCGAGCACCACCAGGACGAGCCCGACGGTGACCGTCGAGTCGCCGAACGCGGGCAGCGCCACGCCGTCCGGCATCGCGCGGGTCTGGGGGAGGCTGGAGCCGGGTTCCTTGAGCGGGTAGCGCGCGAGGTAGGAGGCGAGCGAGACCGCCGGGTAGCTCAGCAGCAGGCTGCTGACCAGGAGCGGGACACCGAGGCGGGTCTCGCACAGGGCGGCGAGGGCGGCGTACGCGGCGCCCACGGCCATACCCGCGAACAGCGCGAGTACGACGGTCAGGGGCGCCGGCAGCGGGGAGTAGAGGCCGGTCACGGCCGCCGTGATCCCGCCGAGGACCATCTGTCCGTCGCCGCCGAGGTTGATCAGCCCGGCCCGCAGCGGGATCGCCAGCGCGAGCGCCATGCCGAGCACGCTGGTGCCGGTGCTCAGCGTGGAGCCGATGCCGTCGGCGCCGAGCGAGCCGGTGAGGACCGCGCTGTAGGCGGTGAGCGGGTCGGCGCCGGTGCCGACGAGGAACAGCGCGCCGATGACCAGGCCCGCGAGCACGGAGAAGCTGATGGGGGAGCGAAGAGCTGCGGATATTCGGGTGAGTGTCATGTCAGTCGACGGCCTCCGTCGGCGCCGCGGCCCCGCCCGCCATGGCGAGCCCCAGCGCCCGTTCGTCGGCCTCGTCCTTCGTGTACGTCGCCGTGATCCGGCCCTCGTACATGACCAGGACCCGGTCCGCGAGGCCCCGGATCTCGCTCAGTTCGGCGGAGACGAGGAGGACGGCGTGACCGGCGTCGCGGTGGGCGACGATCTGGTCGTGGATGTTCTGGATGGCGCCGATGTCGACCCCGCGCGTGGGCTGCTCGACGAGCAACAGCGGTGCCTCGTGGGCGAGTTCGCGGCCGATCAGCAGCTTCTGGAGATTGCCGCCGGACAGTGCGGAGGCGGGCACCTCGGGGGTGGCCGCCTTGATGCCGAAGCGCTCGATGAGCCGTCCGGCGTGGGCGCGTACGGACGCGGGCGGCAGAAGTCCCTTTGTGGAGAGGGACGTTCGGTGGTGGCCCATCGCGAGGTTGTCCGCGACGGTGGCCGCCGGTGCCGTACCGACCGCGTGCCGGTCCTCGGGGACGTAGGCGAGGCCCTGGGCCCGGCGCTCGGTGGCCGAGGCGTGCGTGATGTCCCGCCCCTTGAGACGTACCTGTCCGGAAGCGACCGGCCGTAGCCCGGCGAGCGCCTCGATCAGCTCGCTCTGGCCGTTGCCGGCGACGCCCGGGCCCTCGCCTACGTCCTCTCCGGCGTCCTTGCCTCCATCGGCGGCCTGATCCTGGCGTCCCGCATCGGCCAGGGAGATGTGAGCGCGGGCACGTCGCAGCTGCTGGAGGCGGTCGCCGTCGCGCTCGTCGGCACCTCGGTCCTCGGCCGTGGCCGCCCGAACGTCTGGGGCACGGCGTTGGGCGCGGTGCTGATCGGCATCATCACCACCGGTCTGACGATCAAGGGCCTGCCCTACTACACCCAGGACGTCGTCGAGGGCGCGGTCCTCATCCTCGCCCTGGTCTTCAGCTTCACCCTGTCCAAGCGCCGCACAGCATAAGGAAGTTCGAGGAGTTCGCACGATGGGCTACCGCATCCTGGAGACCGACGACATCCCGGCGTACCTGCACGAGCGCGGCCACTGGGCGGACGTGACCGACATCCAGGTCCGCGAGGTGTCGGACGGCAACATGAACCGGGTGTTCCTCGCGTCGAACGCCGACGGCAGCCACAGCCTCGCCGTCAAGCAGGCACTGCCCTGGGTGCGGGTGGCCGGGCCCTCCTGGCCGATGAGCCCCGAGCGCGCGGACGCCGAGGCGCGGGCATACGAGCAGGTGGCGCGGGTCGCCCCCGACAAGATCCCGGCGATCCACGGCTACGACGCCGACAACTACGCCCTGGTCATGGAGGACATGTCCGACCTGGAGGTCCTGAGGACGGTCCTCAACGAGGGCGCGTCCTACGGCCCGGACACCTCGGCGCGGATCGGCGAGTTCGTCGCCCAACTCGCCTTCGCGACCAGCGACTTCGGCATGTCCTCCGCCGACCGCAAGGCGCTGATCGCGGCCTCGGTGAGCCCGGAACTCTGCAAGATCACCGAGGACGTGGTGCTGTCCGAGCCGTACATCGAGCACGAACACAACCACTGGCTCCCGGAGTTGACGGACCTGGCCGCGGAGTTCCGTGCGGACGCCCGCCTGCGCACGGAGGTCGCGGACCTCCGGTACGCGTTCATGACCAGCGCGCAGGCCCTGCTCCATGGCGACCTGCACACCGGCAGCGTGATGGTCGGCGAGCGCGAAGGCGCCCCCGTGGTACGGGCCTTCGACCCCGACGCGAGATCCTCCACTCCCGCCAGTTCGTTCGCCGTGCGCGCCACCGTCACCGGCAGCACCACCAACGACAGCAGGGCCAGCGACAGCAGTCCCGGTGCCAGCACGGAGACGGCCCTCGGCAGCATCGACTCCAGCTCCCACCACGCCAGCCGGCCGGTGCCGCGCCGCTCCAACGCCCTTGCCGGCAAGGTGAGTCGGCGCACCGCGTCGGAGGTGGCCGCCGGTCCGGAGTCCGCGAACGCGGCGGGCACGAACGCCCCGAGCAGATGCTCCTCGACGGCCTCCACGGTCGGGAAGCGGTCCGGGTCCAGGAGTTCGGACGGGTCCCGGGACGTGTCGCCGTAGACCGCGCGGGCCAGCGCCACCATCAGGGGAGTGGTGAGCGCCCGCGCCGCCGGGCGGTCCGGCCGCGCCGTGAGTTCCCGGAGCACGGGTGTCCACACGGTGCCCGGCGCACCCTCCCCAGGGCGTAACGGCCGTGCCGTGCGCTCCAGATGGGCCCCGGCCTGCGCGAGGCCGAGCGGGCGCAGCTCGACCACCTCGGCGCCGGTCAGCACATCGCCCTCGGTCACCGCCTTCGCCCACGCCTCGGCCCGGCTGGTGAGCAACAGCGGGAGATTGTCGTCGAGTTCGGCGTTGATGCGGCGTACGGCCTCCCCGTAGACAGGGCGGGGCAGTTCGTCGAAGCCGTCGAGGACCGGCAGTACGAGCCCCGCGTCGAGGAGGCCCCGGGCGAGGGTGTGCCGTCCGTCGGCCACGGCGGCCAGCGGGCGATGCTCGGCGAGCCAGTCGCGCAGCCCGGTCCGTCGCGGGTCCCAGCCCGCCAGTGGGAAGATCACCGGGACCGGGCCGCTGGGCCGCCGCGCGGCCAGCCTGCCGAGCACGAACCGCATCGCCAGCACACTCTTGCCCGACCCCGGACCGCCCAGCACCACCAGCCGCCGCCCGGGCAGCGCGGCGAACGACCCGGTGACGTCCTCGATCCGCTGTCCCCGGGGCGCGGGCAGCGGCCGGCCCCGCCTGATGTTCTCCGGGTGATCGGCCAGCCAACGGTCCGCCGGAGCCCAGGCCACGTCCAGCGGAGCGGGGTCCTGCAGCCGCCGTAGCCTCGCCTCGGCGGACCACTGCTCCCGTACGGCCTCGGCCAGCGCGTCGGCGGCCCGGCGGCGGTCCTCGTCGGCCGAGCGCGGGGGCGGATCGGCGTCGCCGCGCAGCACATCGGCGACGAGCGCCGCGATCGACACGAACGCGCCGATCGCCGACACCATCACCCCGGCCGTGGCCGCGTCGCTCCACCACAGCCGCAGCACCCCGGCCAGCGCCGCGAGCGCGCCCCCGCACACGGCGAACCCGAGCCGCCGCCGCACCCGCGCACTGTGCCATCCACCCTGCATACGACCGCTGCTCCCCGGGCCGGACCCCCATGTCCCGACCGCTCTGTCGGAACCAACCGTTCTAACGGCCGGGACCGGCCTGGAACCGCCGGTCGGCTACCCGTGTGAGGGAGCGTGCGGAATCATCCGAGGGGCGTGCGGAAGCGTGAACCGCCGGTGAGGCATGGGCCGTCGGCACGTGTGAGCAGCATGCGCGGGGCACGACGGAGGGGCGGCTCCCGGCCGGGAACCGCCCCTTCAGTGTCGTAGCGGCTACTTCTTGTCGAGCAGGTCCTGGACCTTCGCGCGGACCTCGTCCGTGGCCAGGCCGCGGATCGTCAGGGTGGTGCGGCGGCGCAGGACGTCGTCCTGGGTCTCCGCCCACTCGTGGTCGCGGGCGTAGACGACCTGCGCCCAGATCTCGGGGGCGTCGGGGTGGACGCGCTGTCCCAACTCCGGGTTCTCGTTGGCGAGTCGGGCGATGTCGAAGGCCAGGGAGCCGTAGTGGGTGGCCAGGTGCTTCGCCGTGTCGGCCGCCATGCGCGGGCCCGGCGCCGGGTTGTCGACCAGGAGACGGTGGGCGACCGCGCGCGGGTTGGCGACACCCGGCAGCGGCAGCTTCTTCGGGAGGGAGGAGATCGGCTCGAAGTCCTCGCCCAGCGGGCGGCCGGGGAGGGCCTCCAGCTTCTGCATGACCGTACGGCCGATGTGCCGGAAGGTGGTCCACTTGCCGCCCGCGACGGACAGCATGCCGCCCTTGCCCTCGGTCACCACGGTCTCGCGCTTGGCCTTCGCGGTACTGCCGGGGCCGCCGGGCAGCACGCGCAGACCGGCGAAGGAGTAGGTGATCAGGTCACGGGAGAGCTGCTGGTCGCGGACCGAGAACGCGGCCTCGTCCAGGATCTGGGATATGTCCTTCTCGGTGACCGAGACGTCCGCCGGGTCGCCCTCGTACTCCTCGTCGGTCGTGCCGAGCAGCAGCATGTCCTCCCAGGGGAGGGCGAAGGTGATGCGGTACTTGTCGATGGGGGTCGCGAGCGCGGCCTTCCACGGAGCCGTCCGCTTCAGGACCAGGTGCGCGCCCTTCGAGAGGCGGATGGACGGCGCCGCGTTCGGGTCCTCCATCCTGCGCAGGTGGTCGACCCACGGGCCGGTCGCGTTGAGCACCAGGCGGGCGCTCACGCCGAACTCGTCGCCGGAGGTCGCGTCGCGCAGCTCCGCGCCCGTCACCCGGCCCTGGGTGAAGCGCAGGCCGGTGACCTGGGCGTGGTTGAGGACGACCGCACCCGCCTCGACGGCCGCGCGGACCGTCATCAGCGCCATGCGGGCGTCGTTCATCTGGTCGTCGCCGTACACGGCCACGGCCTTGAGGTTCTGGGTGCGCAGCTCGGGCACGTCCTGCGCCGCCTTGGCGGGGGACAGGAGGTGGCCGACGCCGTCGCCGAACGCGGAGAGCGCGGAGTAGGCGAAGACGCCCGCCCCGAGCTTCGCCGCGCCGTGCGGACCGCCCTTGTACACGGGCAGGTAGAAGGTGAGCGGGTTCGCCAGGTGGGGGGCCACCTGGCGGGAGACCGCACGGCGTTCGAAGTGGTTCTCCGCCACCAGCTTCACCGCGCCGGTCTGCAGATAGCGCAGACCGCCGTGGAGGAGCTTGGAGGAGGCGGAGGAGGTGGCACCGGCGAAGTCGCCGGCGTCGACCAGGGCCACCCGCAGCCCGGACTGCGCGGCGTGCCAGGCGGTGGAGATGCCCAGGATGCCGCCGCCGATGACGAGGAGGTCGTACGTCGCCTTGGAGAGCTGCTCCCGGGTCTCGGCCCGGCTCGGGTTCGAGCCGGAGGCCGGGTGCGTACCGAGGGCAGGCACGGACTGCAGGGTGGACTGACTGGTCATGTGGGGTTCTTACTCCTCGTCGTCGAGCCAGCCCATGGTCCGCTCCACGGCCTTGAGCCAGCTCTTGTACTCACGGTCGCGCTTCTCCGCGGCCATGTTGGGGGTCCACTCGGCGGCCCGGCGCCAGTTGGCACGCAGGTCGTCGGTGCTGGTCCAGAAGCCGACGGCGAGACCGGCGGCGTAGGCGGCGCCGAGGCAGGTGGTCTCGGCGACCATCGGGCGCACCACGGGGGCGTCGACGAAGTCCGAGAGCGTCTGCATCAGCAGGTTGTTGGAGGTCATGCCGCCGTCGACCTTGAGCGCGGCGAGCTCGACGCCGGAGTCCTTCGTCATGGCGTCCGTGATCTCACGGGTCTGCCAGGCGGTGGCCTCCAGGACGGCACGCGCGAGGTGCGCCTTGGTGACGTACCGGGTGAGGCCGGCGATCACACCGCGGGCGTCGGAGCGCCAGTACGGGGCGAACAGACCGGAGAAGGCCGGCACGAAGTAGGCGCCGCCGTTGTCCTCGACCGAGAGCGCGAGGGTCTCGATCTCGGCGGCGGTGGAGATCAGGCCCATCTGGTCGCGCATCCACTGCACCAGCGAACCGGTGACGGCGATCGAACCCTCCAGGGCGTAGACCGGCGCTTCGTCGCCGATCCGGTAGCCGACCGTGGTCAGCAGGCCCGAGTAGGAGTTGATGATCTTCTCGCCGGTGTTCATCAGCATGAAGGTGCCGGTGCCGTACGTGGACTTGGCCTCGCCCTCGGCGAAACAGGTCTGGCCGAACAGGGCTGCCTGCTGGTCGCCGAGTGCGGAGG
Organism: Streptomyces sp. NPDC050548; assembly: GCF_044457385.1. Classification (NCBI taxonomy): domain Bacteria; kingdom Bacillati; phylum Actinomycetota; class Actinomycetes; order Kitasatosporales; family Streptomycetaceae; genus Streptomyces; species Streptomyces sp. NPDC050548. The sequence continues at coordinate 139,212 of NZ_JBITGV010000012.1, forward strand.
CGACCGGGATGCCGCCGAGCAGCTCGCCGAGGCGCCCGCCGGTGACCTCGCCGTAGACCTCGGCGGAGGAGCGGATCTCGGGGAGCATGTTCAGCGGGACGCCGATGGACTCGGCGATCTTCTCGTCCCACGCCAGGGTGTGCAGGTTCATCAGCATGGTGCGGGAGGCGTTGGTGACGTCGGTGTAGTGCTTGCCGCCGTTGACACCGCCCGTCAGGTTCCAGATGACCCAGCTGTCCATGGTGCCGAAGAGGATGTCGCCCGCCTCGGCACGCTCGCGCAGGCCCTCGACGTTGTCGAGCAGCCAGCGGGCCTTGGGCCCGGCGAAGTACGACGCGAGCGGCAGGCCGGTCTCGCGGCGGAAGCGGTCCTGGCCGACGTTGCGGCCCAGCTCCTTGCAGAGCGCGTCGGTGCGGGTGTCCTGCCAGACGATGGCGTTGTGGACGGGCTCACCGGTGTTCTTGTCCCAGAGGAGAGTCGTCTCGCGCTGGTTGGTGATGCCGATGGCCTTGATGTCGTCGCGGGTGATGCCGGCCTTCTCGATGGCGGAGGCGACGACCTCCTGGACGTTGGTCCAGATCTCGGTGGCGTTGTGCTCGACCCAGCCCGGCTTCGGGAAGATCTGCTCGTGCTCCTTCTGGTCGACGGAGACGATACGGCCGTCCCGGTCGAAGACGATGCAGCGGCTGGAGGTCGTGCCCTGGTCGATGGCCGCGATGAACGGTCCGGCGGTGTGCGCGTCGGTCACTGTGTGCTCCTGAGGGGTTCCGTGGTCATGAGGACTGGTTCTACGGCTGCTTCAGTGCTCGGAAGTGCTTGGAATTCTGCTTCTAAGCAAAAGCGAGGTTGTAGATACCCGCAGCGATCGCGCCGCCGATCAGCGGACCGACCACCGGGATCCACGCGTAGCTCCAGTCGGAGCCGCCCTTGTTGGGCAGGGGCAGGAGCGCGTGCACGATGCGCGGGCCCAGGTCACGGGCCGGGTTGATCGCGTAACCGGTCGGGCCGCCGAGCGACAGACCGATGGCGACGACCACGAAGGAGGTGATCAGGGCGCCCAGGACGCCGAGGCCGTTGCCCTTGTCGTTCAGACCCTGCGTCAGGATGGCGAGGATCAGGACGACGGTGCCGATGATCTCCGTGGCGAGGTTCTGCACCACGTTGCGGATCTCGGGGCCGGTGGAGAAGATGCCCAGGACCGGGCCCGCGCCCTTCTCCTCGGCCTCGACGGCCTTGGCCGTCGGCTCGCCGACGATCTCCTTGTCGGTCAGGTGCGCCTGGAACTGGCCGTAGTAGGCCACCCAGACGAGCGTCGCGCCGATCATGGCGCCGAGCAGCTGCCCGCCCCAGTAGATCGGGACGTTGTCCCAGCCACCGTCCTTGATCGCGAGTGCGAGCGTCACGGCCGGGTTGAGGTGGGCACCGGAGAGCGGTGCCGAGATGTACACGGCCGTCATGACGGCGAAACCCCACCCGAAGGCGATGGCGAGCCAGCCGGCGTTACGGGCCTTGGAGGCCTTCAGCGTGACGGCGGCGCAGACGCCACCGCCGAGCAGGATGAGTACGGCGGTACCTATGGTCTCGCCGATGAAGATGTCGGAGCTGGACACCCGCGACTCCTTTGTCCTTCGTCCAGGGAAGCCGAACCCCGGGTCCCGCCGGGGGTTCGTGCGCCCTCGGGGGTGAGAGCGATGCCGGCCTTTGGCGTTGCCACACTCTAGCGCGTATTGCCGGTAGGTGTTCGACAATGCCGACCGATGGACGGGAGTCTTGCTCCGGGGTTACAGGCGCGTCAAGAGTGCTGTTATCGAAAACACGATCGTTATTGATTGCTGTGGGCTATCGATCGGACGGTCGATGCGGACGGCTATCGGATAGACACCGCGTGTGGTGATTTGGCGTTTTGGCCGACTTTGTCGTCCACAGTACGACTGATACCGGAACGTCGGCATGACGCTCCGGTGAGATCCCGCTGTGAATCCGCTGAGGTCAGAACCGCCCGGCGCCCAGGTCCCGCGACACCGCGCGGGCGCAGTCCCGTACCGCGGCGATCAGCTCGGGCCGCAGCGCGCCGTCCTCGTCGGGCCGGCACAGCCGCTCCACGGCGCCCGTGATGCCGACCGCGCCGACGGGCATGCGCCGCCGGTCGTGGATGGGCGCGGCGATGGACGCGACGCCCTCCCAGGTCTCCTCGACGTCGGCCGCGTACCCGCGCGCGCGGGTGACGTCCAGGACCTGCTCGAAGTCGGCCAGCTCGAACACCGTGCGCTCGGTGAAGGGCTTGCGGTCGGCCTCAAGCACCTCGCTGTGCGCCACCGGGTCGAAGGCCGACAGGACCTTGCCCAGGGCCGTGGAGTGCAGCGGCTGCATGGCGCCGATCTCCAGGACCTGCCGGCTGTCGTCGGGCCGGAAGACGTGGTGCACGATCAGGACGCCCTGCTGGTGCAGGACGCCCAGGTGCACGCTCTCGCCGCTGGAGCGGGCCAGGTCGTCCGTCCATACCAGGGCACGCGCGCGTAGCTCGTGCACGTCGAGGTACGTGGTGCCGAGGCGCAGCAGTTCCGCGCCCAGCTGGTAGCGCCCGGAGGCGTCGTCCTGCTCGACGAAGCCCTCCTGCTGGAGGGTGCGCAGGATGCCGTGGGCCGTGCCCTTGGCCAGGCCGAGCGACGAGGCGATGTCCGAGAGGCCGAGCCGTCGCTCGCCGCCCGCGAGCAGGCGCAGCATCGCGGCCGCCCGTTCGAGCGACTGGATGTTCCGTGCCATCGCCGTACTGCCTCCGTCCCGTTCGACCGCCGATGCGCGGCGCTGCCGCCGCCGTTCGGCAATGTCGAACACTACCGGTCCATGTCGACCTCCCGCCAATGGTCGGTCGACACCTGTTACGTCACTGGTCGCGAGAACCTAGACGGGCTTGATCCGCCCGTCACCCCGGTCCGCCCCATGGACGTGCCGAGCATTCTCCCGCCCGACCCCGTTACCCTTGCCGCGTGCAAGCTCCCCGGGGAGTTCCGTGAGAGGTTCCCAGGGAAGCCGCAAAGCCGACAGCCGTCGCACTCCAGGGAGCCCCTTCATGGCCTCGTCGCCACTGACCCCTTCTGCCGACAGCCGGACCCGTGTGTCCGAGCTCCGAGAGGCACTCGCCACCCGCGTGGTGGTCGCCGACGGAGCCATGGGCACCATGCTCCAGGCGCAGGAGCCCACTCTCGACGACTTCGAGAACCTCGAAGGCTGCAACGAGATCCTCAACATCACCCGTCCGGACATCGTGCGCTCGGTCCACGAGGAGTACTACGGCGCGGGCGTCGACTGCGTCGAGACCAACACCTTCGGCGCCAACCACTCCGCCATGGCCGAGTACGACATCGCCGACCGCGTCCACGAACTCTCCGTGGCCGGTGCCCGCATCGCCCGCGAGACCGCCGACGACTTCGCCGCCCGCGACGGCCGCCGCCGCTGGGTCCTCGGCTCCATCGGCCCCGGCACCAAGCTGCCCACCCTCGGCCACATCGGCTACGCCACCCTCCGCGACGGTTTCCAGGCGAACGCCGAGGGCCTCCTCGCCGGTGGCGCCGACGCGCTGATCGTGGAGACCACGCAGGACCTCCTGCAGACCAAGTCGTCGATCCTGGGCGCCCGCCGCGCCATGGAGGCGACCGGCGTCGACGTGCCCCTCCTGGTCTCGATGGCCTTCGAGACCACCGGCACCATGCTGCTCGGCTCCGAGATCGGCGCCGCGCTCACCGCGCTGGAACCCCTCGGCATCGACATGATCGGCCTGAACTGCTCGACGGGCCCGGCCGAGATGAGCGAGCACCTGCGCTATCTGGCCCGCCACTCCCGCACCCCGCTGCTGTGCATGCCGAACGCGGGCCTGCCCATCCTCACCAAGGACGGCGCCCACTTCCCGCTCGACCCCGAGGGCCTGGCGGACGCGCAGGAGCACTTCGTCCGCGACTACGGCCTGAACCTGGTCGGCGGCTGCTGCGGTACGACCCCGGAGCACCTGCGCCAGCTGGTCGAGCGGGTCCGCGAGGCCCCCCCCGTCGAGCGCCACCCCCAGCCCGAGCCCGGCGCCGCCTCGCTCTACCAGACGGTCCCGTTCCGCCAGGACACCGCCTACATGGCGATCGGCGAGCGCACCAACGCCAACGGCTCGAAGAAGTTCCGCGAGGCCATGCTGGAGGCCCGCTGGGACGACTGTGTGGAGATGGCCCGCGACCAGATCCGCGAGGGCGCCCACATGCTGGACCTCTGCGTGGACTACGTGGGCCGCGACGGCGTCGCCGACATGGAGGAGCTGGCCGGCCGCTTCGCCACCGCCTCCACCCTGCCGATCGTGCTCGACTCCACCGAAGTCGCGGTCATCCGGGCCGGCTTGGAGAAGCTCGGCGGCCGCGCGGTCATCAACTCCGTCAACTACGAGGACGGTGACGGCCCCGAGTCCCGCTTCGCGAAGGTCACCAAGCTGGCGCAGGAGCACGGCGCCGCGCTCATCGCGCTGACCATCGACGAGGAGGGCCAGGCCCGCACCCCGGAGCACAAGGTCGCCATCGCCGAGCGGCTCATCGAGGACCTCACGACGAACTGGGGCATCCACGAGTCGGACATCCTCATCGACACCCTGACCTTCACCATCTGCACCGGCCAGGAGGAGTCCCGCGGCGACGGCATTGCCACCATCGAGGCGATCCGACAGCTCAAGAGCAGGCACCCGGACGTCCAGACGACCCTGGGCCTGTCCAACATCTCCTTCGGCCTCAACCCGGCCGCCCGCGTCCTGCTCAACTCCGTCTTCCTCGACGAGTGCGTCAAGGCCGGCCTCGACTCGGCGATCGTGCACGCCTCGAAGATCCTCCCGATCGCCCGCTTCACCGAGGAGGAGGTGCAGACCGCGCTCGACCTCATCTACGACCGCCGCGCCGAGGGCTACGACCCGCTCCAGAAGCTGATGGCTCTCTTCGAGGGCGCCACCACCAAGTCCCGTACGGCGGGCCGCGCCGAGGAACTGGCCGCCCTCCCGCTGGACGAGCGGCTCAAGCGCCGGATCATCGACGGCGAGAAGAACGGCCTGGAGGCCGACCTCGCCGAGGCGTTGCAGACCCGCCCCGCCCTGGACATCGTCAACGCGACGCTCCTGGACGGCATGAAGGTCGTCGGCGAGCTGTTCGGCTCCGGCCAGATGCAGCTGCCGTTCGTGCTCCAGTCCGCCGAGGTCATGAAGACCGCGGTCGCCTATCTCGAACCGCACATGGAGAAGTCGGACGCCGAGGGCAAGGGCACCATCGTGCTCGCCACCGTGCGCGGCGACGTCCACGACATCGGCAAGAACCTCGTCGACATCATCCTGTCCAACAACGGCTACAACGTCGTCAACCTCGGCATCAAGCAGCCGGTCTCCGCGATCCTCGAAGCCGCCGAGGAGCACCGCGCCGACGTCATCGGTATGTCGGGTCTCCTGGTCAAGTCGACGGTGATCATGAAGGAGAACCTTCAGGAGCTCAACCAGCGCAAGATGGCGGCCGACTACCCGGTCATCCTGGGCGGCGCCGCCCTGACCCGTGCCTATGTCGAGCAGGACCTGCACGAGATCTACGAGGGCGAAGTCCGCTACGCCCGCGACGCGTTCGAGGGCCTGCGCCTGATGGACGCCCTCATCGGCGTCAAGCGGGGCGTGCCCGGCGCGAAGCTGCCCGAGCTCAAGCAGCGCCGGGTGCGGGCGACAGCGGCCGTCACAGAGGTCGAGGAGCGCCCGGAGGAAGGCCACGTCCGCTCCGACGTCGCCGTCGACAACCCGATCCCCACCCCGCCGTTCCGCGGCACCCGGGTCATCAAGGGCATCCAGCTCAAGGAGTACGCCTCCTGGCTGGACGAGGGCGCCCTCTTCAAGGGCCAGTGGGGCCTCAAGCAGGCCCGTACGGGCGAGGGACCGTCGTACGAGGAGCTGGTGGAGACCGAGGGCCGCCCCCGGCTGCGCGGCCTCCTGGACCGGCTCCAGACCGACAACCTCCTCGAAGCGGCCGTCGTCTACGGCTACTTCCCCTGTGTGTCCAAGGACGACGACCTGATCATCCTGGACGACGAGGGCAACGAGCGGACCCGCTTCACCTTCCCGCGCCAGCGCCGCGGCCGTCGGCTCTGCCTGGCCGACTTCTTCCGGCCCGAGGAGTCCGGCGAGAAGGACGTCGTCGGCTTCCAGATCGTCACCGTCGGCAACCGCATCGGCGAGGAGACCGCCAAGCTCTTCGAGGCCAACTCCTACCGCGACTACCTCGAACTGCACGGCCTGTCCGTCCAGTTGGCCGAGGCGCTCGCCGAGTACTGGCACGCGCGCGTGCGCTCCGAGCTGGGCTTCGCCGGCGAGGACCCCGCGAACGTCGAGGACATGTTCGCCCTCAAGTACCGGGGCGCCCGCTTCTCCCTCGGCTACGGCGCCTGCCCCGATCTGGAGGACCGCGCGAAGATCGCCGACCTGCTGGAGCCCGAGCGCATCGGCGTCCACCTGTCGGAGGAGTTCCAGCTGCACCCGGAGCAGTCCACGGACGCGATCGTCATCCACCACCCCGAGGCGAAATACTTCAACGCACGTTGATCGGATAAGTCGTACACTGGTCGGTCCACCGCAGGCCGGTCGCCCTTGTTGGTATCAGGGGTGGCCGGCCTGATCGTCCCTCAAGGAGGTGCGCCAGGATGACCAGCACGGTTCCCGCGCTCGGAACCCGTACGGCCGAAGGCTCCGCGCTTCAGGCCGTTCTCCTCGACATGGACGGCACCCTGGTGGACACCGAGGGCTTCTGGTGGGACGTCGAGGTCGAGGTCTTCGGCGCCCTCGGGCACACCCTCGACGACTCCTGGCGCCATGTCGTGGTCGGCGGCCCCATGACCCGCAGCGCCGGCTTCCTGATCGAGGCCACCGGCGCCGACATCACCCTCGCCGAGCTGTCCGTCCTGCTCAACGCCGGTTTCGAGGACCGCATCGGGCGGGCCCTGCCGCTGATGCCGGGCGCCGCCAGACTCCTGGCCGAGCTCTCCGAGTACGAGATCCCCACCGCCCTGGTCTCCGCCTCGCACCGGCGCATCATCGACCGCGTGCTGACCGCGCTCGGCCCCCAGCACTTCGCGCTGACGGTCGCCGGCGACGAGGTGGCACGCACCAAGCCGTACCCCGACCCGTATCTGTTCGCCGCGGCCCGCCTCGGCGTCGACCCGGCCCGCTGCGCGGTCGTGGAGGACACCGCGACCGGTGTCGCGGCGGCGGAGGCGGCCGGCTGCCTGGTGGTCGCCGTGCCGTCCGTGCAGCCCATCGCACCGGCCGCCCGGCGCACCGTCGTGACCTCGCTGGAAGTCGTCGACCTGGCATTTCTGCGGGGACTGATGACCGGCCGATGACGGAAATGCGTCAGCCGTTCACCGAGCGTGCAAACCCCAATGCGATAGGGAATTCGCACCCGGTCGACCGGTCGAATTCCGGCGCTCTCCAACCGAGTTGACGGTGTGAGGTTCCCCACGTGCGCGGGAGTCGACATCGCGGCCGTCCTGTGCTGTTCACCCCATTTCTGAGGCCGATCACGCACCGTTGTGTCCCGATTGGTGAAACGCTGCACTAATCCTTCCGTCGGCGGGTTTTCGGTCTGTCCACAGCCGGTTCCGCAGCGTGATGGGAACTCAACTACGGTGGCCGCGAACCCCTGTGCGGGTCCGGACTAATCTCAACGCGAGAACATCGCCCTATGCCCCCGTGATCGGCGTCACCACCCTATGCATGCCGGGTACACGGAATCGAACAGCTCTGGAGAACTTCGAGCATGAACCGCAAGACTTTGGTGCTGCCGGCCGTCGTCGGCCTGCTCGCGCCGGTGCTCGCCGCCTGTGGCGGCTCCGGCAGCGGGAGTTCCGGCGGCGGAGCGATAGTCGTCGGCACCACGGACCGGTTCGAGGCGACGAAGGACGCTCCGGCGCCGCTCGACCCCGCCTACGCCTACGACGTCGGCACCTGGAACATCCTGCGCCAGACCGTGCAGACCCTGATGATCCAGCCCAAGGGCGAGGGTGACCCGGTCCCCGAGGCCGCCGAGAAGTGCGGCTTCACCGACACCGGCAGCGAGCGCTACGCCTGCACCCTGCGCGAGGGTCTGAAGTTCGCCAACGGCGACAAGATCACCGCGGCCGATGTGAAGTACTCCATCGACCGCGCGATGCGCATCAAGGCCGACAGTGGTGTGTTCGCCCTGCTGTCGACCATCGACACCGTCGAGACCCAGGGCGACCGCGAGGTCATCTTCCACCTGAAGACGGCCGACGCCACCTTCCCGTACAAGCTGTCCACCCCGGTCGCCGGCATCGTGAACCCCGACGACTACCAGAAGGACAAGCTGCGCGACGGCTTCAGCGTGGACGGCTCCGGCCCGTACACGCTCTCGGTCGCCCAGAAGGACGACGCGATCACCACGGCCACGTTCACCAAGAACCCCAATTACAAGGGGACTCTGGCGGTGAACAACAGCAAGGTCGAGATGCGCTCCTTCGCGGACGCCACCACCATGGGCACCGCGCTGAGCAAGGGCGACATCGACGTGATGACGCGCACCATGTCGCCGGAGCAGATCCAGAAGCTCGGCGACGACTCGAACGGCGACATCGACCTCGTCGAGATGCCCGGCCTCGAAATCCGCTACCTCGCCTTCAACACCGACGCCGCCACCGTGAAGACGAAGGCCGTGCGCGAGGCGATGGCCCAGCTCATCGACCGCGGCGAACTCGTCTCCAAGGTCTACGGCACCGAGGCCGAGCCGCTCTACTCCATGGTCCCCGCGACCATCACCGGCCACTCGAACTCGTTCTTCAACAAGTACGGCGACCCGAGCGTCACCAAGGCCAAGTCCCTGCTGACCAAGGCCAACATCACCACCCCGGTGAAGCTCACGCTGCACTACACGACCGACCACTACGGCCCGGCCACCAAGGAAGAGTTCGAGCAGCTGCGGTCGCAGCTCAACAGCAGCGGCCTGTTCGACGTCACGATCAAGGGCGAGCCCTGGTCCACGTTCGTCCCGGCCGAGCGCAAGGGCTCGTACGACGTCTGGGGCATGGGCTGGTTCCCCGACTTCCCCGACGCCGACAACTACCTCGCGCCGTTCCTCGACACGGACAACTTCCTCAAGCTGCCGTACAGCAACCCCGAGATCATCAAGACCCTGATCCCGGAGTCCCGTCGCGAGGCCGACCGGCTCGCCGCCGCCAAGAGCCTGACCAGCATCCAGGACATCGTCGCCTCGGACGTCCCGCTGATCCCGCTGTGGCAGGGCAAGCAGTACGTCGCCGCCCGCGACGACATCACGGGTACCGCGTACGCGCTCAACTCCTCCTCGACCCTGCAGCTGTGGGAGCTGGGCCGCGGAGTCTGACCGCCTGACAACGCAGTGAGCAGTTCCACCAGTGGCCGGTCCCGCCCATCGCGGCGGGGCCGGCCACTGGCCTGTCGTAGAACTGAATCCGCCCCGCAGACACGGAGAGGGCGCCCCTGTCAGGAAGGGGCGCCCTCTCCGCTCGTACCCGGTCTACTACGTGCTACGGCGTCTACTGCGCGCCGGGGCGCACCAGTCCGCTCTCGTACGCGTACACCGCCGCCTGCACTCGGTCCCGCAGGCCCAACTTGGTGAGGACGTGCCCCACATGCGTCTTGACGGTGGTCTCGCTGACGAACAGATCGGCGGCGATCTCCGCGTTCGACAGGCCGCGCGCGACCAGCTTCAGCACCTCGACCTCACGCTCGGTCAGCGTGTGCAGGGCGTCCGGCACCGGCTCGTCACCGGACGGCAGATGACCGGCGTATTTGTCGAGCAGCCGCCGCGTGATGCTCGGCGCGAGCATGGCCTCGCCGGCGGCCACCACCCGGATCGCCTGCACCAGCTCGTTCGCCGGCGCGTCCTTCAACAGGAAGCCGCTGGCACCGGCCCGCAACGCCTCCACCACGTACTCGTCGAGGTCGAAGGTGGTCAGCACCAGCACCTTCGCCGGGCCGTCCCGCCCGGGGCCGGTGATCTGCCGGGTCGCCTCCACCCCGTCCATCCGCGGCATACGGATGTCCATCAGCACGACATCGGGCTGCAGAGCCCGCACCTGGTCGAGCGCCTGCAGACCGTCACCGGCCTCACCGACGACCGCCAGATCCTGCTCGGCCTCCAGAATCATCCGGAACCCGGTGCGCAGCAGCGGTTGGTCGTCGACAAGTAGGACGCGGATGGCCACGTGAGTCTCCTTCGCTAGCCCGGGCCCATTCTGCCCTGCGCGACAGGTGACTACCCGACCGGGCCGACGGGGCGGACCGAGCTGGCGACCTGGCCGACCCGCCCCGGCTGCCCGACCGACTCGACCGGCTTGACCGACTCGGCCGGTCCGACGGCCTGATCTGCCTGCCGGACCCGATCGGTCTGACGGCCTGATCTGCCCTACGGGTTTGACCTGCCCGACGGCCCGGCCCGGCCCTGCCCGACGGCCCGGCCCGGCCCTGCCCGACGGCCCGGCCCGGCCCTGCCCGACGGCCCGGCCCGGCCCAGCCCTTCCGACCGGCAGAGGCCGGACCGTTGCCCGCCCGTGGCGTCGGCGTCGCTGCCGGGTCATGGGCTGAAACGGCGTCGGCCGCGGTCCCCCCGGGGGCTGAAAGACCGTCGGCTGTCCCTAGCCCGAGCTGGAGTGACCGTCCGCTGCCGTGCGTTCGGCCGAAACGCCGTGGGCCGCTGTGCCTTCGGCTTCGGCTGAGACGCCGTCGGGCATCCGCACCGGCAGTGGATACGGCGGGGGAGTGCCGCCGAACTCCGGGCACACCGCCTGGTGGTCGCACCAGCCGCACAGCTTGGTCGGCCTGGGCCGCCACTCGCCCGTCTCCGTGGCCAGCCGGATCGCCTCCCACAGCGCCAGCAGCTTGCGCTCCACCCGCTCCAGATCCGCGAGGACGGGGTCGTACGTCAGCACGTCCCCACTGCCCAGGTACACCAGCTGGAGCCGCCGCGGCACGACCTGCTTCAGCCGCCAGACCACCAGCGCGTAGAACTTCATCTGGAACAGCGCGCCCTCGGCGTACTCCGGCCGCGGCGCCTTGCCCGTCTTGTAGTCGACGATCCGCACATCACCCGTGGGCGCCACATCGACCCGGTCGATGATCCCGCGCAGCTTCAGCCCCGAGTCCAACTCGGCCTCGACGAACATCTCGCGCTCGGCCGGCTCCAACCGCGTCGGATCCTCAAGGGAGAACCAGCGCTCCACCAGCCGCTCCGCCTCCCCGAGCCAGCGCGCCAACCGCTCGCCCTCCGGATCGTCGGCGAACAGCTCCACGACCTCCGGCCGGGTCTCCCGCAACCGGTCCCACTGCCCCGGAATCAGCGACTTCGCACGCGGCGCCGTACGCTCGGCGGCCGGCGCGTCGAAGAGCCGCTCAAGGACCGAGTGCACCAGAGTCCCCCGGGTCGCCGCCTCGCTGGGCTTCTCCGGCAGCCGGTCGATCACCCGGAACCGGTACAGCAACGGGCACTGCATGAAGTCGCTGGCACGCGAGGGGGACAGGGAAGCGGGCGCTATGGCGACCCGCTCGACCACGTCCACCGTCCCCGCCTCCACTGCCGCTTCCGCGCCCGGCCCCGCCGCCGCGCCCTCGTCGCCGGCTGTCCCCGCGACGCCCTCCGCACTCGTCTCCATGCCCACAGACCTTACGGCCCGCCACTGACAGTGACCCGCCCCCGGCCGACGCGCCCGCGACAGCCGGGGAAACACGGGGGGTGCCGGGGCGGAACGCGCCCCGACCGCCGCATACCATCGACCCGAGACCCCTCCGCCCGGCTGGCGCGGAGGACGCTTCGAACGAGGGGACACCGTGGACGAGAGCGGCGGCAGCGCACAGCCGCGGTCCGGCAACGACGAGCCGACCGAACACGCCACGGGTGCCACGACCCCGGCCGCCGATCCCGGCACCCCCGAACCGAAACACGACGACACCCCCCACAACGGCACTGAGAGGCCGATCCGGCACGTCGAGGACCCCGACACGTCACCCAAGAACCACACGAAGCCGACCGCCCCCGACGACTCGGAGACGCCGACTCCGTCCGGAACGACACAGACGGACCGCAACGAGCCGGCACCGTCCCCCGAGCCCGCCCCGAGCGACGTCCCACCGCCGGGACCGGCCACACCGCCGACCAGCCCCGCCCCGCAGGACGACCTCCCGGCACCGGGACCGGCCACGCCGACCATCGGCTCTGCCCCGCTGTCCACCGACTCCGCCACGCGCGACGGCCTGTCGGCGCAGGGATCGGGTGCGCCGTCCGGCGACTCCGCTCCGTCCGTCGGCACGTCGGCTGGAGTCTCCGGTACGCCGCTGACCGGCTCCGCGCCGCGGGACGGCCTGTCGGCCCCGGGATCGGCCACGCCTTCTGTAGGTTCCGCCCCGCACCACGGCCCGTCGGCCCCCGCATCGGCCACGTCGTCCGCAGGCTCCGCCCCGCACGAGGCCGCACCGGCGTCCGAAACGGGCACGCAGTCCGCCGACTCCGCCGCCGACAACGCCTCGTCGACGCCGGTATCCGGTACGCCGTCCACCAGCGCCACCCCACACGCCGACACGGACCCCGCGACCGGAACCCCCGACAAGGCCGCCGCCCCCCACGACACCCCGCACGCCGACCGGGCCCCCGACCGCCCCCACGCCCACACGGAGCCGCACGCTCGCACAGGCGCGCCCACAGCCCCCGATGCGGGCCCTGCCATGCCCAAGGGACGCCCCCCGCAGCGCCCCAAGGAGCCCGGTGGCGGCCTGTTGATGGGGCGGCCCTTCGGGGTGCCCGTGTACGTGGCGCCCAGCTGGTTCCTCGTCGCCGCGCTCATCACCTGGGTGTTCGGCGGCCAGTTGGACCGTGTGCTGCCCGAACTCGGCGCCGCCCGCTACCTCGTGGCTCTCTTCTTCGCGGTCGCCTTCTACGGCTCCGTCCTGGTGCACGAACTCGCCCACACCGTCGCCGCCCTCCGCTTCAAACTCCCGGTCCGCCGCATCCAGTTGCAGTTCTTCGGCGGTGTCTCCGAGATCGAGAAGGAGGCCGAGACCCCCGGCAGGGAGTTCGTGCTGGCCTTCGTCGGCCCGCTGCTCTCGCTGATCCTGTCCGGCGTCTTCTACTTGGCGATGCAGCCCGTGGAGCCCGGCACGGTCCCGGGTGTCCTGCTGGCCGGCCTGATGGTCTCCAACCTCATCGTGGCGGCCTTCAACCTCCTGCCCGGCCTGCCCCTCGACGGCGGCCGGATGCTCCGCGCCGTCGTCTGGAAGATCACCGGCAGGCCCATGAGCGGTACGATCGCCGCCGCCTGGGTCGGCCGCGCCCTCGCCGTCTCCGTCCTGATCGGCCTCCCGCTGCTCACCCAGACCGGCGCCCTCGGCACCAACACCGAGGACATCAGCGGCATGGACACCGTCACGGACGCCCTCCTGGCCGCGATCCTCGCCGCGATCATCTGGACCGGCGCCGGCAACAGCCTCCGTATGGCCCGCCTTCGCGAACACCTCCCGGATCTCCGCGCCCGCAACCTCACCCGCCGCGCGGTACCCGTCGAGACCAACACGCCCCTCTCCGAGGCCCTGCGCCGCGCCAACGCGGCCGGCGCCCGCGCCCTGGTCGTCGTCGACGCCGACGGCCAGCCGCTCTCCCTGGTCCGCGAGGCGGCCATCGTCGGCGTCCCCGAACACCGCCGCCCCTGGGTCTCCGTCAGCGGCCTCGCGCAGGACCTCACCGAGGGCATGCGCGTCTCCGCGGAACTGGCCGGAGAGGACCTCCTCGACACCCTGCGCGCGACCCCCGCCACCGAATACCTCGTGGTCGAGGAGACCGGCGAGATCTACGGCGTCCTGTCCGCGGCCGACGTGGAACGCGCCTTCGTGAAGGCCATGGCCCGCCCCAACTGAGGCACGCGCGCGTGGTCGGCGGCCCCCGCAATCGCCGGTAGGCTGGTCACATGTCCGAACCGACCGGTGCCGCCCGCAGGCGCGGGCCCTTCAAGGTCGGGGACCAGGTTCAGCTGACCGACCCCAAGGGCCGCCACTACACGTTCACGCTCGAAGCGGGGAAGAACTTCCACACCCACAAGGGTTCCTTCCCGCACGACGAGCTGATCGGCGCACCCGAGGGCAGCGTTGTCCGCACCACCGGAAACGTCGCCTACCTCGCGCTGCGCCCCCTGCTCCCCGACTACGTCCTGTCCATGCCCCGCGGCGCCGCCGTGGTCTACCCCAAGGACGCGGGGCAGATCCTGTCCTTCGCGGACATCTTCCCCGGCGCCCGCGTCGTGGAAGCGGGCGTCGGCTCCGGCTCGCTCAGCAGCTTCCTGCTGCGCGCCGTCGGCGACCAGGGCATGCTGCACTCCTACGAGCGCCGCGAGGACTTCGCCGAGATCGCCCAGCAGAACGTGGAGCGCTACTTCGGCGGCCCGCACCCCGCCTGGCAGCTCACCGTCGGCGACCTCCAGGACAACCTGTCCGACACGGACGTCGACCGCGTCATCCTCGACATGCTCGCCCCCTGGGAGTGCCTGGAGGCCGTCTCCAAGGCGCTCGTGCCCGGCGGCATCCTGTGCTGCTACGTCGCGACCACCACCCAGCTCGCGCGGACCGTCGAGTCCATCCGCGAGATCGGCTCCTTCAACGAGCCGACCGCCTGGGAGACGATGCTCCGCAACTGGCACGTCGAGGGCCTGGCCGTCCGCCCCGACCACCGGATGATCGGCCACACCGGCTTCCTCCTCACCGCCCGCCGCCTCGCGGACGGCGTCGAGCCCCCCATGCGCCGCCGCCGCCCCTCCAAGGGCGCCTACGGCGACGACTACACCGGCCCGAACGCCGACGGCGGAGCCGCCGGCCGCTGAGCCCGCTCCATGGCGGCCCTGTGCCGCACTCAACGCACGAACGCCGTGGCCGAGTTCCCGGAAGACCTCCGGAACCCGGCCACGGCGTCTCTCTTCTGACGTACCGCCACAGCGGAAGAACCCTCTCGTGCGATCACGCGAACGAACTGTCGACCCCGCCGTTCCCCCGGATTGTGACGTGTGGCACCATGCAGGCCACCCCCACCGGCACAGCCCTCACAGGAGACACTCCTAGTGCAGCACTCCGCCGTCCCGGAACTGGAACTGGCACACACGAACACCCGGCCCATCCACTGGGTCGCCACCGCCACGGCACTCGCCGCCGTCGTGGCCCTCTCCTCGGTCCTGCAGCCCGATTCGGCGCGCGCCGCCCAGGCCTCCGGCCCGCAGGCGAAGCCCGCGCTCGCCACCGCCCCGGCCCCCGCGACCACAGGGGTCGACTTCCCCATCCAGTGCGGTCCCCAGAAGGCCGTCGTCCAGAAGCAGGCCTCCGGCGACCTCGACGGCGACGGCAGACCGGAGACGGTCGCCGTGGTCCACTGCGACGCCGGCATGGGCACT
The DNA here is from genome assembly GCF_044457385.1 of Streptomyces sp. NPDC050548. Taxonomy (NCBI): domain Bacteria; kingdom Bacillati; phylum Actinomycetota; class Actinomycetes; order Kitasatosporales; family Streptomycetaceae; genus Streptomyces; species Streptomyces sp. NPDC050548. Next base: position 154,668 of record NZ_JBITGV010000012.1, read on the forward strand.
CCGCCCGACGGCGTCTACGTCCTGACCCAGGCCGCGCACGCCGCCAAGCCGCGCGTGGTGGCCACCCTGATCGCGCCGAAATCCCGGGAGACGGTCACCGAGTTCGCCGTACACGACGGAGCCGTACTCGCGACGATGCTCGGCTACTCGACCCAGGACGTGCCCAGTTGCTGCCCGGACGTCAAGGAGAGCGCGAAGTGGCAGTGGAAGAACGGCGCGTTCGTCCGCTCCACACCCGGCAACACCCAGAGCGTCTGACGCCCCGGAGCCACCGGACCGGAGGCTCTCAGGCCGCGTCGGGGCCGTACACCTCGACCCGGTCCGCGACCCGGCGGACATGGATGCAGTCGCCGGGACACTCCTTCGCGGAGTCCACCACGTCGACCAGCAGCGGCAGCGGCACGGGCGTGGTGGCGCCCTTGTCCTGCAACAGCTCGTCGTCCGGGCTCTTCACATAGGCCAGCCCGTCGATGTCCAGCTCGAAGACCTCGGGGGCGTACTGGGCGCAGATGCCGTCGCCGGTACAGAGGTCCTGGTCGATCCAGACCTCCAGCGCCTCGCCGTCGGCCGCGGCCTCGTCCTGCACGGTGATGTCTCCTGCTTCCGCCGGGTGTTGAACACTTCGACCCTACCTCCGCGCCCCCGGCCGACACTTCCAGGAGATCCCTGGTTTCACGCCACGACATGACGGGCACCGTCCGCGCGGACACTCTCCGTCAGGGGGCGCCCCGGCGGGATTTCGCCGGGCCACGAACCCGCCGTCACGGCAACTCACGTCCCCCATGAAGGATTTTGACCGACCCACCCTTGGAACAGTCGGCTTCCGAATCACGTTGAGTGGGTATCCAGACGGCACGAGGGAGAGCGCAGGGTGACCGACGACACACCTTGACAGTCTTTGTGATCTAGGGGTTTCAATCGACACCCACCCAGGTAGGGTCTGGAAGCGTCCAGCTCCCCTTGGAGGAGGTGAGGACCGTGGCAGCCCACGACGACGACATGAACCGCGGCATCCGCCCGGGACGAGGGTCCGACGACCCGTCCGGGCAGATTGCCTACCTTGAGCAGGAGATCGCCGTCCTGCGACGTAAGCTCGCCGACTCTCCGCGACACACGAGGATTCTCGAAGAGCGGATCGTCGAGCTGCAGACCAATCTGGCCGGAGTGTCCGCCCAGAACGAGCGACTCGCCAACACGCTCCGTGAGGCCCGCGACCAGATCGTGGCCCTCAAGGAAGAGGTCGACCGGCTCGCACAGCCACCGGCCGGCTTCGGTGTCTTCCTCGTGGCCAACGAGGACGGCACCGCGGACATCTTCACCGGCGGCCGCAAACTCCGGGTGAACGTCAGCCCAAGCGTGGATCTCGAAGAGCTCCGCCGCGGCCAGGAAGTAATGCTCAACGAAGCGCTCAACGTGGTCGAGGCCATGGAGTACGAGCGCGTCGGCGACATCGTCACCCTCAAGGAGATCCTTGAGGACGGCGAACGCGCCCTCGTGGTGGGGCACACCGACGAGGAGCGGGTGGTACGGCTCGCCGAGCCACTGCTGGACATCACCATCCGCCCCGGCGACGCCCTGCTGCTCGAACCCCGTTCCGGCTACGTCTACGAGATCGTCCCGAAGAGCGAGGTCGAGGAACTCGTCCTCGAAGAGGTCCCCGACATCGGCTACGAGCAGATCGGCGGTCTGGGCGGCCAGATCGAGATGATCCGCGACGCGGTCGAACTGCCGTACCTCTACCCCGACCTCTTCAAGGAGCACGAACTGCGGCCGCCCAAGGGCGTCCTGCTGTACGGACCTCCCGGATGCGGAAAGACGCTCATCGCCAAGGCCGTCGCCAACTCGCTGGCCAAAAAGGTCGCCGAGGTCACCGGACAGGCCACCGGCAAGAGCTTCTTCCTCAACATCAAGGGCCCCGAGCTCCTCAACAAGTACGTCGGCGAGACCGAGCGGCAGATCCGCCTCGTCTTCCAGCGTGCCCGTGAGAAGGCCAGCGAGGGCACACCCGTCATCGTCTTCTTCGACGAGATGGAATCCCTCTTCCGCACCCGCGGATCCGGTGTCAGCTCGGACGTGGAGAACACCATCGTCCCCCAGCTGCTCGCCGAGATCGACGGTGTGGAAGGCCTGCAGAACGTGGTCGTCATCGGCGCCTCGAACCGCGAGGACATGATCGACCCCGCCATCCTGCGCCCCGGCCGCCTGGACGTGAAGATCAAGATCGAACGTCCCGACGCCGAGGCCGCCAAGGACATCTTCGGCAAGTACCTCACCGAGCGCCTCCCGCTGCACCCCGACGACGTCGGCGAGCACGGAGGCGACAAGACCACCACCGTCACCAGCATGATCCAGACGGCCGTGGAACACATGTACACGGAATCCGAGGAGAACCGCTTCCTGGAGGTCACCTACGCCAACGGTGACAAGGAAGTCCTCTACTTCAAGGACTTCAACTCCGGCGCCATGATCGAGAACATCGTGGGCCGGGCCAAGAAGATGGCCATCAAGGACTTCCTCGACCACAAGCAGAAGGGCATCCGCGTCTCCCACCTCCTCCAGGCATGCGTGGACGAGTTCAAGGAGAACGAGGACCTGCCCAACACCACCAACCCGGACGACTGGGCCCGGATCTCCGGAAAGAAGGGCGAACGGATCGTCTACATCCGTACGCTCATCACCGGCAAGCAGGGCGCCGACACCGGACGCTCCATCGACACGGTGGCGAACACCGGTCAGTACCTGTAAAAAGCAGGGTGGCTGCGGGTGCCCTAGGCGGGTACCCGCAGCCAACTGTTTTTCAGGCCATGACCGCGACAAGGGGCGCGCAAGGCAATGACGCAAATGATCTCCCCACCAGCGCAAAGCCGTTCTAGGCTCTTCGGTACCGCCGAGTCGCGCAGTGCGGGGACGGGCACCGCACACGCACCGGAGCGCCAGCGGTACTTGAGCGGCGCCCCCGACCGAGGGCGCCGCCGGGCAAGGAGGGCCGCATGACCGTACGGCGAGTAATGGGCATCGAGACGGAGTACGGGATCTCCGTCCCCGGCCACCCCAACGCCAATGCCATGCTCACCTCGTCCCAGATCGTCAACGCCTACGCGGCGGCGATGCACCGGGCCCGGCGGGCCCGCTGGGACTTCGAGGAGGAGAATCCGCTGCGGGACGCGCGAGGCTTCGACCTCGCCCGGGAGGCCGCCGACTCCACCCAGCTCACCGACGAGGACATCGGCCTCGCCAATGTCATCCTCACCAACGGCGCGCGCCTCTACGTCGACCACGCACACCCGGAGTACAGCTCCCCCGAAGTCACCAACCCCATGGACGCCGTTCTGTGGGACAAGGCCGGCGAGCGCATCATGGCCGAGGCCGCCGAGCGCGCGGCCCAACTCCCGGGCGCCCAGCCGATCCACCTCTACAAGAACAACACCGACAACAAGGGCGCCTCCTACGGCACGCACGAGAACTATCTGATGAAGCGGGAGACCCCCTTCTCGGACATCGTGCGCCACCTGACGCCCTTCTTCGTCTCCCGACAGGTCGTCACCGGAGCCGGCCGCGTGGGCATCGGCCAGGACGGGCACGAGCACGGCTTCCAGCTCAGCCAGCGCGCCGACTACTTCGAGGTCGAGGTCGGTCTGGAGACCACCCTCAAGCGCCCGATCATCAACACCCGCGACGAACCGCACGCGGACGCCGAGAAGTACCGCCGCCTGCACGTGATCATCGGCGACGCGAACCTCTCCGAGATCTCGACGTACCTGAAGCTCGGCACCACCGCCCTGGTCCTCTCCATGATCGAGGACGGCTTCATCGCGGTCGACCTGGCCGTGGACCAGCCGGTCCGTACCCTCCACCAGGTCTCCCACGACCCCACCCTCAAGCGCCTGGTCACCCTCCGCAGCGGCCGGACACTCACCGCGGTCCAGCTGCAGATGGAGTACTTCGAGCTGTCCCGCAAGTACGTCGAGGAACGCTACGGCTCCGACGCGGACGACCAGACCAAGGACGTCCTCGCCCGCTGGGAGGACACGCTCAACCGCCTGGAGAACGACCCGATGAGCCTGGCCGGCGAGCTGGACTGGGTCGCCAAGCGGGAGCTCATGGAGGGCTACCGGCGCCGCGACGGCCTCGACTGGGACGCGGCCCGCCTCCAGCTGGTCGACCTCCAGTACGCGGACGTACGGGCCGACAAGGGCCTCTACAACCGCCTGGTGGCCCGCGGCCGCATCAAGCGGCTGCTGGACGAGGGCACGGTCGAGCGGGCGCGTACGACGCCTCCGGAGGACACACGCGCATACTTCCGCGGACGCTGCCTGGAGCAGTACGCCGACGACGTCGCGGCGGCCTCCTGGGACTCCGTGATCTTCGACCTCCCGGGCCGGGACTCGCTCCAGCGCGTCCCAACCCTGGAACCGCTTCGCGGAACGCGTAATCACGTCAAGGAGCTCCTGGACCGCTGTCGTACGGCGGAAGACCTGGTCAGGGTCCTGTCGGGCGGCTGACAGGACCCTCGGATCCGGGGCTCCGGACAGGGTGGAATGTCCGGTGGCCGGGAATCATCGAGGTGGCCGCCGTACGTTGTAGGAACTGCGGGGCCGATGTCAGTCCCTGCAAGTAGGGTCTGATCAAGAACGTCGAACCGAGCGGGGTGAGGGTTATGGCGACCAAGGACACCGGCGGCGGACAGCAGAAGGCGACGCGCTCCACGGAGGAGGTCGAGGAGCAGGCCGAGGAAGCGCAGGCTACCGACGACCTCAAGGAGCGCCACGAGAAGCTGAGCGACGATGTCGACTCGGTTCTGGACGAGATCGATGACGTGCTCGAAGAGAATGCCGAGGATTTCGTTCGAAGCTTCGTTCAAAAGGGTGGACAGTAATCCACGTACGTGAACGACGGCTCCAGGAAATGCTCTCGGTGCCAAGAGGACAAGCCGCGAGAGGCATTCGCTAGCAACAAGTCCATGCGCGATGGTCTTCAGGCGTACTGCCGGGAGTGCTCTGCCGAGTACTACCGGCAGCGCCAGGAGGCTAAAGGGCGGACGGTGCGCGAGAAGGTGCCGGTGCCGCTCGGTCAAAAGCATTGCCGGGGCTGTGGCGAGGTGAAGCCCCACAGTGAGTGGCACCGGAAGAACAGTGCGCCGGACGGGTTGGCGAGTTGCGGTAAGGCGTGCAAAGCGGCTGCTGGTCCGGCCGGCCACCTTCGTCGGAAGTACGGCCTGACACCAGCCGAGTTGGACGCGATGGTGGCGGAGCAGCAGGGAATCTGTTGCATCTGCCTTGTTGCTCCTGCTGAGCATGTGGATCACTGCCATGAGACGGGTAGGGTCCGAGGCGTACTGTGCTTCAGCTGCAATGCAGCACTGGGGCAGTTCAAGGATCGGCCCGATGTCATGAGGCGGGCTGCGACATATCTGGAAGGAAACGCGTGGAAGCCAACACTCGTAGCACCGGGCGTCTACCAGCTGCCTTCCTGACGCCTGGGTCGTCGTCCTTCATGGACTTCCTCTCCGACCACCAGCCGGGGATGCTGCCGGGCAACCGGCAACTGCCGCCCACCCAGGGCGTCGTCGAGGCCCCGCACGGCACGACCATCGTCGCCGTCACGTTCCCCGGTGGCGTGGTGCTCGCCGGTGACCGACGGGCCACCATGGGCAATGTCATCGCACAGCGGGACATCGAGAAGGTCTTCCCGGCGGACGAGTACTCGGCCGTCGGTATCGCCGGCACCGCCGGCCTCGCCGTCGAGATGGTCAGGCTCTTCCAGCTGGAGCTGGAGCACTTCGAGAAGGTCGAAGGCGCCCAACTCTCCCTGGAGGGCAAGGCGAACCGACTGTCCACCATGATCCGTTCCAACCTCGGCATGGCCATGCAGGGCCTCGCCGTGGTCCCGCTCTTCGCCGGCTTCGACGTGGACCGCGGCATCGGCCGCATCTTCTCCTACGACGTGACGGGCGGCCGTTCCCAGGAGCTCGGCTACGCGGCCACCGGCTCCGGCTCGGTCTTCGCCCGCAGCGCCATGAAGAAGCTCTTCCACGACGGACTGACCGAGTCCGAGGCCACGACCCTCGTGGTGCAGGCCCTCTACGACGCCGCTGACGACGACTCGGCGACCGGTGGTCCCGATGTGGCCCGCCGGATCTACCCGATCGTCACCGTGATCACCGAGGACGGCTTCCGCCGGCTCACCGACGACGAGTCCTCCGAGATCGCCGCCTCGATCCTGGAGCGGCGACTGCAGCAGCCCGACGGCCCGCGCGCCGCGCTGCTCTGACCGCGGGCCCGTTCTCATCAAGGTGATCCAGTGACTTCGACGGAACTTTAAAGAGAGGGACGGATACCGGTGTCGACGCCGTTCTATGTCTCACCCCAGCAGGCCATGGCCGACCGGGCGGAGTACGCCCGCAAGGGCATCGCCCGTGGCCGCAGCCTGGTCGTGCTGCAGTTCGCCGACGGCATTGTCTTCGTCGGCGAGAACCCGTCCCGCGCGCTGCACAAGTTCAGCGAGATCTATGACCGGATCGGGTTCGCGGCAGCCGGAAAGTACAACGAGTACGAGAACCTGCGGATCGGCGGCGTGCGCTATGCCGACATGCGCGGTTACACCTACGACCGCGCGGATGTGACCGCCCGCGGTCTCGCCAATGTCTACGCCCAGACGCTCGGCACGATCTTCTCCAGCGCGGCCGAGAAGCCGTACGAGGTGGAGTTGGTCGTCGCGGAGGTCGGGGACACCTCCGACGGCGATCAGATCTACCGGTTGCCGCACGACGGTTCGATCGTGGACGAGCACGGCTCGGTCGCGGTCGGCGGCAACGCGGAGACGATCAGCAGCTATCTGGATCAGCGCCACCGTGACGGCATGACCCTCGCGGAGGCGCTCAAGCTGGCCGTGCAGTCCCTGTCCCGCGACACGAACGGCAGCGAGCGGGAGATCCCCGCCGAGCGCCTGGAGGTCGCGGTGCTGGACCGCACCCGCCCGCAGGCCCGCAAGTTCAAGCGGATCGTCGGCGGCGAGCTGTCCCGGCTGCTCGGCGAGAGCGCGGACGCCTCGTCGGAGTCCGACGACGGTGACGGTGACGGCGAGGACGACGCCGAGAAGTGAGCCGATGAGTTCGCTGAGTTCCTAGCCCTTTGTGTGCCCCGGCCGGTCATCGGCCGGGGCACACGGCGTTGCGAGGGGCCTCAGGGGCCGCTCGGCGGTGCCGTGGAGCCTCGTACGACCAGTTCCACCGGGATGTCCCCCTCCTTCGGTACGCGGCCGTCCAGGACCGCCAGGAGGGCGCGCATGCCGTGTTCTCCGAAGAGTTCGGCGTCGAGGCGGACCGTGGTGAGTTCGGGGTCGATGGCGGTGGCCAGGGCGAGGTCGTCGAGGCCGGTGATCGACAGGTCCTGCGGGATGCGCAGGCCGAGGCGGCGGGCGGCCTTGTAGGCGCCGGCGGCGAGTTTGTCGTCGTCGCAGACCAGGGCGGTGGGCCGGGGTCCCGGTGCAGAGAGTGCGGTCTCGGCGGCGGTCAGGGCGCCCTCGATCGAGATGGGGGCGCGGGTCGTACGTACCGAGGTGCCCGCTACGGAGCCCACTCGCGCGGCCAGTTCACGCGCGCGTACCTCGAAGGTCCAGGACGGGATGTCCGCGGCGAGGTGGAGGAAGCGGCGGTGTCCCAGGGCCAGCAGGTGGTCGGCGACCTGGCGGACGCCGTCGGCGATGTCCAGGTTGACGGTCGCGGCGCCGAGGCTGCCCTCCGGGTCGCTGTCGAGCATCACCAGGGGCAGTTGGTCGCCGCGGATCGCGGTGAGGGCGTCGGCGGCCATGGAGGAGGCGATGACGCCGTCCAGGGCGGCCTGGGCGGAGGCGAAGGGGTCGCGGGCGGGGCCGATGCCCTCGGGGGAGGGGTAGAGGACCACGCCGAAGCCGTGTTCGGCGGCGACGCGGGCGGCGCCGGTGTAGACGCCGGCGAAGAACTCCGTGGTCAGCGCGGGGACGACCAGGAGGACGGTACGGGTGCGTCCCAGCCTGAGATTGCGGGCGGCGAGGTTGGGGCGGTAGCCCAGGTCGCGGGCGGCCTCCCGGACGCGTTCGGCGGTGGTCTCCGAGACGCGGCCTCGCCATTTGTCGCCGAGCACCAGCGAGACGGCGGCCTGCGACACCCCCGCGGCCCGGGCGACGTCGCGGCTCGTGGGGCGGGTGCTGCCTCGTGCCACCGTGGGGCTGCTCCTTCGGCCGTACTGCGTCTGGACTCGTGACAGGGCACATGGTACGTATGACGATGGAAGTTATACGTAAAACGTGAGGGTGGGGCATGGCCGTGGGATATCTGGAGATCCTCAGGGCGAGACACGCCACTCGCCTGCTCATAGGGACGCTGGTCGGCCGGCTGCCGAACGCCACCGCCGCGATCGCGATCGTGCTGTTCATCCGCGCCGAGGGCGGCACCTACAGCCTCGCCGGGGCGCTGGCGGCCGTCTACGGCATCGCCAACGCGGTCGGGCAGCCCCTCCTCGGCCGGCTGGTGGACGTCCACGGACAGCCGCGCGTGCAACTGCCCGCCGCGGTCCTCTCCGCCCTCGGGATGACCGTCTTCGCCTATTGGGGCACCGATCCGCTTCCGTTCGCCTACGTCGCCGTGGCCGCCGCGGGCCTCTTCGCGCCGCCCCTGGAGGGTGGTCTGCGCGCCCTGTGGCCGGTCGTGCTGCGCCGGGAGGAGCAGGTGCACACGGCGTACGCCATGGACGCCGTGGCGCAGGAAGTCATGTTCACCGTGGGGCCGTTGCTCGTGACGGTGTTCGTGTCGCTGTGGTCCGCCCCGGTGGCGCTGCTCGTGCTGAACGTCATCGGGGTGCTGGGCGCCCTCTCCGTGGTCGTGTCACCCCCCTCGCGCGCGTGGCGGTCGGCTCCGCGTGCCGCTCACTGGCTCGGCGCCCTGCGCTCGCCGGGGCTGGTCGCGCTGTTGGGCGCCCTCCTGTTCGTCGGGATGGCGCTCGGGTCCATCACGGTCGCCTCCGTGCCGTACGCGGACGGGCACGGCGGTGACGTGGTGTACGGATGGCTCATGGCGGCCATCGGGCTGGGCGCGCTGCTGGGCGGCACCGTCTACGGGGCACGGCAGTGGAGCGGGGCGCCCGAGCGCCGACTGCGGGTCCTGGTGGGGCTGCTGGCGGTGTGTTACCTGCCGCTGATGCTCATGCCGGGCGCGGTCGCCATGGTGCTGCTGACCGTGCTCGCCGGGGTGTTCCTCGCGCCGGCCCTCGCCTGTGCGTTCATCATCGTGGACCGGCATGCCCCTAAAGGGACGGTCACCGAGGCTTTCTCCTGGCTTGTGACGACGTTCACCGTGGGCGCCTCGGTCGGAACGGGCGTCGCGGGGCCGGTCGTAGAGGCCGGTGGAGCCCTGTGGGGGTTCGCCGTGCCGGGGGCCGCCGGGGCGGTGTCGTTGCTGGTCCTGCTGGCCACCGGGCGGGTCCTCGCAGCTCCCGCCGGGGGAGCGGTCGTTGCGGCTTCATCGGAAAATGATCCAAACCGTGCGGTCGAACCCCGTTTCAGCACAGGGGATCGGGCGTAATGTTCACTCATGGACCGCCGCATTTTCGGGCTGGAGAACGAGTACGGCGTCACGTGTACGTTCAGGGGACAGCGGCGTCTGTCCCCCGACGAGGTGGCTCGGTACCTCTTCCGCCGTGTCGTGTCATGGGGCCGCAGCAGCAATGTCTTTCTGCGAAACGGCGCCCGGCTCTATCTCGACGTGGGCTCACATCCGGAATACGCGACCCCCGAATGTGACAACGTGACCGAACTGGTCACCCACGACAAAGCCGGCGAGCGCATTCTCGAAGGACTCCTGGTGGACGCCGAACGACGCCTGCACGAGGAAGGAATCGCGGGCGACGTCTACCTCTTCAAGAACAACACCGACTCGGCGGGCAACTCGTACGGCTGCCACGAGAACTATCTGGTGGCACGGCACGGCGAGTTCTCCCGGCTCGCGGACATCCTCATCCCCTTCCTGGTCACGCGTCAGCTGCTGTGCGGCGCGGGCAAGGTACTGCAGACCCCGCGCGGCGCCGTGTACTGCGTCAGCCAGCGCGCCGAACACATCTGGGAGGGCGTCTCCTCGGCCACGACGCGTTCCCGGCCCATCATCAACACCCGCGACGAACCGCACGCGGACGCCGAGCGCTACCGCCGTCTCCACGTCATCGTGGGCGACTCGAACATGTCCGAGACGACCATGCTGCTCAAGGTCGGGGCCACCGACCTGGTGCTGCGCATGATCGAGGCGGGCACGGTGATGCGTGACCTGACCCTGGAGAACCCGATCCGGGCGATCCGCGAGGTGAGCCACGACATCACGGGCCGGCGCAAGGTGCGTCTGGCCAGCGGCCGCGAGGCCTCCGCGATCGAGGTGCAGCGCGAGTACTACGAGAAGGCCGTGGACTTCGTCGACCGCCGCGGCATCCGCACCGGCACCGTCGAGCAAGTCCTGGAACTGTGGGGCCGCACCCTCGACGCGATCGAGGCCGAGGACCTCGACCGGATCGGCACCGAGATCGACTGGGTCATGAAGTACCAGCTGATCGAGCGCTACCGGGCCAAGCACAACATGACCATGTCCCACCCGCGGGTCGCCCAGATCGACCTCGCGTACCACGACATCCACCGTCGCCGAGGGCTCTACTACCTCCTGGAGAGGAAGGGCCAAGCCGCCCGGATCTGCAACGACTTGAAGATCTTCGAGGGCAAGTCCGTTCCGCCGCAGACCACTCGGGCACGGCTGCGCGGCGACTTCATCCGCAGGGCCCAGGAACAGCGGCGGGACTTCACCGTCGACTGGGTCCATCTCAAGCTCAACGACCAGGCGCAGCGCACCGTGTTGTGCAAGGACCCGTTCCGTTCCGTGGACGACCGGGTGGAGAAACTGATCGCCGGAATGTAGGCAAAAGCGTCCGGATACCGATGTCCGGATACATATTCGGTACGCCACACGGGCCCCGTACGTTTCGCGTACGGGGCCCTTGCCACGCCGTAGAGTTGCGCGCACGCCATCAACAAGATCGACCGATACGAGGCCTTCACCGTGCGCCGACGCTCCCTTCTCATCGCTGTTCCCGCAGGACTTGTGACGCTCGCGGGGTGCGGTGACAGCGACTCCTCCTCAAGCAAGGCCAGCGCGTCGCCGTCGCCGTCCGCCTCGGCCTCGACCGCTCCGCCGCCGAAGGTCGTGGACGGTCCGGTGCCGGCGATCACCGCGGGTACGAAGTTCGACGAGAAGCCGACCGTCGCCAAGGGCACCGGCGAACCGTCGAAGAACCTCGCGGTCAAGACGGTCATCGCGGGCAGCGGAAAGGCCGTCGCGGAGGGCGACTTCGTCCAGGTCAACTACCTGGGCCAGATCTGGTCGACGGCCAAGGTCTTCGACAACTCCTACGACCGCAAGACCCCGTTGGTCATCCAGCTCGCCCAGGGCAGCATCATCGACGGCTGGCGCTACGGCCTGGCGGGCCGGAAGGTCGGCAGCCGCGTCGAGATGGCCATCCCGCCGACCTGGGGGTACGGCACGACGGGCAACAGCCAGGCGGGCATCAAGGGCACCGACACGCTCGTCTTCGTGATCGACGTGCAGGACGCCTTCAACATCAAGAGCTCCGCCAAGGGCAAGGCCGTCGCGCAGTCCGACAGCGCACTGCCCAAGGTCGGTACGAACACCGACGGCAAGGCCCCCTCGGTGACCGTCCCGAAGGTGGACCCGCCGAAGAAGCTGGTGTCGAACTACGTCCTGGAGGGCGACGGAGCCGTCGTCAAGGCGTCCCAGACGATCCTGTGCCAGTTCGAGGGCGTGGTCTGGAGCACCGGCAAGCAGTTCGAATCGACGTACTCCCAGGGCCGGTTGAGCCAGTTCGCGATCTCGCAGATGGAGTCGGTCGTCAAGGGCCTGGCGCAGGGTGTCACCGGCAAGAAGGTCGGCAGCCGCGTCCTGATCGTCGCGCCCGCCGACCTGGCCTACGGCGACAACCCGCCCAGTGGTGGCGCCATCAAGAAGGGCGACACCCTGGTGTTCTCGGTCGACATCCTGGCGGCGATGTAGCCCCGCGGGTGAATGCCTGGCCGACGCATGAGCGCGGCCGGGATGCGAGACTGTCCGAGTTGCCTTGTCGTACACAAGCAGGAGCTAGAGACGTGAGCATCGAGAAGCCCGAGATCGACTTCCCGGAGGGCGCACCCCCGGCCGACCTGGAGATCAAGGACCTTTGGGAGGGTGAGGGCGAGGTCGCGAAGTCGGGCCAGAACGTCACCGTCCACTACGTGGGCGTGGCCTTCAGCACCGGCGAGGAGTTCGACGCCAGCTGGAACCGCGGCACCCCGTTCAAGTTCCCGCTCGGTGGCGGCCGTGTCATCAAGGGCTGGGACCAGGGCGTGCAGGGCATGAAGGTCGGCGGCCGTCGCCAGCTGACCATCCCGGCGCACCTCGCCTACGGCAACCAGAGCCCGACCCCGGCGATCAAGCCGGGCGAGACCCTGATCTTCGTGGTCGACCTCGTCGCCGTCTGATCACCGGTTCCGACCGAGCCTGATCAACCGGGGCCCATGCCTGCTCGGGCATGGGCCCTCGGCTTTTGTCAGGCCACCGCGGAGCGGTACGGTCATCGTTCGTAAGTACAGAGGAAGGCGAAGGGCGTCGATGGCCATTGCCAAGGCCGAGCGGCTGATGAACCTCGCGCTGTGTCTGCTCGGGACGCGGCGGCCGCTCAGCAAGCGTGAGCTGCGGGAATCCATCGAGGCCTATCTGGAGGCCGGGTCCGACGACTCCTTCAACCGGATGTTCGAGCGGGACAAGGACGATCTGCGCGAACTCGGGCTGGTCATCGAGACGGTGGAGAACCTGGACGGCGAGGTCGGCTATCTCGCCCGCCGCGACAGCAACCGCCTCCCGCCCATCACCCTCGACGCCGAGGAGGCCGCCGCGCTCGGTCTCGCCGCGAAGGTGTGGCAGCAGGCCAGGCTCGCCGGCGCGGCCAGCGGCGCCCTGCAGAAACTGCGCGCCGCCGGAATGCCCGAGGACCTCGACCCGTACGAACCGCATGGCGCCCTGGAGCCTCGCATTCCGGTGCACGAGGCGTCGTTCGAGCCGCTGATGCTGGCGTGCCGGGACCGTCGGCCGGTCGTGTTCGAGTACCGCAAGGCCACCGCCGCCCGCCCCGAGACGCGCAGCGTCGAGCCGTGGGCCCTTGAGTGCTGGCGCGGTCACTGGTACCTCGCCGGCTGGGACCGGGACCGGGGTGCCGAACGCGTCTTCCGCCTCTCCCGGATCACCGGCAAGGTGCGCTCCCGCAACGGACGGTTCACCGCGGACGTACCCGATGTGGTGACCGTGCGCGAGACCGTCGCGAGCTGGGCGGGGGAGACCGCCGACCGCTCCGCCCTGATCCGGCTGCGCACGGGCTCCGGGTACCCCCTGCGGGCGAAAGCCGCGGCGGTTCGGGAACTCGGGGACGGCTGGGACGAGTTGGAGATTCCGTACGGCCACGGACTGGACGCCTGGCTGGTCGAGTTCGGGCCGGACGTGGTCGTCCTGGAGCCCGCCGAGCTGCGGGCCGACGTGGTGGACCGGCTGCGTGCCGTGGCCAAGGGCTGAGGGGAGCGGAAGAGAACTGTGGCAGGCAAACCGGTCAGGCCCGTCAACGCCATCGACCAGACCCGGCGGATGCTCTCCCTGGTGACCTATCTGAAGGAGCGCCCCGGAGCACGCGTCGAGGACGTCGCGCGTGCCTTCGGGATCACCGAGGACGAGCTGGTCTCCGACCTCGACGTCCTGCCCATGTGCGGGACCAGCTTCCGGGGCGGTGACCTGCTCGACATCGACACCGACGGCGAGCGCATCTGGTGGCACAACCCCGACGACGTCGCCGAACCGCTCCGCCTCGCCGCCGACGAGGCGACCGCGCTCCTGGTCGCCGCCCGCGCGGTGTCCACGCTGCCCGGCCTGCGCGAGAGCGACCGCCAGGCACTGCTGCGGGCCAACGCCAAGCTGGAGGCGGCGGCCGGTGAGGCGGCCGGGGCCAGCGCCCGCCTCTCGGTGACCTTCGAGTCCGAGGGCGGTGTCTTCGCGGACGTCGACCGCGCGATCTCGGAGCGCCGCCGGCTGTGGATCCGCTACTACTCACCCGCCCGCGACGAGCTGTCCGAGCGCGAGATCGACCCCATCCGGCTGGTCAGCGTCGGGCACACGTACGTGGAGGCCTGGTGCCGCCGCTCCGAGGCGCGCCGCACCTTCCGCCTCGACCGGGTCGCCGAGATCAAGATCCTCGACGAGCCGTCCGCACCGCCCGAGATCGAACTGCGGGACCTGTCGGAGGCGTTGGTGCAGCCCGCCGCCGAGGACCCGGAGGTCGTCGTCGAGGTCGGCCCGGGCGGGCGCTGGGTCGCCGAGTACTACCCGCACGACAGTGCCGATGAGCTTCCCGACGGCGGGCTGCGTATTACGTTGCGCACCCCCGACCCGACGTCCCTGCGACGCCTGGCCCTGCGGCTCGGGCGCGACGGCCGGATCGTCTCCCCGAGCGATCTCGCCGACAGCGCCCGCCGCGCGGCCCGCGAGGCGCTGGCGGCGTACGACGGACCGCAGAGCGTGGTTGACGGTGTGCACGGTGTTGACGAGAGGCAGGAGCAGGGGCTGTGAGCGAGTCGACTGTGTCGGGTGTCCCGGGTGTCCAGGAGATGACGGTGGCCGCCGCTTTCGCCGGGATGAAGAACGTGATGCCGGTCGTGTTCAGAGCGGGCTGCCCGGACTGCCGGGGCAACTTCGAACTGGCGGCGAGTGCCCTGCGCCTCGCCATCGGCGCCACCAGCCGCACCACGTTCTACTCCTTCACCTGCCCCGACTGCGGCGCCGCGGTCCGCAAACCCGCGGGCGAGCGGATCGTCGAGCTGCTCACCGGCGGCGGGGTGCGGACCCTGCGCCTGACCTCGGTCGGGTAGCAGGGTCTAGGCTCGCCCCATGTTCTGGGCGATGGTCGCGGTAGCTGTGGGTTTTCTGGGTCTCGCCGTGCTCGGCGTGCTCGCCGTCCGGGTCTTTCTGGAGGCGCGGCGGCTCGGACTGCAGGTCACGGCCGCCGCGCAGCGCATCAACAGGGCGGCCGAGGACCTGGAGAGAGCGGCCGTCTCCACGGCGCGTTCCGTCGACGCACTGTGAGTCACGTATGCGTGGGGTGTGAGTTGCGCGGCTGATGCGCTTCGCGTCACTTTGCCCTGTCACGTTGTCGCTCAAGGCGGGTACGCTGCTGATCGCGGTCCGGATAACGAGGCCCGGAGCGCGGACCGGGAGTACGCACGGGGATTGCCTGACGTTTACCCCTGAGCGTTACGATCGCTGGCAGCACGAAGGTCGGACAGATGTCCGACCCAACGGACAGCACCCCCACCCCAGCCGCCTCGGTGAGAAGGTAAAGACTTATGTTCGGAAGGCTCGGAGCTCCCGAGATCATTCTCATCCTCGTAGTCATCGTGCTGCTCTTCGGCGCGAAGAAGCTTCCGGACATGGCCCGCTCCCTCGGCAAGTCCGCCCGCATCCTCAAGAGCGAGGCCAAGGCGATGAAGGAAGAGGGCAACAGCACCCCCGCCCCCGCAGGCCCGCCGAACACCGACGAGCCCGTGCAGCGCACCATCCAGGCGGCCCCCGGCGACGTGACCAGCTCGCGCCCCGTCACCGAGCCGTCGGACACGACCAAGCGCTGACGCAGGGCCGGGACGTCCCCGGCCTGCCGCACGAGATGAGGACGTGGGTTGCCTAAGCCTGCCCGCAAGAAGGAGAAGGACCCCGAGGGGCGGATGCCCCTCGCGGACCATCTGCGTGAGCTGCGCAACCGGCTCGCGAAGGCGATGCTCGCCATCATCGTGGTGACCTGCGTGGCCGCCTTCTTCTACAACGACATCGTCAACATCATCACCAAGCCGGTGCTGCACTCGGTCGGTTGCGCCAAGTCCTTCGAGGAGCTTGCCAACTCCACCGACAAGGACCCGACGTGCGCGCGGATCACGATCAACGGTCTGCTGACACCGTTCACGCTGGCGTTGAAGGTGTCCCTGATGGCCGGTGTCGTACTGGCCTCTCCGGTCTGGCTGTACCAGCTGTGGGGCTTCGTCGCCCCCGGCCTGCACAAGAACGAGAAGAAGTACGCGCTCGCCTTCGTCGGCACCGGCGTTCCGCTGTTCCTGGGCGGCGCCTACTTCGCCTACCGGGTGCTGCCGACCACGGCGAAGGTCCTGATCGGCTTCACGCCCAAGGACGTCGACAACTTCCTCCCGCTGGACGACCTGCTCGACCTGGTCACGCGCATGGTGCTGGTCTTCGGCCTCTCCTTCGAGCTGCCACTGCTGTTGGTCATGCTGAACCTCACGGGTGCGCTGACCGGCAAGCGGATGCTCAGCTGGTGGCGTGCCATGATCCTGGGCATCACGGTCTTCGCCGCCGTCGCCACCCCCAGTACCGACCCGCTGACCATGCTGGCGCTGGCCGGGCCGATCTGGGTCCTGTACTTCGGCGCGGTCGTGTTCTCCCTGCTCAACGACCGGCGCAAGCGCCGTCGCGACGAGGCGGGACCGGCCGACGACGAGGCCTCCGACCTGGACCTCACCCCCGAGGACATCGGCGACGTCGAAGCCGTCTCGGCCGGCCGGGCGGCCCTGCCCGAGCAGGCGAGCGGCACCGGTTCGGACCGGGTCAACGGGTATGACGACGTGACCTGATCACCTTCCCGACCTCCGCCGAGACCGGCCGTTCCCGCAGCGCGGGCGGCCGGTCTCCGGGTGTGGAGGACCTATGGGAACGGATAATGATCGTCCTGTTGTCAGTGGCGCCCGGTACGCTCGAAAGCACGATGACAGAGGACCTCTCCCCGGCCGAGCGGTACGCGGCAGCCCGCCTGCGGGCAGCCGAGCAGGCCACCGCGCTCGCGGACTTCCGCGAGATGTACGACTTCGGTCTCGACCCCTTCCAGATCGAGGCCTGTAAGGCGCTCGAAGCGGGGAAGGGCGTCCTGGTCGCGGCGCCCACCGGCTCCGGCAAGACGATCGTCGGCGAGTTCGCCGTCCACCTCGCCCTCCAGCAGGGCAAGAAGTGCTTCTACACGACCCCCATCAAGGCACTGTCGAACCAGAAGTACGCCGACCTGTGCCGCCGTTACGGCGCCGACAAGGTCGGCCTGCTCACCGGTGACAACAGCGTCAACTCCGAGGCACCGGTGGTCGTCATGACCACCGAGGTCCTGCGGAACATGCTGTACGCGGGTTCACAGACCCTCCTCGGCCTCGGCTATGTGGTCATGGACGAGGTGCACTACCTCTCCGACCGTTTCCGCGGCGCCGTCTGGGAAGAGGTGATCATCCACCTCCCCGAGTCGGTGACCCTGGTCTCGCTCTCGGCGACGGTGTCGAACGCGGAGGAGTTCGGCGACTGGCTCGACACCGTCCGCGGCGACACCGAGGTGATCGTCTCCGAACACCGGCCGGTCCCGCTGTTCCAGCACGTGCTCGCCGGGCGGCGGATGTACGACCTCTTCGAGGAGGGCGAGGGCAACAAGAAGGCCGTCAACCCTGACCTCACCCGCCTGGCCCGCATGGAGGCCCAGCGCCCGTCCTACCAGGACCGCAGACGCGGCCGTGCCATGCGCGAGGCCGACCGGGAGCGCGAGCGCAGATCGCGTTCGCGGGTGTGGACACCGGGACGCCCCGAGGTCATCGAGCGGCTGGACAACGAAGGCCTGCTGCCCGCCATCACGTTCATCTTCAGCCGCGCCGCCTGCGAGGCGGCCGTACAGCAGTGTCTGCACGCCGGGCTGCGGCTCAACGACGACGAGGCGCGGGAGAAGGTGCGCGCCCTCGTCGAGGAGCGCACGGCGTCCATTCCGTCCGAGGACCTGCATGTCCTCGGGTACTACGAGTGGTTGGAAGGTCTGGAGCGCGGCATCGCGGCCCACCACGCGGGCATGCTGCCGACGTTCAAGGAGGTCGTCGAGGAGCTGTTCCTGCGCGGCCTCGTGAAGGCCGTGTTCGCCACCGAGACGCTGGCGCTCGGCATCAACATGCCCGCGCGCTCGGTGGTGTTGGAGAAGCTCGTCAAGTGGAACGGCGAGCAGCACGCCGACATCACCCCCGGCGAGTACACCCAGTTGACCGGTCGTGCCGGTCGGCGCGGCATCGATGTCGAGGGTCACGCGGTCGTGCTCTGGCAGCGCGGGATCAGTCCCGAGCACCTCGCGGGACTGGCCGGAACCCGCACCTATCCGCTGCGCTCCAGCTTCAAGCCGTCGTACAACATGGCGGTCAACCTTGTCGAGCAGTTCGGGCGGCACCGCTCGCGCGAACTCCTTGAGACCTCCTTCGCGCAGTTCCAGGCGGACAAGTCGGTCGTCGGGATCTCACGGCAGGTGCAGCGCAACGAAGAGGGCCTGGAGGGTTACAAGGACTCCATGATCTGCCACTTGGGCGACTTCGACGACTACATGCGGCTGCGTCGTGAACTCAAGGACCGCGAGACCGAACTCGCCCGGCAGGGCGTGGCGCAGCGCCGCGCCGAGGCCGCCGTCGCGCTGGAGAAGCTCAAGCCGGGAGACGTCATCCACGTCCCGACCGGCAAGTACGCGGGTCTGGCACTGGTGTTGGACCCGGGCCTGCCCGCCGGACGGTCCAACGGCCACCGTGGCTTCGAGCAGCACGACGGCCCGCGTCCGCTCGTCCTGACGGTCGAACGGCAGGTCAAGCGGCTCGCGTCGATGGACTTCCCGGTGCCGGTCGAGGCGTTGGACCGGATGCGGATCCCGAAGTCCTTCAACCCCCGTTCCCCGCAGTCCCGTCGGGACCTGGCCTCCGCACTGCGCACCAAGGCCGGCCACATCCCGCCGGAGCGGGCCCGCAAGCAGCGCTCGCAGGCCGCGGACGACCGGGAGATCGCCCAGTTGCGTACGGCGATCCGCGCGCACCCCTGTCACGGCTGCACCGACCGTGAGGACCACGCCCGTTGGGCCGAGCGGTACCACCGACTGCAGCGGGACACCACGCAGTTGGAGCGGCGCATCGAGGGGCGGACGAACACCATCGCCCGGACCTTCGACCGGATCGTCGCGCTCCTCACCGAGCTGGACTATCTGCGCGGCGACGAGGTCACCGAGCACGGCAAGCGGCTCGCCCGGCTCTACGGCGAACTCGACCTGCTCGCCAGTGAGTGTCTGCGGGAGGGTGTGTGGGAGGGGCTCGCACCTGCCGAACTCGCCGCGTGCGTCTCGGCGTTGGTGTTCGAGGCGCGGGTCAGTGACGACGCCACGACGCCGAAGGTGCCGTCCGGGGCGGCCAAGGCCGCGCTGGGGGAGATGGTGCGGATCTGGGGGCGTCTCGACGCCCTTGAGGAGGATTTCCGGATCACTCAGACCGAGGGGGTCGGGCAGCGCGAGCCCGATCTCGGCTTCGCCTGGGCCGCGTTCATGTGGGCCAGTGGGAAGGGGCTTGACGAGGTGCTTCGGGAGGTGGAGATGCCGGCCGGGGACTTTGTCCGGTGGTGCAAGCAGGTGATCGATGTGCTCGGGCAGATTTCGGCGGCGGCGCCGGTTTCTGGTGGGGAGGCGTCTTCCACTGTGGCGAAGAATGCGCGTAAGGCTGTTGATCTGTTGCTGCGGGGGGTTGTGGCGTACTCGTCTGTGGGGTGACGGGTTTGTTGGCGGGTGCGGGTGCGTGGGGGCTGGTCGCGCAGTTCCCCGCGCCCCTAAAAACACCTACCGGCCCAGGTACGTTTTCCAGCCGCCGTAACTTGTGATGTCCTCGGCGGTCTCCAGCGCGCCCGGCTCGCACAGGAAGCCCGGCACCCGTGTGCCGTCCGCCAGTTCCACGCTTCCCAGTGTCATCGGGCGCGGGAGTGCCGCCAGCAGTTTGCCCAAGCCCTCTGCCGGTAGGCGCCACACCTCCGTCTCTATCTCCGCGCCGCCCTCGCCCACATGAACCAGGCCCGGCTTGGGCGGAGTTGTCGCCAGGGCGTGCAGGCGGTACACCGGAGCCGTTGTCGTCGTGCGGTCCAAGCGGGCGCCCAGGGACAGGAGTTGGGGGTTCAGCGGCTGGCCCGTCAAGTGGGCTCCTACGACTGCCAGTTGGACCGTCGGCTCCAGGGCGCGCGCGATCTGCGCCAGGCGGTCGTCCGTGAATGCCGGGCCGATCAGCATCACGCCGAAGGGCAGTTCGTTCACCTTGCCCGCAGGGACTGCCGCCGCCGCCAGGTCGAAGAGGTTCGTGGAGTTGGTGAAGCGGCCCAGGCGGGCGTTGGCTCCCAGGGGGTCGGCCGCCACCTCGGCCAGGGTGGGGTGGGCCGGTGTGGTCGGGAGCAACAGGGCGTCCGCGTCGGCCAGTTCCGACAGGGCTCGGGTGCGGAGGGCGGCCAGACGGTCCTGGTCCGCGTACAGCTGGTGGGCCGGGATGTCCCGGGCGCGGGTGATGATGCCGGTGACGGTGGGGTCCAGGCCCTCGATGCCGTCCGCTGTTGCCTTGTCGACAAAGCTCCCCACCGCCGTGTAGCGCTCGGCCACGAACGCTCCCTGGTAGAGCATCGCCGCCGCCTCAGTGAAGGGGGTGAGGTCGAGGGTGCGGATCTCGGCGCCCGCGCCCCTGAGTTGCTCCACGGCTGCCTCGTAGGCCTCCGCCCAGCCCTCGTCCAGCTCGCCCAGTTGGTCCCTTGCCGCTACCGCGATGCGCCACGGGCCCGGCGTGCGCTGGGGGAGGGGCGGGAGGTCGCGGTCCGGTGGGGAGGCCATGAAGGACAGGGTCTGTTCGGCCTCGGGGAGGGTGCGGGCGAAGACCGTCACGCAGTCGATCGAGGCGCAGGCCGGGACGACTCCCGCCGTCGGGACCAGGCCCCGGGTGGGCTTGAGGCCGACGATGCCGTTGAAGGCGGCGGGGACCCGGCCCGAGCCCGCCGTGTCGGTGCCGAGGGCGAAGTCGACGATGCCCAGGGCCACGGCGACCGCCGAACCGGCGCTGGAGCCGCCGCTGATCCGAGCCGGGTCGTGGGCGTTGCGGACCGCGCCGTACGGGGAGCGCGTGCCGACCAGGCCCGTGGCGAACTGGTCGAGGTTCGTGGTGCCGAGCACGATCGCGCCGGCCGCCCGGAGGCGGGCCACGACCGGGGCGTCCGACTCCGGCTCGTAGGCGTACGCCGGGCAGCCCGCCGTCGTCGGGAGGCCGTGCACGTCGATGTTGCCCTTGGCCGCGAACAGGCGGCCCGCGAGGGGGAGTTGCTCGCCCGCTGCCACTCGCTCGTCGAGCGCCCGCGCCTCTTGCTCGACCTCCGCCTGTGCGCGCAGGTCGATCCAGATCTCGGGGCGGTCCACGGCCTCGATGCGGGCGTAGGCGGCGCGGACTCGGGACACGGTGGTCGAGGTGGTCGGCATCTCTTGGTGCTCCTTGCTGTTCAGCTTGCGGGGGCGAGGACGAGGAGCGCCGTGCCCGCTTCGACCTGGTCGCCGGGCCTGGCCAGGATCTCGGCCACCACACCGGTCATCGGGGCGTGGACCCTGGATTCCATCTTCATCGCCTCAAGGGCCAGGAGGGGTTGGCCCACGGTCACCTCGTCGCCGGGCTCGACGTTCAACTGCCAGACGGAGGCGGCGAATTCGGCCTCGATCAGGCGTCCGCCGGCCGGGACCGTCACCTCGGCCTGCGGTGGTGCCGGGGCGGCCGCCGCCTCCGCCCGGGCGAACTCGCCCGCCGCCTCCCAGGCATCGCGTTCCGCGCCGAACGCGGTCTGCTGCCTGGTCCTGAACTCCGCGATGGAATCGGCGTGTTCGGCGAGGAACGCCTCGTACTCGGCGAGCGAGAAGGTGCCCTCCTCGATGCGCGGGACGAAACGGCCGGAGACGATGTCGGCCCGGAGTTCGAGGAGTTCGTCCGCCTCCACCGGGTACCACTTGATCCGGTCGAAGAAGCGCAGCAGCCAGGGCGAGCCCGGTTCGAAGGCGCCGCGCTGCTGCCAGCCCGACCACACCTGGGTCGTCCGGCCCACGAACTGGTAGCCGCCGGGGCCCTCCATGCCGTAGATGCAGAGATACGCGCCGCCGATGCCGACCGAGTTCTCCGCCGTCCAGGTGCGGGCCGGGTTGTACTTGGTGGTCACGAGGCGGTGGCGCGGGTCCAGCGGCGTGGCTACCGGGGCGCCCAAGTAGACGTCTCCCAGGCCGAGTACGAGGTATTCGGAGTCGAAGACCGTGCCGTAGACGTCCTCGACCGAGTCCAGGCCGTTGACGCGGCGGATGAACTCGATGTTCCAGGGGCACCAGGGGGCGTCGTCGCGGACGCCCGCCATGTAGCGGGCGATGGCCTCGCGGGTCGCCGGGTCGTCCCAGGAGAGGGGGAGGTGGACCGTGCGGGAGGGGACGATCAGCTGGTCGGTGGGCGGGAGCGCCGCCGCGATCTCCCTTACGGCGGTGAGGAGTTCGGACTGCGGCAGGCGGCTCGGGTCCGTCTGGATCTGGAGGGAGCGGATGCCGGGGGTGAGGTCGGTGACCCCGGCGAAGTCCGCCCCCGACACCGCCTCCATCAGGGCGTGGACGCGCATGCGCTGCGCCAAGTCCAGTTGCATGGGGCCGAATTCGACCAGGAGGTTGTCGTCGCCGCTGCGGCGGAAGGTGACGTCTCCGTCCTGGGCGAGGATTCCGCCGTCCACGATGGACGGACGGGGTGAGCCGTCCACGTTCACCGGGCGGAAGCGGACCGTGTCGCCGGGCCTGAACTGGCCCAGTTTCCAGCGCTCTTGGCTGATGACCGTCGCCGGGCAGACGAAGCCGCCGAGGGACGGGCCGTCGGGGCCGAGCAGGACCGGCATGTCGCCGGTGTAGTCGACCGCGCCGACCGAGTACGGGGTGTCGTGGATGTTGGACGGGTGCAGGCCCGCCTCGCCGCCGTCGGCGCGGGCCCAGCGGGGCTTCGGGCCGACCAGACGGACGCCCGTGCGCGCCGAGTTGAAGTGGACCTTCCAGTCGGCCGCGTAGAAGTCGTGGATGTCGTCCTCGGTGAAGAACTCCGGTGCCGCGTGCGGGCCTTCGACCGCCGCCACGTCCCATACGGTGCCGAAGGCCGGCCGGTCGGCGGACGGTACCGGTGTGCCCTCGGCGACCGTGCCGCCGTGCAGGACGTCACCGGTGCGCAGCGCCCGGCCGCCGTGGCCGCCGAAACGGCCCAGGGTGAAGGTGCTCGCGCTGCCGAGGAACGCGGGCACGTCCAGGCCGCCCGCGAACAACACGTAGGTCCGCAGGCCGTGTTGGGCCGGGGCGCCGATCTCCAGTACGGCACCTGGAGACACCGTCACCGGCTCCCACTGCGGGACCGGAGCGCCGTCGACCGTCACCGGTGCCGGGGCGCCCGTCACGCACACCGTGGTGGCGTGGGTGAACCTCAACGTCGGTCCCTGGAGGGTGCATTCGAGGCCGGGGGTGCCCTGGTCGTTGCCGAGCGCGCGGTTGCCGAGGCGGAAGGAGAGGTCGTCCATCGGGCCGCACGGAGGGACGCCGACCTGCCAGTAGCCGGTGCGGCCCGGCCAGTCCTGGACCGTGGTGAGGGTGCCGCCCGCGACGATCTCGATGCGGGGCGTGGGGTCGGTGACGCCGGCGAGGGTCGCCGTGGAGTGGGCGGCCGTACGGAAGTCCGGCTCGGCGAGCGCCGCCCGGACCAGGCCCAGGTTCGTCTCGATGCCGTCCACCCGGGTGCGGGCCAGCGCCTCGTCGAGCCGTAGCAGCGCGTGGGCGCGGTCGGAGCCGTAGGCGATGACCTTCGCGAGCATCGGGTCGTACGACGTCGTCACCTCGGTGCCGGTCTCCACCCAGCCGTCGACGCGGACGCCGTGCGGGAACTCGACGCGGGTCAACAGGCCCGCGCTGGGCCGGTGTTCGCGGGACGGGTCCTCGGCGTAGACGCGGGCCTCGACGGCGTGGCCGCGCGGGCTGCCCGGGTCGCGCACGACGTCCCGCTCGCCGCGCGCCAGGCGCAGCATCCAGGCGACCAGGTCGACGCCGTAGATCTCCTCGGTGACCGGATGTTCCACCTGGAGACGGGTGTTGACCTCCAGGAAGTAGGCCTCCTCGCGCCCCGCGTCGTAGACGAACTCGACCGTCCCGGCGGAGCGGTAGCCGACGGAGGCGCACAAGTCGCGGGCGTTCGCCGCCAGTTGGTCGCGTACGTGGTCGGGGAGTCCCGGTGCGGGGGCCTCCTCGACCACCTTCTGGTTGCGGCGCTGGAGGGAGCAGTCGCGGTCGCCGAAGGTGACGACCCCGCCCTCGCCGTCGCCGAAGACCTGCACCTCGACATGGCGGGCGTGTTCCACGAGGCGTTCCAGGAAGACGCCGGCGGAGGAGAAGGAGGCGGCGGCGACGCGCTGCACCCGCTCCCAGGCATCGGTGAGTTCGTCGGCGGAGTGGCAGGCCGACATGCCGATGCCGCCGCCTCCGCCGGTCGCCTTGAGCATGACGGGGTAGCCGATGGCAGCGGCTTCGGCGAGAGCCTGTGTGACAGAGTCCAGGAGCCCTGTGCCCGGGGCCAGTTGAACCCCCGCCGCCTCGGCCGCCGCCCGTGCGGTGTGCTTGGCGCCGAACAGTTCCAACTGCGCGGGCGTCGGTCCCACGAACACGATTCCGGCGTCCTCGCAGCGGCGGGCGAAGGCCGCGTCCTCGGAGAGGAAGCCGTAGCCGGGGTGGATCGCGCCCGCGCCGGTGTCCTTGGCCGCCTTCAGTACGAGGTCGGCGTCGAGGTACGACTCCTTGGCGGGCGCCGGGCCGAGCCGTACCGCCTCGTCGGCGAGCCGCACGTGGGGTGCCGAGCGGTCGGCGTCGGAGTACACCGCGACTGTGCGCAGGCCGAGTTCGCGGGCGGTGCGGATGATGCGGACGGCGATCTCGCCCCGGTTGGCGATCAGCAGCGTGTCGAAGCTCATCCGGAGACTCCGATGGTCATCTGCACGGCCGTCGGCTCGAAGCCGTTGCAAGGGTTGTTGATCTGGGGGCAGTTGGAGACCAGGACCAGGACGTCGCGTTCGGCGCGCAGGGTCAGTTTCAGGCCCGGTGCGGAGAGGCCGTCGACGATGCCGAGGGTGCCGTCCTTCTCGACCGGCACGTTCATGTACCAGTTGATGTTGGACACCAAGTCCCTTTTGCCCAGGCCGTACTTGGCGCCCTCGGCGAGGAAGTTGTCCACGCACGCGTGCTGCGACCACGTGTGATGGCCGTAGCGCAGGGTGTTGGATTCCTTGGAGCAGGCGCCGCCGACCGTGTCGTGCCGGCCGACCTCGTCCTCGGTGACGGTCATCAGCGGGGTGTGCTCGTTCGACATCAGCACGCTGCCGGTGGTCAGGAAGATGCCGCCCTGGGCGTGGATGGTGTCGGGGGCGCTGTAGCGGACCGACGTGTCGTGGGCGTCGTAGACGAGGAAGTCGACGGCCTGGTTGCCGTGCAGGTCGGTGATCGTGAGGGTCTCGCCGGTGCGGACGACGGCGGACCAGGCGGCGCGGGCCGGAACTTCCGCGGTCCGTACGGGTGTTGCGTCCTCGGTCGTCATATGAGCCCCCTCGCGGCAAGGAATTCGGTGGTGTTGAGGAAGGCGCGGCGGCCTTCGGGCGTGGCGTCCCACAGCCGGTCGCCCGGTCCGGTGGCCTCGGCGCGCCAGGCGAGCACCTCCAGCGGGGTGCTGACGTAGTCGGCGCGCGGGTCGGCCGGGTGGGGCACGTTCGCGATCAGTACGGTCACGTCCTGCTCGGCGCGCAGGGTCACGCTGCCGCCGGGGCCGGCCGAGCCGGTGAAGTCGAGGGAGCCGTCGTCGCGGATCTCGACGCCCTGGAAGAAGGAGAGGGAGGGCGGGAGATCGCGGGGTTCCAGGCCGTTCTTGGCCGCCGCGAGCTTGAACAGTTCGCGGCCGGCCGGGGAGTCGGACTGCGGGGTGCCGTCGCCGTAGCGCTCGGTGTTGCGGACGAGGGTGGAGGTGCCGCACAAGGCGTCGTGGCGGCCGGAGGTGTCGGCGATCAGGGTGGCGAGGACGCGGCCCTGGTCGGAGAGGAGGAGCTGGCCCTCGCCGAGGTAGGCGTTCCACTGGACCTTGACGGTGTCGGCGACGTTCAGCCGCTCCCAGGGGCGGTCGGCCGCGTGCAGGAGCAGATGGGCGCAGGCGTCGCCGCGCAGGTCGGTGAGGCGGAGTTCGGTGCCGCGGGCCAGGACGCGGTGGGTGTAGTTGCCGCCCGCGACGGTCTCGGCCCACACCAGGTGGCCCGCCGCGCAGGGCGGGGCCGGCCAGTCGGCGGCCGGGACGACGGGCATCGCCTCGGCGCGTCCGCCCTCCTGGGCGCGGGCGTGGGCGCGGGCTCCGTAAGTGGTCGCTGTCGCCATCGCGGGGGACCTCCGGCTGCGGGGACGTCTGGGTCGTACGACATTTCTGGCGCTGTTTCCTTCGCTATTTCTGTCGCTCGACAGAAATTAGGAGGCGGCCGGGTCGCCGGGGTTGCCCGGGTGTTGCCGGTCGGTTACCGAGCCCTCACCAAGATCACCGGGCGTTTGCGGTGCGGTGCCGTGTGCGAGGATCGAACGCATGGGGACAACGGGTGCACAGGGAGGCCGCCGGGTCGGCAGGCCGCGGGCCGATCAGCGGCCGGACAGCGGACTGACCCCGCGCGCCGAACTGCTCGCCGCCGCGGCCGAGTTGTTCACCACCCGCGGTTACGCGGCCACCACCACCCGGGCCGTCGCCGAACTCGCGGGCATGCGGCAGGCGTCCATGTACCACTACGTCTCCGGCAAGGAGGAACTCCTCGCGGACCTCCTGGAGTCCACGGTCACGCCCTCGCTGACCTGCGCCCGGGAACTCCTCGCGGACGACGTCACCCCGGCCGAGGACCGGCTGTGGGAGCTGTGCCGCACCGACGTCGAGCTGCTGTGCGGCGGCACGCACAACCTCGGCGGGCTCTATCTGCTGCCCGAGGTGCGCGCCGAACGCTTCGCCGGCTTCCATGCCGTACGCGCCGAACTCAAGGACGCCTACCGGCAGTTGCTCGCCGCGACCGCCGCGGGCGGGGCGCTCGCCAAGAGCGAGCTGGAGCTGCGCACGGATCTGCTGTTCGGGCTCATCGAGGGCGTCATCCTGGTGCACCGCTCCGACCCCGAGCGGCCGGTGTCCGCCTTCGCGGAGGCGACGGCCGACGCGGCGCTGCGCATCGCCGGAATCTGAGCCGGAAGCGGGGCTTCACTCCTTACGGTGAGTGATTTTCGTATGCCCGTTCACCGTCACGTGTCGTGTTCGAATGGTGGCGCAGCGTGTAAATGGGTTGAGCGTACTCCTCTTCCGTGTCCCTTTTCAGGGGCTTGCTGAATATGACACAGCGATGATCCGGTCGGACTAAGCTCGCCCGCAGCGCACCGAGTTGGGCTGTATTCGTGCGTTTGTTCCTAAACATAACGAAGATCCCCCGGGTCTCTCCCCCTACCCCAGCCGACTTCTTCCAGAGGGCTTACATGGTGAGTGTTCAATCGCCCCCCGGCCGCCGTGAACTTCCGTACGCCCGTGTGCTGTTGCTGCCCGCCATAGTGATGGCCGCGGCGACCGGGGCCGCCGTCGCCGTGGTGACGGAGCCGGCCCGGGCCGCCGTCGGCTGGTGCGGCGGCATCGCCACGCTCCTGGTGATCGTGACGGCGGCCGAAGCGGTCCGCCGCGGCCGAACCGTGCGTGACCTGCGCGCCGACCACGCTCGTGACCGTGCGTACATGGAACGGCGGATCGCCGGCCACGACCAGGACATCGAGCGGCTCGCGACGGAGATCATGCCCGCCGCGCTCTACGGAATGCGCACCGGAGAATCCCCCAGAGAGGTGATTCGCCAAGTCGTCGACGCCCACCCCCAGTGGCGCGAACTCCCCGAACCGCAGCGCGGATTGCTGCGCACGGTGCTCGACATCGTGGACCGCGAGGCGGCCATGCGCGACTCCGCGCAGCGCAACTTCGTCAGCATCGCCCGGCGCGTCCAGGCGATCGTCCACCAACAGGCCAACGAACTCCGCGAGATGGAGGAGGACCACGGCCGCAACCCCGAGGTCTTCGACGACCTGCTGCGCATCGACCACGGCACCGCGCTGATCGGCCGCCTCGCCGACTCCATCTCGGTGCTGGGCGGCGGCCGTCCCGGCCGTCAGTGGCCCCAACCCGTCACGCTCTACAGCACGTTGCGCGGCGCCATGTCCCGGATCCTGGAGTACCGGCGCATCTCGCTGGACTCCATCGCCAAGGTCAACGTCAGCGGCACCTCCGTCGAACCGCTGATCCACGCCGCCGCCGAACTCCTCGACAACGCCACCCGCTACTCGCCGCCGCAGACCAAGGTGCACGTCACCGCCGTCGAGGTGCAGACCGGTGTCGCCATCGAGATCGAGGACGCCGGCGTCAGCCTCAGCGAGGAGGCCCGCGCCCGGGTCGAGAACATGCTGGAGCAGGCCAAGGCCGGCATCGACCTCCAGGACCTCGGCGAGAGCCCGCGCCTGGGCCTGACCGTCGTAGGCCGGCTCTGCCAGACGTACAACATGCAGGTCTCGCTCAGGGCCTCCGCGTACGGCGGTGTCCGCGCCGTCCTGGTCGTGCCGCGGGACATGCTCACCAGCGAGCCCGCACCCGGCCTCGCCCACGGCATCGGCGCGACCGCCGCGCCCAAGATCGAACTCGGCGCGCTCGAAGGCCCCAAGCGCGCACCCAAGAAGCGTCGGCCGACCAGCCCCCGAATCCCCGCGACGGTCTCCATGGTGGACGAGGTCCCCGAGGTCACGGAGTGGACGGTGGGCGGCCTGCCGCAGCGCCGCAGCCGGGTCAAGATGCCGCTCAGCCAGCGGCTCGCCGAGCAGGCGGCGGCCGAACGGGCCGAACAGGCCGAGCGGGAGGCCCTGTCCGCCTGGGCCGAACCGGTGCCCGAGAAGGACGAGCCCGAACCGGGGCTGTGGGTCGAGGCGTTCATGAACGGACTCAAGGGCGACCCGGACCCCACCGCATTCACCCAGACGACCGAGCCGGCCCATGTCGAGGCCGACGACGAGGGGGACCTCAAGTGATCCAGCAGCGAGCCAACTTCGACTGGATGCTCAAGGAGCTCGCCGACGGCGTACCCGGCATCGAGATGATCGTGGTGCTCTCCGCCGACGGACTGCGGATCGCCCGCTACGGCGGCGACCCGGACGCCGCCGACCGGGTCGCCGCGGCCTGCGCGGGGCTGCAGAGCCTCGCGAGCGCCGTCGCGCACGAGATCCCGGACAGCGACGGCACGATGCGCATGGTCATCATCGAGATCAACGGCGGCTACTTCTATCTGATGGCGGCGGGCTCCAACGCCTATCTCGCGGTGCTCTCCGACGTGGTCGCCGAACCCGGTCTGATGAGCAACCGCATGCGTGACCTGGTCGTCCGGATCGGCGCCCATCTCACCAGCCCGCCCCGACGCAACGGGCAGACCGTATGACTCCTCCACAACGCCGGCGGCGCCACCCCAAGGAACAGCTTTCGCCCGAGCCCCTCAAACAGGGCCCGCGCAAGGAGCCCGAGCGGCTGTACGTGCTCACCGGATCCGAAGAGGGGCGCGAGCGTGCCGCCCTCGACCTGGTCACGTTAATCGTGGCGCGTGCCGACCCGCCGCCCTCCTCCACACCGGAGCGGGCGGCGCTGATCCGGCTCTGTGCCGCCCCCCTGTCCGTGGCCGAGCTGTCGGCCTATCTGAATCTGCCGTTCAGCGTGGTGACCGTCCTGCTCACCGAGCTGCTGACGGCCGAACTGGTCCAGGCGCGCGCCCCGATCGTGCGGCAGGCGATCGCCGACCGTTCCCTCCTCGAAGCGGTGATGCATGGACTTCAAAAGCTCTGACACCCTCCCCGGACCACGCACCGAGGACCATCTGCCACAGTCGGCACAGGCCGCGGTGAAGATCGTCATCGTGGGCGGTTTCGGGGTCGGCAAGACGACCATGGTCGGTTCGGTCAGCGAGATCAGGCCGCTGACCACGGAGGAGACCATGACGCAGGCCGGCGTCGGGGTCGACGACAACTACGGCTCCGACACCAAGACCGCGACCACCGTGGCGATGGACTTCGGCCGCATCAGCATCACCGACCAGCTGGTGCTGTACCTCTTCGGCACCCCCGGCCAGGAACGCTTCTGGTTCCTGTGGAACGGGCTGTTCGAGGGGGCGCTCGGGGCGGTGGTGCTGATCGACACGCGGCGGCTTGAGGTCAGTTTTGATGTCATAGGACGGCTGGAGGAGAGCGGCGTGCCGTTCGTGATCGCGGTCAACTCCTTCCCGGACGGCCCCCGTTACCCCGTCGAGGACTTGCGCGAGGCGCTCGACCTGGCGCCGGAGATCCCCATCGTGGAGTGCGACGCACGTCGCCGGGCCTCCAGCCGGGACGTCCTGATGACCCTCATGACCTTCCTGCACTCGCTCGCCATGACGGGCTCGCTCACCTGACCCCGAGGCCGCAGTCCTGCCCTCCTGTCCCGAACTCCCCAGACATCGGATCCACTTCAGTTTTCGGAGCGACCACCGTGACGCCTGAACGACACTCCCCGACCGGTACGGACGACCCCACGCTCGGCCCGCCCCCCGGCTGCCCCGCGCACGGCACCGGCCCCGGGGGACTGCACCGGCTGTACGGCCCCGAGGCGCAGGACCTGGGAGCCCTGTACGAGAAACTCCGCGCCGAGCACGGTGTGGTGGCACCCGCTCTGCTCCACGACGACGTGCCGATCTGGGTGGTGCTCGGTCACGGCGAGAACATGCACATGCTGCGCACCCCCTCGCAGTACACCCGTGACACCCGGGTGTGGGCCCCCTTGCAGGACGGTACGGTCAGACCGGACAACCCGCTCATGCCGATCGTCGCCTGGCAGCCCATCTGCTGCCATGCCGAGGGCGACGAGCACCTGCGGCTGCGCGACGCGGTCACCGGTGCCATGTCGACCATCGACCACCGGGGCATCCGCCGCTACATCAACCGTGCGACCCAGCACCTCGTCAACAAGTTCTGCGAGGAGGGCAGGGCCGACCTGGTCAGCCAGTTCGCCGAACATCTGCCGATGGCGGTGCTGTGCGAGATCCTCGGCATGCCGGACGAGTACAACGACCGGATCGTGCAGGCCGCCCGCGACATGCTCAAGGGCAGCGAGACCGCCATCGCCAGCAACGCGTACATCATGGACGTCCTGATGCGGCTCACCGTCCGCCGCCGGGCCGAGCCCAAGGACGACTTCACCAGCCACCTGATCAACCACCATGCGGGGCTGACCGACGAGGAGGTCGGCCAGCACCTGCGCGTCGTCATGATCGTCTCGTACGAGGCCACCGCCAACCTGCTCGCCAACGTACTGCGCGTGGTACTCACCAACCCGGGGTTCCGCGCCCGGCTCAACGGTGGCCAGATGACGGTGCCCCAGGCCGTCGAGCAGTCCCTGTGGGACGAGCCACCGTTCAGCGCCATCCTCCCCTACGTCGCCAAGCAGGAGACCGAGCTGGGCGGTCAGCGCATCCGCAAGGGTGACGGCCTCATCCTGGGCATCGCGCCGGGCAACGTCGACCCACGTGTGCGCCCCGACCTCACCGCCAACATGCAGGGCAACCGTTCCCACCTCGCCTTCAGCGGCGGCCCCCACGAGTGCCCGGGCCAGGACATCGGCCGCGCCATCGCCGACGTGGGCGTCGACGCGCTGCTGACCCGCCTCCAGGACGTCCAACTCGCCTGCGAGGAGGACGAGTTGCGCTGGAGGGAGTCGATCTCGAACCGACACCTGGTGGAACTGCCGGTGAAGTTCGCGCCGAAGCCCCAGCAGGACGTCACGCAGCGGCCCTCCGTCAAACCGGTGCCGTCGCAGCGCGCGGACAACTGGCAGGTCGGCACATCACGGCCGCAGCCGCAGCCGCAGTCCTCCACTGCACCGGAGCCCGCCGCTCCGACGCCGACGGCGATGCCCGAACCGAGCCGCCGGCCGGGCGTGTTCCAGCGCCTGCTGCGTTGGTGGCGCGGCGAGTAACCGACTGGGGCAGCCGGGCTACCCGGCCCACTCCTCGTACGACGACCAGGCCCGCAGTACCCGCGGGCTGGCGAACCGGTGCTCGTGCCCCGTGAGCGGATCGGTGAACTCCAGGACCCGCGCCAGCAGTTGGAGCGGGCGCCGGAAGTCACCGGCCGCCACGGGGCCGGTCACCACGGGATAGAGGGGGTCGCCGAGGATCGGCACCCCCAATGCCGTCATGTGCACCCGCAGTTGGTGCGTCTGCCCGGTGCGGGGACGCAGCCGATAGCGGGCCAGCCCGTCGTCCCGCCGTTCCAGCAGCTCCACGTCGGTGACGGCATTGGGCTCGCCCTCGACCTCGCGCGCCGCCATGACCCCGCGCTCCTTCACGATCCGACTGCGTATGGTGCGCGGCAGGGCGAGCGCCGGGTCGTACCGGGCGACGGCCTCGTACTCCTTGGCGATGCGCCGGTCGCGGAACAGTGCCTGGTAGCTGCCGCGCTCCGCGGGGCGCACGGTGAACAGGACCAGCCCGGCGGTGAGCCGGTCCAATCGGTGGGCGGCGCCCAGCGCGGGCAGCTCCAGCTCCCGGCGCAGCCGCGCGAGCGCGGTCTCCGTGACATGGCTCCCGCGCGGTGTGGTGGCCAGGAAGTGCGGCTTGTCGGCGACGACGATGTGCTCGTCGCGGTACACGACGTCCAGTGCGAAGGGCACCGGTACCTCGGACGGCAGCTCTCGGTGGAACCACACGAACATGCCCGGAACGTACGCCATGTCACGCGGCACGGCACGCCCGTCGGCGTCCACGATCAGTCCTGCGTCCAGCATCCCGTCGATCACCCCCGCCCCGGCCGCGAGCCGCTCCACCAGATGATCACGTACGGTCGCCCACGCCGCCCCCTGCGGCAGTTTCACCCGCACCGCGTCGACTCCGTCGCGCTGCGGCAGGGGGGAGGGAGGGATCGGGCTTCTGCGTCTCATCGGGATCAAGGGTACGAGGGGGCGCTGACAGCGGGGGCACGAGCTGTCGGAGAGCGGGACGCGCGGCGCATCGTGCGCGCCGAACTCGCCTGCTGGAACGCGCGGTTGGCCCTGGGGCGAGGCGTCGCCCCGAGTGCGACGGCGACCGTGACTCGCTGGGCTCTCGACAAGATCGGCTTTCATTGCCTCGGACCTCTGCATCCGGACGCTGGGCACGATATGCACCTGCACGCCTGCGCGCGGGGAGATTCGGACCGACGGCTGTTCCAATACACCGCGGGCCGTGTGAATTCGTCCGCGGCATATGACCGCCTCGGCAATCGCCAGGGGCACTCGCGAAGTCCCGAAGGGGCGTGCGCATACTGATCGCGCAACCGTCCAAATGTGCGCGCAACACGTTCATGTCTGAATCAACGACGTCCACTTCCGGTCTGGGTCGAACTGCGATCTGATAGAAGCTGCACCGCTGAAGTCGGCGCGTCCTACTCGCGCCATCGCGGAAGGGGGATCCTGTGGCACCACTCGTTCTGCCCTCGCCCACCGCGGTCGTCTCTGCTTCGGCCCTCTTGGGGCACGCCCGTGAGTGGGCATGCCAACAGCGCAGACGGAGATGTCCTCGTACGTCGCCGTGAAGCACCGATCGTCCACCAACTCCGCGGCCTCTCGCCGTGGGAGCGGGCAACCCGCGCCATGCCCTACCGCCTCAACCGACCCCGGCGCCACAGATATGGAGGCCCAGTGCTCGCCATGATCCCGACGTATGCGGAGCCCACCCCCCCGACCGTAAGTCCGTACAGCCAGCGGATCGAACAATATGTCCGCGAACTCGGAGAGAGCCTCGGGCTGAAAGAGACACAGGGTGGCCGGGAGCGGCTGGAAGCGGGCTACGGGAAATTTGTTGCCTGGACCTATCCGGAAGCCTCGTTCCGTGATCTCTGCCTTTGCGCGGAATGGCTTTTCTTCACCTTCATCCTGGACGACCTGCACACGTTAAAGGCCTACGACGATCCGGAAACCTGGGCTCCGGTCCACCGGCGCCTGATGGACATCATCAACACCGGAAAGGACCCTGCTTCCGCGCAGGAGCGGACTCCTTTCACGAAGGCGCTGACGGAGCTGTCCATCCGTACCGGTGAAAGGCTCTCACCGACGCTTCACCGCCGGTTGAACCGACACCTCGACCTGTTCTTCCAGGGATTCACCGAGGAATCCGAGAACCGGTTCCGCGGCACTCCCCCCGGGATCGACAGTTTCACCCGGACCAGGCGACTTTCGGTGGGTATGGAGTTCGGCTTCGATCTGGTCGAACTCAGCCAGCGCGCGGAGGTGCCCGAAAACATCTACGAGACAGGCCTGTTCAGGGAGATCGTCGAAGCCGCGAGCGATGTGGTCGCCTGGCAGAACGACCTGCATTCGATTCGCCTGGACGACATGCGTGGAGATTTCCACAACGTTGTCATCGTCATGCAGCATGCCGGCGGAATCTCACTGCAGGAAGCCATCGACTCGGCCGTTGCCAAGGTTCAGGAGCGAATCGCCGACTTCCTGGCCGCCGAGAAGCAGCTCCGGCCCTTCCTGAAAGGCCGTGGAGTGCCGCCCGGTACCCGTGAAGAGATCCTGAAGGTCACTGCCGGAATGCGACAGTGGACGAACGGATGCCTGCACTGGTATGGGAACACCACGCGCTACAAGATACCCGTCACCTCGGGCGAGTCGGATCAACAGCATGCTCACCTGCAGGAGATGCTCCCGAGCCGGGATCACGCGTCCGCGAACAGTTGCGGATGACCAGCGAGGAGCACCCTCTGTCTGCCGCAACGTCAGCCTCAACGTGGCTCCCATCTGAAGGAGGGCGAACACGCCATGGCAAAGGACCTTGAAGGCATTTCACAGGCTCCAGGAGCACTGCCGATCGTCGGGCATTTGTTTCCGCTGCTCCGTGACCCGCTGCGTTTCCTGAAAACCCTTCCCGCCCACGGTGATTTGGTGCAGATACGGTTAGGTCCGCAGAAGGCCGTTGTGGCCTGCCGGCCCGAGCTGGTCCAAGAGGTTCTCCTGCATGACCGCATGTACGACAAGGGCGGACCCATCATCGAACGGATCGGGAATGCGCTGGGGAACGGCCTTGCTTCGTGTCCCCACAGCGTCCATCGACGACAGCGACGCAGCTTGCAACCTGCCTTTTCCCGCACTTGCCTGCGTGAATACGCCGCCATCATGACCCAGCAAATCGACACGCTCGCGATCGGCTGGAGTGACGGACAGGATTTCGACGTAGCCGAGCAGATGTACACTTTCGCGAGTGACACCATTGCTCAAACACTGTTCACGGCTGAATCCGCAGGGCCGGCCGTGGACACCGTCAAGGAATGTCTGCCGGATATCTTTCGAGGTATCTACCAGCAAGCTGTCTTCCCACCTTGGCTCAGCCGTCTGCCGATACCCCCGAACTTGCGCTACGAACGGGCTCGTAATCGCGCGTGGGCCGAGGTCAGCAAGACCATCAGCATGTACCGACAGGACGACGAGTCCCACGGCGATGTCCTGTCGATGCTCCTCAAAACGCAGGACGACGCGGGAGAACTCCTCGGTGACGCCGAGATCCACGCCCAGATCATGACCCTGCTCGTCGCCGGCATCGAATCCACTGCGGTGGCACTCACCTGGGCGCTGCATCTCCTGTGCCAGAACCCCGATGTCCAGGAGCGACTGCGCACCGAGACGGTCAAGGTTCTCGGCACCCGAACCGCCACTTGGGACGATCTTCCCCGGCTCGACCTGGCACGCCGGGTCATCACCGAGACGCTGCGCCTCTACCCTCCCGGATGGATCCTGACCCGGACGACCACCACGGAAGCCCGGCTGGCGGACGCCGTGATCCCCGCCGGGACCACCCTCATCTACAGCCCGTACCTCATCCATCATGATGCGCGATTCAATCCGCGCCCCGACTGCTTCGATCCCGACCGGTGGCTTCCGGATCAGCAACACATGCGCGGCACTTTCATCCCGTTCGGCGGAGGCGCGCGCAAGTGCATCGGCGACAACTATGCGATGACCTTGGCGACCCTCGCCCTGTCCACGATCGTGGCCCAATGGCGGTTCTTGAGTGCCGACCATCAACTGCCGCATGTCGAACCCCGGATGACTCTGACCCCGCACGGGGTCCGGGCCCGAGTGGAATGTCTTCAGGGAATCCGGACCGGCAGCACAGCCACCGTGTGAGGCGGTTCTCGACCCGTCAGGCCCACCGGCAGCTCTGCCGGTGGGCCTGAGCGGTCCTGTGCGGTGCGGTCATGACCGGTCGGTGACTCGGCGGCCCGTCAGCCGGTACAGCACCCCGGCCCCCACCGTCACCCCCAAGAACAACACCGTGAACCACTGGAAGTACCAGTGCCCGCCCGCCGGGTCGTACACCGCGGCCCGCGGCCACGCCAGGTTGACGGTCATGACGAGGCCGTAGAGCAGCGCCAGGGCGTTGACCGGCACCCCCCACCGGCCCAGGGAGAACAGGCGGGCGCCCGTCTCGTCCGTGCCCTCTGTCGTGAACTCGCCGCGCAGGCGGCGGATCAGCAGCGGCCCCGTGACCATCGCGTACGCCAGGTACAGCATCACGATGCAGGTGGTGCCGATGGCCAGGAACGCGTCCGGGGAGGCGAAGTTGAGGAGGAGCAGGGCCGCTGCCAGGACGCCCACGACCAAGGCGGGGGCGCTGGGCATTCCCGTGCGGGGGTTGACCCTGGACAGGCGGGCGGAGAACGGGAGTTGGCCGTCGCGGGCCATGGAGAACAGCATGCGGCAGGCCGCCGTCTGGATGGCCAGGGTCGCCACCGCGATCGCCACCACCACGTCGGCCAGCAGGGCCTTGCCGACGCCGTCGCCGAGGCGGCTCGTCAGGACGTAGCTGAGGCCGTCGACGCCCAGGTGGCCGTCGGTCATGCTGGGCGCGGCGAGCAGGCCGCCGAGGATGATCAGGCCGCCGAGCAGGCCGGCCGCGCCGAGCGCGGTGAGGATCGTGCGGGGCGCGGTGCGGCGGGGGTTGTGGGTCTCCTCGCTCATCTCGCCGGCGCTGTCGAAGCCGATCATCACGTAGGCCGCCGTGAAGGAGCCGACCAGCAGGGCGCCGAGCAGGCCGCCCTCCAGGCTGCCGGTCGTGTGGAAGGTGATGCTCGGGGTGCGCTTCGAGTGGGTCAGGAGAAGGACGACGATCAGGATCGCGCCGATGATCTCGGCGGTCACTCCGACCCGGTTGATCACCGACATCACGCGGTTGTCGAGGATGTTCACCAGGGTCGTGAGGACCAGCAGGATCACGCCGAGGACGGCCGCGTTGGCCGCGCCGTCCGGTGAGGTGGGCGCGGGATCGCCGCCCACCAGCTGGAAGCCCGACCAGATCGCCGGCAGCACCATCTGGAGCGCGAGCGCCGCCGCCGCTACGACGACGATCTGGCCGATCACCATGATCCAGCCGGCGAACCAGCCGAAGGCCGCGGTGGAGAGGCGCGAGGACCACTGGTAGATCGCGCCCGAGATCGGATAGCGCGCGGCCAGTTCCGCGAAGCAGGCGGCCACCAGCAACTGGCCGGCCAGCACGATCGGCCAGGCCCAGAAGAAGACCGGGCCGCCGAACGCGTACCCGAAGGCGAAGAACTGGAAGACGGTCGTCAGTACGGAGATGAAGGAGAACCCGGCCGCGAACGACGCGTACCGGCCGAGGCTGCGATGCAGCTCCTGGCGGTAGCCGAACTCGGCGAGGGAGCCGTCGTCGGGGGAGTGGGGCGGATCGGGGCGTACGTCGGAGGGGGTGGTTGTGGCCACGGCGGCACCTGCCTTCGGCGCGAATTCCTGTCGGGTGACAGAAATTAGGGACGGCCTGTTTCGGACGCGTCACGCGACCGTGTCCATGGCGGGCCCAAGTCCTCACGCTCTTGCCCTCGCCGCAAAATCGCGATACATCGTGTATTGACGTTCCATGCCGACTCGCGATATGTTCGCTCACGAATATCCGGATGCGAGGTGTGCCCGAGAGAGGCATGGGAGGTGGTGGTCCCGGTGGCCGCGAAGCGTCGCAAGCTCAGCAACCCGCTGGCACTCGCCGTGCTGGTGACCCTCTGCCAGGGCCCCATGCATCCGTACGAGATCGCCCAGACCCTGCGCCGCCAGGGCAAGGACACCAGCACGAAGATCAACTACGGCTCGCTCTACACGGTCGTGCAGAACCTGGAGAAGCACGGCTTCGTCGAGGTCGCCGACATAGAGCGCAAGGGCAACCGCCCCGAGCGCACGGTCTACGGCCTGACCGGCGCCGGACGCGAGGAGATGACCGAGTGGCTGTCGGAGCTGCTGGCCCGCCCGGTCAAGGAGTTCCCCATCTTCGAGACGGCCCTCTCACTGCTGGGCGCCCTGCACCCCGACGAGGCGGCGACGCTGCTGGAGGAGCGGGTGAAGAACCTGGAGGTGCAGGCGGCCGGTGAGCGCGGAGCGCTGGAGAAGCTCTATGAATCGGTGCCCCGGCTCTTCCTCGTCGAGGTCGAGTACCAGCTGCACATGACCGAGGCGCAGACCGAGTGGGTCCGCGGCCTGTTGGAAGAGCTCCGAAAGGGCTCGATGCTCGGCGTCGAAGGCTGGCGCCACTTCCACGAAACGGGGGAGCAGCCAACGGAGTTCAGCTAGCGAGAACTGACCCCGACCGGACTGTTGCAGCAGCCCTGCCGGGGTCACGAACCCCGAGACCGACCCGCCGTGCGGCAAGCCAGGCGATCGAGGTGCGGCACACCCAGGATAGCCCGGCGCTCTGCACGCGGATCAGTCGTGACCTTTCACACTCACATCCGCTCATTCATGGAGAGCAGTCGACATGAGCAGTACTCGTACGAGCACCGGTGCGCCCGCGGTCGAGGCACGCCGACTGGTCAAGACCTATCCCGGCGACGTCACCGCCCTCAACGGCATGGACATCACCGTGGAACCCGGCACCGTCTTCGGCCTCCTCGGGCCGAACGGCGCCGGCAAGTCCACCACCGTCAAGATCCTCACCACCCTGGCCCGGCCCGACTCCGGCACGGCCACCGTCGCGGGACACGACGTACTGCGCCACCCGGACCGGGTCCGCCGCGCGATCGGCGTGGTCGCCCAGAACTCGGGCGCCGACCCGACGGCGACCGGCCGCGAGAACCTCCAACTCCAGGGCAGGCTCTACGGCTTGAAGGGCGCCGCCCTCACGAAGCGGGTGGACGAACTCCTCGACCGCTTCACCCTCGCCGACGCCGCCAGGCGCCCGGTGAAGGGCTACTCCGGCGGAATGCGCCGCCGCCTGGACGTGGCGCTCGGCCTGGTGCACCGGCCCGAGGTGCTGTTCCTCGACGAGCCCACCACCGGCCTCGACCCGGAGGCCCGCACCGCGATGTGGGACGAGATCGGCCGGCTCGCGGGGGAGGAGGGGCTGACCATCCTGCTCACCACGCACTACCTCGAAGAGGCCGACCGGCTCGCCGAGCGCATCGCGATCGTCGACCGCGGCCGGGTCGTCGTGGAGGGCACCCCCGACTCCCTCAAGGGTGAACTCCGGGGCGACGCCGTCCACTTGGAGCTGCGCGAAGCGGTCGGCGACGCCGGTCGTACGCTGCTCAGGAGCGCCCTCGTCGGACTGCCGGGCGTGCACGAGGTGCTGGTCGACGGACGCCGGGTCAGTGCCCGCGCCGACGACGGAGCGGCCGCGATGCCCGTCCTGCTGGCGGCGTTCGAGCGCGTCGGCGTCGGGGTCGCCGCCGCGACCGTCGCCCGCCCCTCGCTCGACGACGTCTATCTCCGCTACGCAGGCCGCCGTTACTCGGAGGCCGACACCGACAGCACCGGGCAGCTCGCGGTCGCCGGAGGTGTGCGATGAGCACCGCCGTCTCCCAGACCTGGTACATGACGCAGCGTCAACTCATGGTGTTCGCACGGCAGCCCGCCTTCGCGGTCATCACCCTCATCCAGCCGGTGATCTGGCTGTTCCTCTTCGGCAACCTCTTCAAGAAGGTCGTCGAACTCGGCGGCTTCGGCACCACCTCGTACCTGGACTACCTCGTCCCCGGGGTGGTCGTGATGAGCGCGCTCAGCTCCAACATGTGGGCGGGCATGGGCACGTTGGAGGAGATCCAGCGCGGCACCCTCAACCGCTTCCTGACCACTCCGGTCAGCCGGGCCGCGCTGATGAACGGCAATGTCGTCAACAACGGCCTGGTGACCGCGTTCCAGTCGGTGGTCATCGTGCTGCTCGGACTGCTCGGCGGCGCCGACTACCCGGGCGGCGTCGGCGGCATCGCGATCCTGACAGTCGCCTCGGTACTGCTGGGCACCATCTTCGGGGCACTGTCCAACGCGCTCGGCATGCTGGTGCAGGAGCGGGAGTCGATCATCGGCATCAACACGTTCCTGCTGCTGCCGCTGACGTTCCTCTCCAGCGCCTTCATGGCACCCTCGCAGATGCCCACATGGATGCGGCACACAGCCGATTTCAACCCACTCAACTGGGCGATGGTGGCGGGCCGTTCGGCGATGTCCGAGCACCCCGACTGGGGTGACGTACTCAGCCGGGGCGGCGCGCTACTGGGCCTGGCGGTGGCGGCGGTATGGCTGTCGATACGTACGTTCAGGTCCTATCAGCGGTCGGTGTAAGCGCCCCAAAGGGGCGCGGGGAACTGCGCGACCAGCCACGACGGCGCCGCACACGCCAACGGTCCGTCGTGGCACCCCCAGCAGCGCGACTACGCGGCAACGCCCTCCTGCTCCGCCTCGATCTTCGCGTTCCACTCCCGCTTGGATGCCTGCCACCCGTCCTCGTTGTGACCGAGCCGCCAGTAGCCGGAGATCGACAGATCCTCGCGCGGAATCGCCGACTCGACCCGCAGCAGGGCCCGCAGGTCCTTCACGAAGGCCGCCTCGCCGTGCACGAACGCGTGCACACGGCCCTCGGGGAACTCCAGGGCCCGTACGGCCTCGACGAGTGTCTCGCCGACGGGACGGTCACCGCGGTGCAGCCAGACGACCTCGATGTCGGAGTCGATCTTCTGCTCCTCCTCGGGCCCGGAGATCTCCACGAAGGCGTGGGCCGTGGCGCCCTCGGGCAGCGACTCCAACGCGCGGGCGATCGCGGGCAGCGCGCTCTCGTCCCCGGCGAGCAGATGCCAGTCGGCGTCGGTGTCGGGGGCGTAGGCGCCGCCGGGGCCCATGAAGCGGACGGTCTCGCCCGGCTGGACGCGGGTGGCCCACGGGCCGGCGAGGCCCTCGTCGCCGTGGATCACGAAGTCCAGGGTGAGTTCGAGGTGTTCGGCGTCCCAGGCGCGCACGGTGTAGGTCCGGGTCACCGGCCACTGCTCGCGCGGGAACTCGGCGCGGATGCGCTCCATGTCGAAGGGCTCGGGGTAGGTGGCGCCCCCGGAGGGGAAGAGCAGTTTCACGTAATGATCGGTGCACGTGTCCGCCGAGAACTCGGCCAGACCCTCGCCACCGAGCACCACGCGCTGCATGTGGGGGGTCAGCCGTTCGGTGCGGACGACCTGCGCGGAGTGGGGCTTACGCGGCTTCCGTGCCGGACGTTCTGCCATGACGGCCTCCCGAATTCCCATGCTTAGGCTTACCTAAGTTAGCACTACATTCTCTGTGAAAGGCAAGAAAGCGAGGGCAAGAACATTGCTTACGCGCCGAGTGTGGTCAGCAGTCGCTGCAATGATCCGCCCAACCCCCAGCGTTCCGCCAGTGCGCCCACCAGCTCCGGATCACGCGGGGCGCGCGGCAGGGCGAGGTCGACATCCGGTAGCGGTACGTCGTCCGCGACCCGTACGACCTTGGGTGCGACCGCGACGTAGGGCCGCGCCTCGTCGAGGCGCTTGCGCTGCGAAGGGGTCAGCTTGGACTTCGGGTCGTCGATCGCCGCCATGATCCCGGCGACGTCACCGAACTCCGCGAGGAGCTTGGCCGCCGTCTTCTCGCCGATCCCGGGCACGCCCGGCAGACCGTCGCTGGGGTCGCCGCGCAGCAGCGCCAGATCCACGTAACCGCGGCCGTCGACGCCGTACTTCTCGCGCAGGAACGCCTCGTCGGTGAGCTGGAGCGAGCCGACGCCCTTGATCGGATACAGGACGCGGACACCGCGGGCATCGTCGACGAGCTGGTACAGATCGCGGTCGCCGGTGACGATGTCGACCGGGCCCTTGGCGTGCGCGGTGAACGTGCCGATCACGTCGTCCGCCTCGTACGGCTCGACGCCCACGCGCGCGATGCCGACCGCGTCGAGGACGGCCTCGATGATCGGGACCTGCGGGGAGAGGGTGTCCGGCACCTCCTCCGCGTCCGGGCCGCTCTCGCGCACCTCGGCGACACGGTGCGCCTTGTAGGTGGGGATCAGGTCGACCCGCCACTGGGGCCGCCAGTCCGCGTCCATGCACGCGACCAGCTGGTCGGGGCGGTGGTCCTTGACCAGCCGGTCGATGAATTCGAGCAGCCCGCGCACGGCGTTCACCGGCGTCCCGTCCGGTGCCTTCACGGACTCCGGGACGCCGAAGTAGGCGCGGAAGTAGAGCGAGGCGGTGTCGAGGAGCATCAGTCGTCCGGTCACGTCACGCATCATGCCGCACGACGGCCCGACGGCCACCTCTCCCCGTCACCCGGAGAGACGAACGCGGCCGACCGGTGGGACGGACGACCGGCCGGTGAGCTGGACCACTCTGTGTTTGCGCGTGGAAAGCGAGGGCAGGCGCGGCCTCGGAGCGGGCTCGGTTGCACATTCAACTGTAGGAGCCCGCCATGTCCTGCCCCCGATCGAGAGGTAAGCGTGTCAGCCAGGCTAGAAGCCGAACACCTGCACAAGGTGTTCGGCAGACGACCGGTCCAAGCAGTCGAACGGCTCCGGAAGGGGGCCGACCGGGAGGGACTGCGCGCCGACGGCACCACAGCCGCCGTGATCGACGCCTCCTTCTCCGTCGCACCGGGCCAGATCTTCGTCGTCATGGGCCTGTCCGGCTCCGGCAAGTCCACCCTCCTGCGGATGCTGAACGGACTCCTGGAGCCCACCGCGGGCCGCGTCCTCTTCGACGGCCAGGACCTCACCGCGCTCACCGACCGCGAACTGCGCGAGGTCCGCGCCCACAAGATCAGCATGGTCTTCCAGCACTTCGCGCTCTTCCCGCACCGCAGCGTCCGCGAGAACGCCGCCTACGGCCTGGAAGTGCAGGGCGTGCCCCGCGCCGAGCGTGAGGCCCGCGCCGGCGAGGCCCTCGCGCTGTGCGGCCTGGCCGGCTGGGAGGACTCCTGGCCCGACGAGCTGTCCGGCGGTATGCAGCAACGCGTGGGCCTGGCCCGGGCGTTGGCCACCGACGCCGAGCTGCTCCTCATGGACGAGTCCTTCAGCGCGCTCGACCCGCTGATCCGCCGCGACATGCAGGACCAGCTCCTGGAACTCCAGAAGTCGTTGAAGAAGACCATCGTCTTCATCACCCACGACCTCAACGAGGCCATGCGCCTCGGCGACCGCATCGCCGTCATGCGCGACGGCCGCATCGTCCAGACCGGCACCGCCGAGGACATCCTGCTGCGCCCCGCGAACGACTACGTCGCCTCCTTCATCCAGGACGTCGACCGCTCCCGGGTGCTGACCGCGTCCGCCGTCATGGACACGGGCGTCGACGGCCACGAGGCCGACTGCGACTGCGAGACCGCCACGCCGGACACCCCCTTCACCGACCTGTGCGCCCTCAGCGCCCGCCTGACCCACCCGGTCGCGGTGCTCGACGCGGCCGACGACGTCGTAGGAGTCGTACCGCAGGAACGGCTGGTCGCGTTCCTCGGCGGGGAAGCCGCCACCGAGCCGGAAGAGGTGACCGCCCGTGCCTAGGCTTCCGCTCGGTGACTGGGTCGACTCCGGTGTCGACTGGCTGGTCGCCCACATGTCCTGGCTCTTCGACGCGATCAAGACGGTCGTCGAGGGGATGTACGACGGCGTCAACGCGGTCCTCACCGCGCCCGAACCCCTGCTTCTCGCCGGCATTCTGGCGGTGCTCGCCTGGTGGCTGCGCGGACTGGTCGCGGGGGTGCTGGCCTTCGCCGGGTTCCTGCTGATCGACTCGCTCGACCTGTGGGACCGGTCCATGTCGACGCTGGCCCTGGTGCTCGTGGCGACCGTCATCGCCCTGGTGATCTCGATCCCGCTGGGCATCTGGGCGGCCCGTTCCAAGACGGTCAGCGCGGTCGTACGGCCGGCCCTCGACCTGCTCCAGACGATGCCGTCGATGGTGCTGCTGATTCCGGCGATTCTCTTCTTCGGGCTCGGCACCTCCGCCGGCATCATCGCCACCCTGATCTTCGCGCTCGCCCCCGGCGTCCGCA
The DNA here is from genome assembly GCF_044457385.1 of Streptomyces sp. NPDC050548. NCBI lineage: Bacteria > Bacillati > Actinomycetota > Actinomycetes > Kitasatosporales > Streptomycetaceae > Streptomyces > Streptomyces sp. NPDC050548. The sequence continues at coordinate 199,038 of NZ_JBITGV010000012.1, forward strand.
TGACCGAGCTGGGCATCCGGCAGGTCGACGCCGAACTCGTCGAAGCGGCCGAGGCGTTCGGCACCTCACCGCGCAACACCCTGCTGCGCGTGCAGCTGCCGCTCGCCCTCCCGACGATCATGGCGGGCGTCAACCAGGTCATCATGCTCGGCCTGTCGATGGTCGTCATCGCCGGCATGGTCGGTACAGGGGGCCTCGGCGGTGCCGTCAACGAGGCCATCGGCCAGCTCGACATCGGCTTCGGTTTCGAGGCGGGCGTAGGCATCGTCGTCCTCGCCATCTACCTCGACCGGATGACCGGCGCGCTCGGCACGCAGATCTCCCCGCTCGGCCGCAGGGCCGCCGCCAAGGCCCGTACGGCGGAGAGCGCCAAGCCGTGGAACTACCGCCCCCGCCCGGCGTTCGCCGTGATCGGTGTCGTCGTCCTCGCCCTGGTGGCCGGCGGCCTGGGGGTCTTCGGCTCCGCCTCCGACACGAAGGCGACCTCCGCCACGGACGTGGGCAAGGGCAAGGAGATCACCATCGGCTACATCCCCTGGGACGAGGGCATCGCCTCCACCTTCCTCTGGAAGGAACTCCTGGAGGAGCGCGGCTACAAGGTGACGACCACCCAGTACGCGGCCGGCCCCCTCTACACCGGCGTCGCCACCGGCCAGGTCGACTTCCAGACCGACGCCTGGCTGCCCACCACCCACGCCGAGTACTGGAAGAAGTACGGCAAGCAGCTCGACGACCTCGGCAGCTGGTACGGCTCCACATCCCTGGAGCTGACCGTCCCGTCGTACGTGAAGGACGTCAACACGCTCGCCGACCTCAAGACCCACGCCGCCGAGTTCGGCGGCAAGATCACCGGCATCGAACCCAGCGCCGGAATGATGGGCCTCCTCAAGTCCAAGGTCCTCAAGGAGTACGGCCTCCAGGGCTCCTACGACGTCGTCGACGGCTCCACCCCGGCGATGCTGGCCGAGCTGAGGCGCGCGTACGCCAAGAAGCAGCCGATCGTCGTCACGCTCTGGTCGCCGCACTGGGCGTACAGCGACTACAAGCTGAAGAAGCTCACCGACCCGAAGGGCGCCTGGGGCAAGGGCGACGGCGTGCACACCGTGGCCCGCAAGGGTTTCGCCGCCGACAACCCCGACGTCGGGAAGTGGCTGAAGGACTTCCGTATGACCGAGGCGCAGCTCACCGGTCTGGAGGCGCAGATCCAGAAGTCCGGCAAGGGCCAGGAGCAGGCCGCCGTCCGCACCTGGCTGAAGCAGCACCCGGGCCTCGTCGACCAGTGGGCCCCGGTGACCTGACGGTCCCGCGGTCGCCGCCCGGAAGGGGGCCTCGCCGGCACAGAAAGGATCCGGCCAACCACATAGCGCTACGAAATCCCGCAATCCGGTCCGCGTCGTGAGCGGGAACACAGGCGGCTGCGTACGCATTGAAGAGATAGGGAGGAACTCTCGCCCTGTTCGAGGGGTGATGGAGGGCCGGCGGGCCCTCGCGTACTGGCCAGAACCGTGAGGTCCGATCGCACGCTGTGTGACGTGGATGTGACAGGCGCATGAAACGGTTTGCCGAACATGCGTAGGGTGCAGACAACTCATCAGAGGAAGTTTCAGAACCAGCCGCAGGCCGACGAGCGAAGGAGGGAGCCGGAGCGATGGGCGACCACAAAGAACAGCCCCTTCGGGTGGGTGCGGCCGTACGGCGGCGGCGCCGCTCTCTGGACCTGACGCTCGCCGTCGTGGCCGAGCGCAGCGGTCTGTCGGTGCCCTTCCTGAGCCAGGTCGAGAACGACCGGGCGCGCCCCAGCCGCAGTTCCCTGGAGAAGGTGGCCGACGCCCTGCGCACCACGGCCGTCGAACTCCTCGCCGCCGCCGACCCCGCGTGCAGCGTCGATGTCGTACGCGCCGAGGAACCCGAGTCGGCAGCGCCCCGGATGCGTTCGCTGGTACGGGGCCACCACCAGCTGCACGCCTCGGAGTTCACCGGCGACCATGACGCCGGACGCGAATTCCAGCACCGCAACGACGAGTTGATGTACGTCGCGGACGGCGCCGTCGAGATCGAGGCGGAGGGCCGCGCGTACCGGCTCGTGCGCGGCGACACGATGTACCTGACCGGCGGGGTGCGCCACCGCTGGCGCGCGACCGTGCCGGACACCCGGGTCGTCGTGGTCGCGGTGGCCGAGCACATCGAGGCGGTCCAGGACCGCCCGCGCTGATGCGCGTCGTCTCGCTCGTGCCGTCCCTGACGGAGGCGATCGCCGTGTCGCTGCCGGGAGTTCTCGTCGGTGCGACGGACTGGTGCAGCCATCCGCCCGACCTGGACGTCACCCGCGTCGGCGGCACCAAGAACCCGAAGCTCGACCCGATCCTCGCCCTCGCGCCCGACCTGGTGGTCGCCAACGAGGAGGAGAACCGCGAGCCCGACCTGACGGCCCTGCGCGAGGCGGGTGTTGAGGTCCTGGTCACCGAAGTGCGGGACGTCCCGCAGGCGTTCCGCGAACTGGACCGGGTCCTCGACGCGTGCGGGGCGTCCGTACGACCGCGCTGGCTGGACGAGGCCGAGCGGGCATGGGCCGAACTCCCGTCCCCCGAAGGCCGGTTGACCGCCGTCGTCCCCGTCTGGCGCCGCCCCTGGATGGTGCTGGGCCGGGACACCTTCGCGGGCGATGTGCTGTCCCGCCTGGGCGTCGACCACGCGTACGCGACGCACGCCGAGCGCTACCCGCGCGCCACGATCACCGAACTGCGGGCGGCGGCAAGGGACTTGGTGGTCCTCCCCGACGAGCCGTACCGCTTCACGGCCGACGACGGCCCTGAGGCCTTCCCCGGCCTGCCCTGCGCGCTCGTCAGCGGTCGGCACCTGACGTGGTACGGGCCGTCACTGGCCGAAGCGCCACGGGTGCTGGCCGGGGCCCTGCGAGCAGCTCGCCGCTGACCAGACCCCGGGCCGTGTGCGCGGCGGCACTGGCCCAGGCGGCGACGAGCACGCCGTACAGGACGAACGCGAGGCCGTCGTAGCCGGCGAGGCCGGTGTGCCGGGCCAGGGACTCCGCGCCGGTGACGCAGGTGCCGACCGGGAAGGTGAACGCCCACCAGGTCATCGCGAAACCCATGCCCCGGCGCCGGGCGCGCACCACGTGCGCGGTGGCCAGGGCGAACCACAGCAGCGCGAAGCCCATCACGGGGACGCCGTAGAGAACGGCGAGGAGACCGAAGGCCTGGGCGGAGGCGGCCGGTACGACACCGGGGGCGAAGTCCGCGAACTTGCCGACGGCGGTGGTCGATTGACCGAGCGGGCCCAGCACCAGGAACAGCGTCGGAGTGAGCACGAGGGGCAGCGGCCCGCCCGTGACCAGCCGGGCGAAGACCAGCGGCAGCATCAGGAGCGTGGCCAGCAGACTCAGCCCGAACATCGCGAAGCACGCGAGGAGGAGCGTCTCCCGGGGCTGCCCGGGCGGCAGATGGGGCACCAGGAGCGGCCCGAGGGCCGCGGACACCATGGGCGCGACGACGGGCAGCAGCCACACCGGGGTCGCCTCCGAGGGGGGCACGTGATGCCGTACGGCCATCAGGTACGGGACGGCCACGGCGGCCACCAGCCCTACGACCGTACCGGCGCCGAACAGCACGGCGTCGAGGACGACCGCCGCCCGCAGGCCGATCCAGTCCTGCCCGACGACCAGGGCACCGCCGCCCACCGCCAGCAGGGCCATCGCGAGGCAGCCGTAGAAGGGGGCCGTCGCCGGGTCGCGGAGGTGGGCGCGGGCCTGGTCGCGGTGGTGGGTCCAGTGCAGGGCGCGGGCGGCCAGCAGGGTCAGGAGAAGGGCGAGGGAGAGGGCCCAGACGGCGGTGCAGGCCGTGCGCAGTCCGGGGAGGTGGCCGGGGAGCCCGGCGCCGGCCGTGGCGACGATGGCGGTGCCCATGACGGACGCGTACCAGTTGGGTCCGAGGTGACGAACTGCGGTGACCATGTGTCCAGCGTCTCGCCGGCTGAGACGGGCGACCAGGGAGTATGTGTCTATGGGGACATAAACTGGATTTATGAGCAGTGGCGAGACGGATGGCGGGCGGGAAGGTTCGATAGCGCACCGGGTGCCGGATCTGGGCGCGCTGGAACTGCTGCTGGCGGTGGCCCGGCTCGGCAGCCTGGGCGGCGCGGCCCGCGAGCTGGGCATCACCCAGCCGGCGGCCAGCAGCCGGATCCGCTCGATGGAACGACAGCTGGGCGTGGCGTTGGTGGACCGCTCTCCGCGCGGCTCGCGCCTCACTGACGCGGGGGCCCTGGTGACCGACTGGGCGCGGCGGGTCGTCGAGGCGGCCGCCGCGTTCGACGCGGGTGCGCAGGCGCTACGGCACCGGCGCGACTCCCGGCTCCGGGTCGCGGCGAGCATGACCATCGCGGAGTATCTGCTCCCCGGCTGGCTCCTCGCCCTGCGCTCTCAACGCCCGGACACGGCGGTGTCGTTGCTGGCAGGCAACTCCACGACGGTCGCGGAACAGCTGCTGGCCGACGAGGCGGACCTGGGCTTCGTGGAGGGCCTGTCGGTCCCACCGGGCTTGGATTCCACGGTGATAGCCCACGACCACCTGATCGTCGTGACGGCCCCCACCCACCCCTGGGCCCGCCGCCGACGCCCCGTCCCGGCAACGGAGTTGGCGTCGACGCCATTGATCCTCCGGGAAAAGGGCTCGGGCACCCGCCAGGTCCTGGACGCGGCGCTGGGCGGCCTGGCCCGCCCGTTGATCGAGTTGTCCTCCACTACGGCGGTCAAGGCATCGGCGGTGAGTGGAGCGGGGCCGGCTGTTCTGAGCGAACTGGCGGTCGGCGAGGAACTGTCGACGCGACGCCTGGTCCGCATCCCGGTCGAGGGACTCACCCTGGCCCGAGACCTGAGAGCGGTCTGGCCGACGGGCCACAGGCCGACGGGCCCGGCCCGAGAGCTGCTGTCCCTGACCCGAGGCTGACGCCCCGCCCTGGGGGCTCCGCCCCCAGACCCCCGACCTATGCCCACCCACCACCCGACTCGGTGGGTCGAGAAGTGCGCCGGCCCAGCTGGGTGGGGTGGGGGGTGTGGCCTCGGCTTGGTCGGGCGGGGGGCTTCGGCTCGGTGGGCGAGGGGTGTGCGGTCTCGGCTTGGTGGGGTGAGAAGTGCGCTGGCCCGGCTCGGTGGGGTGGAGGGGGTGTGGGGCTTCGGTTCGGTGGGCGAGGGGTGTGCCGGCCCGGCTGGGTGGGGTGGGGGGTGTGTGGCCTCGGCAGGGTGGGGCGGAGGGGGTGTGGCCTCGGCTCGGTGGGGTGAGGGATGTGCTGGCCCGGCTCGGTGAGGCGAGGGGTGCGCCGGCCTCGGCTCGCTTGGGCGAGCTGTGCACCACCCCAGCCCGGAGCGTCGGCGTTCGGGACGAAAACCCTTGGCACGCCTCCGCACCCCTCCCTCACCATGACCTACATGTCTCCTCCCGCCGCCCCGCCCGCCACCGGCGTCCGTACCCCCTGGGAAGACCTCCCCGCCCATGTCCACGACGCCGTCGCGCGGTTGCTCGGATCGGGTGTGAGTCGTGCTGTCACTCAGGTCGGCGGATTCTCTCCGGGGACCGCCGTTCGGGTGCGGACCGTCGACGGTGCTCGTGCCTTCGTCAAGGCGGTCAGTGGCGAGGCCAATCCGGACAGTCCGGGGCTGCATCGCATGGAGGCCCGCAATGCCGCGGCTCTCCCGGCCGCGGTTCCCGCTCCTCGGCTCCTCGGTACGTATGACGACGGCACATGGGTTGTCCTGGTCTTCGAGGAAGTCGTGGGGCGGCAGCCTCATGTCCCTTGGCGGGAAGCCGAGTTGGCGCGGGTGCTGCGCGCTGTGGAGGAGTTGGGGCGCGGGCTCACACCGTCTCCCGTGGCCGCACCGACCGTGGCCGAGAGTCTTGCCGGTGCCTTTGACGGCTGGCGGCGCCTGCTCGACGGGGACGTGGGTGACGTCGACGGGCGGCTCGACCCGTGGACGGTCGCGCACCTCCCCGAACTCGCCCGACTCGCCGCCCCCTGGGCCGAGTCCGCGTCCGGCGACACCCTCGCGCATTCCGATCTGCGGGCCGACAACATGCTGCTCACGGACGGCGGCGGGGTCGTGTTCGTCGACTGGCCGCACGCCGTCCTTGCCGCCCCCTGGTTCGACCTGCTGGTCATGCTGCCGTGTGTGCGGGCCCAAGGCGGTCCGGATCCCGAGGAGTTGTTCAGCCGGCATCCGCTCGCCGAGGGCGCGGATCCGTCCGGTGTCACCGCCACCCTGGCGGGGCTCGCCGGTTTCTTCGTCGAGCACTCGCTGCGGCCACCGCCGCCCGGTCTGCCCACCCTGCGCGCCTTCCAGCGGGCGCAGGGCCACGCGGCCCTCGGCTGGCTCAGGACGCGGTGGGAGACGGGGCCGTCGTAGTAGCGGCCGTGGACGCTGCCACCAATGCCTGCATCACGCGCAGGTCCTCGCCCATCTCCGGGTGCCACTGCACCCCCAACACCCAGTCGACGGACGGGAGTTCGACCGCCTCCACGGTGCCGTCCTCCGCCCAGGCCGAGACCACGAGGCCCGCGCCCAGGCGGTCCACGGCCTGGTGGTGGAACGTCGGGACCGAGGTCTCCTCCGGTACTGCTGTCGCGTACAGCGTTCCCGGTACCGGCTTGACCGGGTGGCGGCCGAAGACCCCGGGTGTCTTCGCGTGGCCGTCGATGTGCTGGACGAGGGTGCCGCCCACGGCGACGTTCAGCAGCTGCATGCCCCGGCAGATACCCAGCAGGGGCAGGCCCGCCGCCAACGCGGCCTCGATCAGGGCGAGTTCCCAGGCGTCCCGGGCGAGGGCGGGCGGGCCGGTGCGGGGGTCGCGCTCCGCGCCGTAGCGGACCGGTTCGACGTCCGGGCCGCCCGCGATCACCAGGCCGTCGAGCCGGGCCACGGCCGCCGCCGCGTGCTCGGGGGTGTCCGGCGGCAGCATCGCGGCCAGGCCGCCCGCCTGTTGCACGAGGCGCGGGTAGCCGGCCGGCAGCAGCGCGGCCTCCAGCTCCCAGGCGCCCCAGCGCGCCCCCGCCTCCAGATACGTACTGATGCCGATCAGCGGCCTGCCCGCCATGCTTTCCTCCGACCGCCAAGCGACGTGAATGGACTCGACGGGGACCATTAGACAACCCCACCTGTCACGCGAGGAAGCCCCGCAGGAGAGCCGCCGTCCCGGCGCAGTGCTCCCGCATCATCTCCCGCGCCCCGTCCGCGTCACCGTCCAGCACCGCCTCCACCAGCGCGATGTGCTGCCGCTGCGAGTGCTCCAGGTTGCGGACCAGGAGCGGGATGCAGTCGAGGAGGTCGTTGACCGTGGCCCGTACCGCCGCGTACTGCGCGGTCAGGGTCGGCGAACCGCACAGCTCGGCCAGGGTGAGGTGGAGCAGGGTGTCCAGGCGGCGGTAGTCGGCGAGCGGGGCGTCGTGCGTGCGGGCGAGGGCGTCGCGCAGGCGGCCCGCCTGTTCGGCGGTCAGGCCGTGCGTCGCGCACAGGCCCGTCGCGCCGACCTCCAGCACCTCCCGGAACCGCAGTACGTCCTCGATGTCGACCGCGCTGATCCGCCGCCGCAGCTCGTCCTCGCCGCCGGCGTCCGACTTCGGCAGCACGAACGTCCCGCCGTAGCGTCCGCGCCGCGACTCCACGAGCCCCTGGTCCTGCAGTACCTTCAGAACCTCGCGCAGTGTCACCCGGCTGATCCCCAGCCGCTCGGCCAGCTCCCGCTCGGCCGGCAACCGCTCGCCCCCCGGCACCAGCCCCAGCCGTACGACCTGCAGAATCTGTTCCAGCGCCTCTTCGAAGCCGTTGCCCGCCCGCACCGGCCGCAGCACCGGGGTCAACCGGTCCTCGACGCCGTCCTCCGCATCCAGCGACATATGGCGGCACCCCCTTCCCAAGCAATGGTTCTCCGCAATACCTTATGGCTTCCGGCCCGGCCGGAAAAAGCGCGCAGAAGCCGAAGGAGCTTTCCCGTGGCAGACCGCACACCCCCGCTGAGCGTCGAGGAGCTGCACGCCCTCGTCGCCGGCGGCGAGATCGACACTGTCGTCCTGGCCTTCCCCGATATGCAAGGCCGGCTCCAGGGCAAGCGGTTCGCCGCCCGCTTCTTCCTCGACGACGTGCTCCGACACGGCACCGAGGGCTGCAACTACCTCCTCGCCGTCGACACCGAGATGAACACGGTCGACGGCTACGCGATGTCCTCCTGGGAGCGCGGTTACGGCGACTTCGCCATGCACCCGGACCTTTCCACCCTCCGCCGTGTGCCCTGGAACGCGGGCACCGCCCTGCTCATCGCCGACCTCGCCTGGAACGACGGATCGCCGGTGGTCGCCGCACCCCGCCAGATCCTGCGCCGCCAGCTGGAGCGCCTCGCCGAGCACGGTTTCACCGCGCAGGTCGGTACGGAGCTGGAGTTCATCGTGTTCAAGGACACGTACGAACAGGCCTGGGACGCCAACTACCGAGGCCTCACCCCGGCCAACCAGTACAACATCGACTACTCGGTCCTCGGGACCGGACGGATCGAGCCGCTGCTCCGCCGGATCCGCAACGAAATGGCCGCCGCCGGGCTGACCGTCGAGTCCGCCAAGGGCGAGTGCAACCCCGGCCAGCACGAGATCGCCTTCCGCTACGACGACGCCCTCGTCACCTGCGACCAGCACGCCGTCTACAAGACCGGCGCCAAGGAGATCGCCTCCCAGGAAGGCGTCTCGCTCACCTTCATGGCGAAGTACAACGAGCGCGAGGGCAACTCCTGCCACATCCACCTCTCGCTCGGGGACGGGGAGGGCGGCAACGCCATGGCGGGTTCCGCTTCCGACCCCGGCGGCATGTCGGAGGTCATGCGGTACTTCCTCGCGGGCCAACTCGCCGCGCTCCGCGACTTCTCGCTGCTCTACGCCCCGAACATCAACTCCTACAAGCGGTTCCAGCCGGGCTCGTTCGCGCCGACCGCCGTGGCCTGGGGCTACGACAACCGCACCTGCGCGCTCCGGGTCGTCGGCCACGGCCGCTCCATGCGCTTCGAGAACCGGCTGCCCGGCGGGGACGTGAATCCCTTTCTGGCGGTGGCGGGGCTCGTCGCGGCCGGGCTCTACGGCATCGAGCAGAAGCTGGAGCTGCCGGAGGCCTGCGCGGGCAACGCCTACAGCGGGGACTACGCGCACGTCCCCACCAACCTCCGCGAGGCCGCCGAGCTGTGGGAGAACAGCCCGATCGCCAAGGCCGCCTTCGGGGACGAGGTCGTCGCGCACTACCGCAACATGGCGCGCGTCGAACTGGAGGCCTTCGACGCCGCCGTCACCGACTGGGAGCTGCGCCGCTCCTTCGAACGCCTGTGAGGACCCCGACCCCTTTGCCTGCCGACGAACGCCTGTGAGGACCCCCTTGCCTGCCGAGCACCCGCTGCACGTACTGAACCCCGCCACCGAGGAGGTCATCGCCACCGTCCCCGCCGCCACCGCGGCCGACGTGGACGCCGCCGTCGTACGCGCCGCCCGGGCCCAGGCGAAGTGGGCCGCGCTCCCGCCCGCCGACCGGGCCCGGCTGCTGCGCCGCTTCGCGACCGCGGTGGACGAACACCTCGAAGAACTCGCCCAGTTGGAGGTGCGGGAGGCCGGGCACACGGTCGGCAACGCCCGCTGGGAGGCCGGCAACGCCCGTGATCTGCTCGACTACGCGGCCGGGGGAGTGGAGCGGCTGACGGGTCGTCAAATCCCGGTCGCGGGCGGTCTCGACATCACGATCCTCGAACCGCTGGGCGTGGTGGGCGTGATCGCGCCCTGGAACTTCCCCATGCCGATCGCCGCCTGGGGCACCGCCCCCGCGCTCGCGGCGGGCAACGCGGTCATCCTCAAGCCGGCCGAGACGACCCCGCTCACCGCGCTCCGACTGGCCGAACTCGCCCTGGAGGCAGGCCTTCCCGAGGGGCTGTTCCAGGTGCTGCCCGGCCACGGCCCGGTCGCGGGCACCGCGCTGGTCGAGCACCCGGGTGTCGCGAAGATCGTGTTCACGGGGTCAACGGCCGTGGGCAAACAGGTGTTGGCGAAGGGCTCCGAACTCCTCAAGCGCGTCACCCTCGAACTCGGCGGCAAGAGCCCCAACATCGTCTTCGCCGACGCCGACATCGAGGCCGCGGCGGCAGCCGCCCCCATGTCCTTCCTCGACAACTCCGGCCAGGACTGCTGCGCCCGCACCCGCATCCTCGTCCAACGCGGCGTCTACGAACGCTTCCTGGACCTCCTCACCCCCGCGATCGAGGGTGTGACGGTCGGCGACCCGGCCGACGAGAACACGGACATGGGCCCGCTGATCTCCAAGGTCCAGCTGGAGCGCGTCAGTTCGTACGTCACCGACGACCTGGCCGGCATCCGCGGCAAGGCCCCCGAAGGTCCCGGCTTCTGGTTCCCGCCCACTGTCATCACGGGCGTCGACGCGCACGCACGCGTGGCCGTGGAAGAGGTCTTCGGCCCGGTCGCCGTAGTCCTCCCCTTCGAGGACGAGGCGGAGGCGATCGCCCTCGCCAACGCCACCGACTACGGCCTCTCCGGCTCCATCTGGACCCGTGACGTGGGCCGCGCGCTGCGCGTCTCGAAGGCCGTCCGGGCGGGCAACCTCTCCGTCAACTCCCATTCCAGCGTCCGCTATTGGACCCCCTTCGGCGGCTTCAAGCAGTCGGGGATCGGCCGCGAACTCGGCCCGGACGCGCTCACCGCCTTCACCGAAACCAAGAACGTCTTCATCAGCGACGTCTCCCCCACCAACGTCTCCACCAGCACGGAGGGCCCCGCACAGTGACCTCAGAGATTGTTTGCCGGCGACTCGTCGGCCGTACCGCCGTCATCACCGGAGCCGGCAGCGGCATCGGCCTCGCCACCGCGCGGCGGCTCGCCTCCGAGGGGGCCAACGTCGTCTGCGGCGACATCGACGAGACCCACGGCAAGGCGGCGGCCGACGAGGTCGGCGGACTCTTCGTGAAGGTCGACGTCACCGACCCCGAGCAGGTCGACGCGCTCTTCAAGGCCGCCTTCGACACCTACGGCAGCGTCGACATCGCCTTCAACAACGCGGGCATCTCGCCGCCCGACGACGACTCCATCCTCGACACAGGACTGGAGGCCTGGAAGCGCGTCCAGGACGTCAACTTGACCTCCGTATACCTGTGTTGCAAGGCCGCGATCCCCTACATGCGCCGCCAGGGCAAGGGCTCCATCATCAACACCGCGTCCTTCGTGGCCCGGATGGGCGCGGCGACCTCCCAGATCTCCTACACCGCCTCCAAGGGCGGTGTGCTGGCCATGTCCCGTGAACTGGGCGTGCAGTTCGCCCGCGAGGGCATCCGCGTCAACGCGCTGTGCCCGGGCCCGGTCAACACCCCGCTCCTGCAAGAGCTGTTCGCCAAGGACCCCGAGCGGGCCGCGCGCCGCCTGGTCCACATCCCGGTCGGCCGCTTCGCCGAGCCGACCGAGATCGCCGCCGCCGTGGCGTTCCTGGCGAGCGACGACTCGTCGTTCGTCAACGCGGCGGACTTCCTGGTGGACGGCGGCATCGCGGGGGCGTACGTCACTCCGATGTAAGTGCCGAACCCCGCCGGAGCGGGGGCAGTTGACCCTGTGGACCGCGAGTTGTCACAGGAAGGTCATGCCCTCGCCCCGGTAGGTCGGGACGGTGGCGGTCACCTGGTCACCCTCGATCAGGTGCAACGCGTCGAACCGCTCGCACAGTTCACCGGCCTTCGCGTGCCGGAACCACACCTTGTCGCCGATGAGCAGATCGTCGGCGGGCGAGCCGAGCAGCGGCGTCTGCACCTCGCCGGGCCCCTCCTGGGGGTCGTAGCGCAGACCCTCCGGGAGATACGGCACCGGGAGCCGGTCGGGGCCCGCGGCGCCGGAGGCGGGGTAGCCGCCGCCGAGGACGGTCACCACGCCGACGCCCGGGCGTCGTACGACGGGCTGGGCGAAGAGCGCGGCCGGACGGGCCGTGAACGACGTGTAGTTGTCGAAGAGACGCGGCACGTACAGCCCGGAACCGGCCGCGATCTCGGTCACGGAATCCTCGGCGGCGGTGTATTGGACACTGCCGGTGCCACCGCCGTTGACGAACTCCAGATCCGGTACGACGGCCCGCACGGCCCGCACCACCTCCGCGCGCCGCTCGGCGAGTTCGCGCTTGGCGGTGGCTTGCATCAGCCGGATGGCGCGGGAACGGAAGGGCCGCCCCGCGACGGAGTCGCCCACCCCGGCGACGTGCCCCTCGTAGCCCATGATCCCGACGACCTTGAAGCCGGGACGGCGGTCCACCGTCCTTGCGATGTCCGCGAGTTGGGCGGGGGAGCGGAGGGGGGAGCGGAGCGCGCCGATGCGCACCCGGCCGCCGAGCATCCGCAGCGAGGTGTCCAACTCCAGGCAGACACGCACCACTTCGGTGCCGCCGGCGCGGGAGTCGTCGATGAGCTTGAGCTGGGCCGGGTCGTCGATCATCACGGTGACGGCGGCGGCGAGCTTGGGGTCGCTGGTCAGTTCGGCGAAGGCGGCGTGGTCGGCGGAGGGGTAGGCGAGGAGGACGTCGTCGAAGCCGGAGCGGGCGAGCCACAGCGACTCGGCCAGGGTGAAGGACATCAGGCCCGCGAAGCCGTCCCTGGCCAGGACGCGTTCGAGGAGGGTTCGACAGCGGACGGACTTGCTGGCGACGCGGACCGGCTTGCCGCCGGCCCGGCGGACGAGGTCGTCCGCGTTGGCATCGAAGGCGTCCAGGTCGACGATCGCGAGAGGGGCGTCGAGGTGGGCGGTGGCCCGGTCGTAACGGGCCCGGTCGGCGGCGCGCGCAGTCATGAACGCAGCCTGCCAGACAGGATTACCGCAGGGTAGGGGGACGTTCCGGGCAGAAGCCCCGGGGGCGTGGACTGGTTCCCGTTCGAGCGGGGGCAACCCGTAGAGTGACGCGCACGCACGGAGGAAACGCCGCCGGTCGTTCGACCGCGCCCGGGATGGCGGTCCGCCGCGGCGGGTATGCGTGCTCGGGACGACTTTTGTTTTTTTGTGTACGTGCCGGGTGAGGCGGGGTGGACGTCGGCGCGTATACGAACAAGGGCAGGAGCACACCGGCCCGCAGACGAACAAACGGTGGCCCGGGTACGAGGAAACGGGGGGTGCATGAGTACGGAAGCGCGGCGCGCCCCCGTACCGCCACACCCCACCTCGCCGCAGGCCCCTTCGGGGAGTTCGACGCAGCCCGTGAACGACACAGCAGGCGAGGACTTGGACGGACCGCATTCCGGCACGGACGCTGCGCGGGGCGGACCGGTGACGTCGGAGTCGGACGCGGCGCCGGCCGGCAGCGGCAACCAGGGCGACGGGAACGGCAGAGCCACCTGGGGTGGCGACCGGCCCGGTACGGGATGGTGGGAGGGCGGCAACGCCAGACGCGCGGCCAGACGGAGCGCCCAGGCCGACGAGGACACGGGGTTCCGGAGCAACGATTCGGCGACGGACCGCGCTGCGGGTTCGGGCAATGGGTTTGACGGGGGCTGTACTACGGCTCCGGGCAACGGGTTCGACGCGGACCGGGCTACGGCTCGGGGTAACGCGTTCGACGCGGACCGTGCTGCGGGTCCGGGCAACGGGTTCGGCGCGGGTTCGGTTTCTCCGGGCAACCGCTTCGCGAGCGGCGGCTTCGAGAACTTCGAGAGCGACGGCTCCGAGAGCGACAGCTCGGAGAACAACGGCTCGGGAGCCCGCAATGGGGCCGGAGTCGGGGCCGGTGCTGGAGCGGGTTCAGGGTCCGGTTCCGGAGCTGGAGCGGGTTCCGGGTCCGGGTCCGGTTCTGGGGCTGGCGCAGGTTCCGGGTCTGGTTCGGGTTCCGGCGCCGGAGTCGGTTCTGGGGCGGGTTTCGGAGCCGGGGCCGGGGCCGGTGCTGGAGCCGGTTCGGGTTCCGACGGCTCGTCGGCAGCAGGCTCCTCCGACACCCGGCCGCGTTTCCCCGGCCTTCGTCCCTTCTCGCCCGCTGCCGCCGACGCCGTGAGCCCGCCGCCTCCACCCGCCTCGGCCCGCTTCCCTGACGCCCCGCCGCCTCCCCCCGCCTCCGCCCGTTTCCCTGACGCCCCGCCGGCATCCGCGACCGACCCGCGCCGCGCGAACCCCGGACGACCCGGCACCGTTCCGCCCCGGCCGCCTCATCGACCCACGGCGGCGACGGGGGCCAACGAACCACCCCGGGAGACCGGGCCGGAGACGAGCACACCCCTCCGCCCGACCCCGCCGACAGCCTCCGAAGCCTCCGACACCCCGCCCGGCCCACCACGCCCTGCGCCCGAGGCTCCGCGCGAGACACCCGAGCGACCGCGCCAGGACCCCACCCGCCCGGCGGCGACGCTGCCTGGCTCCGCTGTTCCGTCCCGTCCTGCGGGTGAGGCTCCGAGTCAGTCGTCCGATCGGTCGCGGCAGGAGTCGTCCCGCGCGGCGACGCCGCCTGGTTCGGCTGTTCCGTCCCGTCCCGTGACGCCTCCCAGTTCTGCTGTTCCGCCCCGGCCCGCGACGCCCCCCGGTCCCGCAGAACCGTCACGGCCCGCGGCCGAGGCCGTACCGCCGACGGTTGACCGGCAGCGTGACGCCCCCGCCCGGCCGGTAACACCCCCGTCGCGTCCGGCTGTTGCTCCCGACGACCCGCCGGAGGCCACCTCTCGGCTGAGGCCGTCTCCCGCCGCCCCTTGGCGGGGTGAGTCGTTCACGGATCCCACGGGCGGTGCGCCCACGCGCGGTGTGTGGTCGCCTTCCGGTGCCGGTGCGCCGTATCCCTCCTCAAGTACCGGTGCTGGTACCGGAACTGCCGGATCCCGGCCCGCCGATGCCCCGCCCGCCGGCCCCACCGCCGAAGGCACTGGCACCGGCACCGGCACCGCCCCTTGGGCATCTGCCGCTCCCAGCACCCCGGTTCAGCCCGTTCCCGCACCCACCCCCGTCCCTGACGCCATCGGTACCAGCGCCTGGTCGCCCGCCGCCCCCGGCACCCCCCTCCGCCCCGCGTCCGAAATGCCGCGTCCCGGGGCCAACTCCGGTCCTGATCCGGCTTTTTCCTGGAGTTCGCCGGTAACTCCCGCCGGAGGGCGGCCGGTTGTGACGTTCGGGGAGCCCGAGGGGTACGACGCGCGGGTACGGCCACGGCCGTTGGGGTCGCGGATACGGTCCCGTACCGCCGCTGTCGCCGCCTGTGTCGTGCTCGGTCTCGGGCTCATCGGCGGTGCGGTGACCGGGAGTTGGCTCACCGGCGACGGCGGGGACGACGGCGGTGCGAGCACCTTCGCCGCCGCAGGGCAGTTGTGGCACAGCGTGCCCGTCGATCAGTTGTTTCCGCCCACCGTCCAGGGACAAGGCGCGGGCCCCGGCGGCGCCGACCGCACCTGGACCCGGATCGCCGTCGCCCCGGACACCGGCTGCACGGGCGCCTTCGACCCGCTGCTGAGCAAAGTGCTCGCCCCGGTCGGCTGCCAACGGCTCCTGCGCGCCACCTACACCGACGCCACCCAGAGCTATGTCACGACGGTCGGCCTCCTCTTCACCAGGGCCGACATCACCGCGATGACCTCGCTGTCCAACCGCTTCAAGAGCGAGAAGCTCGGCGACCGGACCGACCTTCTGCCCCGCCCGTACGCGGCCAAGGGCACGGTCGCCGCCGCCTTCGGCGACAAACAGCGGGCCTCCTGGACCGTCTCCGTCCTCACCGACGCGCCCGTCGTCGTCTACGCCGTCTCCGGCTGGGCCGACGGCCGTACCGTCGACGCACCCGAACCCGCCGACGAAGCCGTCACCTCCGGCTCCACCACGGCTCCCGCGCAGTCGGGTCTCGGCAACGAGGCGGAGGGGCTCGCCGACCGTGTCGAGCGGAGCCTGCGCAAGACCGTCGACTCACCCTCCGAGACCTCGGCTTCCGAGACGTCGAAAACGTCGAGGACCGCGCCGACCTCGCAGGCCTCGGAGGGGAACTCATGAGCGTCACGTCCCGCCGGGCCGGGCTGGTGAGCGCCCTCCTGGCCGCCACCCTCGCCCTGGTCCCGTCCACCGTCGCGCACGCCGACGGCATACGTGCCCAGGAGTGGGCCCTGGACGCCATGAACACCCAGGAGATCTGGGGGACCACCAAGGGCAAGGGCATCACCGTCGCCGTCCTCGACACCGGCGTCGAGGCCGACCACCCCGACCTCGTCGGCAACGTCCTCACGGGCAAGGACATGGTCGGCTTCGGGGCGAAGCCGGGCGACCGGGCCTGGGCCCGGCACGGTACCGCCATGGCCGGCATCATCGCCGGGCACGGACACGGCCCCGGCGACGAGGACGGCGTCATGGGTGTCGCCCCGGAGGCGAAGATCCTGCCCGTCCGCGTGATCCTCGAAGACGGTGACTCCGCCCGCAGCAAGGCCCGCACCACCCGGGGCAACGCCCTTGCGGACGGCATCCGTTGGGCCGCCGACCACGGCGCCGACGTCATCAACCTCTCCCTCGGCGACGACTCCGCCTCCGCCCACCCCGAGCCCGCCGAGGACGAGGCCGTGCAGTACGCCCTGAAGAAGGGTGTCGCCGTCGTCGCCTCCGCGGGCAACGGCGGTGAGAAGGGCGACCACGTCTCCTATCCGGCCGCCTACCCGGGGGTGATCGCCGCGACCGCCGTGGACCGCTACGGCACCCGCGCCTCCTTCTCCACCCGCCGCTGGTACGCCACGGTCAGCGCGCCCGGCGTGAACGTCGTCATCGCCGACCCCGACCACAAGTACTACGAGGGCTGGGGGACCAGCGCCGCGTCCGCCTTCGTGTCGGGCGCGGTGGCGCTCCTCAAGGCGGCCCACCCGGGGCTGACCCCGGCCCAGATCAAGAAGCTCCTCGAAGACACCGCCCGCAACCCCCCGGCCGGTGGCCGTGACGACTCCCGGGGCTTCGGCTTCATCGACCCCGCCGCCGCGATCAAGGCCGCCGCCGCCCTCAAGCCGACGAGCCTGCACGCCGCCTACGGCAAGAAGTACTTCGGCGCGGGCCCGGACCCCGTCAAGACCGACAGCCGTACGTCCGACTGGGCGGGCTCCCTCGCGGGCAGCGTCGGCGGAGTCCTGCTCGTCGCGGCGGTCGTCCTGTGGCGCGGCCGACGCAGACGGCCCGAGGGCTTCTAGGGTCCACGGGAGCCTGCGAGCGTCAGTCGGTGGCCGACGCGGAGGCCGACGTGGAAGAGTCGGACCCCGCGAACGCCGCGACCCCCGCCTTCGCCGCCGCCTCGATCAGCGTGATCCCCTTGTTCTGCGTCGTGCTGCCCTTCGACAGCACCGCGATCAGGTACTCGTGCCCGTCCGGCGCCGTCACCCGCCCGATGCTGTTGACGTCCCACAGCCCGGTCGTGCTCCGCGCCAGCCAGCCGTTCTTCAGCCGCCACTGGGAACCGTCGGCCGCCGCCGACACCCCCCACTGCTGATCGGCCTCTATCTTCCCCATCAGCCCCTGGATGTACGACTTCGAGGCCGAGCTGAGCTTGGAGTCGTCCCCGAACACCTGCTGGAGCAGGGTGAGTTGATCCGCGGCCGTGGTCTGGGTCAGCCCCCAGAGCGGGCCGTCGCCGCCCTTGGTGCCGGTCAGCCCGAAGGTCTTGTTGGCCGCGTCGAGCCCGTCCGCCGTGCCGATGATGTTCCACAGCGCCGTCGCGGAGTTGTTGTCGCTGTTCTCGATCATCGTCGTGGCGTACGACTTCTCCGTCGAGGTCAGCTGCCGCCCCGCCTTCTGCGCCTGCAGCAGCAGTGTGGCCAGGATGTCGACCTTGACGATGCTCGCCGTGTCGTAGGCCGCGCCGCCGTACGTCGCGCTCTCACCGGAGTCCACGTCGAGCACGGCGACCGAGACCTTCTGGTCGCCGGCCGGGGTCACCGCCTTCATGGCCTTGGCCAGCAGCGCGTCGTAGTCCACCGCCGGCTGTGTCACCGGTTCCACCGTCGCCTCCCCGCTGCCCGATGCCGACGCCGATGCCGAGGCGGACGGCGCCGCGGCCGACGATACGGGGCCGGAGTGCGCCTGGGCCTTCACGTACACGGTTCCGGCCGCCGTACCGCCCACCACGGCGACGGTGGCGAGGGCGGTGTAGAGGAGCGGACGGCGCCGGGAGGGACGCGCGCGGTGGTTTCGGCGGGCGGCTCTGGAAGACTCCATGCCCGCGATGGTGGGGGCGGCGACTGTGCGAACCGTGAGACGAAAGTTAGATGTCTGTCAACGGTTTCTGAGAAACGTGTGAAACCTGTGTCTCCCGCGTTTCAGGACCCGCACAAGCCCAGCAGGATCCCCCCGATAGGGTCGGTCACCGTGGCGAACAAGAACATTCCCGACTCCGGCTACTCCGACGACGACGGCTCGGCCGATCCCGCACTGAGCGCGGCGCTCGCCGCCTGGGCCGAGGACCGCACCGCCGTGGACCCGGTCCTGGCGGCCCTCAAGGGCGCCCGGCTGCTCGTGCCCGTGGTGGCCGTGCTCGGCGAGGTCGAGGTGGACGAGAACGGGCTGCGCCGCGAGAAGACCAGCGACATGGCCGTCCCCACCCTGAAGGCCGGCGGTCGCACCGCGCTGCCCGCCTTCACGTCCAGCGACTCGCTGGCCCGCTGGGACCCGGCGGCGCGACCTGTGGCCGTACCGCTGCACCAGGCGCTGCAGGCCGCCGTGCACGAGAAGGCGGACACGATCGTGCTGGACCTGGCCGGGCCGGTGTCCTTCGAGCTGTCGGGGCCCGCGCTGCTGGCCCTCGCCGAGGGGCGGACCAGCGTGGACCCGCTCACCGATCCGGCGGTCGCGGAGGCGGTCCGCTCCGCGCTCGGCAACATGCGCGGGGTACTCCGTGCCTATCTCGGCCCCGGCCCGGGGGACGGCACCCTCGCCCTGGTCTTCGAGCCCGCCGTACCGCACGCCGCCGGCATCCACGGGGTGGCACGTTGGCTCGCGGCCGAGGAGACGCTGAGGGCCCGCCTGGTGCACGGCCTCGACCTGGCAGTGCTGCCGGCCGGGGCGACGCCTCCGGGCGAGCCCTTTTACGTACGTGTGGGGTGAGCCGCTAGCCGTAGACCGGGCCCGTGTACTTCTCGCCCGGACCCTGGCCCGGCTCGTCGCGGACGAGGGAGGCCTCGCGGAACGCCAGCTGGAGCGACTTCAGACCGTCGCGCAGCGGCGCCGCGTGGAAGGAGCTGATCTCGGTCGTGCTCGCGTCGAGGAGCCCGGCCAGGGCGGTGACCAGCTTGCGGGCCTCGTCCAGGTCCTTGTACTTGTCGCCCTCGTCGGTCAGACCGAGCTTCACGGCGGCGGCGCTCATCAGATTGACGGCGACCGTCACGATCACCTCGACCGCCGGGACCTCCGCGATGTCGCGGGTCAGGGCGTCGAAGTCGGGGGAGTCGGGATTCACGGACTCGGGGGGCGTGTCACTCATGCCCCACACGATAGGGCCCGGTGTACGGCGGTTCGCACCACCCCCGGGTAGCTGCTAACCTTGTGTGATGACCGGCCAGGCACTCGCGTGCCCGGCCAACAAGTGGAGGCTCCGATCTCCCACCTGACTGTCCTCACGGACGGCGGGTCACCCCCGGTCAGGCGGTCGCCATCGTTCCGTACGGACGATGGAGTCGCCCGAAAGCGCGCCCCGCGATCATCGCGGCGGTGCTCCGGCAGTGCTTTGGAGCCCCGTCTTGTGATCGTCCGGGGCATTTTTCATGTTCCGGCGCGGTTGGGTCTGTCTAACAGAGACAACGCGGCCGTCCGCCAGATGGCCGTGTGGTGCTAACCGAGGAGGATCCATCAGCACCGAGCCCCGTATCAACGACCGGATTCGCGTTCCCGAGGTTCGACTTGTCGGCCCGAGCGGCGAACAGGTCGGGATTGTTCCGCTTGCCAAGGCCCTGGAGCTCGCGCAGGAGTACGACCTCGACCTGGTCGAGGTGGCGGCGAACGCACGCCCGCCGGTCTGCAAGCTCATGGACTACGGGAAGTTCAAGTACGAGTCGGCCATGAAGGCCCGTGAGGCGCGCAAGAACCAGGCGCACACGGTCATCAAGGAGATGAAGCTCCGGCCGAAGATCGACCCGCACGACTACGACACCAAAAAGGGTCACGTCGTCCGGTTCCTCAAGCAGGGCGACAAGGTCAAGATCACGATCATGTTCCGTGGTCGCGAGCAGTCCCGGCCCGAGCTGGGCTACCGACTGCTGCAGCGGCTCGCCACGGACGTCGAGGACCTCGGGTTCATCGAGTCGAACCCGAAGCAGGACGGCCGAAACATGATCATGGTGCTCGGCCCGCACAAGAAGAAGACCGAGGCGATGGCCGAGGCCCGTGAGGCCCAGGCGGCCCGCAAGGCGGAGGCGAAGGCCAACCCGGGCAAGTCGCAGAACGCCGCGGAGTCGGACTTCGAAGGCGAGGACATCGAAGGCGAAGTCATCGCTGACGAGGACGTCGCCGCCGAGGTCGAGACCGTCGAGGCCCCGGCCGAGGCTCGCGCCGACGCCTGATCCCCGGACGCCAGTCCAGGGACGTAACCGAAACAAGAGCGACGCTCCACCTGTGCCCGGTTTCACGACCGGGCACCGGAGCGCCACCGACGAGGAGATAACGGCGCTATGCCGAAGAACAAGTCGCACAGCGGTGCCAGTAAGCGCTTCAAGATCACCGGCTCCGGCAAGGTGCTCCGCGAGCGCGCCGGCAAGCGCCACCTGCTTGAGCACAAGTCGTCCCGTGTGACGCGTCGCCTCACCGGCAACGCCGAGATGGCCCCGGGCGACGCCAAGAAGATCAAGAAGCTTCTCGGCAAGTGACGTACGCGGCGCGTGATCAATAGATCTTTTCGCGCCGTACGTCTGGACCGGGACCCCATCGATTCCGGGCCGTGTGAGTCCCACCACGGCCCCGCTACAAGGAGTTAAACAAGTGGCACGCGTCAAGCGGGCAGTCAACGCCCACAAGAAGCGCCGGGCGATTCTCGAAGCCGCCTCCGGCTACCGCGGTCAGCGTTCGCGTCTGTACCGCAAGGCCAAGGAGCAGGTCACCCACTCGCTGGTCTACAACTACAACGACCGCAAGAAGCGCAAGGGCGACTTCCGTCGGCTGTGGATCCAGCGCATCAACGCGGCTGCCCGCGCCAACGGCATCACCTACAACCGCTTCATCCAGGGTCTGAACGCGGCCAACATCGAGGTCGACCGCAAGATCCTCGCGGAGCTGGCTGTCAACGACGCCGGTGCGTTTGCTGCGCTGGTCGAGGTTGCTCAGAAGGCGCTGCCCAGCGATGTGAACGCGCCTAAGGCTGCGTGACGCCGGCTCTCGCCGTGAGTTGAAGGGCCCGCAGGTTTCTTGCCTGCGGGTCCTTTGTCGAGTGCGGGTTCGTTGTGGCTGGTCGCGCAGTTCCCCGCGCCCCTGAGGGAATCCCCGCGTCCTGAGATTTGAAGGTGAAGTAGAACATGTCCCCGGACCTCATCTCCTCCCGCTCCCCTCGCGTCGCTGCTGCCCGGCGCCTCGCTCGGCGGAACTTCCGGAGCAAGGAGCGGCTGTTCCTGGCCGAGGGGCCGCAGGCCGTGCGGGAGGCCGCCGGGTACAAGGACACGCTCGTCGAGTTGTTCGCGACCGTGGAAGCCGCGGAGCGGTACGCCGACATCGTCGGGGAGGCCCGTGACGCCGGTGCCCGGGTGCATCTTGCCGATGAGCAGGTGATCGCCGACATCTCGACCACCGTCACCCCGCAGGGGCTCGTCGGGGTCTGTCGGTTTGTCGATACTCCGTTCGAGGAGATCCTGAAGGACCGGCCCAAGCTTGTCGCCGTCCTTGCCAATGTGCGCGATCCCGGGAACGCCGGCACCGTCCTGCGCTGTGCCGATGCCGCCGGTGCCGAGGCCGTCGTACTGACCGACGCCTCTGTCGATCTCTACAACCCCAAGGCCGTACGGGCCTCCGTGGGTTCCCTGTTCCATCTGCCCGTCGCTGTCGGGGTGCCCGTAGAGCAGGCCGTGGCCGGGCTCAAGGAGATCGGGGTGCGGATCCTCGCCGCCGACGGGGCCGGGACCGACGACCTCGACGACGAGCTGGACCAGGGGACCATGGGCGGGCCCACCGCCTGGGTGTTCGGGAACGAGGCCTGGGGGCTTCCGGAGGAGACCCGCGCGCTCGCGGACGCCGTCGTGCGGGTTCCGATCCACGGGAAGGCCGAGAGCCTGAACCTGGCCACCGCCGCCGCCGTATGTCTGTATGCGTCTGCGCGTGCACAGCGCGGCTCCGGAGGGTGCCGCTCCGTCACCGACAGCTAGTAGGGTGACCAGCTCGGGGGCCACCTGCGCCGTATGAGAAGAGGTGGGGTACGGGGATGACTGTCGGCACGAGCAGCGCGCCGGGAGCACGGGGCGTGCCCCGGCCGTCCGCGGCCCGGCACGACGACCTCACCGGCCTCGGCATCGACCCCGACGAACTGGCCGACGGCCTGGTCGTCGCCGACGAGCACGGCCTTGTCGTCTGCTTCAACGCCGCCGCCGAGCGCATCACCTCCGTCCGTGCCGCCGACGCCCTCGGACAGCGGCTGGAGAAGGCCCTCCCCTTAGAGGACCTGGAGGGCCGCCGCTGGTGGCAACTGACCGATCCCTATGGGGGGTTGGCCATCCGGGTGCGGCAGCCGGAGCGGAATCTGCTGCTGCCGGGCGGGCACGAGGTTCTTGTCACGGCTCGCTATGTTCGTTCGGAGCCCCTCGGTCCGGTCCGTCGGGTCGTCGTCTCGCTGCGGGACACCGAGGCGCGCCGTCGCACCGAGCGCAGTCACGCCGAGCTGATCGCCACCGTCGCCCACGAACTGCGTTCCCCACTCACCTCCGTCAAGGGCTTCACCGCGACCCTGCTCGCCAAGTGGGAACGCTTCACCGACGACCAGAAGCGGCTGATGCTGGAGACCGTCGACGCCGACGCCAACCGCGTCACCCGGCTCATCGCCGAACTGCTCGACATCTCCCGCATCGACTCCGGGCGGCTCGAACTGCGCCGCCAGCCCGTCGACATCGGCGCGGCCGTCGGCCGTCACATCCAGGCGTACGTCGCCGCCGGCCAGCCCGCCGACCGGTTCATGCTCCGCGTCGAACAGCCGCTGCCCGACCTGTGGGCCGACCCCGACAAGGTCGACCAGGTGCTGAGCAACCTCCTGGAAAATGCGGTGCGCCACGGCGAGGGAACCGTCACCATCGACGTCACGGCCTCGGCCTCTCCGCGCGAAGGGGAGGAGACCGGCACCTCGGTGACGGTGAGCGACGAGGGCCCAGGCATCCCGGAGGAGTCCATGAACCGCGTCTTCACCCGCTTCTGGCGGGGCAGCAAGCGCGGCGGCACCGGGCTCGGGCTGTACATCGTCAAGGGCATCGTCGAAGCCCACGGCGGCACCATCACGGTCGGCCGGGCCCCCGGCGGCGGCGCCGAGTTCCGATTTATGCTGCCCGTGGGCACCCCGGCGTATCTCCAGTAGCGCCGACCGAGGACCCACGGGCGCGTCCGCACACTTCACCCCCGTTAGACTCGGCCTTTGGCACCTTTGCGTCCCCGTTCCAGGGACGACGACGCGTCCCCCGAGTCGAGTCGGGACGGGGACCATCCGCCAGCCAACCGGAAGCACGGGAAGAGATGTCGGCACCGAATAAGTCGTACGACCCTGTAGAGGTCGAGGCCTTGAAACCGGAAGAGATCGAGCGCATGCGGGACGAGGCGCTCGTCGCCTTCGCCGCCGCCGGTGATCTCGACGCGCTCCAGGAGGCCAAGGTCGCCCACACCGGCGGCACCTCCCCGCTCGCCCTCGCCAACCGCGAGATCGGCGCGCTGCCCCCGCAGGCCAAGGCCGCGGCCGGCAAGCTCGTCGGGCAGGCCCGGGGCGCTGTCAACAAGGCCCTCGCCGCCCGCCAGACCGAGCTGGAGGCCGACCGTGATGCCCGTGTCCTGGTCGAGGAGGCGGTGGACGTCACACTGCCGTACGACCGCGTACCGGCCGGTGCCCGGCACCCGCTGACCACGTTCATGGAGCGGGTCGCGGACGTCTTCGTGTCCATGGGATACGAGATCGCGGAGGGCCCCGAGGTCGAGGCGGAGTGGTTCAACTTCGACGCCCTGAACTTCACCCCGGACCACCCGGCCCGGCAGATGCAGGACACCTTCTTCGTCCAGGGCCCCAAGGGGACCGAAGGCGACGAGTCCGGTGTCGTGCTGCGCACCCACACCTCGCCCGTGCAGGCCCGCGCCATGCTGGACCGCGAGCCGCCGGTCTACATCGTGTGCCCCGGCCGCGTGTACCGCACGGACGAGCTGGACGCCACGCACACCCCGGTCTTCCACCAGATCGAGCTTCTCGCCATCGACGAGGGCCTCACCATGGCCGACCTCAAGGGCACTCTCGACCACATGGTCCAGTCGCTCTTCGGCGCGGAGATGAAGACCCGGCTGCGGCCGAACTACTTCCCCTTCACCGAGCCGTCCGCCGAGATGGACATGCTCTGCTACGTCTGCAAGGGCGAGTCCGTCGGCAACCCCGACCGCCCCTGCCGCACCTGCTCCTCCGAGGGCTGGATCGAGCTGGGCGGCTGCGGGATGGTCAACCCCCGCGTCCTCGTCGCCTGCGGGGTGGACCCGGAGAAGTACAGCGGTTTCGCCTTCGGGTTCGGCATCGAGCGGATGCTGATGTTCCGCCACAACGTCGAGGACATGCGAGACATCGTCGAGGGCGACGTCCGGTTCACCCGGCCGTTCGGGATGGAGATCTGATGCGCGTCCCGCTTTCTTGGCTGCGGGAGTACGTCGACCTGCCGGCGACGGAGACCGGCCGCGACGTCCAGGCCAAGCTCATTTCCGTCGGCCTTGAGGTAGAGACAGTCGAGCAGTTGGGCGACGGCCTCAAGGGCCCGCTCGTCGTCGGCAAGGTCCTCACCATCGAGGAGCTGGAGGGTTTCAAGAAGCCCATCCGCTTCTGCACGGTGGACGTCGGCCAGGCCAACGGCACCGGTGAGCCCCAGGAGATCGTCTGCGGCGCCCGGAACTTCGCCGTCGGCGACAAGGTCGTCGTGGTCCTCCCCGGCGCGGTCCTGCCCGGCGACTTCGCGATCGCCGCGCGCAAGACCTACGGCAAGACCTCGCACGGCATGATCTGCTCCGGCGACGAGCTGGGCATGGGCGACGACGGCTCCCACGGCATCATCGTCCTGCCGCCGGAGCACGAGGTCGGCACCGACGCCATCGAGCTGCTCCAGCTCGTCGACGAGGTCCTCGACATCGCCGTCACCCCCGACCGCGGCTACGCCCTGTCGATCCGCGGCGTCGCCCGCGAGACCGCCATCGCCTACGGCCTTCCGCTGAGCGACCCGGCCCTCCTCGACGTACCCGGCCCGAACGCCTTCGGCTACCCGGTGCGGGTCGCCGACCCGATGGGCTGCGACCGCTTCACCGCCCGCACGGTGACCGGCCTCGACCCGGAGGCCCGCTCCCCGCTCTGGCTGACCCGCCGCCTCCAGAAGGCGGGCATGCGCCCGATCTCGCTCGCCGTCGACATCACCAACTACGTGATGCTGGAGCTGGGCCAGCCCCTGCACGCCTACGACCGTTCCCGCGTCCAGGGTCCGATCGGTGTGCGCCGGGCCGAGCAGGGCGAGAAGCTCGTCACCCTCGACGGCGTCACGCGCACGCTGGACGCCGAGGACCTGGTGATCACCGACGACCGCGGCCCCATCGGCCTCGCGGGCGTCATGGGCGGCGCCAACACCGAGATCGACGACACCGAGAACACCACCACCGAGGTCGTCGTCGAGGCCGCCCACTTCGACGCGCTCTCCATCTCGCGCACGGCCCGCCGCCACAAGCTGGCCTCCGAGGCGTCCAAGCGCTTCGAGCGCGGCGTCGACCCGCGGGCCGCGTCGGCCGCCGCCCAGCGAACGGTCGACCTCCTGGTCCTCCTCGCGGGCGGCACGGCGGACGCGGGCGTCACCGAGGTCATCGCGCCCTCGGCCCCGCACACCATCACCATCCCGGCCGACCACCCGGACAAGGTGGCGGGTGTCGACTACGGCCGCGAGACCGTCGTACGCCGTCTCCAGCAGGTCGGCTGTGACGTGTACGGGCAGGACGAGCTGATCGTCACCGTCCCGTCCTGGCGCCCCGACCTGACGGACCCGAACGACCTGGCCGAAGAGGTCATCCGCCTGGAGGGCTACGAGAACCTGCCCTCCACGCTCCCCAAGCCCCCCGCGGGCCGGGGCCTCACCGACCGCCAGCGCCTGCACCGCCGCGTCGGCCGCGCACTCGCGGGCGCCGGGTACGTCGAGGCGCCGAACTACCCCTTCGTCGGCGAGCACGTCTTCGACCAGTTCGGCCTGGCCGCCGACGACCCGAACCGCAAGGTCGTCAAGCTGGTCAACCCGCTCTCGGACGAGGAGCCCGCACTCCGCACGACACTGCTGCCGGGCCTGCTCGGTGCCCTGCGGCGCAACGACGGCCGCGGCTCGCACGACCTCGCGCTCTTCGAGACGGGCCTGGTCTTCCACCCGCGCGAGGAACTGAAGATCGCGGTACGACTCCCCGTCGACCGGCGTCCGACCGACGAGGAGATCGCCTCCCTCACCGAGGCGCTCCCGCTCCAGCCCCGGCACGCGGCCGTCGTCCTCACGGGCGCCCGCGAGCAGGCCGGCTGGTGGGGCAAGGGCCGACCGTCCGACTGGGCCGACGCGGTCGAGTCGGCGCGGGTGCTCGCGCGTGAGGCCGGCACCGAACTCATCGTCCGTGGCGGGCAGTACGGTCCCTGGCACCCCGGCCGCTGCGCCGAACTCGCCGTCGTTGTCGAGGGTGTTGAGCAAGTCATCGGCTACGCCGGTGAGTTGCACCCCGGTGTCCTGAAGACCCTCGGTCTGCCCGCGCGCACCAGCGCGATGGAACTGGACCTGGACGTCCTGGAGTCGGCGTCGTCGGGTGTCCCCAAGGGCCCGAAGATCTCCACGTTCCCGGTCGCCACGCAGGATGTCGCCCTGGTCGTCGACGCCTCGGTCCCGCACACGGACGTCGAGGCGGCGCTGCGCCAGGGCGCCGGTGAACTGCTGGAGTCCATCCGGCTGTTCGACGTCTACGACAACGCCGCGCAGCTCGGCGAGGGCAAGAAGTCCCTCGCCTACGCGCTGCGATTCCGCGCGGCCGACCGGACGCTGACCGTCGATGAGGCGTCGGCGGCCCGGGACGCGGCGGTTTCGCTTGCCGCTGAGCGAGTTGGGGCGGTACTTCGCGGCTGAGGGGTGGGGAGCTGCGGTTGGTTGCCGACTGCGGGTTCGTTGTGGCTGGTCGCGCAGTTCCCCGCGCCCCTAAAAGGGGCGCTCCACCTCCGCCATCTGCATAAATGCAGCTGTCTCATGTCACCTCACTCGTTCGGGTGAGAAGTTCGGGCGATCTGGCCCGATCGGGGCATGCGGTCGACAGAATCGGACCGGCCTTTCGGGGTCGGTCCGATTGCGCTGTCGGGGCCTATTTGGGGGGCCACAGGCATGATCCGCATCAAGGCTGGGCCCCGCAGGCCGCGTCCGAGGCCGCGCGCCCGCCGTCCACTGCGCCGGGCGCTCGCTCTGGGGCTGCCCACGATGTGGGGCGCCATAGCGATCACCTACAAACTCACCTGCCCGCTCGCCCAGCAGAACGACATGGGCGCCCGCATCGTCACCAGCGCGGTGTTCTTCGCGGTCGGCACCGGTCTCATCGTCCAGGTCCGCCGCTCCCTGCTGCGCGAACTCCGCCAGATCCGCCAGATCGCGGGCGCCGCCCAGAGCGCGCTGCTGCGCCCACTGCCACCCCGACTCGACGGCCTGAACATCGCCGCCGCCCAACTCTCCGCCGAACGCGGCGCGGTGGTGGGCGGCGACCTCTACGAGGTGATCGCCACCGAGCACGGCGTCCGGGTCGTGATGGGCGACGTACGCGGCCACGGCATCGCCGCGATCGGCACGGTCGCCGCGGTCCTCGGCAGCTTCCGCGAGGCCGCCCACGACGAACCCGACCTGGCGGGCGTCCTACGCCGCCTCGACCGCGCCCTCGCCCGCCACCTGCGCGAACGCGCCCGCGCGGAACACCCGTCGACAGGGGCCCTTGACCCCGACAGCCCGGTGGCCGAGGAGTTCGTCACGGTACTGCTCCTGGAGATCGGCGCGGACGGCGAACTCCGGGCTCTCAACTGCGGGCATCCGTGGCCGTATCTGCTGAGTGGGGGAGGTGTACGGCCCATGGCGCGCATGGACCCGCTGCCGCCTCTCGGCCCGTTCCCCCTGCCGACGGAACTGCCGTTCGTCTGCGGCGGCCAACTCCTCGCGGGCGAGGCCCTGTTCCTCTACACGGACGGGGCGGAGGACGCGCGTGACGGGCGGGGCGGATTCTTCCCGCTGGTCGATGTACTGGCGGAGGTGACGGCCCAACACCCGCTCCCGCAGTCGATCCTTGGCGCGGTCTTCACGGCCTTACTGCGTCACACGGGCGGCACACCCACGGATGACGTCGCCCTGCTCGTCCTGCGTAACGAACGCAGGCCCGCATCGACCCTTTCAGGGGCGCGGGGAACTGCGCGACCCGCCACAACGCACCCGCACCCGACGAACTACCCACAACACAACGGCGTTTAATGGCCCCCGCAAAGCCAGGCCGCCGCACTTACGAGGGGGAGCCGGCGGCCCGGCCGGCCTCTTGCGAGGCAATCCAGTCAACCGGTCGGAAACTCTCCGCAACAGCGCGCACACACCCTGGATCCACGCACTCCGTTCACACCCCGTGTGAACCCACCCGCACTACTCTGTCCGCACCGAGTCACCGGGGGGCCATCCATGCAGCCCAACACACTCCTCGACGCGATCCTGGACGAGGCAGGCATCTCGCACGCGGGACTTGCCGCACATGTGAACCAGGCGGGCCGCGCCCGAGGCCTCGCACTCCGGTACGAACATACCGCCGTGGCAAGGTGGTTGAAGGGCCAGCGGCCCCGGGGCCAGGTCCCCGACCTGATCTGCGAGGTGCTCGCGGCCCGCCTGCACCGGCCCGTCACGCTCGACGACATCGGCCTCGGCGTCCCCGGCGAACCGGCCACCCCGCACGGCACCTCCCTCTCCGGCTTCGTCGAGCGGGCCACCGCCCTGTGGCGCTCCGACGAACAGCAGCGCCCGCACATCCTCGGGGCGCCCGCGGTCACCGGGACCCCGGCCGTCATGCCCGTGTGGGAGTGGGAGAACCCACCGGACGACGTGGACGTCTCGCGCGGCGGCCGGCACCGCGTGAGCATGGCCGACATCGAGATGCTGCGCGCGGCCCGCGCCCACTACGAGCAGATGTACCGCAAGGCCGGCGGCGTGGCGACCCGCACCCGCATCGTCGGCTTCCTCAACTCCGAGACCGCGCCCCTGCTGCGCGGCAGCTACACCGACGCCACCGGCCGCCAACTGCACCGGGCGACAGGCGGGTTGGTGGCCATCGCGGGCATCTGCGCCTACGACTCCGACGCGCACGGACTCGCCCAGCGCTACTTCCACCAGGCGCTGCGGCTCGCAAAGGCCAGCAACGACAGGGGACTTGGCGCGTACGTCATCGCGCTCCTCGTCAACCAGTCCCTTTTCATGCGGGAGTTCCGCCAGGCCGTCGCCTTCGCGGAGGCCGCGCTGCGGGCCGCGGGCCGGCAGATCACCCCGGCGCTCGCCTCCGACCTGTACGCGATGCAGGCGAAGGCGTACGCCCACCTCGGCGACGGCACGAGCGCGCTCTCCTGCATCCGGCGGGCCGAGCAGGCCGCCGAACGCATCCGGCGCGGATACGAACCCGACGAGACCGGCTATGTCCAGCCGGGTCTGGTCAACGTCCAGGTGGCGGAGGCACTGCTCAGCCTCGGCGATCTGACGGCGGCGGGGGAGCACGCCACCGCGGCCGTGGACACTCCGGCGCACGACCGGGGCCGGGTGCACCGGCTCGCCATGCTCAGCCAGATCGAACTGCGCCAGGGAAACGCCGACAAAGCGGTGGCCACGGCGGTGCAGATGGCCGAGCAGGCCCGGGGGATGGAGTCCCAGCGGCTGCGCGACAGACTCCGCGCGGTGCGCGAGTACCTGGTGCGCAGCGACTGCGCGGGTACGGCCGAGGCGGCCGAACTCATCGACGGGGCACTGCGCGTACCGCTGTAAAGGCGCCGTAGACCACACCACAGTCCCTGCTGCGATATTGCCACTTACTCGACGGAAGGTGGCAGAACCGTGCAGTGGACGAAACAGAACGAACAAACTGTGTACTCAAACCGCTGGTTCAGCGTCAATCTCGCGGATGTCGAACTACCCGACGGCCGACACCTCGACCACTTCCTCATACGGCTGAGGCCGGTGGCGGTGGCGACGGTCGTGAACGAGGCGAACGAAGTTCTCCTCCTGTGGCGCCACCGCTTCATCACCGACAGCTGGGGGTGGGAGCTCGCGGCGGGCGTCGTCGAGGACGGCGAGGACATCGCGCGGGCCGCCGCCAGGGAACTGGAGGAAGAGACCGGCTGGCGGCCGGGGCCCCTGCACCACCTGATGAGCGTGGAACCGTCCAACGGGCTCACGGACGCCCGGCACCACATCTACTGGGCCGACGAGGGCGAGTACACCGGACACCCCGTGGACGACTTCGAGTCGGACCGCCGGGAATGGGTACCGCTCAAACTCGTACCCGACATGGTCGCCCGCGGGGAGGTCCCGGCCGCCAACATGGCGGCCGCGTTACTGCTGTTGCATCACTTGAGGCTCGGGGAGGATGCGGCGCCCCAAAGGGGCGCGGGGAACTGCGCGACCAGCCCAAACGGACCCGCAGCCGACCCACCGCCCTTCGAACGGCACGTCTAGCGTCCGAGTGCCTGCCAGACCGTAACGGCAAGCGCACCCACGGCGGTCAACGCGGCAATAGCCGGCAGCGGCCACCTCGTGTGCTCCAGTGCAACGATGCGCGCGCTCAGATCATCCACTTCCTTGTCCGTCTCCTCGGTGCGATGGCTGAGCAGCGCCAGCCCTCCCTCGACCCGCGCGTAGGCGACGTCGAGGCGGCGGCGTAACTCTGCGAGTTCTCCATGTACCACGGGATGCTCGGGGTCGGCGGTCACGTGTCCGCTCCTTTCCGTAGTCGGAACATCCCTTGCATGCGCATGAAGAGTCAACTCGCCTGGTGGGCACCGGGGGAGAGTGTGCGAGCGGCATATGCGGGCCCGGCACGCACACGGTGTGTGAATGCCGCGGGCCCGGCACTCCGAAGAGCGCCGGGCCCGTAACGGCCGCGATATCACGGTGAGTTGTCGCGTACGACGGCAGCTCAGCCGTAGGTGTAGAACCCCGAGCCGGACTTACGGCCCAGCCGCCCCGCGTCGACCATGCGCTGGAGCAGCGGGGGAGCGGCGTACAGCGGCTCCTTGTACTCCTCGTACATCGAGTACGCGACCGAGGCGACCGTGTCCAGGCCGATCAGGTCGGACAGCTTCAGCGGGCCCATCGGGTGGGCGCAGCCCAGCTCCATGCCGTTGTCGATGTCCTCGCGGCTGGCGATGCCCGACTCGAACATCCGGATCGCGGACAGGAGATAGGGGATCAGCAGCGCGTTGACCACGAAGCCGGAGCGGTCCTGGGCGCGGATCGCGTGCTTGCCGAGGACCTTCTCGGTGAACAGCTGGGCGCGGCTGAGCGTGCCCTCGGAGGTGGTCAACGCCGGGATCAGCTCGACGAGTTGCTGCACCGGGGCCGGGTTGAAGAAGTGGATGCCGATGACCTGGTCGGGGCGCGAGGTGGTGACCGCGAGCCGCACCAGCGGGATCGAGGAGGTGTTGGAGGCCAGGATCGCGTCGGGGCGGGTCACGACCTGGTCGAGCACCTGGAAGATCTCGGTCTTCACCTGCTCGTTCTCCACGACGGCCTCGATGACGAGGTCGCGGTCGGCGAACTCGCCGAGGTCGGTGGTGAAGCTGAGCCGCGACTGGGTGTCCGCCAGTTCCTCGGCGGAGATCTTTCCGCGCTCGGCCGCCTTGGACAGGGAGTTGAACAGCCGGGTCCGGCCGATCTCCAGGGCCTCGCCGGTGGTCTCGGCGACCTTCACGTCCAGGCCTGCGCGGGCGCACACCTCGGCGATACCGGCGCCCATCTGGCCGCAGCCGACCACTCCGACGCGCGAGATGTCTCCCGCCGGGATGTCCGTCACATCGTCCCCTTCGCTGCTGATGCGGGCTCTGGTAGAACCCCGTTGTCCGGAGTCTGCTCCGATCGTGCACGTTACCCGCAAGTATCGATGATCGATCGTCGGGGTCGGGCATCCTGGGGCGCGGAGACGATCCGTGACCGCACGGATCCGCAGCGTATGGGGGTGTACGGATGGGGCGATTGTCACGTCGGACGTTCGCGATGGCGGCGCTGTCGACCCTGGCGACCACGGGCAGCGCGGCGGCGGACAGCGGGCGCGCGCCGGTGGCGGCCGGGCGTCCGCGCGCGGTCACCGAGATGCGGGGCGTGTGGCTGGCGACCGTGGCCAACCGCGACTGGCCCTCCCGCCCGGGCCTGACCGCCGCGCAGCAGCGCACCGAACTCATCGCCCACCTCGACACGGCGGTCCGCGACCGCCTCAACACGGTGATCTTCCAAGTCCGGCCCACCGCCGACGCGTTGTGGCCCTCGCCGTACGAACCCTGGTCCCAGTACCTGACCGGCACCCAGGGCGTCGCCCCCGGCTGGGACCCGCTGAAGACGGCCGTAGAAGAGGCGCATGTGCGGGGGCTGCAACTGCACGCCTGGTTCAACCCGTACCGCATCGCCAACCACACCGACCTGATGAAGCTCGTCGCCTCGCACCCCGCGCGCAAGCACCCCGACTGGGTCGTGACGTACGGCGGGAAGCTCTACTACAACCCCGGGCTGCCGCAGGTCCGGCTCTTCGTCGAGAACGCGATCCTCGACGCCGTACGCAAGTACCCCGTGGACGCGGTCCACTTCGACGACTACTTCTACCCGTACCCGGTCGCCGGCCAGACCTTCGACGACGACGCGGCCTACGACAAGTACGGCGGCGCCTTCAGCGACCGGGCCGCCTGGCGCCGCGACAACATCGACAAGCTGATCCGCGAGACCGCCGCCCGCATCAAGCGGACCCGCCCGGGCACGCGCTTCGGCATCAGCCCCTTCGGCGTGTGGCGCAACGCCGCCACCGACCCGCGCGGCTCCGACACCACGGCGGGCGTGCAGACGTACGACGATCTCTGCGCGGACACCCGGAAGTGGGTGCGCGAGGGCTGGATCGACTACATCGTCCCGCAGTTGTACTGGAATGTCGGCTTCGCCCCCGCCGACTACGCGAAGCTGCTGCCCTGGTGGGCGGCGGTCGCGCGCGGTTCGAAGACGCGGCTGTACCTGGGGGAGGCGCTCTACAAGGCGGGCGATCCGGCGCAGCCCGCGGCCTGGCAGGACCCGGCCGAACTCTCCCGCCACCTCACCCTCGCCGACCGCTACCCGGAGGTCGGCGGGCATGTCTTCTTCGCCGCCCGGGACGTCGCGGTCGACCCGGTCGGGGCCATGGCGCGGGTGGTCGCCGACCACTACGGACAGCCGGCGAAACCCCCGCGCTGATCTACCGTTCCGTGTCCTGGTGCCTGACCTCGCAGTCGGGGCCGGGTGACATCACGGCCTCGTGCCCGTCGGGGAAGCGGACGCGGTAGGGCGGTTCGCCCTCCGTGCCCATCACCTCGACGACCTCCGAGACCTGGTCGTGCAGGCCGACCACCCTGCTGTGCTGGACGAGCCTGTCGCCAACGGTCGCACGCATCTGCAGCGCCTCCTCACCGAGTCCGGGAGCAGCGGTCCATGCCTTTCGAGTCTACGGCGGTCCGCCCGGCCGGGACCGGCTCGCGCACGCCCCTCAACTCCGGGCGCGCTGGGTGACGGCGATGCACACCAGCACGGCCGCCGCCGTCAGCGGAGCGGCCACCGGCAGGTGCTCACCGAGCAGGAACACCGACCACACCAGCGTGAGCAGCGGCTGCGCCAGCTGCAACTGGCTGGCCTTCGGGACCCCGATCGCCGCCATGCCCCGGTACCAGACGACCAGCCCCAGGAACTGCGAACCGGCGGCGACCCACAGCACCCCGGCCACACTGTGCGCGGTGAGCTGCGGGGTGTCGTACGACAGCGCGACCGCGGCGGCGGGCACGCTCAGCGGGAGGCAGAGGACCAGGGCCCAGGCGATGACCTGCCAGCCGGGCATCACCCGGGCCAGTCGGCCGCCCTCGGTATAGCCGGCGGCGCAGACCAGCAAGGCGGCGAGGAGATACAGATCGGCGCTGGTCAGCGCGCCGCCGCTCTGCTGGATCGTGAAGGCGAGCACCGCGCCCGCGCCCGCGAGGGCGGCCGTCCAGAAGGTGCGCGAGGGGCGGACGCCGGTGCGCAGCGCGGACAGGGCCGCCGTGGTCAGCGGCAGCAGGCCGACGACGACCGCCGCGTGCGCGGTGGTGGACGTCTCCAGCGCGAGCGTGGTCAGCATCGGGAAGCCGACCACCACTCCGGCCGCCACGACGGCCAGCCCGGCCCAGTGCCGACGGGCGGGCACGGGCACGCGCAGCGCCAGCAGACAGCCGCCCGCCATCAGCGCGGCGAGGACGCAGCGCACGGACACCAACGACCAGGGGCCGAAGCCTTCGAGCCCCCAGGCGGTGGCGGGGAAAGTGAGGGAGAAGGCGATCACGCCGAGGGCGGCGAGGACCGTACCGGCGGGTGTCTTCGCCGCCTTGGCCGTCCCGGTGGTGAGGGTCGGGGCGGTGCTGACCGCTATCGGGCTCGGTGCAGTAGCGCTATCGTGTGCTCTCATGCAAGAGCGTAGCAGTGTGGGCGAACTGGCGAATCATCTACGACGGGAACTCGACCGCTACTCTCCAGGTGGAAAGCTGCCGTCGAGCCGGGCGCTCGTCGAGCGGTTCCGGGTGAGCCCGGTGACCGTCTCGCGCGCCCTCGCGCAACTGACCGCCGAGGGACTGGTGGTCACCCGCCCCGGCGCCGGCGCGTTCCGGGCCACTCCCCGCGCCGCGACCGCCGTCACGGGAGACACCTCCTGGCAGGAGGTCGCACTCAGCGCCGACGGTGCCGTCGACGTCGTACCCCGCACGGTCGACGCGTCCGCGGTCCTGGCCACGCTCGCCGCCCCGCCGCCCGGGGTGATCGAGTTCAACGGCGGCTATCTGCACCCCTCCCTCCAGCCCGAGCGGGCGATGGCGGCGGCCCTGTCCCGGGCCGGGCGGCGCCCCGGCGCCTGGAGCCGGCCGCCGATGGAGGGCCTGCCGGAACTGCGCGAGTGGTTCGCACGCGGCATCGGCGGATCGGTCACCGCGGCCGACGTCCTCGTCAGCGCGGGCGGCCAGACCGCGCTGACCACCGCACTGCGGGCCCTGGCACCCCCCGGCGCACCCGTCCTCGTCGAATCCCCCACCTATCCGGGCATGTTGGCGATCGCGCGGGCGGCCGGCCTGCGCCCGGTCCCCGTGCCCGTCGACGCGGACGGTGTACGCCCCGCCCTGCTCGCCGACGCCTTCCACGCGACCGGCGCCCGGGTCTTCGTCTGCCAGCCCCTCTTCCAGAACCCGACCGGCGCCGTCCTGGCCCCCGCCCGCCGCCCTGAGGTCCTGCGCATCGCCCGGGACGCGGGCGCGTTCGTCATCGAGGACGACTTCGTACGACGACTGGTGCACGAGGACGCGGGCCCGCTGCCGCCCCCGCTGGCCGCCGACGACCCCGACGGAGTCGTCGTCCACGTCGGCTCCCTCACCAAGGCCACCTCGCCCAGCTTCCGGGTCAGCGCACTCGCCGCGCACGGACCGGTACTGGAACGCCTGCGCGCCATCCAGGTCGTCGACACCTTCTTCGTCCCCCGCCCGCTCCAGGAAGCGGCCCTCGAACTCGTCGGCTCCCCGGCCTGGCCACGCCATCTCCGCGCCATCTCGGCCGAGTTGAAGACCCGCCGCGACACGATGACGGCGGCCCTGCGCCTGGAACTCCCCGACTTCTCCCTCCCGCACATCCCCTCCGGCGGCTACCACCTCTGGCTCCGCCTCCCCACCGGCACGGAGGAACAGCCCCTCACGACCGCCGCCCTCCGCGCGGGCGTCGCCCTCACCCCCGGCCGCCCCTACTTCAGCGCCGAACCTCCGGCCGCCCACATCCGCCTGAGCTTCGCGGCGGTCGCGGGGACGGGGGAGATCGTGGAGGGGGTGCGGAGACTGAGGGCGGCATGCGCCCCTTAAGGGGCGCGGGGAACTGCGCGCTCAGCCCCCACCGGCCCGCAGAATGAAAACCACTCGACGCCCACGTTCCTGGCCTGCAAGTCTCCCGCCATGAACGACATCCCCAGCCTCCCCGACGGTTTCGAATTCTCCGCCGACACCGCCCGAGTCGACCTCGACCGTGTCCACCACTGGCTGTCCACCGACGCCTACTGGGCAAAGGGCCGCCCCCGAGAGCAGTACGACCGCGCGGTCGCGTCCTCGCTGAACTTCGGGGTCTACGACACCGCTTCGGGCGAGCAGGTCGCGTACGCGCGCGTCGTGACCGACGGCGCGCTGTTCGCGTGGCTGTGCGACGTGTACGTGGACACGTCGGCCCGCGGCAAGGGCATCGGTACGGCGTTCATCGCCGCCGTCCGCGAGGAGCTGCGGCCGTTCGGACTGCGCCGGATCCTGCTCGCCACGCACGACGCCCACGGCGTGTACGAGAAGGTCGGATTCAAGCCACTGGAACGGCCCGACCAGTGGATGGCCCTGTATTTCGAGTGACTTGTCCGCCTGGTCCTGACTTCGAAGTAAGGTTTCGCCCACCCTGGGTAACTCTCACCCGGCCCCCCTTGACCTGCGTACTTCGGCGGATCACCATCGCCGCATGCAACTTCGGGTCACGTTCGTCGCCGCCGCGCGCAGCTCCCCGCTGCTCGCGGAGCGCTTCGAGGACGACCGGCCGCTGGACCAGGCGGGCTGGGACGAGGTGCAGCGCGCCGCCCCGATTCTGCTGCCGCTGGCGGCGGCGGAGCTGCGCTACTGTTCGCCGACCCCGCGCAGCCGCACCACCGGCGACGGCCTCGGTTACACCCCGCTGGTGCAACTGGCCCTGCGGGACTGCGACATGGGCCGCTGGCGCGGGCTGACACTCGGCGAGGCGATGGCCCGCGAACCCGCCCTGGTGGATGCCTGGCTCGCCGACCCGCGCTCCACCCCGCACGGCGGCGAGTCGCTGCTCTCCTTCATCGCCCGGGTGGGCGGCTGGCTGGACACCCGGCCCATCGAGGACGGTGGCCGGATAGTCGCCGTCGCCGAACCCTCCGTCATCCGGGCCGCGTTGGTCTACGCCCTCAAGGCCCCGCCCTCGACCTACTGGAACCTCGACGTGCGCCCCCTGTCGACCACCACGGTCATCGGCAGCGCGGGCCGCTGGAACCTGCGCTTCGACGGAGCGGCGGTTCAGTCGAGGCAGGTCTGAGCCGTCGGCCAACTCGGGGGAGAGCGGCCCGAGTTCAGCCCACCCGCACGTAATCCGTGCTGAGCACGAGATCCTTCGCAGGCCCGCCCACCCGCCACACGGTCCGCCACCGGTCCGCGTCCAGGACCGTGAACTCGCCCCGGTACAGATCCGCCGAGCAGGGGTGGTCGGCGACATACCGCCCCGACGTCAGATCCAGCGGGTGAAAGGGCCGCCCGTCGCCGAAGCGCACATCGGCCGTACCGGGTGCCGCGCCCGGCAGGAACCGTAGTGTCCGCTCGGCGGGACGGGCCACGCCCCGCCAGGTGAAGGTCCCCGACTCGGCGTGCAGCAGACCCCCTTCGGGCAGCGCGCCGAACACGGTCGTACCCGAGAACTCACCCTCGTCCCCGCTCGCCAGATCCCGCACCGACCGCCGCACCCGCCAACTCCCGGACAGATACGCCAGTACATCGGAAACCGGCCAGAACTCGCCCACTGTCACCCCTTCCTGCGCCACGGGCGCCACCCGTCCGGAGAGTCGGCGGGTGCCTTCCGCTCCGCCTGTGCCCGGATCTCGTGGTGGGCCGCGTGACTCGTGGTCCGGAAGGCCTCCTCGTACGCGGCCAGGGCGCCGCCGATCCCGCCCCCGGCGGTGCCGCGGCGGCGGATCCGCCGGGCCGGCCAGGTGAAGAACCCCAGCGTGACGGCGAGAAAGCCGAGCAGGACGAGGTACGGCAACACCACGGACATGCCCTCGACCCTACGTCCCCGCCCGCGCCGGTCCCATTGACGTGCTCACGCCCCTTGCCTATCTTGCCGTTCGAAGTGCTGACCGACGTCCGATATCTCGAACTGGACATTCGAGCATCGCGCACGATCCGATACGAGCCGCGGAGTATCCATGTCACGCACCAGCCGCACCCGCCTGAGACTTGCCCTGGGGGCAAGCGCTTTCCTGCTGGCGGCGGCCGTCGCCCCCGTCCCCGCCCACGCCGCCGACGTCACCGACTACGCGATCACCGTCGACCCCGGCACGCGGGGCGCCGCGATCGACAAAACGATGTACGGCGTCTTCTTCGAGGACATCAACCGCGCGGCCGACGGCGGCCTGTACGCCGAGCTCGTCCAGAACCGGTCCTTCGAGTACTCCACCGACGACAACAAGTCGTACAGCCCGCTGACCGGTTGGACGGTCGACGGTACGGCCCAGGTGGTGAACGACGTCGGCCGCCTCAACGAGAACAACCGCAACTACCTCTCCCTGACCGCCGGTTCGGCCGTCACCGATGTCGGCTACAACACCGGCATCGCCGTGACGGACGGCGCGAAGTACGACTTCTCGGTGTGGGCCCGC
The DNA here is from genome assembly GCF_044457385.1 of Streptomyces sp. NPDC050548. Classification (NCBI taxonomy): domain Bacteria; kingdom Bacillati; phylum Actinomycetota; class Actinomycetes; order Kitasatosporales; family Streptomycetaceae; genus Streptomyces; species Streptomyces sp. NPDC050548. The sequence goes on from NZ_JBITGV010000012.1 coordinate 237,909, forward strand.
GCCGACAGCGGCACCACGCTCACCGTGAGCCTCCAGGACACCGGCGGCACCCTGGCGACCGCCCACCAGGTCGCCGTGCGGAAGAACGGCTGGGCCAAGTACAAGGCCACGTTCACCGCGACCCGCACCAGCACCACCGGCCGCCTCACCGTCGCCTCCTCCGCCGCGACCGCCCTCGACATGGTCTCCCTCTTCCCCCGCGACACCTACAGGCACGAGCCGAACGGCCTGCGCAAGGACCTCGCCGAGAAGATCGCCGCCCTGCACCCGGGCTTCGTGCGCTTCCCGGGCGGCTGCCTGGTCAACACCGGCTCCATGGACGACTACAGCGCGGCCTCCGGCTACCAGCGCAAGCGCTCGTACCAGTGGAAGGACACCGTCGGCCCGGTCGAGCAGCGCGCCACCAACTCCAACTTCTGGGGCTACAACCAGAGTTACGGCCTCGGCTACTACGAGTACTTCCGCCTCGCCGAGGACATCGGCGCGATGCCACTGCCCGTCGTACCGGCCCTGGTCACCGGCTGCGGGCAGAACAAGGCCGTCGACGACCCCGCGCTGCTCAAGCGGCACATCCAGGACACCCTGGATCTCATCGAGTTCGCCAACGGCCCGGTCACCTCGAAGTGGGGCGGGTTGCGCGCCCGGATGGGCCACCCCAAGCCCTTCCACCTCACCCACATCGAGGTCGGCAACGAGGAGAACCTCCCCACCGAGTTCTTCGCCCGCTTCACCCAGTTCCGGACCGCGATCCAGTCCGCGTACCCGTACATGACCGTGATCTCCAACGCGGGCCCGGACGACAGCGGTTCGACCTTCGACACGGCCTGGCAGCTCAACAAGGACGCCAAGGTCGACATGGTCGACGAGCACTACTACAACAGCCCGCAGTGGTTCCTGCAGAACAACAGCCGCTACGACTCCTACGACCGCACCGGCCCGAAGGTCTTCCTCGGCGAATACGCCTCCGGCGGCAACGCGTTCAAGAACGGCCTCGCCGAAGCGGCCTACATGACCGGCCTGGAACGCAACGCCGATGTCGTCGAACTCGCCTCCTACGCACCGCTGTTCGCCAACGAGGACTACGTCCAGTGGCGCCCGGACCTGGTGTGGTTCAACAACCACGCCTCCTGGGGCTCCGCCAACTACGAGGTGCAGAAGCTGTTCATGAACAACGTCGGCACCCGGGTCGTGCCGTCAACGGCCACCGGCACACCGTCACTTGTCGCTCCGATCTCCGGCGCGGTCGGCCTGTCGACGTGGGCGACGAGCGCGGCCTACGACGACGTGAAGGTGACGGCGGCGGACGGCTCGGCGCTGCTCTCCGACGACTTCTCCGGCGACGCGGCCCAGTGGACCCATACGGGAGGCGGGAGTTGGAGCCTCCAGGACGGGCAGTACGTCCAGACCGACACCGCCGCCGAGAACACCATGGTGTCGGCGGGCGACCCGGCCTGGCACGACTACGACCTGCAGGTGAAGGCCACCAAGAAGGCGGGGAAGGAAGGCTTCCTGGTCGCGTTCGGGGTCAAGGACACCGGCAACTACTACTGGTGGAACCTGGGCGGCTGGAACAACACCCAGACCGCCGTCGAACAGGCCGTGGACGGCGGCAAGTCGACGCTGATCGCCAAGCCGGGGACCATCGAGACGGGCCGCGCCTACGACGTCGACATCAAGGTGAGAGGCCGTCAGGTCACCCTGTACCTCGACGGGCAGGAGTGGGGAAGCTTCACCGACGACAAGCCGGCCGAGCCGTTCCGCCAGGTCGTCACCAAGGACGCGAAGACCGGTGACCTGATCGTCAAGGTCGTCAACGCCCAGTCCTCGGCGGCCCGTACGGCGATCGACCTGGGCGGCGCCAAGGTCGCGTCCAGGGCCAAGGTGACCACGCTCACCGCCGCGCCCGACGCGGTGAACAGCGAGACGGCCACGGCGGTCGCACCGGTCCTGTCCACCTTCAACGGCGTTGCCGACGAGTTCAGTTACACCTTCCCGGCGAACTCGATCACCTTCCTGAGGATCAAGCAGAAGTAGCCGCCGCCTCCGACGTGGGCTGCTGTCCCAGCGGCAGCAGCCCACGCTCGGCGAAGACCTTCTTCGCGGCGAAGGTCGCGTTGAGCGCCTTCGGCATGCCGCAGTACACAGCGGAGTGCGTCAGCGCCTCGACGATCTCCTCCGGCGCGAGGCCCACGTTCAGCGCCGCGTTCACATGCACATCGAGCTGGGCCTCGCAGCCGCCGAGCGCGGTGAGCATGCCCAGCGTCACCAACTGGCGGTCGCGCGGGGCCAGTCCGGGACGGTCGTAGATCTCGCCGAAGGCCCAGGCGACGACCTGGTGGCCCAGTTCGGGGCTGATGTCGGCGAGCGAGTCGACGACCCGCTGCCCGGCCTCGCCGTCGACCCGCTTCAGGACCTCCAGGCCGTGGGTGAACCGCTCTTCACGGGTGGTGCTCGCGCTCATGTCGTTCCGTCCGTTCCCGGCCGCTCGTGCTCGTGTTCGTCGAGGAGCAGCTGTTCGTAGTGGTCGATCTTGCGGTCCAGCACGGTCGCGTTGCGGCGCAACGCCCTTATGCGGTCGGCTAGTTCGGCGCGGTGCTCGCGGAGCATCGCCAGCCGGTCGGCGACCGTGACGTTGCCCGCCGCCCGCAGTGCGGCGAACCGCTGCATGTCGGCGATCGACATGCCCGTCTCGCGCAGCCGCAGCAGAAACTCCAGCCAGGCCAAGTCCGCTGCCTGATACCGCCGTTGGTTGCCGGTGCTCCGGCCGACCCGTTCGATCAGGCCGGCCTTCTCGTAGTAGCGCAGGGTGTCGTGCGAGAGTCCGGTGCGCTCGGTGACCTGGGCGATGGTCAGGGTGGGTTCGCGGTCCCCGGGGAGGGGGTTCAGGGGCTGTCCGCTGCTCATGAACACAACCGTAGAACCTGGAGTGCGCTCCAGGTCAAGCGCTAACTCCCTTGCGCTGGGACGTCGCTGCTGTCACGCTCCCCGCATGATGATGCGAAAGGCGGACCTCGAAGTCCTCCGGTGACCCCCGTGTCAGCTCTCCGTGCGGGAGCCCACCGTGTCGCGTCGGCCCGACGGCTGAGCGATGAATGGCGAGCGCACGGTCTCGCGGCGCGTCCCGCCGACCGGCCCGCGGCCGAAGCCGCCGTCGCCGCCCTGTACCTACTGATCGACGCCCCGGCCCCGGAGTTCGTCTGGGCGCCCTCGCCCGCCGCGGCCCTGTCGCTCGTCCACGACGACCCGCGGACCTTCCCACCCGTCCATCTCCGAGGCCCCAACCTGCCCCGATACCCGGAGGGTTGGCCCCCGGCGGCACTCCTCGCCAACCTCGTGCAGGACCTGCGCCACAGCCTCGACCGCGCCATCGGCCACGCCGTGACCCGGGACCACCTGTGGCAGCCGCTCGTCGCCGATGCCGAACAGGCCCTGGCCGCAGGGGCGTCGATGCCGCGCATCGTCGACATGGTCGCCCACGACGCGCTGTACACCACCCTGCGCAACTGCGTACGCGCCCCCATGCGCGCCGAGTTGATGCCCACGACCGGCGGCACGGACGGCCTGACCTGGTACGGGCAGCACGACGCCCACTGGATCGGTCACTACGACGTGTACGCCCGGCTCGGCCTGGCGACCTACCGCCGCTCCGACGCCGAACTGCTCGCCCTGCTGGCCGGGTTGGCGCGTTCCACCGGCTGGTGGTGGCCGGGTGAGGGCCGTTGTGTGATGGCGGAGCGCCCCACCGAGGTCCACACCGAACCCCTCCCCAACGCGCACCATGGCGAGGTACGGCTGCACCGGGACGACGGTCCCGCCGTCCGCTTCGCCGACGGCACCCAGGTCCACGTCCTGCACGGCACCCACGTCCCGACCTGGGTGATGACCGACCCGTCCGTCGAGCGCATCCACGCCGAACGCAACGTCGAGGTCCGCCGCAGCGCCATCGAACGCATCGGCTGGGACACCTACATCACACAGGCCGGCCTCCGCCGCATCGCGGCGGCCGACGATCCCGGCAACCCCGGCTCCGCGCTCCATCTCTACGACGTCCCGCGCGAGTTGTGGCGCCGCCCCGCCCGTCTCCTCCTCGTCGTCAACGGTTCCGTCGAGCCCGACGGCACCCACCGCCGCTACGGCCTCAGTGTCCCCGCGCACTTCGACGACCCGGTGGCGGCGGCCGGTTGGACGTACGGCCTGTCCGGCGAGCACTACGCGCGGCTCGTCCGCCGCACCTGAACCCCTGCCCGCATTCCTTCAAGTACCAGAGGTGACGCCCATGTTCACGCCCATGCCCACATCCACTCCCACGACTCTCGCCGACCTGACCCGGCGCTCCGGTCTAGACGTCCTCGACCATCTGGAGCGCGAGGTCGCCATCCCCGTCGTCGACGGCCTCCAGGCCCAGGGCGACCTGATCGTCGTCCCGTACGCGTTCGTCGCCCGCGCCGTCACCCACACGACCAGTCACTGGCGTGAAGTACCCGCCGCAGGCGTCGAGTTGCTGCGCAGCGCGGCCGGCGGCAATCCGCACACCCTCGTCGCCGACCCCGGCACCTGCCGCTGGACCGAGGACGTCCGCGACACCATGGGCCTGGCCCTCGGCATGATCGAGACCTCGGCGGTCGCCTACCTCATCCACCCCGAACACGGCGGCACGGGTATCGCACCCGGCCGGTACGTCGTACGACGACAGCGCGAGCGCGACACCGAGCGCATCGGCCGGTTCGGGAACCTGGGCAACCGCATGATCGCCGACTGAGACCGCGTGCACCTCACGGCCGCGCGAGCCGCCGCCGGTAGTGACCGATGAGGTAGTGCACGGGGACGAGCGTGATCCAGAAGCACATGGCCGCCGTCGTGTCGACGTAGGCCAGCGGGATGGACAGGGCGAAGACCAGTGCGCTGGTGCCGAGTTGGAGGGTGAAGCGGCGGCGGGCCTGCGCGGCCGGTGACTCGGGGGAGGGGTGCACCTGACGCTGTGTGAGCAGCAGCAGGGCCACGTGCACCCCGTGGATCGCGGTCATGGTCCCCGCGTAGAGGGCGACGGCTTCGGGATGGGAGGCGTACTCGGCCAGCAGTCCGGTGGGGAAGGGCAGCAGGGCGACCAGGCCGAGGCCCAGCAGTATCAGGTGCGTGACCAGGTTCGTCTCGGTGGGCAGCGCGGTGAGGATGCGCCGGTGGTCACGCCAGAACCCGGAGAGCAGGGAGAAACTCAGCGCGAAGGCGCCGACGCTGGGCAAAGCCTCCCCGAGGGCCTTGTGGAACGCGGCGTCGTTCAGGTGCGGGGGTACGGCCACGTCGATGACGAGCAGTGTCATCGCGATGGCGTAGATGCCGTCGGACAGGGCGAGCAGGCGGGTCGCGCTCGGGTCGTTCTCGTGCGGGCGGGTCTGTGCCACTGGCTCCGTCATGGCGACGAGAGTAGGGCGTCGTGTCGCGACTGTGCTGCGTGAGGCAGGGCGGGTGTCGGTCGTATGACGTCGTTCGTCGGGTGTGCCCGGGCCGGGCCGGGCCGGGCCGTCGCCGAGGCTCCGGGTCAGGACGAGCGCGCCAGTACGCAGAACTCGTGGCCCTCCGGATCGGACAGGCACCGCCACGGCACATCGTCGCCCTGGCCGACGTCGAGGTCGGTGGCGCCGAGGGCCCGCAGCCGGGTCACCTCCGCCTCCTGGTCGTCGCTCGGGTACCGCAGCAGGTCGAGATGGACGCGGTCCGGCACGGTCTTCGCGCCGGGGGCGCGGAGGAACTCGAAATACGGGCCGTCGCCCTTGGGGGAGCGGAACGTCGCGTGGTCGTCGCTCACCTCGTGCAGCGTCCAGTCCGTCGCCCCGCCCCAGAACCGGGCCATGGCCCGCGGCTCCACGCAGTCGATCACCACGGCGGCGATCGGCCCGGTGTCCCGGTAGACGTCCCGCGGCTCCAGCACGCAGAACTCGTTGCCCTCCGGATCCGCGAGCACCGTCCACGGCACCTCGCCCTGGCCCACGTCCACGGGCGTCGCGCCGAGCGAGCGGAGCCGCGCGACCAGCTCCGTCTGATGGGCCGCGGAGGTGGTGGCGAGATCGAGGTGTACGCGGTTCTTGGTCGCCGTCTTGGGTTCCGGTACGGCGATGACGTCGACGCAGACCCCGACCGGGTCGAGCCAGTCGAAGCCGGCGGGTTTGACGGCGGTCGCGCCGGGTTCCGCGCTGGAAGCGGCCCACCCGAGCGCCTCCGCCCAGAACCGGCCGACCACCGCGTCGTCGACGGCCTTGATGTTCACCAGGACGGGTCGCAGCGTCATGCCGGGAATCCTATGCACCCGCTCCCGGTACCTACAGCCCTGGATTGCATAAACGTGCATCGAAACGTATAGTCATGCCGTCGATGAGGAGGGTTCCATGGTGGTACGTGCGGCGGTGGCCGGAGCGAGTGGATACGCGGGTGGCGAACTCCTGCGTCTGCTCCTGGCCCACCCCGAGGTCGAGATCGGCGCGCTGACCGGCAACTCCAACGCCGGACAGAAACTCGGCGCGCTCCAACCGCATCTGCTGCCGCTGGCCGGTCGAGTCCTCCAGGAAACTACCCCGGAAGTCCTCGCCGGACACGATGTCGTCTTCCTCGCGCTTCCGCACGGCCAGTCCGCCGCCGTCGCCGAGCAGCTCGGCCCGGACGTCCTCGTCGTCGACATGGGCGCCGACTTCCGGCTGAAGAACCCGGCCGACTGGGAGCGCTTCTACGGCTCCGCGCACGCCGGCACCTGGCCCTACGGCCTTCCCGAACTGCCGGGCGCCCGCGCCGCGTTGGAGGGGTCCAAGCGCATCGCGGTGCCCGGTTGCTATCCCACGGCAGCCTCCCTCGCGCTCTTCCCGGCGTACGCCGCCGGACTCGCCGAGAACGAGGCCGTGATCGTCGCCGCCTCCGGGACCTCCGGCGCGGGCAAGGCACCCAAGGCTCATCTCCTCGGCTCCGAGGTCATGGGCTCCATGTCGCCCTACGGCGTCGGCGGCGGGCACCGGCACACCCCCGAGATCATCCAGAATCTGGGCGAGGCGGCCGGTGAGACCGTCACCGTCTCCTTCACGCCCACCCTCGCGCCCATGCCCCGCGGCATCCTCGCCACCTGCAGCGCCAAGGCCAAGCCCGGAGTCACCGGGGAGTCCGTGCGCGCCGCGTACGAGAAGGCCTTCGCCGACGAGCCCTTCGTGTACCTGCTCCCCGAGGGGCAGTGGCCGGCGACGGCGTCCGTCTACGGTTCCAACGCCGTTCAGGTGCAGGTCGCGTACGACGAGGCCGCGGGCCGCATCATCGCGATCAGCGCCATCGACAACCTGACCAAGGGCACCGCGGGCGGTGCCGTCCAGAGCATGAACCTCGCCCTCGGGCTCGACGAGACCACCGGGCTTTCTACGATCGGAGTCGCGCCGTGAGTGTGACGGCAGCACAGGGATTCACGGCCGCGGGCATCGCCGCCGGAATCAAGGAGAACGGCAACCCGGACCTGGCCCTCGTGGTCAACAACGGGCCCCGCCTCGCCGCCGCGGGCGTCTTCACCTCCAACCGCGTCAAAGCCGCTCCGGTGCTGTGGTCCGAGCAGGTGCTGAAGGGCGGCCAGGTCTCCGCCGTGATCCTCAACTCCGGTGGCGCCAACGCCTGTACGGGCCCGAAGGGCTTCCAGGACACCCACGCCACCGCCGAGAAGGTCGCCGACACCCTCGGTCTGAACGCGGCCGAGGTCGCCGTCGCCTCCACCGGGCTCATCGGTCTGCTGCTCCCGATGGACAAGCTGCTCCCGGGAGTCGAGACCGCGGCCGGTCAACTCTCCGAGCACGGCGGCGAGAAGGCCGCCATCGCCATCAAGACCACGGACTCCGTGCACAAGACCGCCGTCGTGACCACCAAGGACGGCTGGACCGTCGGCGGTATGGCCAAGGGCGCCGGCATGCTCGCCCCCGGCCTCGCCACCATGCTCGTCGTCCTCACCACCGACGCCGACGTCGAAACCGACGTACTGGACAAGGCACTTCGGGCCGCCACCCGTACGACCTTCGATCGCGTCGACTCCGACGGCTGCATGTCCACCAACGACACCGTGCTGCTGCTCGCCTCCGGCGCCTCCCAAGTCACCCCGGGCTACGAGGAGTTCGCCGAGGCCGTCCGCGCCGTCTGTGACGACCTCGGTCAGCAGCTGATCAGGGACGCCGAGGGCGCCAGCAAGGACATCAAGATCGAGATCGTCAACGCCGCCAGCGAGGACGACGCCGTCGAGGTGGGCCGTTCCATCGCCCGCAACAACCTCCTCAAGTGCGCGATCCACGGCGAAGACCCCAACTGGGGACGGGTGTTGTCCGCGATCGGCACGACCAAGGCCGCCTTCGAGCCGGACCAGCTCAACGTCGCCATCAACGGCGTCTGGGTCTGCAAGAACGGCGGAGTCGGCGAGGACCGCGACAAGGTCGACATGCGCTACCGCGAGGTGCGCATCGTCGCCGACCTCGCCGCGGGCAGTGAGACGGCCACCATCTGGACCAACGACCTCACCGCCGACTACGTCCACGAGAACAGCGCGTACTCCTCATGAGCACTACCCGTAAGCACACCGCGCTGCCCAAGGCGCAGATCCTCATCGAGGCGCTGCCCTGGCTGACCCGGCACAACGGCAAGACCGTCGTCATCAAGTTCGGCGGCAACGCCATGATCGACGAGGACCTGAAGGCCGCGTTCGCCCAGGACGTCGTGTTCCTGCACCACGCGGGCCTCAAGCCCGTCGTCGTGCACGGCGGCGGCCCGCAGATCAGCGCCGCCCTCGACAAGCACGGCATCGTCAGCGAGTTCAAGGCCGGCCTGCGCGTCACCACCGAGGACGCCATGGACGTCGTACGGATGGTGCTCGCCGGGCAGGTCCAGCGCGAGCTGGTCGGCCTGCTCAACCAACACGGGCCGCTGGCCGTCGGGTTGACCGGCGAGGACGCGCACACCATCACCGCCACCAAGCACCAGCCCGAGATCGACGGAGAGTTGGTCGACATCGGGCGGGTGGGCGAGATCACCGCCATCGACACCGGCGCGATCGAGGCACTGCTCGCCGACGGCCGTATCCCGGTCGTCTCGTCGATCGCGAGGAGCGAGGACGACGGACATGTCTACAACGTCAATGCTGATACGGCGGCTGCGGCACTCGCTGCTGCTCTGGGGGCCGAAACCCTCATGGTCCTCACGGACGTCGAGGGCCTCTACGAGGACTGGCCCAACAGCGACGAGGTGATCAGCCGCCTCACCGCCTCCCAACTGGAGAAGCTGCTCCCGGAGTTGAGTTCCGGGATGGTGCCGAAGATGGAGGGCTGTCTGCACGCCGTCCGCAACGGCGTGACCACCGCCCGGGTCATCGACGGCCGGGTCCAGCACTCGATCCTGCTGGAGATCTTCACCGACGAGGGCATCGGCACGATGGTCGTGCCCGACAAGAATCAGGGGGATGCCGCATGAGCGCGAACGAGGACCTGACCCAGCGGTGGCAGGGGTCGCTCATGAACAACTACGGCACCCCGAAGCTCCCCCTCGTCCGCGGCGCCGGCGCCAAGCTCTGGGACGCCGAGGGCAACGAGTACACCGACTTCGTCGGCGGTATCGCGGTCAACGCGCTCGGCCACGCCCACCCGGCGATCGTCGAGGCGGTCAGCAATCAGATCGCCCAACTCGGCCATGTCTCCAACCTGTTCATCGCCGAACCGCCCGTCGCCCTCGCCGAACGGCTCCTTGAGCGCTTCGGCCGGGACGGCAAGGTGTTCTTCTGCAACTCGGGCGCCGAGGCCAACGAAGGCGCCTTCAAGATCGGCCGGTTGACGGGCCGTCAGCACATGGTCGCCACTCAAGGCGGCTTCCACGGACGGACGATGGGCTCCCTCGCCCTCACCGGCCAGCCCGGCAAGCAGGAGCCGTTCCTGCCGCTGCCCGGGGATGTCACGCATGTCCCGTACGGCGACGCGCAGGCGCTCGCCGCCGCCGTCACCGACGAGACCGCGCTCGTCATCATCGAGCCCATCCAGGGCGAGAACGGCGTGGTCGTACCGCCGGCCGGATACCTGAAGGCGGCCCGCGCGATCACCGCCGCGCACGGCGCGCTGCTCGTCCTCGACGAGGTGCAGACCGGGGTCGGCCGGACCGGGCACTGGTTCGAGTACCAGGCCCACGAAGGCGTGCTCCCGGATGTCGTGACCCTCGCGAAGGGGCTCGGCGGCGGGCTGCCGCTCGGTGCCACCGTCGCCTTCGGACGCGCCGCCGACCTGCTTCAGCCGGGCCAGCACGGCACGACGTTCGGCGGCAACCCGGTCTCCTGCGCCGCCGGTCTCGCCGTACTCGACACGATCGAGGCCGAGGGTCTGCTCGACAACGTGAAGCGGCAGAGCGAGAAGCTGCGGGACGGAATCGAGGGCGCCGACGGCAGTTCTCGGCACCCGTTGATCGATTATGTCCGGGGTGCGGGCCTGCTCCTGGGTATCGTGCTCACCGAGCCGCTCGCGCCCCAGGTGCAACAGGCGGCTCAGGACGCCGGTTTCCTGGTCAACGCGCCCGCTCCCGATGTCGTACGGCTGATGCCGCCGCTGAACCTCGGAGACGACGAAGTGGACGCGTTCCTCCGGGCGTTGCCCGGTGTCCTGGACGTGGCCAAGGGGGACGGATGATCCGGAGAATGAGTCGACGATGAGTCAGGCGCAGGAGCACGAACAGTCGACGGGGCCGGCCGTGCCGCAGACCCGCACCGCCCGCCACCGCCGGATCGTGGACATCCTCAACCGGCAACCGGTGCGCTCCCAGAGCCAGTTGGCGAAGCTGCTGTCCGACGACGGGCTGAGCGTCACCCAGGCGACGCTCTCCCGGGACCTGGACGAGCTGAACGCGGTCAAGATCCGCAACAACGACGGCGACCTCATCTACGCGGTACCGAGCGAGGGCGGCTTCCGCACCCCGCGCGTGCCGCTGGGGGAGTCGGCGAAGGAGGAGCGGATGCGGCGGCTCTCCGCCGAACTGCTGATCTCCGCGGAGGCCTCCGCCAACCTCGTGGTCCTGCGCACCCCGCCGGGCGCCGCCCAGTTCCTCGCCTCGGCGATCGACCAGGCGGAACTCCAGGACATCCTCGGCACCATCGCCGGCGACGACACGCTCCTGCTGATCAGCCGGGACCCGCTGGGCGGACAGGCCCTCGCGGACCATCTGCTGCGGCTGGCGCAGAACGACCACTGACATACCCGTACGACCGACGAACTACGAGTCGGGGGGGGGGGGGGGGGGGGGGGGGGGGGGGCGGGCGCGCCGCGGGGGGGGGGCCCCCCACCCCGGGGGCCCCCCCCCCCGCGCGCGCCCCCCCCCCCCCCCCCCCCCCCCCCCCCCCCCCCCCGACTCGCATGGGGGATCCCTACCCGAGGCGGGCGGCCAGCCCGTCCGTGCAGCGGACTTCGTCGCCTGCCGTGATGAGCAGGGCTTCCACGTCCGGGAGTGATTCCAGCCAGGCCAGGCCCTCCCGTGAGCCCATCGCGAACGCGGCCGTGGCCCAGCAGTCGGCCCAGGTCAGCCGGGGTGCCACCACGGTGACGGCGACCAGGTCGGTCACCGCGGACTTGCCGGTGGACGGGTCCACGATGTGCGCCCCGCGCTCCGCCGTACCGGAGGTGGCGACCGCGAGTTCGTCGGCGCCCGCGGCGGAGATCACGGCCGCGAGACCGCCCGGGCGCAGGGGGTCGGAGACGCCGACCCGCCAGGGGCGGTGCGGTCCCGGGGCGCCGAACATCTGGACGTCGCCGCCGCCGTTCACACTGACCCCGCTCACCCCGGCCGCCGTCGCGATCAGCTCGGCGGCCCGCTCGGCCGCCCAGCCCTTCACGATGCCGGTCGGGTCGAGGCGGCCCTCGTAGTTGGTGCTGAACCAGCCGGAACTGACCCGCTCCGCCTCGGCGCCCAGCTCCAGCACCTCGGCGACCTCGGCGTCGCACTCCGCCACGGTCAGCTCGCCGCGGGCCAGCCGCGACACCTGGCTGTCGTCGCGGTAGGTGCTGAACACCTCGTTGACCCGGTGCAGTTGGGTAACCGCCTGCTCCAGTGCCGCCTGGACGGCCTCGGGCTCCCCGCCGCGGATGTCGAAGGAGAACACCGTCCCCATGACCTCCTCGGCGTGCCGCAGCGCGGCGGGAGCCTCCGCGGGATCGGTCACCGTGTCAGCCACCGGCCTTGTCCAGCGCCGACTGCAGGGACTTCTTGTAACCGCCGCTCGTGTACGTGGCGGTCGACACGGAGTCGATGTTCGCGTTCCCGGCGGCCACGGCCTCCTGGTTGAGCTTGGGGATCGCCAGCGCGGTCTTCTGGTCGCTGGTCCCGCCGCTCGGGGCCTGCACGGCCTCGGCCTTGGTGATCTTGCCGTTCGCGACGGTGATCCGGACCTGGACCGGCCCGTACTGGGTCGTCGCGACATCGCCCGTGACCGTCTTGGCCTGCGCGGCGGGCGCCGCGGCGGCCGAACTCTGGGCCGGCGCTGCCGCACTGGCGGACTTCATCTTGTCGATGGCCGACTGCAGGGACTTCTTGTAGCCGCCGCTGGTGTACGTCGCCCCGGTCACGGAGGTGATGTCCGCGCTCTGCGTGGCGACCGCCTCCTGGTTGAGCTTGGGGACGGCCAGCGCGGTCTTCTGGTCGCTGGTCCCGCCGTGCGGCGCCTGCACGGCCTCGGCCTTGGTGATCTTCCCGTTGGCGACCGTCAGGCGCACCTGGACGACCCCGTACTCGGTCTGGGTGGCGGCACCCGTGACCGTCGAGGTCCCGGGCGTCGCGGCACCGCCCTGGGGCGACTCCTGCGCGGCGGCGGCTCCTTGGGCCGCACCCTGCGCGGACGCCGAGGAGGAGTCGGTCGCCGGCTTCAGGGAGAGCAGCAGAACGATCCCGGACACGGTGGCGGCGCTCGCGAGCAGAACACGCCGGATGGGGTGGCTCTTCTTCATTGCTCCTGACTCCCGTCGCTCACATCTCGAACGACTCGTGATGGATACGGCGGGCGGGGACCCCCGCGCCGCGCAGTGCTTCGTAGACAGACTGCGCGAAGCCGGGCGGCCCGCACATGAAGACGTCGTGGTTGTCGATGTCGGGCAGCTTCCGGCGCAGCGAGTCCGCCGAGATGTCGGGGCGCTCACCGTCGGGGCTGTTGACCGCGTACATCAGACGGGCGCCGCGCTCGTCGGCGATCTTCGCCAACTCGTCCCACAGCGCCAGGTCCTGCGTGGTGTTGGCCCGGTAGAGCAGCGTGATGTCGCCGGCCGCGCCGGGCAGGGTCTCGAACAGCGCCCGCATCGGCGTGATGCCGACGCCGCCCGCGACCAGCAGCACCTTGCCGCGGGTGCGCCGCTGCGAGGTCATCGCGCCGTACGGGCCCTCGGCCCACACCTTCATGCCGGGCCGCAGTTCGCGCAGCCGGGTGCTGTGGTCGCCGATCGCCTTGACCGTGATCCGCAGCATGTTCGGGCGGGGCGCCGCCGACAGCGAGTACGGGTGCGAGCTGAACCGCATCCCCGGCGCGAGGAACCGCCACCGGAAGAACTGCCCGGCCTCCGCGCCCATCCGGTGCAGCTTGCGCCCGCCGATCAGCACGGACACGATGCCCGGAGTCTCCTCGATGACCGCCTCGACGTACATCCGGTGGCGCAGGTTGAGCCGGATCGGGGTGAGGATCCGGTACCAGACGACCAGCGCGGTGACCGTGCCGTAGAGCCCGTACCAGACGGTCTTGGCGATCGGTGTCAGCGCGAAGTCGTTGCCGGTGGTGATCTGGTGCCAGAAGGTCAGGAACACCGCGCCGTACGTCAGCAGGTGCACGTGGTACCAGGTGTCGTACGGGATCCTGCGGCGGACGGCGCCGATCGACGAGAGGCCGATGAGCAGGAACAGGCCCGTGCCGATGGCGGCCTTGCCCATGTCGGGCAGCTGGTTCACCGAGTCGATGGTCTGCTGGACGATGTCGCTCAGCGTCTTGCCCGCCTGGAGGGCGTAGCCCCACATGATGAGGAAGACGTGCGCGAAGACCAGACAGAGCGTGTACCGGCCGCTCATCGCGTGCCAGCGGGCGACCCGGTCCGAGCCGACCCGCCGCTCCAGGGCGGGCACGCGGGCCATCTGGAGCACGACCAGGGCCATCAGATAACCGGCCAACAGACCAGTGATACGGCCCGCGTTGAGGATCTTGCCGTTCTGGTCGGCGATGGACGGCGTGTTGTGCCACCACAGCCACAGCACCCCGACCGCGCCCGCCCAGACGGCGAGCAGCAGCAGGGTCGCTGGGGAGCGGCGCGGGCGGATGCGGCGCATCGTCTGTCGGCGGGCGGCACGTCCGCCTGCGAGCGTGGTGGTCACGGTTCCTCCGTGGACGGGGCACAAGGGGGGTGGCGTGGCCCCTTGGCCCTGAAGTACGTGCCGTGGAGGCTGTGCGTTCAGAGTCCCGCGGAGTCGAGTGCGGACTGGAGTGACTGGCGGTAACCGTCACTTGTGTAGGTGGCTCCCGACACCGTGTCGATACTCGCGCTCTGCGCGGCGAGTGCCTCGCTCTTCAACTGGGGCAGGGCATAGGAGTTGATCTCCTGGTCGCGCGGATTGTCCGACGGTGACTGGACCGCGGTGACATCGGTGATCTTGCCGTTCGTCACGGTGATCTTCACCTGGACGGGGCCCCAACGGGTCTGCGCGGTCTCACCGGTGACCGTCTTCGTCCCGGTGACGGCCTTGCCGCTCGCGCTGCCCGAGGGAGCGGGCGACGAGACGACCTGGGGCGCCGCGGCCACCTCGGGCGCCGTGTGCGGCTTCAGCGCCAGCAGCATGACCAGGCCGGACGCGGTCACGGCGCTGGCCAGCACGATCCGCCGCAGCGGCCGGTTCTGCTTCAACGGATGCACGACGACCTCACAGCTCGAACGATTCGTGGTGGATACGGCGGTCCGGCACCCCGGCGGCGGACAGCGCCCCGTACAGCTCCTGGGCGAAGGCGTGCGGACCGCAGATGTACACGTCGTGCCCGGCGAGATCGGGCACGGCCTCACGCAGATATGCCGGGGTGAGTGAAGGCCGTTGTCCTTGCGGCCCGTTGAGCGCGTACAGCACCTTCGCCCCGCGCCATCGCGCGATCGCCTCCAACTCCCCGCCCAGCGCCAGGTCTTGAGCAGAACGCGCCCGGTACAGCAGCGTCACTTCACCCGGCAGCGTCTCGAAGAGCGCCCGCAGCGGGGTGATCCCGACCCCGGCCGCGATGAGCAACGACCGCTGCCCGGTGCGCCGTTCGGCGGTCAGTGAGCCGTACGGCCCCTCCGCCCACACCCGCGCGCCCGGCCGCAGCAGTGGCACGGCCGCGCTGTGGTCGCCGAGCGCCTTCACCGTGATCCGCAGCAGATCCCCGCGCGGCGGCGCCGACAGCGAGTACGGCGTCGACGTCCAGCCCATGCCCTCGCCGAAGAACCGCCAGCGGAAGAACTGCCCGGCCTCCGCGCCGAGTTGGTCGATCCGCCGCCCGCGCACGACCACGGAGTACACCCCCGGCGCCTCCCGGTGCACCGACTCCACGCGCAGCCGGTGCCGCAGATTCAGCCGCACCGGCGCGAGGATCCGGTACCACAACACCAGTGCCGCGACGCCGAGATACAGCGCGTACCAGGCGTCCGTGGCCCAGGGCCGCCCGTTGAACTGCTCGCCCAGGGACAGTTGATGGAAGAACGCCAGGAACACGGCCGCGTACGTGAGGAGATGGACGTAGTACCAGAACTCGTAACTCACCCGGCGCCGTGCGGCCCGCGCCGAGGTGATGCCGACCGCGAACAGGATGAGCCCGCCGAAGGTCGCCTTCAGCATGTCCGGGTAGTCAAGGACGACGGTGACCGTCTCGTGCACGACCGAGGCACGGTCCTGGGCGGCGTACCCGAGCAGGATCAGCACGACGTGCACGACCAGCAGGCAGACCGTGTACCGGCCCGCCATCGCGTGCCAGCGCGCCACCCGGTCCGAGCCGATCCGCCGCTCCAGCAGCGGCACCCGTGCCATCAGGCCCACCAGCACGGCACAGGAGTACCCGCACAGCAGCCCGGCGATCCGTCCGGCTCCCGTGAGCCAGCCCGCGGCCCCGACCACCGACCCGGTGTCCGCCCACCACAGCGCGACGACGGCCGCCGCACCCGCCCACAGCAGGGCGAGCACCGGGCCCGTCGGCGAGCGCCGGGGAACGGGCGCCACGGGCGGCGCCTTCCGCTGCTCGTACACGGTGGTCATGTGTGCGTCCTTTCACCTGTCCTCCACGCAACTGTGCGGGCACAACCTCTGAGGGAACTCTGAGTGGACGCAGTTCTCAGAGTTCTCAGAGGAAACTCAGAGGCCCTCGCGGCGGCCGGGGACGCCAGGAGGGGGGATGCTGGTAAGTGCCATGAACACGACCCGCTCCGGCCGACCGGCCCTCACTCGCCCCGACGGCACCCCCGTCCGCGTCCTCGTCGTCGACGACGACCCCGACCTGGCCGAGGTGCTCTCCGGCGCCCTGCGCTACGAGGGCTGGGAGGTCCGCACGGCGGGCGACGGAGCCGCCGCGCTCGCCGGGGCGCGCGAACTGCGGCCGGACGCCGTCGTCCTCGACGTGATGCTCCCGGACACCGACGGCTTCGCCGTACTGCGCTCCCTGCACGAGGTGAAGCCCGACGTCTGCGTGCTCTTCCTCACCGCCCGGGACACCGTCGAGGACCGCATCGCCGGCATCACCGCGGGCGGCGACGACTACGTCACGAAACCCTTCAGCCTGGAGGAGGTCGTCGCCCGGCTGCGCGGACTGCTGCGCCGCGCCGGCATGGCCCGCCAGGCGGAGGAGGGCCCCCGGATCACCGTCGGGGACCTGGTCATGGACGAGGAGGCCCGCGAGGTCAGCCGGGCCGGCCACATCGTCGAACTCTCCCCGACCGAGTTCGAACTCCTCCGCTTCCTCATGCGCAACCCGCGCCGCGTCCTCAGCAAGGCCCAGATCCTCGACCGCGTCTGGTCCTACGACTTCGGCGGCCAGGCCCATGTCGTCGAGCTGTACATCTCGTACCTGCGCAAGAAGGTGGACGCCGGCCGCCAGCCCATGATCCACACCGTGCGCGGGGCCGGATACGTGCTCAAGCCGGTCCTCTGATGGGCAGGGCACTGCGGACCGTCGGACGGTGGCTGCGGAGCCTGCCCCGGCCGCACACCCTGCGAGCGCGACTGACGGCGGGCCTGGTGGTACTGCTCGCGGTCAGCTGCGCGGCCGTCGGGGTGGCCGCCGTCGTCGAACTGGACGGCTTCCTCACCGGCCGCCTCGACCAGCAGCTGACCGAGGTGGGGACGCAATTCCCCGCGAGCCTGGAGCACCAGGGCCAGACGCTCACCGACCACGACGCCGACGACCGGGAACGCGGCGACACCCGCCGACAGGCACCGCACACCTTCGGCGCCCGCCTGGTCAACGGCGTCGTCACCAACTCGGGGGTCGTGCCCGCCGACAAGGACGACACCACGACCGACCTGAAGGTGGCGCTGACCGCGAGGGACCGCAGGGAACTCGCGGCGGTGCCGGTGGGCGGCACGGCCCGCACGATCTACCTCTCGTCCCTCGGCAAGTACCGCGTCCTCGCCGCCAAGGGCCGGGACGGCGACGTGATGATCACCGGACTCCCGCTGGAGTCGGTGGAGGCCGCCGTCCACCGGCTGGAGACGGTCGCCGCGATCGTCTTCGGCGCCGCCCTCCTGATCACCGGGTTCGCGGGCGCGCTCTGGGTGCGCTGGTCGCTACGGCCGCTCAGCCGCGTCGCCGCCACCGCCACCCGGGTCAGCGAACTCCCGCTCGCCAGCGGCGAGGTGGCACTGCCGCCCCGGGCACCCGAGTCCGACCCGCGCAGCGAGGTGGGCCAGGTCGCCGGCGCCTTCAACCGCATGCTCGGCCATGTCGAGGACGCGCTCACCCACCGGCACGCGAGCGAGGAACGCCTGCGCAGCTTCGCGGCCGACGCCAGCCACGAGCTGCGCACCCCGGTCGCCTCGATCCGGGGCCACGCCGAACTGGCCCTCCTCCACCCGGACCCCGTCCCGCCCAAGGTCACCCGGGCACTGGAACGCATCGAGGCCGAGTCCGCCCGCATGGGCGTGATGGTCGACGAGATGCTCCTCCTCGCCCGCCTCGACGCGGGCCGCCCCCTCGAACGCCGCCCCGTCGACCTGACCCGCCTGGTTCTCGACGCCATCGCCGACGCGCGCGCCGCGGGCCCCGACCACCGCTGGGCCCTCCAACTCCCCGAGGACCCGGTCACGGTCACGGGCGACGCCCACCGCCTCCAACAGGTGTTGGCCAACCTGCTGGCCAACGCGCGTTTGCACACACCTGTCGGCACGAAGGTGACGGTGGCGGTGGAGACGAACGGTGAGTTCACCTACCTGACGGTCCACGACGACGGCCCGGGCGTGCCGGCGGAGGTCCAGCCGGGCGTCTTCGAACGCTTCACAAGGGCGGACCGCCGCCGGACCGAGGGCAGGGGCGGGGGAGCGGGCCTGGGCCTGTCGATCGTGGCGGCGGTGACGGAGGCGCATGGGGGGAGTGTGGGGTTGGAGAGCGCCCCGGGCTCAACGACGTTCACAGTTCGACTTCCGGCGGGCTCGACCCCCTAGGGGCGCGGGGAACTGCGCGACCAGCCACGACGCGCGTGCACTCGCCATGCAACCGACACTGAACGGCGCTCTCGCGAATCAGTACCGAGCAATCGCCGTAACCCCACTCACCGTCCCAATGGCAATATGCGGCGCCCGCCCAGGATCCACCCACCCCAAAATCCTTCGCATCGCACCCACCGGCACAGACACACAACCGGCGGTAGCCCCACGCCCGTTGACATGCAAAAAGATCCCGGCCCCACGCCCCTTCACGGGCTTGGCGTAGTTGTACCCGATGACAACCCCGTACGCGTACTGCGTCGCATAAGAGATCAACCGCTCCGACTCGGACGCCCGACAGTCACGGGCCAACGGCTCACTCCACCGGTTGTAGACGCGAGACCGAGTGTCCTCACACCACCAAGAACTCCCGTTCACCCGCCGGTACTTGACCCGAGTCCCACCAGGCGCCCCCTTGATCCCGAAGGCGTACGGAAGGTCGTACAACCCGGTGGGAGTCGTATAGGACCCCTGCTTACGAGCCCGCCCCTCGACGAGCCCCTTCGCCCCGAACCGAGCGACGGCGGAACCTACCTTCACCCACTTCCCACCCCGCCGCCGCTCCCACCAACTCAGCGTCCCGGACGTGGAGTTGGCGCGCGGAGCCTGAGCGATGACGAGCTGACCGCCACCCCCGGTGTCCGCGAGCGACGAGGGCACCGGAGGCGACACGGCACGCGCGGGCACCGCACCGGAGCCGAGCAGCAGAAGGGACGCGGACGCGACGGCGAGAACAGCGGGACGCATGCCTCAGACGCTAGAGCGAGGGCACCCTGACGGCACCTCAGATGGGCCGAACAGGCAACGCACCCCGCTCCGGACATCACCGTGGCCGCCCCGGCCGGCGTTCATCGGGGCGGCCACGGCTGCCTGTCACGTCACTTGGTGAGCGTGCAGGCGGCCAGGGAGTCCAGCCCGGTCGGCTTGGTGCCCTGGCGCCCGATGGCGATCGCGATGCGGTCGATGGTCGAGACGCGCTTGTCCTTCAGCGGGCCGAGGATGGCGTTCTGGACGAAGTTGGCGCCGCCCTGTCCGACGGTGTCGACGAGTCGCTTGTTGGCCTCGGTGATCTGCGTGTCGAGGAGGGTGAGGTTGCGGTCGACCTCGGCCTGCGCCGACGCCGGGACGGCGGGCAGCTGCGACTTCACGTCGGGGCAGGTGATCGTGCCGACCGCCGCGTTGGTGTCCGTATCCGTGTCCCCGGCCGCGTCGGCGGCGGACGCCGTGGCGCTCGGGGTCGCGGTGTCGGTGGCCCCCGTGTCGGTGGCCCCGGTGTCGGTTCCACCCGTCCCGGCTCCGCCGACATCGCCCGTTCCGGTGTTCAGGGTGCAAGTGGCCAGCGAGTCGAGCCCCGTCGGCTTGGTGCCCTGGCGCCCGATGGCGATGGCGATCCGGTCGATGGTCGAGACGCGCTTGTCCTTCAGCGGGCCGAGGATGGCGTTCTGGACGAAGTTGGCGCCGCCCTGTCCGACGGTGTCGACGAGTCGCTTGTTGGCCTCGGTGATCTGCGTGTCGAGCAGGGTGAGGTTGCGGTCGACCTCGGCCTGCGCCGACGCCGGCACGGCGGGGAGCTGCGACTTCACGTCCGGGCAGGTGATCGTCCCGGGGTCGGACAACGTGCGGGCGCTCTGCGTGGTGCTGCTCTTGTCCGGCGTCCCGGCAAGAGCGGTACCGGCGATGACAGCACCGGTGAGCGCCACGGCGGCGGCACCGCCGATGAACACGACGCGACGCTTGTTGTACTTGGGGAGAGCCCTGGACATGCGAATGCCTCACTCGGGTCAGGGGTGAACTGGGGGTGACTCGTGGGGGGAAACGCGGCGCCTGCGTTCGGCGAGAGGTACGGGAAAGCGGTTGCTGGTGTTCAAGGTTGTTCAAGGGTCTTTCAAAATTGACGAATCATGCAGGGCTCTGCATAATCATGCATGCGAGACGGTGTCATGCGAGACAATGCAGGGACACCACAGCAGGAACCCACGGAACGACGACCCTCGGTCCACGGCCTTTGAGGAGCAGCGCAAGTGAGCAGCAACAGCGGTGACGTACGGCTCTGGGGCGGTCGTTTCGCCGACGGTCCCGCCGAGGCCCTGGCGAAGCTGTCCGCGTCCGTCCACTTC
Source organism: Streptomyces sp. NPDC050548 (assembly GCF_044457385.1). Lineage (NCBI taxonomy): Bacteria > Bacillati > Actinomycetota > Actinomycetes > Kitasatosporales > Streptomycetaceae > Streptomyces > Streptomyces sp. NPDC050548. The sequence goes on from NZ_JBITGV010000012.1 coordinate 258,728, forward strand.
GACTGGCGGCTCGCGCCCTACGACATCGCCGGTTCCCGCGCCCACGCACGCGTGCTGCACAAGGCGAACCTCCTCACGGACGACGAGCTGACCCGCATGCTCGCGGGCCTCGACCAGCTCGCGGAGAACGTCGCCGACGGCACCCTGGTCGGCACGATCGCCGACGAGGACGTCCACACGGCCCTGGAACGCGGCCTGTTGGAGATCCTCGGCCCCGACCTCGGCGGCAAGCTCCGCGCCGGCCGCTCCCGCAACGACCAGGTCGCCACCCTCTTCCGCATGTACCTGCGGGACCACGCCCGGACGATCGGCGGCCTGATCGCCGAACTCCAGGACGCGCTGGTCGGCCTCGCGGAGGCCCACCCCGACGTGGCGATGCCCGGCCGCACCCACCTCCAGCACGCCCAGCCGGTCCTGTTCGCCCACCATGTCCTGGCCCACGTCCAGCCCCTGTCCCGGGACGCGGAGCGGCTGCGCCAGTGGGACGAGCGGACGGCGGTCTCCCCGTACGGATCGGGGGCGCTGGCCGGTTCCTCCCTGGGGCTGGACCCGGAGTCGGTGGCGAAGGACCTGGGCTTCGAGCACGGCTCCGTCGCGAACTCGATCGACGGCACGGCCTCGCGTGACTTCGTCGCGGAGTTCGCCTTCATCACCGCGATGATCGGGGTGAACCTCTCCCGGATCGCCGAGGAGATCATCATCTGGAACACGAAGGAGTTCTCCTTCGTCACCCTGCACGACGCGTTCTCCACGGGCTCGTCGATCATGCCGCAGAAGAAGAACCCGGACATCGCGGAGCTGGCGCGCGGCAAGTCCGGCCGCCTGATCGGCAACCTGACGGGCCTGATGGCCACGCTCAAGGCGCTCCCGCTCGCGTACAACCGCGACCTCCAGGAGGACAAGGAGCCGGTCTTCGACTCCATCGACCAACTGGAGGTCCTGCTCCCGGCGTTCACCGGCATGATGGCCACCCTGACGATCCACCGCGACCGCATGGAGGAACTGGCCCCGGCCGGCTTCTCCCTGGCCACCGACATCGCCGAGTGGCTGGTCAAGCAGGGCGTCCCCTTCCGCGTCGCCCACGAGGTCGCCGGCGAGTGCGTCAAGGTCGCGGAGTCCGAGGACATCGAACTGAACGACCTCACGGACGAACAGTTCGCGAAGATCTCCGCCCACCTGACCCCCGAGGTCCGCACGGTCCTCAACGTCCCCGGCGCCCTGGCCTCCCGCAACGCCCGAGGCGGCACGGCCCCGAGCGCGGTGGCGATCCAACTGGCAGAAGTGAAGCGGGACTTGGCGGTCCAACACGAGTGGGCGACGGCTAAAAACAAGCGGTAGGGCGAGTCTTTTTGGGGGCGCGGGGAACTGCGCGACCAGCCCCAACGCGCCCGCACTCGCCGATCAACCGAACAACCCGAATCCTGAGGCGACAGGGCATCCCGAGTTACGTTGTCGGCATGCCCTTCGCCCGCCTCGCCACCGCCACCACCCCCACCGCCCACCTCGGACTGGGCCTCGCCGCAGTGGGCCGCCCCGGCTACATCAACCTCGGCCGCGAAAAAGACCTCGGAGAGACCCGCACCGTAGAAGCCCTCCGCGCCCGCACCCACGAACTCCTCGACGCCGCCTACGCGCAGGGCGTCCGCTACTTCGACGCCGCCCGCTCCTACGGCCGCTCGGAGGAGTTCCTCGCGGCCTGGCTCACCGCACGCCCCGACATCGACGACGTGGTCATCGGCAGCAAGTGGGGCTACACCTACACCGCCGGCTGGACCACCGACGCCGAGAAACACGAGGTCAAGGACCACACCGTCCAGACCTACGACCGCCAGCGCGGCGAAACCGCCGAACTGCTCGGCGACCGCCTCGACCTCTACCAGATCCACTCGGTGACCCCCGACAGCCCGGCGCTCACCGACAAGGAACTCCACGCGAGACTGGCCGAGTCGGCGGCGACGGGCGTGACCATCGGCTTCTCGACGAGCGGCCCGGCCCAGGCGGACGCCATCCGCGCCGCGCTCACCGTGACGGTCGACGGCGCGCCCCTCTTCCGTACCGTCCAGTCGACGTACAACGCCCTGGAGACTTCAGCCGGCCCCGCCCTGGCCGAGGCCCACGACGCCGGACTCACGGTGATCGTCAAGGAGGGCATGGCCAACGGGAGGCTCGCGGGACCGTACGCGCCGGACGCCCTGAAGGCCGTGGCGCAAGAGACGTCCCTGGGTGCGGACGCGATCGCCCTGGCCCTGATCCTGCGCGAACCGTGGGCGGGCGTGGCCCTCTCCGGCGCGGCGACGGTCGACCAACTCGCCTCCAACCTGCACGCGGCGGTCGTGGACCTGAACGACGACCAGCTCGCCCGCCTCGCCGCACTCGCCGAGGACCCGCACACGTACTGGGAGAAGCGCGGGCAGCTGCCCTGGCACTGACCTGAGAGATCCCGACGATCGCCCCCTCCGTGAGGCAGGCATGCCCGTGATGAGACATGAGTGTCTCATGTGGGTTATGGTTGTCTCATGGCTCTCGACCGCGACCACGTGCTCCGCGCTGCCGCCGCCCTGCTGACCCGCAAGTCCACCGCGACGATGGACGAGGTCGCCAAGGCGGCCGGGATCAGCCGGGCCACCCTGCACCGCCAGTTCGCGGGGCGCGACGCGCTCGTACGGGCGCTGGAGGCGCTCGGTATCGCCGAGTGCGAGGCCGCCCTGGACGCGGCGCGACTGGACGACGGCCGTGCCGAGGACGCCGTACGGCGACTCGTCCGCGAGGCCGAACCGGCCGCAGGTCTGCTCGCCTTCCTCTACACCGAGAACCAGCTGTTCGAGGGCGAGGAGCAGCACGCCGGCTGGGCCCGGGTCGACGACCGCATCACCGCCCTGTTCCGGCGCGGCCAGCAGAGCGGCGAGTTCCGTATCGACCTCACGCCCGCCTGGCTCACCGAGGCGCTGTTCGGCCTGCTGGCCTCCGCGGTGTGGCTGGTGCAGAGCGGCAAGGGCGCCCCCAAGGACTTCACGCACATGACCGTCGAGCTGCTGCTCGGCGGCGCACTACGCAGAGACGAAACACGGAGAGAGGAATCATGACCAGCACCCTGCAGCCGGCGGCTGTGACGGAGACGGAGAAGCGCCCGGGCCGTTGGCTCGCGCTCTCTGTCCTCGTGCTCGCCGTGCTGCTGGTGGCCGTGGACGCGACCGTCCTCGGTCTCGCGACCCCTTACATCAGCGAGGACTTGAAGCCGACCGGCACCCAGCTCCTCTGGATCGGCGACGTCTACTCCTTCGTCATCGCGGGCCTGCTCGTGTCGATGGGCAGCCTCGGCGACCGAATAGGCCGCAAGCGCATCCTGCTCGTCGGGGCCACCGCCTTCGGCGCGATCTCGGTCCTCAACGCCTATGCCACGACACCGGAGTTGATGATCCTGGCCCGGGCGCTGCTCGGTGTCGCGGGCGCGACCCTGATGCCCGCCACCCTCGCCCTGATCCGCAACCTCTTCCACGACCCGCGCGAACGCAGCCTCGCGGTCGGCATCTGGGGCGCAACGGCCTCCGCCGGTACGGCAGTTGGCCCGGTAGCCGGTGGCTTCCTGCTCGAACACTTCTGGTGGGGCTCGGTGTTCCTCATCAACCTGCCCGTGATGGCGGTCCTCGTCCTGGTCGGCATCAAGATGCTCCCCGAGTCGAAGAACCCGAACCCCGGCCCCTGGGACATGACCAGCGTCGCACTGTCCCTGGTGGGTGTGATCGGCGTCGTCTACGCGGTCAAGGAGGCCGCGACCCACGGCTTCGAGCTGCCCGCACTCGCGGTGGGCGCACTGGGCGCGGCGGCCCTGTACTGGTTCGTCCGCCGCCAACTCACGCTCCCCGCACCCCTCTTGGACATGCGCCTGTTCCGCAACCGGGGCTTCAGCGCGGCCGTCCTGGCCGACCTGCTGACCATCCTCGGCCTGTCCGGGCTGGTGTTCTTCCTCTCCCAGTACCTGCAACTGGTCCAGGGCAGGGGCCCGTTCGAGGCGGGCCTGGCCGAAATCCCCGCCGCCGTCGGTGCGGTGGCGGCCGGCCTCATCGCCGGCCGGACGGCCCGCCGCTTCTCGGTCCGCGCGGTGGTGGCGGGCGGCCTGGCGGCGGTCGGCCTGGCGCTCGCCGTACTGACGACCCTCGACCAGTCGACCGGCTACCCACTTCTCGGCGCCGCACTGCTGGTGGTCGGCGTCGGCGCCGGCTTCTCCTTCACGGTGACGGCCGACGTCATCCTCTCCTCCGTACCGAAGGAGCAGGCGGGCGCGGCCTCGGCGGTCTCGGAAACGGCCTACGAACTCGGCGCGGCCCTCGGCATCGCCGTACTCGGCTCGATCGTGACGGGCGTGTACCGGGGCTTCGCATCTCCGGCGGGAACACCGAGCGCCGCCCACGAATCACTGGGCGGCGCGGTGGAAGCAGCGGGAAGCATGCCGACCCAGGCGGCCCAGGAAATGCTGACGTCGGCGCGAGAGGCTTTCGTGAGCGGCCTGAGCGTGGCATCGGGCGTGGGAGCGGTGGTGCTCCTCGCGACAGCGGCGGTGGCTTGGTTCCTACTGCGAGGTCAACGCCTTTAGGGGCGCGGGGAACTGTGCGACCAGCCCCCACACAGCCGCACTCGACGACGAACCCTCAAGCCGCCTTGGCCTTGGTCGCATACATGTCCACGTACTCCTGCCCCGACAACCGCATGACCTCAGTCATCACAGAGTCGGTCACAGCCCGCAGCACATACCGATCCCGGTCCATCCCCTCGTACCGGGAGAACTCCATCGCCTCACCGAACCGAACAGTGACCCGCCCCGGGCGCGGAATCCCCGCACCCCCCGGCTGCAACTTGTCCGTACCGATCATCGCGAAGGGAACAACCGGCGCGCCCGTCATCATCGTGAGGCGGGCGATGCCGGTACGCCCCCGGTACAACCGCCCGTCGGGCGACCGCGTCCCCTCGGGGTAGATCCCGAAGACCTTGCCCTCCTCCAGCACGCGCCGCCCGGTCATCAGCGCGGCGACGCCGCCGTTCGCCCCGTCCCGGTCGACCGGGATCATGCCGACGCCGGTGAAGAACCAGGCCATGAGGCGGCCCTTGAAGCCCTTGCCGGTGACGTACTCGTCCTTGCCGATGAAGAACACCTGCCGGTCGCAGACCAGCGGAAGGATCATCGAGTCGATGAACGTGAGGTGGTTGCCGGCGAGGATCACCGGGCCGTCGTCGGGGATGTGCTCCGCGCCCTCCACCCGTGTGCGGAACATCAGGCGCATGATCGGTCCGAGCACTGCCTTGATGAGCACGAAGCGGGACAACGGGCCCTCCGGTGTCAAGGGGTCGATATAAAACTGTGCAGGTGAGGACGATACTCGCGGTGCGGCGCGTATTGCACATCGGGTTCACCGAGGTCTTACGCAGTGTTGACGCACGTTTACCTGCGGTGTCGCTCCGGAGTCGCCCCGTAACCGGGCCGCCATGTTGTGACACATCTCGCGTTCCTTGCTGATGGCGTGTCAAACCTGTCCGTCCGTACGACATCCAGCGTCACCGCCGTGTTCGGGCCGAGGTCTCCCGTTCGTCATGTACGCGCACCTACGATCGGCGCGCACCGACGGGGCGACGCCAGGAGGTTTCATGGACACGCAGGGAACGCAGGGGCCGAACGAGCGAGCAGGCGGAACGGGACGACGGGCGCTCCTCGGCGCGGCCGTGCTCGGTGCGGGAGTGGCCGCACTGGGACCGGCGGGCACGGCGAGAGCCGCCGAGGCCTCGACGGCCCGTCACGGCGGCGGTCTGAAGGACCTGCCCAAGCCGACGATCGTCGGGCACCGGGGAACCAGCGGCTACCGCCCCGAGCACACCTTCGGCTCCTACAACCTGGCCCTCGACATGGGCGCCGACATCGTCGAGGCCGGTGACCTCGTCCCCACCAAGGACGGTCATCTGGTCTGCCGGCACGAGCCGGAGATCGGCGGCACGACGAACGTCGCCGACCACCCCGAGTTCGCGAGCCGCAGGACCACCAAGCTGCTCGACGGCGTCTCCACGACCGGCTGGTTCACCGAGGACTTCACGCTCGCCGAGTTGAAGACCCTGCGCGCGATCGAGCGCATTCCGGCCAACCGCCCGCACAACACGCTCTACAACGGCCGCTGGGAGATCCCGACCTTCGAAGAGGTCCTCAAGTGGCAGGACGAGCAGACCCGTAAGCGCGGCAAGCAGGTCTGGATCTACCCCGAGATGAAGCACCCCACCTACTTCCGCAAGCGCGGCTTCGACATGGAGAAGCTGCTCTCCTCGACCCTGCGCAAGCACGGCAAGGACAAGCGGAACTCGCCGGTCCTCATCCAGTCCTTCGAGCCGACCAGCATCCAGAAGATCAGCAAGCTGGTCCGCAACAACCTGGTGGTGCTGCTGTCCGGCACGGGCACCCGCCCCTTCGACTTCGTCGACCTGGGCGACCCGCGCACGGTCGACGACCTCGTCACTCCCAAGGGCCTCGCCGAGATCGCGTCGTACGCGCAGGGCCTGGGCCCGACGCTCGACCTGATCATCACGAAGAACGCCGACGGCAGCCTGAACAAGGAGACCACCCTCGTCGCCGACGCGCACAAGGTGGGCCTGATCCTGCACCCCTACACCATGCGCAACGAAAACCCCTTCCTGCCGCTGGAGTACCGCAAGGGCACCGCCGTGGACGCCTACGGCGACGCGTTCGGCGCCTTCAAGCGCTACTTCGCCACCGGCATCGACGGTGTCTTCACGGACAACGCCGACACCGGTCTGCTGGCCCGCGCGGACTTCGTCAACGGCTGAGGCCCGCGCCCCGTTGGAGTGACAGACGGCCGCCCCGGCAACCTTCCGCCGGGGCGGCCACGTCGTGCCGCATATGACACACCAACTCCTCTCCACCCTGCGCCCACTGCTCGCGGCCGAGGCCTCCGCCGAGGCATATGCCTCCGGAACCGAATCGGCCGACCTCGAACAGGCCGTCTGGCTCCGCCTCCTGGAACGCCTCGACGCCTCCGGCCCACCGGTCGACCCCCAGCGCTGGCTCCGCCGCGCGGTCCGCTCGGAGGCCCAGCGCACCCGCCGCACGGCTCGTCTCGAACAGTCGTACGGCGATGATCCCGTCGAGGACGACGACAGCGGCCCCGAGCAGTCCGCGATCACGGCGGCGCGGCATCGCGCGCTGCACGACGCGGTGCGCCGGCTGCCCGGTCGCTGCCCGCGTCTGATGGAGGCGCTGCTGTCGCCCAAGGACCTCACCTACCGCGAGATCGCGGGGGAGTTGGGTATCTCACAGGGCAGTCTCGGCCCGGAACGTTCCAGATGTCTGGGATGTCTTCGCCGATTGCTGGCGCCGGAGGTTGCGGCCCGCGAAGCACGGGGATAGGAGTGAGAACCACATGGCGATCAGGTGAGCGGGAGGCGTGCGCACATGGGCATGAGTGTGACCATCTCGGTGGCGACCGAGCAGGACGCGGAGCAGATCTTCAGGCTGCAGTACCTGTGCTTCCAGAGCGAGGCGGCGCTGTACGGCAACTACCGCATCGACCCGCTGGTCCAGAGTCTCGACTCGGTCCGGGCCGAACTCGGTTCCGACTGCGTCTTCGTGGCCCGGCTGGGCGAGGAGGTGGTCGGCTCGGTCCGCGGCACGGTGACGGAGGACGGGGCCGCGGCCATCGGCAAGCTCTGCGTCCACCCGCGCCTCCAGGGTCACGGCATCGGCGCCCGCCTTCTGCGCGCGGCCGAATCGGCCCTCGCCGAGGAACGCGGCGCCAAGAAGTTCCGCCTCCACACCGGCCACCGCAGCGAGGGCAACCTCCGCCTGTACCGCCGCGTGGGCTACGAGACCGTAGGCACCTCCCAGGGCGACGACGGCGTACCGATGATCGTCCTGGAGAAGCCGGTCGAGGCATACGTCGCTACGGCGTGACCGTGCCGGTGGTGTCGGCCGCGCGGTTCTTCCGGAGCCAGTAGAGCGCCGACAGCGGCAGCAGCACGGGGATGAAGATGTACCCCGCGCCGTAGTACGACCAGACCGTCGCGTCCGGGAACGCCGAGCTGTCGATCACGGTCAGCGTGCCGACGATCAGGACACCCGCGAGTTCGGCGGCGCAGCACGCCTGTGCCGCCCTGCGGGCCTTCTCGCCGCCGCGGATGAGGGAGTACGTGATGAAGCCGTACACCATACCGGCGACGGCCGACAGGGAGTAGGCGAGCGGGGCCCGGTCGAACTCGGTGGCGATCTGGTAGACGGAGCGCGAGACCGCGCCGACGACCATCACGCCGTAGAACCAGACGAGCAGCATGCCGGGCCCGCTGATGAGCCGCTTGGGCTTCTCTTCCGCGGTGTTCTCTTCCACGGTGGTCATCTCAGCTTCCCCAGATGTCGTAGAGCCGGACTTCGAGCACGGCGAGGACCACGGCTCCGGCCGCGACCGTCGCCGTGCCCCAGCGGGTGCGCTCCGCCAGGGACATGAAGGCCGCCGCGGGGACCGCCGCGAACGCGCCGAGCAGATACGCCACGAAGATCGCCGTGCCCTGCTCCGCCTTCTCGCCGCGCGCCAACTGCACGATGCCGATCACCAGTTGGACCGTGGCCAGCAGAGTGACCACGGCCATGCCGATGAAGTGCCAGTCCTTCGTCGACTGGTCGCGGTAGGCCGCCCACCCGGTCCAGGCGGCGAGCAGCAGCGCGGCGACACCGATCGCCAGCGTCAGGGCATCAAGCATGCCGCGACCCTATTACGGGCCAAAAGACCCGGTGACCGTAGGGTCGGGAACATGAAGATCCATGCTGAGGCCCTCCTGTTCGACAACGACGGCACGCTCGTCTCCTCCCTCGAATCCGTGCGCAGGTGCTGGACGCGGTGGGCAGCGGAGTTCGGGATCACCGCCGAGGACTTCGGCCGGGTCGAACTGCACGGGCGGACCGCCGTGGCGATAGCCGCCGACCTGCTGCCCGCCGACGTCGTCCCGGCGGCGGTCGCGCGGATCGAGGAGCTGGAGGTGGAGGACGTGGCCAACGGGGGTGCGGTTCTGCTGCCCGGCACGCGTGACCTCCTCGACTTGTTGCCCGCCGACCGCTGGGCCGTCGTCACCTCCGCCACCCGCCGGCTCGCCGAGGCGCGGCTCGCGCACGCCGACATCCTGCCCAAGACCCTCGTGGTCGCCGAGGACGTCACGCGCGGCAAGCCCGATCCCGAGCCCTACCTCCTGGCCGCCCGCCAACTGGGCGTCGACCCGGCCCGTTGTGTCGTCTTCGAGGACGCCCCCGCGGGACTCCGGGCGGGCCGCGCGGCCGGAATGATCACCGTGGCATTGGCCACAACGCACCAGGCCCAGGAGCTGGACGCCGACCTTGTTGTGAGTGACCTGTCAGCGTTGTCCGCGCTGGTCAGCGACGGGGGAGTGGAGATCTCCGCGCGCGGTTGACGGGCGTCCGCCGCTGTCCGGCATGCGGACAGCGGCACTTTGTCAGGACCGTACGTCTGCTTTACTGATTCCATGACCACGACGAGCTGCCGCACCCTTGCGACCGAGGCGACCCTGACGCCCGGTGCTCGTTGTATGTGTCGAATGTGCGCCTTCTAGAGGGCCCCCGCACCACCCCCGGGCTTCGCGCCCCGAGCCTCGCGCCCCGAAGCGAGCCGTTGTGGCGTGTCCGTGTTTCCCACGCGACCGACGCCGCCCCGCGCACATTTCCCATCCGTACGAGGGCACACCCACGCCCGCGTGCTCGACAGTCATGGAACCCCAGTGATCACCACATCGGGCCTGACCAAGGTCTACCGCTCACGCGGCCGTGAGGTCACCGCCCTCGACGGCGTCGACCTCCACGTCCGCGAAGGCGAGGTGTACGGCGTCATCGGCCAGTCCGGCGCCGGCAAGTCCTCGCTCATCCGCTGCGTCAACCTGCTGGAGAAACCCACCGCAGGCACGGTCACCGTCGACGGGCAGGACCTCACCGCCCTCGCCGGGCGCGGACCGCGTGCCGGACGGGAACTCCGGCAGGCGCGCAGCCGTATCGGCATGGTCTTCCAGCACTTCAACCTGCTCTCCTCGCGGACCGTGCAGGACAACGTCGAGCTGCCGCTCGAAATCCTCGGGAAGTCGGGGAAGGAACGATCCGCCAAGGCCCTCGAACTCCTCGACCTCGTCGGGCTCGCCGACAAGGCGAAGGCCTACCCGGCCCAGCTCTCCGGCGGCCAGAAGCAGCGCGTCGGCATCGCCCGCGCGCTGGCCGGCGACCCCAAGGTGCTGCTCTCCGACGAGGCCACCAGCGCCCTCGACCCGGAGACCACCCGCTCGATCCTCCAGCTGCTGCGCGACCTGAACCGGCAGCTGGGCCTGACCGTCCTGCTCATCACCCATGAGATGGACGTCGTGAAGTCGGTCTGCGACTCCGCCGCGCTCATGCAGAACGGGCGCATCGTCGAGTCCGGCACGGTGAGCGAACTGCTCGCCACCCCCGGCTCCGAGCTGGCCTCCGCGCTCTTCCCCGTCAGCGGCGAGGCGGGCGGCCAGGACCGGACCGTCGTCGACGTCACCTTCCACGGCGAGGCCGCCACCCAGCCCGTCGTCTCCCAGCTCTCGCGCACCTACAACATCGACATCTCGATCCTCGGCGCCGCCATCGACACCGTCGGCGGACTCCAGGTCGGCCGCATGCGCATCGAACTGCCCGGCCGCTACGAGGACAACGTCGTGCCGATCGGCTTCCTGCGCGAACAGGGCCTGCAGATCGACGTGTTGGGCCAGGAGCCCGTACTGCTGAAGGAAGGTGCCAAGTGAGCTGGTCCGAGATGCAGCCCCTGCTGTCCGAGGCGTGTTGGGACACGCTCTACATGGTCGGCTGGTCCACGGTCATCGCCGTCGTCGGCGGACTCCCGCTCGGCATCCTGCTGGTCCTCACCGACCGCGGCGGACTGCTCCAGAACGTCGCCGCCAACAAGGTCATCGGGCAGATCGTGAACGTCGCCCGCTCGCTGCCGTTCATCATCCTCATGGTCGCGCTGATGAACTTCACGCGGACCATCACCGGCACGACCATCGGCCGCGAGGCCGCCATCGTGCCGCTCGCGATCGGGGCGATCCCCTTCTTCGCGCGCCTTGTCGAGACGGCTGTCCGCGAAGTGGACGGCGGGCTCGTCGAGGCCGTGCAGTCGATGGGCGGCAACACCTGGACCATCGTGCGCAAGGTCCTCGTACCGGAGTCCCTGCCCTCGCTGATCTCCAGCACCACGACGACGATCGTCGCGCTCATCGGCTACTCCGCGATGGCGGGCACTGTCGGCGCGGGCGGCCTCGGCGACATCGCCATCCGCTACGGCTACCAGCGCTTCGAGACCCAGCTGATGTGGATCACCGTGGCGATCCTCGCGGTGGTCATCTCCCTCATCCAGTTCGCCGGCGACTACGCGGCCCGCTCCGTGCACCGGCGCGGCGGACGGTCGGGTCCCGCGCCGAGGCTCCGGCTGCTGAAAGCCGCGTAGGCCCACCCCCCCCACCCAGGCTCCCCGCACCACCCACCGCGGGGTCGTAGTACGCGACACCCTTCAGGAAAGGCACTTTTCGTGCGTAACACCGCAAAACTCACCACCGCCGTCCTCGCCGCCGGAGCGCTCACCTTCGCGCTCTCCGCCTGCGGCTCGGACAAGGGCTCCTCCTCGGCCTCCGACTACAGCGGACCGCTGGTCGTCGCCGCGAGCCCCACCCCGCACGCCGAGATCCTCGACTACGTCAAGGACCACCTGGCGAAGAAGGCCGGACTCGACCTGGAGGTCAAGGAGTTCACCGACTACGTCACACCGAACACGGCGACCGAGGACGGCTCGGTGGGCGCCAACTACTTCCAGAACCAGCCGTACCTGGACGACTTCAACAAGAAGAACGGCACCCACATCGTGCCCGTCGTCACGGTCCACCTGGAGCCGCTCGGCCTCTACTCCCACAAGGTGAAGAGCGCCGACGCCCTGAAGAGCGGCGCGACGATCGCGGTTCCGAACGACAGCGTCAACGAGGCCCGTGCCCTCAAGCTGCTCGCGGCGAACAAGCTGATCACCCTCAAGGCAGGCGTGGGCAACGAGGCGACCCCCGCGGACATCACCGACAACCCCAAGAAGCTCAAGTTCAAGGAGCTGGAGGCGGCCCAGACCCCGCGCTCCCTGGACGACGTCGACGCGGCCGTCATCAACGGCAACTACGCCATCTCCTCCGGCCTGAAGCCCGCCAAGGACGCCCTCGTCCTGGAGTCCGCGACGGACAACCCGTACGGCAACTTCCTCGCCGTGAAGAAGGGCAACGAGAAGGACCCGCGCGTCAAGAAGCTCGCGAAGCTGCTGACCTCGCCCGAGGTGAAGAAGTTCATCGAGGACAAGTACGCCGGCTCCGTCATCCCGTCCTTCTGATCCGAGCAGCCGACTAGGGGATCGACCATGCGCAAGAGCATCGCCGTCACGGCGGCCGGACTCGCCGTGACCTTCTTCGGCCTCACTGCCTGCGGTTCGGGCTCCGGCTCCGGCAAGAGCGGCGGCAAGGACGACGGCACCCTCGTCGTCGGCGCCACCGCCGTGCCGGCCGGCGAGGTCCTGACGTACATCAAGGACAACCTCGCCGCGAAGGCCGGACTCGACCTGGAGATAAAGGAGTTCACGGACTACGTCCTGCCGAACACCGCGCTCCAGGAGGGCTCGCTGGACGCGAACCTCTACCAGAACCAGCCCTTCCTCGACGAGTTCAACAAGAGCAAGGGCACCGACCTGGTCCCGGTCGTCAAGGCGTATCTGCCGCCGATGGGCGTGTACTCCAAGAAGATCGAGGACATCGCGAAGCTCGGCGACGGAGCCACCGTCGCCGTGCCGAACGAGACCACCAACGAGGGGCGCGCCCTCAAACTCCTCGCCGCCAAGGGGCTGCTCACGCTCAAGGCGGGCGCGGGCACCGACGCGTCCCCGGCGGACGTCACGGCCAACCCGAAGCACCTGAAGTTCAAGGAGCTGGATCCGGCCCAACTCCCGCGCTCGCTCGACGACGTGGACGTGGCCGTCATCAACAACAACTACGCCCAGGACGCGGGCCTCAGCCCCGCCAAGGACGCGATCCTCCTGGAGTCGGCGAAGGACAACCCCTACGCCAACCTCCTGGCCGTCAAACGCGGCAACGAGGACGACCCCCGGGTCGCAAAGCTCGCGAAGCTGCTCGTCTCCGCCGACGTGAAGAAGTTCATAGCGGAGAAGTACAAGGGCTCCGTCCTGCCGGTCACTTCCGGCTGACAGGGGCGTATACGGCGTAACACCACGCACGGGGTCCACTCGCTCACCGCGGGTGGACCCCGTGGTGCGGTTCACTGCTTTCATGCTGCATGCTGGGCAGTTCAGGTTGCCCTGAACATTTTCCAAAGGTTACGGAGTGGCGCATGACTAGCACCTTCCCCAACATCTCCATCAGCACGGAGCGGTTGGTGCTGCGGCCCCTCGACGAGGACGATGTGCAGGCCCTGGCCGAGATGATGAACGACGAGCAGGTCGCGGCCTGGACCCACGTGCCCCAGCCGTTCACCGTCGCCGGCGCCCGCGAGTGGATCACCCACTACGCGCCCGCCGAACGGACTTCGGGCCGCGGCCTCGACCTCGCCGTCACCGAGTTCCTCACCCAACGGCTCGTCGGCATCGTCCAGTTGACCAAGACGAACTGGCATGTCCGGTCCACCGAACTGTCGTACATCATCGCCCCGTGGGCCCGCGGTGAGGGCTACGCCTCCGAAGCCGCCCTCGCCACCGCCCAATGGCTGTTCGGCGACCAGAAGTTGGAGCGCATCGAACTGCGCACCGCCGCCGACAACACCGCCTCCCAGCAGGTCGCCCAGAAGATCGGCTGCATCAGCGAGGGCGTCCTGCGCAACGCCTGCATAGCGCACGTCCACGCCGACGACGGCACCTGGATCGACGTCCGTACCGACTTCATCGTGTGGAGCCTCCTCCCGGAGGACCTGGAGGGCACGGCGGAGCAGCTCGCCGACGTCGACGGTTTCACGTCACTCGCCGACTGGAACTGAATCCGGCGGGTACGACCACGGGAGCACCGCCCAGCCGCACCAGGTACCCTCACGGTGCCCGCGTACGGGCAGCTTCCCCCGACGACCTGCGAATTACCCCTGGAGACTGACGACGATGGCCGACCGCGTCACGGTGATCGGCTGGGACGGCTCTCCGCTGACAGCTGCGGCACGCTCCGCCCTGAGCGCCGCCACCCTGGTGGCCGGCGCGCCCCACCACCTGGAGCTGCCCGAGGTGCCGGCGCGCGCCGAACGCATCCGCCTCGGCAGCGTGGCCCTCGCCGCCCGCCGTATCGCCGGCGTCCGCGGCACCGCGGTGGTGTTCGCCGACGGGGACCCGGGCTTCTTCGGCGTCGTACGGACCCTGCGCGCACCCGAGTTCGGCCTGGAGGTGGAGGTCGTCCCCGCCGTCTCCTCGGTGGCCGCCGCCTTCGCCCGCGCCGGGATGCCCTGGGACGACGCACAGGTGGTCGTCGCCCACAGACGCACCCTGCGACGCGCGGTGAACGTATGCCGGGCCCACACGAAGGTCGCCGTCCTCACCTCACCGGGCGCGGGACCCGCCGAACTCGGCCTGCTGCTGGAAGGCGTTCACCGCACCTTCGTCATCTGCGAGGAACTCGGCACCGAGCACGAACAGGTCACCGTCCTCACCTCCGACAAGGCGGCCGACCGCACCTGGCGCGACCCCAACGTCGTGATCGTCATGGGCGGCCCCGTCGGCCCGACGGTCACGGCGGGACCGGGTGAGGGCTGGATCGCCGGCCGCGACCCGGCCGCCGTCGCCCGAGGCTGGACCCTGCCCGCCGAGGCCTACGGCGGTGAGCTCGGCGAGGGCGAGACGGATCTGCTCCGGGCCGCCCAACTCGCCCGCCTCGGCCCGCGCGTGGGAGACCTCGTGTGGGACATCGGCTGCGGCAGCGGAGCCTTCGCCATCGAGGCGGCCCGCGCCGGAGCCGCCGTCATCGCCGTCGACCGCGACGCCCAGGCCTGCGCCCGCACCGACGCGGCGGCCCGCAGCTTCGGCGTGCACCTCCAGATCGTCAAGGGCGACGCCCCGCACATCCTGGAGAACCTCCCCGAACCTGACGTAGTACGCGTCGGCGGCGGGGGAGTGGCCGTCGTCTCCGCGGTCGCCGACCGGCGCCCGCAGCGCATCGTGGCGCACGCCTCCACTCGCGACGAGGCCGAACTCGTCGGCCGCGACCTGACGGAGCACGGCTACCACGTCGAGTGCGCCCTCCTCCAGTCCGTCGAACTCGACACCAGGGCCTGGACGGAGACGGAACGGAGTGTCGCATTCCTGCTCAGCGGCCTCCTTCCCGAGCGCGTTTCGTGACCCCTCGAACCGTCCCCGTGATCCTGTTGTCGTACTGCGCGCGGTAGGCTGGCGGACCGTTGTACCGCACAGGGTGGACCGGCGCTTCGTTCGCCAATGTCCGGAAAACCCGCCCGTTTTGGGGTGTGTGTGGTACAGCGGAACCGGAGGACGCGCAACGTGGCGCAGTCCACAGCGGGCCGTCGCGGATCAAGCTGCCGCGACGGCGCAACGGCCGCGACAATGCCATTGAATGGCTTTGTCGTCTAAATGGCTTTGTCGCTTTTTGGCGTCGGGTCGTTCGTGCCGCTGGACAGGCACGCTCGTTCTCCACTGCGGGGCGGTCGGTGCGCCGTTCCCGGAGAGCGGGTCGTAGAAGCACTAACCGATGGGCGAGGGGTACGCATGACCGACACCGGCCAGGTCCCGGCCGAGGGGTTGCCGGAGAACGCAGGCATGGTGGAACAGCCGAGCGTTCCCGCACACGGCGCGTACACCTACCACTCCGAGACCACCGCCGAGGACGACGACCTGCTGCTCCTGCCGGGCGCCCAGGGCGCCTGGGGCAACGAGGTCCCGCCCCCCGTCCCCGAGCCGGTCGTCGAGACCGTCCAGGAGCCCGCACCGCACGAGCCCGCGGCGTATGAGCCGGATCCGCACGACTCGGCTCCGCACGAGCCCGGTCCGCACGAGACGGCCGGCCGCGACAGCGGTTCCGTCGACCTCGGCGCCGTCCGGCTCGCCGAACCGCCGCCCGCGCCGGTCACCCCGCGTCGCCCGCTGCACCTCGGCCCGCCCCTCCCCGACACCTCCGCGAGCCCCGTCCGCTCCCTCGCCGACCGCGGCCCCGCGGGTGCGCCGGTACGGCAGACCGGCCGCCCGACGACCGGCCCCGAGTACCTCGACGCACCCCAACTCCGCGACCTGCCCCCGCAGGGCGCTGCCCCCTGGGGCGCCCAGGCGCCGGCCGAAGCAGGGGTGCGAACGGCGGAAACGGTTGCCCCGGCGCCGACACCCGAACCGGGCCCGGAGTCCGGCGGCGCGGCCCAGGCCGCGGTCGCGAGGCTCGCCACGGAAGCGGTGAACGGGACGGTCGCCACGGCCCCCGACGCGGGGGAGGCCTGGCAGGGCCACGGCCAGCAGTACGCGGCGGAGACGGCCGCGACGGCAGCGGTGTCCGCTTCGGTTCCCTCGGCATCCTCCGCTTCTTCGGTGCACGCGAGCACGGAGAGCTCCGGAACGGCTGGTGTCCCTGAGACGGGTCAACTGCCCGAGGGTGCGGACGAGTTGGGTGCCGGGCAGGTCCAGGACGGCGCCGGGTTCGGCAACGGGCACGACCAGGGTGTCGAGGCAGTCGTGACTTACGACGCCGGGCAGGTTGCCCAGGCTGTCGGCGCTCACGATGCCGAAGGCCTTGGCGCCGAGGCGGACTCCGAGGCCGCGTTCGTTCACGGCGACGGCACAGCCCCCGAGGCCGCACTCGGACAGGACGTTGCCCCGAGCGCCGAGGATGCCCAGGCACAGGGCGCCCACGCGGGCCCCGACGCGGAGTTCCCGCACGGTGACGGCACCGGCGCGGAGGCAGTGCTCCTGCACGGCGCCGACCCCGGCACTGAGGGCGTAGTCGTCCACGGTGATGGCACCGGTCCTGAGACCGCCGTCGTCCACGCTGATGGCCCCGGCATCGAGGCCGCGGTCGTCCACGGCGACGGCGATGGGTCCGGCCCTGAAGCCGTCGTACTCGTGCACGGTGACGGATCTGGCCCCGAGGCCGCGCTGCCGCACCTGGCAGGCTCCGCTCTCGACGCCGTGCTCGCGCAAGGCGGCACCCCCGTGTCCGAGGCCGCGCCAGCGCAAGTCGGCGACGCTCCCGTCCCCGATTCCGCGTCGGTTCAGAGCACCGACCAGGTTCCCGAGGGCGCGTTCGTCGCCTCCCCGGCCCCGGAAGACGTAGCCGCTGCGGAGCCGGGCCAGGCGCAGGGCGTCGTGTTCGCCCCCGGTGCCGACCAGGTCGCCGACGCCGCTCCGGTCCAGGAGGCAGCTCTCCTCGACGGGGCGGACGAGGCCCAAGGCGCCGGGGCAACTCCCCCTGTTCCTAAGGGAGTCGAGATCCCGATCGCCTCCGAGGCCGAGCCGCTCGCCACCGCCGTGGACACGGCACAGCCCGCCCCCACGGCCGACGACTCGGCTCCGCTCGCCGAGGCCACCCCGGTCCCGACGCAGGCCCCGGACGCGGCGCACCTCGACAGCGCGGTCACGCCCGCCGAGGCCGCTCCCGTCGAGGCCGCCCCCGCTCCGCTCGCCGAAGGCTCACCCGTCCTCCTCGGCGCGGTCCCGGGCGACCCGGCCCCCCAGCCCACCGCCGCACCCGAAGCCGTGGCGGAGCAGCAGTTCACGGTCGAGGCGGAGCCGGCGCTCGCGCCGCAGCCGATCGCCGCCGAGGGCCACGGAGCGGAAGCCGCCGACCCGCAGGCACCCTCCCTCGCCCAACCCACCACCCCGGACGCCGAGTTCGTCGAGTTCGCGGAGGTGCCGCAGGCCGTCCCGGCGGGCGCCGGCCCCGACGACTCCCTCGGCCGGTTCGTGCCGGTGGAGGGCTCGGTGCCCACCACCCCGCACCTCGCACCGACCCCGCCGCACCCCCTCACCCTCCCCACGGAGGAGCCGTCCGGCGGTCCGGAATCCTTCGCCGCCGTCCCCGGCCCCCGTGAGGCCGATGCCGACGGTGAGCCCGAACTCGTACAGCACGCGGACGACCTGGACACCCGGGCCGCCGACCAGGAGGAAGAGAGCACGGCCGCAGTGGAAGACGTACGAGAGTCCACCGGCCCTGCGGCACCCGCCTACGACGACGCCGAGCGCGAGGCCGTGCTGAAGGTGATGCGCGAACGCCGTGACATCCGCAACGGCTTCCGCAGCGACCCGATCCCGCACGACGTGCTGCTGCGTGTGCTGGAGGCGGCGCACACGGCGCCGTCCGTCGGGCACTCCCAGCCGTGGGACTTCGTGGTCATCCGTTCCGCCGACACCCGCCGCAACATGCACGAACTGGCCCAGAGCCAGCGCGAGGCGTACGCCAAGTCGCTGCCCAAGGGCCGGGCGAAGCAGTTCAAGGAACTGAAGATCGAGGCGATCCTCGACACCCCGGTGAACATCGTCGTCACCGCCGACCCCACCCGTGGCGGCCGGCACACCCTGGGCCGTCACACGCAGCCGCAGATGGCGCCGTACTCCGCCGCCCTCGCGGTGGAGAACCTGTGGCTCGCGGCGCGCGCCGAGGGCCTCGGGGTCGGCTGGGTCAGCTTCTTCGACGAGCGCGAGATGGTCCGCGCGCTCGGTCTGCCGGAGCACCTGGAGGTCATCGCGTACCTCTGCGTCGGCTACGTCGACGAGTTCCCGGACGAGCCCGAGCTGATGCAGGCCGGCTGGTCCAAGCGCCGCCCGCTGTCGTGGGTCGTGCACGAGGAGACGTACGGCCGCCGTGCCCTGCCCGGCGAGGACCCGCACGACCTGCTCGCGGAGACCGTCGCCGGGATCCGCCCGCTGGACGCGAAGGCGCTCGGCGAGGCGTGGGAGCGGCAGAAGCGGATGACGAAGCCGCCGGGCTCGCTCGGCATGCTGGAGATCATCTCCGCGCAGCTGTCCGGTCTCTCCCGGCAGTGCCCGCCGCCGATCCCGGAGCCCGCGGCCGTCGCGATCTTCGCGGGCGACCACGGTGTGCACGCGCAGGGCGTCACCCCCTGGCCGCAGGAGGTGACGGCCCAGATGGTCGCCAACTTCCTTGGCGGCGGCGCCGTTTGCAACGCCTTCGCGAGTCAGGTGGGCGCCGAGGTGTGTGTCGTGGATGTGGGTGTGGCGTCCGAACTGCCCGCCACCCCAGGCCTGTTGCCCCGGAAGATCCGGGCCGGTACGTCGGACATGACGACCGGTCCCGCGATGTCCCGCGAGGAGGCCAAGCAGGCCATCGAGGTGGGCATCGAGACGGCCCGCGACCTCGTGGCGGCGGGCAACAAGGCTTTGCTCACAGGGGAGATGGGCATCGCGAACACGACCGCGTCCGCCGCCCTGATCTCGGTGTTCACGGACACCGACCCCGCCGACGTCACCGGCCGGGGCACCGGCATCAACGACGAGACCCTGGCCCGCAAGACGGAGGTCGTGCGCCGCGCGATCGAACTCCACCAGCCGGACCCCGCCGACCCCATCGGCGTCCTCGCCGCGATCGGCGGCTTCGAGCACGCGGCCATGGTCGGCCTGCTGCTCGGCGGCGCCTCCCTGCGCACGCCGGTGATCCTGGACGGCGTCAGCGCCGGCGCGGCCGCCCTGGTGGCGCGGGCGATCGCCCCCGAGGTCCTCGCGGCCTGCATCGCGGGCCACCGCAGTGCCGAACCGGGTCACGTCGCCGCCCTCAACAAGCTCGGCCTGCGCCCCTTGGTCGACCTCGACCTCCGCCTCGGCGAGGGCACGGGCGCGCTGCTGGCCCTGCCGCTGGTGCAGAGCACGGCGCGGGCGATGCACGAGGTGGCGACGTTCGATTCCGCCGGGGTGACCGAGAAGTAGACGCCCGCAGGGGGCTGTGGCGGCTCAGCCAGTGGACCGGCCGAGCCGCCACAGCCCCCTGCCCGTAAAATCTGCACGTCAGGGCCACCGCACGTCGTACAGCACTCGTACAGCACGTCGGGCAAACCCGCCGTAAAAGAGGAGCCGCACCCTCATGGCCGAAAACCCCGCCTACCCCGTAGGCCTCCGCCTCACCGGCCGCCGGGTCGTCGTCCTGGGCGGCGGCCAGGTCGCCCAGCGCCGCCTCCCGGCGCTCATCGCGGCAGGCGCTGACATCACCCTCGTGTCCCCCGAGGCGACCCCCTCCGTCGAGGCGATGGCGGACGCGGGCGAGATCACCTGGGAGCGACGCCCGTACGCGGACGGCGACTTGGCGAACGCCTGGTACGCCCTGATCGCCACCACCGACCCCGAGGCCAACACCGCCGCCTCCGCCGAGGCGGAGCGCAACCGCGTCTGGTGCGTCCGCTCCGACGACGCCGACCAGGCCACCGCGTGGACCCCGGCGACCGGCCACAGCGAGGGCGTCACCGTCGCCGTACTCACCACGGACGCGCGCGGCCGGGACCCCCGCCACACCGCCGCGATCCGCGACGCGGTCGTCGCGGGCCTGCGTGACGGCACCCTGGTCGCCCCGCACCACCGCACCAGGACGCCCGGCGTCGCCCTCGTCGGCGGCGGCCCCGGCGACCCGGACCTGATCACGGTCCGCGGCCGTCGCCTCCTCGCCGAGGCCGACGTCGTCATCGCCGACCGCCTCGGCCCCCGCGACCTCCTCGCCGAACTCCCCCCGCACGTCGAGGTGATCGACGCGGCGAAGATCCCCTACGGCCGCTACATGGCCCAGGAGGCCATCAACAACGCGCTGATCGAACACGCCAAGCAGGGCAAGTCGGTCGTACGGCTCAAGGGCGGTGATCCGTACGTCTACGGCCGTGGCATGGAGGAGGTCCAGGCGCTCGCCGAGGCCGGCATCCCGTGCACGGTGGTGCCCGGCATCTCCAGTTCGATCTCGGTACCGGGAGCCGCCGGCATCCCGGTCACCCACCGAGGCGTCGCCCACGAGTTCACCGTCGTCAGCGGCCATGTCGCCCCCGACGACGAGCGCTCCCTGGTCGACTGGCCGTCCCTCGCGAAGCTCACCGGCACGCTGGTGGTCCTGATGGGCGTGGACAAGATAGGGAAGATCGCCGAGACCCTGATCGCACACGGGAAGCCGGCCGACACCCCGGTGGCCCTGGTCCAGGAGGGCACGACGGCCGCCCAGCGCCGGGTGGACGCGACCCTCGCGACGGTCGGCGAGACCGTACGCGCGGAGGACGTGAAGCCCCCGGCGGTGATCGTCATCGGCGCGGTCGTCACCGTAGGCCCGAAGGCCCTCGCGTAACCCCGGGTAACACAACCCGTTCCCAGCCGTTGGCACGACACCCAGGACAAGGCAGTATCACCCTGTGGCCGATCTCATCACCGTTGAGGATCCCGACGACCCGCGCCTGCGTGATTACACGGGCCTGACCGACGTAGAGCTGCGCCGCAAGCGCGAACCGGCCGAGGGCCTGTTCATCGCCGAGGGCGAGAAGGTCATCAGACGGGCCAAGGACGCGGGCTACGAGATGCGCTCCATGCTGCTGTCCGCGAAGTGGGTCGACGTCATGCGGGACGTCATCGACGAACTCCCGGCCCCCGTCTACGCGGTGAGCCCGGAGCTGGCCGAACGCGTCACGGGCTACCACGTGCACAGAGGCGCGCTGGCCTCCATGCAACGCAAACCGCTCCCCACGGCCCACGAACTCCTCCAGACCACCCGCAGAGTCGTCGTCATGGAGTCGGTCAACGACCACACCAACATCGGCGCGATCTTCCGCTCGGCGGCGGCACTGGGCATGGACGCGGTCCTGCTGTCCCCCGACTGCGCGGACCCGCTGTACCGCCGCAGCGTGAAGGTCTCGATGGGCGCGGTGTTCTCCGTTCCCTACGCCCGCCTCGAAAGCTGGCCCAAGGGCCTGGAGTCGGTCCGTGAGGCAGGCTTCACGCTCCTCGCCCTCACCCCCGACGAGAAGGCGAAGAGCCTCGACGAGGCGGCCCCGCACCGTATGGACCGGGTCGCGCTGATGCTGGGAGCAGAGGGCGACGGCCTGTCCACCCAGGCCCTGGTGGCGGCCGACGAATGGGTCCGCATTCCCATGGCCCACGGCGTCGACTCCCTCAACGTGGGCGCCGCCGCTGCCGTAGCCTTCTACGCGGTGGCCACCGGCCGCCCCGAACTCTAGGGAGCACGGCTTGGCGCAGCGCGAGGCGATCGTCGCAGTCCTCCGGCGCGCGGACCGCGTCCTGGTCATCCGCCGGGGCCCCGACTCCGCCCGCTCCGGCTACTGGGCCCCGCTCAGCGGCAAGCTCGAACCGGGCGAGACGCAGGAAGAAGCCCTGGTCAGAGAGGTCCACGAGGAGGTCGGCCTCGCGGTCTCCCCACTCGCCAAGGTCTGGCAGTCCGAGACCGACGACGGCAGCTTCCGCCTCCACTGGTGGACCGCCACCGAAACAGGCAACGGCACGATCGTCCCCGACCCGGGCGAGGTCTCCGAGGTCCGCTGGGTCACCCCGGCGGAGTTCCTGACGATGACCCCGCTGTTCGACGCGGACCGGGAGTTTTTCGCGCACATCTTGCCGAGCCTGTAAGCACGGCGGGCACCCTCCAGCCCGTCCGGCGTTTGAGGACGAGGCCGTTCAGGGCCGAAGCGGGGGTCTGGGGGCGCAGCCCCCGGGGACGGGACGGGTAGGGGCGGCGGGGGCGAAACAACCCCACGCTCACGACTCGGCGAAACCGCCCACAGCCCCGAACCGCCCATCCGCCCCTACGACGCGCTGTACACCGCCCCCCGTGCGCCCAAGCCCATGCGCAGGCCCCGAACACCCCTGCGCCACCGCGATCCCGAGCGCGACCAGCAAGGTCACCACGACGAACACGAACAACCGCTGCCGCAGCAGGCGCGGGTTCGCGGGCCGCCGCCCGGTGCCCGTGGTCCGCGGTCCAGGCCGACCGGCGCCACTGCGC
The DNA here is from genome assembly GCF_044457385.1 of Streptomyces sp. NPDC050548. Classification (NCBI taxonomy): domain Bacteria; kingdom Bacillati; phylum Actinomycetota; class Actinomycetes; order Kitasatosporales; family Streptomycetaceae; genus Streptomyces; species Streptomyces sp. NPDC050548. Next base: position 281,723 of record NZ_JBITGV010000012.1, read on the forward strand.
GGTGCGGGCCGGCTGCCACTGCCGTTGCCGGACCGGGTGGTGTTGCGCCCGGCCGGAGTCGGCCGCGCCGAGCCCGGCCGCGAAGGAACGCCGCCGCCCCCACGGGAGGGACTGCCACCACCCCGCGACGGCGGAGCCGCTCCACGAGGAGCAGGGGTCCCCTGCGGCCCCTGCGGACGTCGCCCGCCCTGCGTGCGCTGCTGCTCGGGATAGCTCTCGGTGAGCCGCCCGGTGGGCCGGTCCGCTTCACCACCACGCGGCGCGGGCGGTCGTACGTCCGACAGGCCCTGGGCCTCGCGTGCGGCGATCTCCTTGAGACGCAAGGACAGTTGGAGGGTGCTCGGCCGCTCCTCGGGGTCCTTCGCCAGACACGCGCGGACCAGCGGAGCGAGTGCGTCCGGTACGCCGTGCAGCTGCGCCTCCTCGTGCACCACGCGGTACAGCATCACCTCCGAACTGCCGTGCCCGAAGGGCGAGTCGGAGGTCGAGGCATACGCGAGCGTGGCACCGAGCGAGAACACGTCCGTGGCCGGCGTGACCGCGGCCCCCCGCACCTGTTCGGGCGCGAGGAAGCCGGGCGAACCGACCGCCGTTCCGACGTGCGTGAGCGTCGAGGCACCGGTCGCCCAGGCGATACCGAAGTCGATGATCCGCGGTCCCTTGGGGGAGAGCAGAATGTTGGACGGCTTGAGATCCCGGTGGACGACCCCGGCCTCGTGCACGGCGACGAGCCCCTCGGACAAGGCAGCCCCGATCGCGGCGACCTCGGCAGCCCCCAGCGCCCCCTCGTCGGCGACCTTGTCGTGGAGAGAGGGCCCGGGAACGTACTGCGTCGCGAACCACGGCCGGTCGGCCTCAAGATCCGCCGCCACGAGCCGAGCCGTGCACCCACCCCGAATGCGCCGCGCGGCCGACACCTCGCGTGCGAACCGCGAACGGAACTCCTGGTCCTCCGCCAGATCCGGCCGGATCACCTTGAGCGCGACCCGCTGACCCTTGCGGTCGGAACCCAGATAGACGACGCCCATTCCGCCCGCGCCGAGCCGTCTGTGAAGCCTGAACGAGCCGACGACGCGCGGGTCCTCGCGCCTCAGGCGCATCATCGCCATGTTCATCCCCGCTGCCCGGTCCGTATGACGAGCGACAGCTTACGTTTCCACCGCCGCCCGCGCGCAAAGGCCGCGCCCTCTCGGACCGACGGATTGTCAGTGCCGGGTGGGAAACTTTGAAGGGTGGTCAGAGGCCGTGCGAACAGCAGGACTTCGTACTGCCCCCAACCCCAACCAACCATCACAGAAGGGGGATTGAGCGCGTGAAGGGTGATCGCGTCGAGATAGTGGTGGACGCAGGCGACACAACGCGAACGTACGAGGTGGTGGCGAGCAGGGCGGGCCGCAGGGTGGAGACGGCGGTACGACGAGGTGTCGTGGAAGTGAGCGAAGTCACCCGCAGCGGCTCCGTCGTCCGCACCGCCCGCTTCATGGCGACCCGGGTCCTCGCCCTGGTCGAGCAGCCGGTCCCGCGCGAGGACAGCTCAGAGAAAGCGGGGCACACCGGACTCCCCCTCAGGGAAGACCCCGAGACCTAGGACCTCGTCTCCACCCAGGGGAGTAGTTCGCAGGTCATTGCTCATCCTCCGGGAGGCCCGCCAATCGGTACGAGGGCATGACGACCGGCACCCGCCGCACGCCTAGATTTGAGGTCAAGCGGCGGGTGCAGCACTCGTCCCCCGAGGTCAGACACCCGCCGCTGCCAACGACAACCGAGTTCGGTCAACGGAGCACGGTCAGGAGAGGGACCATGGCCCACACGGCACCGCGGGCATTGATCCGCGAAGAGGGACGCAAGGCGTACAACGCGGCGTTCCGCACCCGCCGCACAGGCCGTCGCCACCCACTGGTGGCGACCTTGATGGCACTTCCCCTGGCGGTCCTGCTCCTCGTCGTCTTCGACGGCTGGGAGACCGTGGCCACACAGGCGTCGTCCGTGGGAGTGATGCTGGGGCGCTGAGCGGCGACCCCAGGCCCGGAAGAGCGGTCCGGGCGGGGACATCAACCCATGAAACCCCGTGGGGACGGGGGTGCGGCGGACGGCAAATGAAGCCGGCGCAGCTGGGGAGCTGCGCCGGCTTTGCTTTGCCCTCGCATTGCAACGCCCTTGGCTGGAGCGCGCCCCATAGGGGCGCGGGGAACTGCGCGCCCAGCCCCCACCGACCGGCAGCCAGGCCACACACCCAGCCGTACGCTGCCGTCGAAAGCCGTACGACTCAAGGGGCCCCGTGACCACCCACCAGCTGCTACCCGAGCTGACCGCCCGAGCCATGACCGCAGCGCACACCCAAACCCCCGCCTGCCCCTGCACTCCCGGCGGAGCCACCCTCACGGACCGCCCCGACGGCACAGTCGTCCGCCACGCGGCCACCGTCGCCAAGGCCCACGCCCCGCACACGAACCCCACCGACCTCACCACCCGCCTCAAAACGGCCGCTCACCTCCCCGGCATCCTCCTGCCCCCACTGGACCCCGCCCCCGTCCCCCTGCACGACCGCCAGGTCACGTTCTGGCCCTACGGCACCCCCGTGGACCCGGAGGACCCGGACGCGGCCCCCTGGGAGGCCGCGGCGACCCTCCTCGCCCGCCTCCACCGGACCCCCGCCCCGACCCCCCTCCCACCCATGCGCGGCCCCCTCAAGGCGGTCCGCGCGATCACCCGCCTCCGCGAGGCCGTCGGCGGCCACCCCGCCGTCGCGCCCGTCCTGAACGCCTGGACCCTGCTCCCGGCGTGGGCCCGCGCGGAGGCCCCCCAGCCCGACACGACCACCCTCTGCCACGGCGACCTCCACCTCGGCCAGCTCGTCCGCCACCCGGCCCCCGACGGCCCCTGGCTGCTGATCGACGTCGACGACCTGGGCGTGGGAGTCCCCGGATGGGACCTGGCACGGCCCGCCGCCTGGTACGCCTGCGGCCTGCTCCCGCCCGACGAGTGGACCCGCTTCCTGGCCGCGTACCGCGCGGCGGGCGGCCCGGCCGTCCCCGTGGACGGCGACCCCTGGCCCGCCCTGGACGTCCCGGCCCGTGCCCTCACCGTGCAGACAGCCGCCCTCGCCATCGTCAAGGCGGTCGCGGCGGGCCGCCCACTGGACGAGGTGGAGGAGGCGGTCGTGGACGCCTGTGACCGAATGGGTTCCGTCCCGCCCGAGTTGACGCCCGGATTCGCGAAGTAGGGTGCAACCGACCGGGGTCGGACGGAGTCTGTCCTGGGGAAACACGAAGACGTACCAACGGCCGAGGAGTTGAGCCGAGCATGCAGTGTCCGAAGTGCCATGCGCCGATGCACACGTACAACCGCAACGGTGTCCAGATCGAACAGTGCAGCAACTGCCGGGGGATCTTCCTCGACTACGGCGAGCTGGAGGCGCTGACCCGCGTGGAGTCGCAGTGGCAGCAGCCCGCCCCGCCGCCCCCGGGCCCGCAGGCCTACCCCGCCCCGTCCGCGCCCGCCTGGGGCGCCCCGCACGGCGGCGGTCACGGCGGTGGCCACTACGGCGGTCACGGCAGCCACCACCGCCACAAGAGCTTCGGTCACATGCTGTTCTCCAGCTGACCGGCACACGGAAGAACCCCCGGCCGTACAAGACGGCCGGGGGCTCCGGAGTGTGGACGATACTGGGATTGAACCAGTGACCTCTTCCGTGTCAGGGAAGCGCTCTCCCGCTGAGCTAATCGTCCTCGGGACCACGATCCGGGGATCATGGGCGGTGCGTGCGCGATACTGGGATTGAACCAGTGACCTCTTCCGTGTCAGGGAAGCGCTCTCCCGCTGAGCTAATCGCGCGGGGATCCTTGCGGACCAAGTCCTTGCGGACCAGTGGACGATACTGGGATTGAACCAGTGACCTCTTCCGTGTCAGGGAAGCGCTCTCCCGCTGAGCTAATCGTCCTTGGAGGTGGAGACGGGATTTGAACCCGTGTAGACGGCTTTGCAGGCCGTTGCCTCGCCTCTCGGCCACTCCACCAGGAGCGTAGGGGTTCGGGAAGATCCCCCACTTTCCTGCGAGCGGACGACCAGGTTCGAACTGGCGACCTCAACCTTGGCAAGGTTGCGCTCTACCAACTGAGCTACGTCCGCTTGTCGTTTCCGCTCGGCTTGCGCGTCGCGGCGACGAGTTGAACTCTAGCGGATTCCCCGGCCAGCACAAAAACGCGTTTGTGCAGCGTGCTGGCCTGCGACTACGGGAACGCATGGTCCCGGCACCCGCGGTGACATGGCCGGGCAACGTGTGAGACACCCGCCATAGACTCGACGACGTGCTCGACCTCGTTCCTCTCGCCCGTTTCGGCGGCCGTGTCGCCACCGGCCTTCTCGATGTCACCAGCGATCCCGCGGCCCTGGACTCCACCGGCTTCTGGGCGGTCGCGGCAGACTTCGAGGGCCGTCTGACCTGCGCGCGCTTCCGCGACGTACGACCCGAACCGGTCCCGGCACCCGCTCCCGGCGCCTGGCACGGCCCCGCGACCGACGCCTGGACCAGCTCCCTCGACCGCGCCGCCTACACCGCCGGCGTCCGCCGGATCCGGGAACACATCGCGGCCGGCGAGGTCTACCAGGCCAACCTGTGCCGCGTCCTGTCCGCGCCGATCGCCTCCGACGCCGATGTGGACGCCCTCACCGCGCTGCTCGCACGCGGCAACCCGGCGCCGTACGCAGGAACGATCCGGCTGCCCGGTCACGGAGTGGAGATATCCACCGCGTCACCCGAACTCTTCCTGCGCCGCACCGGGCGGGTCGTCGAGTCCGGACCGATCAAGGGCACCGGGCGGACGGAGGCGGACCTGCTGCAGAAGGACTACGCCGAGAACGTGATGATCGTCGACCTGGTCCGCAACGACCTCGGGCGCGTCTGTGCCACGGGGACCGTGACCGTGCCGGACCTGTGTGTCGTCGAGAAGCACCCCGGTCTCGTGCATCTCGTGTCGACGGTCCGGGGCGAGCTGCCCGCGGACGCAGGCTGGCCGGAGCTGCTGGCCGCCGTCTTCCCGCCCGGGAGTGTCACCGGCGCCCCCAAGTCCAGTGCCCTGCGCATCATCGACGCGCTGGAGACCGCGCCCCGAGGCCCCTACTGCGGGGGCATCGGCTGGGTCGACGCCGACCGGGGCACCGGCGAACTGGCCGTCGGCATCCGCACCTTCTGGATCGACCGCGCCGACGGCATGCTTCGCTTCGGCACCGGCGCCGGCATCACCTGGGGGTCGGACCCCGAGGGGGAGTGGCGGGAGACCGAGCTGAAGGCGTCACGGCTGCTCGCGGTAGCGTCGGGCGCGTACGAGGTGAGCGGAGGGGCTCTTTCATGAAGATCTGGCTCGACGGCGGGCTGCAGGACATCGAGTCCGCCCGTGTCTCCGTCTTCGACCACGGGCTGACCGTGGGCGACGGCATTTTCGAGACGGTGAAGGCGACGGACGGGAAGACGTTCGCGCTGACCCGCCATCTCGACCGGCTGACCCGCTCCGCGCGCGGCCTCGGCCTCCCCGACCCGGACCTCGACGAGGTCCGCCGCGGCTGCGCGGCCGTCCTCGCGGCCAACCCGATGCCGTTCGGCAGGCTCCGCATCACCTTCACCGGCGGCCACGGCCCCCTCGGCTCCGACCGTGGCGAGCACGGCCCGACCCTGGTGATCGCCCTCGGCGAGGCGAAGCGCCGCCCCGACTCCACGGCCGTGATCACCGTCCCGTGGACCCGCAACGAGCGCGGCGCCCTCGTCGGCCTCAAGACCACGTCCTACGCCGAGAACGTCGTAGCCCTCGCCCGCGCCCACCAACACGGCGCGTCCGAGGCCCTGTTGGCCAACACGGTCGGCCAACTCTGCGAAGGCACAGGGTCGAACGTCTTCGTCGTCCTGGACGGCGAGATCCACACCCCGCCGGTCACCTCCGGCTGCCTCGCCGGCATCACCCGCGCCCTGACCGTCGAATGGACCGGCGCCAAGGAGACCGACCTGCCGCTGGACGTCCTGGAGCGCGCCGACGAGGTCTTCCTGACCTCCTCGCTGCGGGACGTACAGGCCGTCCACCTGCTCGACGACCGCCAACTCCCGGGCGTGGCAGGGCCGGTGACCGCCAAGGCCATGCGCGTCTTCGACGAGCGGTCGGCCGACGACCTTGATCCGTAAACGCCCGATTTAATGGGCTGACCTGGTGCTCCGGGTCGGGTAGAACACAACTGATGACCACGACCCTGCGGCCGACCGAGCCGCTTCAGCGCGAGGCCGACGGGACGCGTTCACGCCGTTACCAGGTGTGTGTGAACAGCCGTCCCGTCGGCGCCGTACACCTCGGCACGAGTCCGCTCTTCGGCGACTCGGTGGCCCGGATCCTGGACCTGCGCATCGAGGAGCCGGACCGCCGGCGCGGCCGGGGCACGGTGGCCGCGCTCGCCGCCGAGGAAGTGGTGCGGGGGTGGGGCTGCGACCGGATCGAGGCATCCGTGCCTGCCGAAGCGGAGGCGGCGCTCAAGGTGGCGACCGCCCTCGGGTACGTCGTCCGCAACCGCCACATGGAGAAGCCGCTCGGCGACACCGCGCCCGAACTGCCCGCGGGGAGCCGGGGGCGGCCCATGACCTCGGCGGAGTACGGCCCCTGGAAGGAACTCGACACCGAGTCCTTCGTACGGAGCTGGACCGAGCGCGGGGTGCCCGAGGCCGAGGCCCGGACCAGGGCTCTGGAGAGCAACGCCCAACTGCTTCCCGACGGACTCGCCACCGCGGACATGCTCATCAGCGTCCTGGAGCACGAGGGCACGGTGGTGGGCACGCTCTGGACGGGCCTGCGTGACGGCAAGGCCTTCGTCTACAAGGTCGAGTCCGACGCCCGTTACCGGGGCAAGGGCCACGGCCGCTCCCTGATGCTCCTGGCCGAGGCCCAGGGCATCGCGTCCGGTCTGCCGACCATCCGGCTGAACGTCTTCGTGGGCAACACCCCGGCCGAGCGGCTCTACGAGTCACTCGGCTACGAGACGGTCACCTACCACCTGTACAAGAGCCTGCTCTGAGGCGTGCGTCGAGACCCGCTCCGGGGCTCACTCGCCCTCGGCGAGCAGCCGGTCGGCGATCTCCTCGATACGGGCGCGCAGCCCCTCCTGGCTCTTGCCGCCGTCGAGGCGTTCGCCGTCGATGACATACGTCGGGGTGCCGGTCACGCCGATGGCCTTGCCCTCGGCCTGGTCGGCGTCGACGATCAGGATGTGCCGGCCGTCGATCAGGGCGGTGTCGAACTCCTCGGCGTCCAGACCGAGTTCACCGGCCACCTCGACCAGGAAGGGTTCTCCCCTACGGTCCAGCTCCTCGACCCGACCGAGCACGGCCTCGACGTAGTCCCAGCCCCGCCCCTGCTCCACGGCCTCCTCGGCGGCCTGCGCGGCGGCGAAGGAGTGCTTGTGCTTGTCCACGGGGAAGTGCCGCAGCCGCAGTTCCAGCCGGTCGCCGTAGCGGGCCCGCAGGGCGCGCAGATCGTCCAGCGCGGTGCGGCAGTCCGGGCACTGGAGCTCGCACCAGACGTCGAGGACGGGGGTGCGCGCGGGGGAGAGGTCACTCATGGGACCAGTCTCCCAGCCCCGGATCCGCCGTCCCAACCGGGATCACGGGGACCACGGGGCGCGGGCGTACGACGACGACCGGCACCTGGGGAGGATGCGACCCGGAGATGTCCCTGATGTCCTACCGGGGCATGGCATCCCGGGTACCGGACGGTGCAGGATGGAAGGGACGAAGTGCGACCTGCCGGACCGACGTGTCCGAGCGGACCGCCCGACCTCGTCCGACCGAGACTGCCCGACGGAACTGCCTGGAGGACCGGATGATTGCCGAGACCGTCTGTTCCGCCGTCTCCGCGGCAGGCCTGGGCATCGCGGCGGTCACCGCGTACCGCAAGCGTTTTCTCTCCGCCGCGCGTATCGCCGCCTATTCGCTGGTGCCCGTCGGCCTGGTGATGACCGGGGTCGTCGGCTGGGCCGCCGACACCGCGTTCAGTCCCGTGGCCTGGGCGGGCTTCGTCGTACTCGGCGGGGCCTGGCTGCTCTTCTCGGGCGCCCGCGCCGTGGAGCGCCGCCGCGGCGGCACCCGCAAGGAACGCAGGGCGGCCCGCGCCGCGGACCGGTCGGACGCGGTGGCGCCCACGGCCTCCGCGCCCTCACTCGGCCCTGCCGTACGCCCGGCGACCCGGCCGGCCGCCACGCCCCGCGCCAAGAGCGGGGACGACTTCAGCGACATCGAGGCCATCCTGAAGAAGCACGGCATATGACGGCCGCACAGCGACTGAAACGACACAGAGCGAGCCGGGTCCGCCGGTAAGTGTTCAGGACGCGACGCGACCCGAAACGGACATCACGGAATTCGGCGAACTCCCTCTCCTATCGGGCGTGTTGATCGCGTGAGGGGTCCTCGCTGCGTCATCATCGCGGCGAGATGCTGGACACGACACAGAGCGACGCCGCGCCGCCGAAGGACGAGCCGCGCGGCTGCCTTTTCGCCCTTTCCCAGCCACCGCTGATGATCTTCCTTGCGGTGATCGGGTGTCTGCTGCTCATGGCCTCGCTGCACGACCTGCTGATGCTGTGAGCCGTACTCGTGGTCCCCGACGTCACCCGCCGGGGGCCACGACCTCATTTAGGCCGTTTCCGCAAAGTCCCTCCCCCAGAGGGGGTACCCCCTACCCCGCGACGCCCGGCACGCACTCTCGCCGCACCGGGCGCAAGCCCAAGTATGTCCAGTACGAGGGCTTCCGCCCGGCACTCCCCCAGCCTTCGGCCGGGGGGACCCCCAGAGCACGCACCGGACGCCGCGGGGCCCGCCCTCCGGGCGGACGACGGGACTTTGCGGACACGACCTAGACGTCGGCCCTCAGCCCGCCGCTTCCTTGCGCCGGGCCCGGTACGCGGCGACATGCAGCCGGTTTCCGCAGGTCCGGCTGTCGCAGTATCTGCGCGAGCGGTTCCGGGAGAGGTCGACGAAGGCGCGCCTGCAGTCGGGGGCCTCGCAGCGGCGCAGCCGCTCCTGCTCGCCGGCCACCACGAAGAACGCGAGCGCCATCCCGCAGTCGGCGGCGAGATGGTCGGCGACCGAGGCGCCGGGCGCGAAATAGTGCACGTGCCAGTTGTAGCCGTCGTGGTCCGTGAGGCGGGGTGTGGTGCCTGCGGCGGCGATCAGGTCGTTGATCAGTCCCGCTGCGGTCCGGGGGTCCGGCGCCCCGAAGACCGCGGTGAACCGGCCGCGGATCTTGCGCACGGCGGAGAGGTCGAATTCCGAGAGCTCGCCGACATCGCTCATCTCGTGGTTTCGTACGAAATCCGTGAGCAGCGCGACGTCCGACAGTCCGTCCGGCGCCGCGGCGTCCTCCGGTGCGGTGTTCACCAGATCCACCACGGTGTCGAGGGCGCACCGGGTGTCGTGGGTGATCAGCACGTTTAGCTCCCTGGCCTGGGGGTCGGGCGGGCGCCCGCCGATGCTGGCCGATGGTAGTGGCTTCCCGGAGGGCGGCCCCTGCCCCTATGAACGCGTTCGTGTCCCGCACGGTTCCCCGGACTACGGAGAGTCGCCGGGAGCGGGCTCCGCACCGCACACACCGGCGCCGCCCCCGCGACGAATCGCGGCGACGGCGCCGGTGTGTGCCATATGCGGTTGTCCAGGCCCGAGCCGTCTCCCCGAGTTCGGACGGCGCCGGGTGATTCTGGGTCGGGGCCTTGCGCTAGCTCTCCGCCAGGATGTGCGACAGCTCCTGATCCAGGTCGAAGTGCCGGTGCTCCGTGCCGGGTGGCACGGCGGCGTCCGTCCGCTTCAGGAAGGACTCCAGGGCCCGTGCGGGAGCCTCCAGCAGGGCTTCGCCCTCGGGAGAGCTCAGTGCGATGCAGACGACGCCCTGACCGTGACTACGGGATGGCCAGACACGGACGTCGCCGGTACCGGTGGGCCGGTGGAGGCCCTCCGCGAGAAGGTCGCGGGCGAACACCCACTCGACGGTCTCCTCGGCTCCGGTGTGGAAGGTGGCGTGCACGGCGTAGGGGTCGGCCGTGTCGTACCTCAGGCCTGCGGGAACAGGCAGGGATGACTCGCTCGACACAACGAGGCGCAGGTGCAGCTCGCAGCTGACCGTGGTGTTCATAAGCGCCAGGGCCTTTCGCTCAGTGTGCGCTCGGGGATTCGCACGTCGGCGAAATCGACATGCCACCTACGGTGCCGTTGTAAACCCCTCTGAGTGTTTTGCGTGCCTTTACGTAACTCTTCCGGCCGAGGGCTCGATCGCTCGGTGCGGCCATTCCGGTGACCGGTTTCCCTCGGGTAGGGTTTGTCCGTATGAATACGGGGAGTGACGGGCCGGGTGAGGTTGTCGTGGCGTCGGACGGAGTGGCCGACGAGGCGCCGGACGGGACGGAAGCGGACGAGGCGCGGGACGAGCGGGGGCTCGGTTCCAAGGCGCCGGAATTCGTCAAGGCGCGCCGCGCGCTGCATCTGAGCTGGCAGGTCGGTGTTTTCGTCATCGGCCTCGCGGTCGTGGCCGCCGGCATCGTCATGCTGCCGCTGCCGGGACCCGGCTGGGTGGTGATCTTCGGCGGTATGGCGATCTGGGCGACCGAGTTCGTCTGGGCGCAGTTGGTGCTCCGCTGGACGAAACGCAAGGTCACCGAGGCGGCACAGCGCGCGCTCGACCCCGCGGTGCGCCGTCGCAACATCGTCCTGACCTCGATCGGCCTGGTGATCGTGATCGCCCTTGTGGGCGTCTACGTCTGGAAGTTCGGTGTCGTGATGCCTTGGAAGATCAAGGACCAGTGATCCGCCGGCGGCGCCCGGGTGCCTTGCCGTGCTGGTCGGAGGCACCCGCTGACATGGGGTAATGTTCTCCGTGCGTCCGGGCGATTAGCTCAGTGGGAGAGCGCTTCGTTCACACCGAAGAGGTCACTGGTTCGAACCCAGTATCGCCCACCCGGCCCGACGGCCCGCCTGTGATCACGCAGGCGGGCCGTCGTCGTTCGTCCGTCGGTGACGAGAGGTCAACTGCCCGCTGCCCGGGCCTTTTTCGGCCGGTCGTCGACGAGTGCGGCAGGCCGCTTCCTGTTCGGCCGGCCGATCGCGGCCGCCTCACCTGCGATGTCCGCCCAGCCGCTCCCGTGATGCGCCCGGCGGCGCCGCCGTAGCGCTCAGCCGGGCCACAAGAAATTCCTGTCCGAATCATTGACGCACCCCGAGGGCCTCCGTAACTTGTGCCAGCAAGCGCTTACTTGAAACGATTCATGCAGGTGGCAACGACGCTACGGGGAGGGACCCGTCATGGGAACCGGCACGAATGTGGAGAGGCGTACGGTCCTGAAGGTCGCCGGAGTCTCGGCGGTCACGCTGGGGCTGGCCGCGACGGCCTGCGGTGGCAACGGCGGCACGTCCGCGGACGGGACGGTGACGATCCGTTACTCGTGGTGGGGTGCCGAGGAACGGGCGAAAAAGATCAATCAGTCCATCGCGCTCTTCGAGAAGAAGTATCCGAAGATCAAGGTGAAGACGGACTTTCAGACGTATCAATCGTTCTGGGAGAAGTTCCAGACGCAGGCCGCGGGCGGAAATCCGCCGGACGTATTCCAGAACGCCGTCGGATTTCTTCGGAAGTACGACAAGAGAGGCATTCTGCTCGACCTCAACTCACAGGTAAAAGCAGGCAATCTGAGCCTGGATCACTTCCGTGCCGACGTCACCAAGGTCGGTGAGGTCGACGGAAAACAGCTCGGCGTTCCGGTCGGCTCCAACACCATGGCGCTGGTCATCGACAAAAAAGTGTTCGAGAAGGCGGGCGTCGACCCGGCCACGGGCTGGACCTGGGACGACTACTTCAAGGCCCTCAAGACGATCCACGACAAGACGAAAGTCCCGGGCGACACGGGCTACTTCGCCATCATGTACCTGTACGACCTCTACCTCCGCCAGAACGGCAAGGCCTTCTTCACCAAGGACGGACTCGGTTTCGACAAGTCAGATCTGACGGAGTGGTGGACGGACGGGTACGGCCGCGTGAAGGCCGGAATCGTCACCGACCCGAAGATCGTCGCCCAGGACCAGCCCAAGTCGTCGCTCTCCGCCGGGCACGGAGCCTCGGAGTTCACCTGGGACAACTTCACCGTCCGCTACTCGGCGGAGGGCAGCAGCACCTACGGCCTCGCCCCGATCCCCACCATGGACGGCAAGCACACCGGCCAGTACCTCGCCTCGCTGATGCTCAGCGCCTCGGCTCACACCTCGCACCCCAAGGAAGCCGCGCAGTTCATCGACTTCATGGTCCACGACCCGGCGGTCGGCCAGATCATGGGCTACGACCGCGGCATCCTGGCCAGCACCGAGCAGTACGCGGCGTTCAAGCCCACCGACACGGTGAGCAAGGAGATCGCGCAGTACGAGGACACCACCGCCAAGTCCGGCGTCCTCGGCACGATCACCCCGCACCCCTCCGGCGCCGACACCGTCGAGGCCGCCTTCCTGCGCATCGGCGGTGACCTCGGCCAGGGCAAGACCAAGGTCACGGACGCGGTGAAACAGTTCTTCACCGAGTCCGAGGCCGCCTTCCAAGCCTGATGGGAACCGCCGTGACGCTCGTCAAGGACTCCGTGCCCACCACCCGGAAGGCACGCTCCGCCGCCCCCGTCACCAAGGGGCGGCGGGGCCGCCGGGAGAACCTCGCCGGCTATCTCTTCATGTCCCCCTGGATCGCGGGCTTCCTGCTGCTGACCGCGGGCCCCATGGCCGCCTCGCTCTACTTCGCGTTCACCGACTACAACCTCTTCAACAGCCCGAAGTGGGTCGGCTTCGACAACTTCACCGCGATGTTCGACGACCCGCGGTGGCGGAAGTCGGTGGAGGTGACGGCGAAGTACGTCGTCATCGGCACCCCGCTGAAGCTGCTGCTCGCGCTCGGTGTCGCCCTGCTGCTGGCCCAGAGCCGCCGCGGCCAGGCCTTCTACCGGGCCGCCTTCTACGCCCCCTCGCTGATCGGCGCGAGCGTCTCGATCGGCTTCGTCTGGCGGTCGCTCTTCTCCGACGGCGCCGTGGTGGACCGTACGCAGTCCTTCCTCGGCTTCCATGTCGGCGGCTGGGTCGGCAACGCCGACTGGGTCCTCTACTGCCTGGTCGCGCTGACCGTCTGGCAGTTCGGGGCGCCCATGGTCATCTTCCTGGCCGGGCTCAAACAGGTGCCCCGGGAGCTGTACGAGGCCGCCGAGATGGACGGCGCCGGACCGTTCCGCCGTTTCTGGAGCATCACGCTGCCGATGATCTCCCCGGTGCTGTTCTTCAACGTGCTGCTGGAGACCATCCACTCGTTCCAGATCTTCGGTTCGGCGTACGTCGTCTCCAACACCTACTGCGGTCCGGCCGACGCCACCCTCGTCTACACCTGTTACCTCTACCAAAAGGGCTTCAAGGACGCCCAGATGGGCTTCGCCGCCGCGATGGCCTGGATGCTGCTGCTCGCCGTGGCCCTGGTGACGGCCGTCCTCTTCTGGTCGCAGAAGAAGTGGGTGCACTACGAGGAGGACGCCCGATGAGCGCCACCACGACGAAGCCCCCGGCACTCGGCCGCAAGCACACCGGGTCCCTGGTCTGGCACCTCGGCGCGCTGCTGATCCTCGCGGTGATCCTTTATCCGGTGCTCTGGGTCATCGGCGCCTCGTTCAAGCCGAGCAAGGACATCATCAACAGCCTCCAGCTGTTCCCGGGCCACCCCATCCTGTCCAACTTCAAGGGCCTCGCCGACGGCATAGCCGACATCAAGATCTGGACCTTCTTCCAGAACTCCCTTTTCTACGCGCTCGGTTCGGTCGTCGGCATCCTCGTCTCCTGCTCCCTCACGGCCTACGCCTTCGCCCGCATCAGGTTCGCCGGCCGCAACCTGCTCTTCTCCCTCATGATCGGCACACTCCTGCTGCCGTACCACGTGCTGCTGATCCCGCAGTACGTGATGTTCCAGAAGCTCCAACTGGTCAACACCTACGTCCCGTTGCTCATCGGCAAATACCTGGCGACCGAGGCCTTCTTCGTCTTCCTGATGGTGCAGTTCATGCGGAACCTGCCGAAGGAACTGGACGAGGCCGCCCGCCTCGACGGCTGCGGACACCTCCGCATCTACTGGTCGATCGTGCTGCCGCTGTGCCGGCCCGCGCTCATCACCAGCGCGATCTTCACCTTCATCAACGCCTGGAACGACTTCATGGGCCCGCTGATCTACCTCAACGAGCCCGGCAAATACACCGTTTCCCTGGGCCTGATGATGTTCCGCGACTCGGACGGAGTGGCGGCCAACTACGGCGGCATGATCGCCATGTCGCTCGTCGCGCTGCTGCCGGTACTGCTGTTCTTCCTCGCCTTCCAGCGCTACCTGATCGACGGTATGGCGACCTCCGGACTGAAGGGCTGAGACGGTGGCCGGAGCACGTGTGAAAGCGCGCGGGGAGTCGGTCTTCGCCGAGCGGTTCGGGGTGTTCGCCGAGTGTCTGCTCACCGGGGTGTGGATCGCCGTCGCGTCGGCGGGAGTTGTCACCTACCCGGCCGCGTTCGCCGCCGGGGCACGGCACTTGAGGCGTCGTACCGGTCATGTGGGCGGCGGCCGGCGGGAGTTCGTCGCGGACTTCCGGGTGGCCGTGCGCGGCGGGTGGGTCGTCGGCCTCGCCGGGTGGGGTGCGGGGGCCGCCGTGTGGGTGGACGTCCAGGCCGTGCGGGCCGGGCTGCCCGGTGGGCCGCTCGTCGGTGCCGTCGGGGTGTTCGCGCTGCTCGGGCTCGTCGTCGCCGGGATGCGCGCGGCGGCGGTCTGGGCGCCGGGGGACACCTGGCGGGCTCTGCTCGCCGAGGCCGGCCGCCGTACGGTCCTCGACCCCGCCGGTTCCTTCCTGCTCGTCGGCGGGCTGGTCCTCGTCGGCTGTTCGGCTCTGCTCATCGCACCGCTGGCGGTCCCCGTGCTGGGGGCGGTCGCCGCGGCGGCCGTCGCGGTGGAGCAGCGGTACCGCAACCGCTGACGGGCGGTTCCACGGCAGTGGGCCACTGCCGTGTCTCTATCTGTCATGCCCCTGACCAGACGGGCGTGAAAAACGCTACCCGCACGGAAAGGACAGGCCATGTCTCCCATCCCCCGCAGGTCCCTCCTCAAGGCCGCCGCTGCCGCCGGAGCCGCGGCGCAGTTCAGCTGGGTGCTAGGGGCGACGGATGCCCAAGCCGCACCGAGAACCGCAGCGGCCGACGACGATCCGGTGACCCTCGACTGGCTGGAGGACGGCGGTCTCGGCGCAGCGCCCGGTTCGACGGTCGGCGTGCCGTGGCCGATGGGCACCTATCAGGAGGACCAGACCTTCGCGCTGACGGACGCCGGTGGCGCGGCCGTGCCGGTCCAGTCCTGGCCGATCGCCTACTGGCCGGACGGGTCGCTCAAGTGGACGGCGCACGCGGTGAGTTCGGGCTCCGGCAAGCTCACGCTCACCGCCGGGGACACGGCAGCCCCCGACAAGAAGGTCACCGTGGACAAGAGCGGCGGCACCATCGACGTGTCGACCGGGGTCATCACCGCGAAGATCGGAAAGAACGGCTCCACCCTCATCAAGTCGGTCACCCGGGGCGGTACCGAGATCGCGAAGAACGGCCGTCTCGTCCTCATCCGTCAGCCCGAGATCGAGGACGAGGACCAGGGCGCGGTGAAGACCGAGCGCTTCGACGGCGTGATCGGCGAGGTCACCGTCGAACAGGACGGCCCGGTAAGGGCGGTGGTCCGCATCGACGGCAAACACCGCAAGGGCGGCCGGAGTTGGCTGCCGTTCTCGATCCGCCTCTACTTCTACGCGGGCGCCGACTCCTTCCGCATGGTGCACACGATCACCTTCGACGGCACGGTGGAACCGGGAAAGGCGAGCGGCGACTTCATCCGTGGGTTGGGCGTCCGCTTCACCGTGCCGATGCGGGACGCGGCCTACGACCGCCACATTCGCATCGGCGGCGAAGGAACAGGCTTGCTGCGGGAGGCAGTTCAGGGCGTCACGGGCCTGCGCCGCGACCCGGGCGCGACCGTCCAGGCCGCCCAGTACGCGGGTCAGAAACTCGCCGATCCCTCCACCTGGGACCAGCGGGTCACGACCCGCCTCCAGTACATCCCCAAGTGGGGCGACTACACCCTCTCCCAGCTCTCCGCCGACGGCTTCACCCTGCGCAAGCGCACCACGAAGGGCTACGGCTGGATCCCCGCCGGCGGTGGCGGGCACGCGTCCGGTTTCGGGTACGTCGGCGGGGCGAGCGGCGGATTCTCCTTCGGACTGCGGGACTTCTGGGAGAAGTTCCCCGCCCAGCTCGACATCCGCGACGCCCACACCGACGAGGCCGAGGTCACCCTCTGGCTCTGGTCGCCCGAGGCCCAGCCGATGGACCTGCGCTTCTACCACGACGGCATGGGCCAGGACACCTACGCCAAGCAGCTCGAAGGCCTCGAAATCACCTACGAGGACTACGAACCCGAGTTCGGCACCCCGTACGGCATCGCCCGCACCTCCGAACTCCTCTTCTGGGCCAACGAGTCGACGCCGACACCGGAGACCCTCGCCCAACAGGTCGAAGCCGTACGAGTGTTGCCCCAACTCGCCGCCCCGCCCACACAGTTGATCAAGTCCAAGGTCTTCGGCCCCGGCCTCTACTCCGAGCCCGACCGCTCCACCGCCGCCAAGGCGAAGATCGAGGACCACCTCGACTTCCTCTTCACCTACTACAAGGACCAGGTGGCACAACGCCGTTGGTACGGCTTCTGGGACTACGGCGACTTCATGCACTCCTACGACACCGTGCGCCACCAGTGGCGCTACGACGTCGGCGGCTACGCCTGGGACAACTCCGAGCTGTCGCCGGACATCTGGCTCTGGTTCGCGTACCTCCGCTCGGGCCGCTCGGACATCTTCCGCTTCGCCGAGGCGCTCACCCGGCACACCGGCGAGGTCGACGTCTACCACCTCGGACAGTGGGCCGGCCTGGGCACGCGGCACGGCATCCAGCACTACGCCGACAGCGCCAAGCAGCAGCGCATCGCCAACACGACCTACCGGCGCTACTACTACTTCCTCACCGCGGACGAACGCGTCGGCGACCTCATGGCCGCCAACGTCGACTCCGACGAGACCTTCCTCGTCCTCGACCCGATCCGCAAGATCCGCACCGCTCCGTACACCCCTGACAGGCACGCCCTGTCGATCGGATTCGGCACGGACTGGAGCGGGTTGGTGTCGGCGTGGCTGACCGAGTGGGAGCGCAAGGGCCCCAAGTGGGAGAAGGCGAAAGCACGGGTCCTGTCCACGATGGAGACAATCGCCGCCCAGCCCAACGGATTTGTGCAGGGGAGTGAGCTGTACGACCTCGACACGGGCAAGTTCGCCGTAGCCTCCGCGCCCGTGGTCTCCGTCTCGCACCTCTCGGCGGTGTTCGGCCTCAACGAGCTCTGCGCCGAGCTGATTTACCTGGTCGACATGCCCAAGTTCAAGGAGGTGTACATGGATTACTGCCGCTACTTCAATGCCTCCAAGACGGAACAGGCGGCACGCTACGGCTCCAACTTCGGCACCCTGCTGCTCTTCCAGGGCCATTCACGCCTCGACGCCTACGCCGCCGTACAGCTCGGCGACGCGACGCTCGCCAAGCGGGCCTGGACGAAGTTCTACAGCTCGGACGGCTATATGGAGTCCTCGCCGTGGAAGACGGAGGCGCTGAACGGTCCGGTCACTCTCGTCCCGGGCAGCGAGGCCGCGTGGGTGTCCTCGAACGACACCGCGCTGTACGGCCTCGCCGCCATCGAGAACCTGGCGCTGCTCGGCGACAAGATGCCCTAGCTCAGGGCTAGTTCATCCTCCCCAGGACCTCCCGCACCCGCCGGGCGTCCCGGATCCGCTGCTCGTAGGTCGCGCCGAGGGCGAGCAGCAGGAGGCCGGCGAGGGCGGGAGGTGCCCAGCGGGGGAGGGCGCCGACGACCTGGGCGAGGTACGGGGCGAGTTCGTGCAGCGCGTCCAGCGCGAGGGTGCTGCCGCCGAGGACGAGGGGTGCCTGCAGGCGGTGCCGGGCGCCGAGCAGCGTGACGGCCAGCGCGGCCGTGCCCAGCAGCAGGGGGCGCGTCCAGTGCGGGTCGGTCCAGGCCGCGAGGAGGCTCGGCGCGAGCGTGACGGCGAGCCCGGGGCCGTAGGCCGTCCAGGACGTGGCGCTCGGGTCGCGGCGCCTGCGCAGCGCGCCGACCAGCAGCGCGGGGACGGCCACCGGCAGTGTGTACGCCTCGGGGTCGGTGACGTCCGACGCGGCCAGGCGTACCCAGGTGGCGAGGACGAAGAGGGCGGCGGCCGCATAGCCGAGGTTCCTGCGCTCGGGTCGTATCGCCGTGCCCGCCACGATCACTCCGCACAGGGCCAATACCAGGGCCAGCATGGGCAGTTCGGTTGTTGCGAGATCGATCGCGACCAGCGCCGCCGCGGCCCCCGTGATCTCGATCGCCTTCGTGGTGGTCGGGTCGGCGACGCGTGCCGCGAGCAGTGCGGCGGTCGCCGGTACGAGCAGCACCAGCAGTGCGATGTGCTGTGGCTGCCAGTCGGGGGAGGCGCCCACCGCGCAGGCGAGGGCCGTGGCGTAAGTGAGGGAGGCGGCGGCGGTCGCCGGTGCGAGGCGCCCGCGCCAGGCGGCTGCCGCGAACACGGCGGTCAGTGACGCGAGGACGGCGAGGGTGGCCGGCTCAGCGGCCAGGGCGAGGCAGGCGAGGGCGAGGGAGGTGACCAGGGCGAGCGTGGTGGCCATGCGGTGCCTGAGCACGAGCAGGGCCATGATCGTGCCACCGGGCACCAACAGGCCGACGTTGTACGGCAGTTGTAGCGCGGTCGGGAGGGTGAGTGCCGTTGCCCAGGTCAGGGTGAGGGCGGCGGCCAGCGCCTGGGGGCGCCACGCTGCGGCCTGGACCGTGAGGGCCAGCACCGCCGCAACCGCGAGCAGGATCAAGGGAGTTGTGGTCGCGTGCGTCGGCCAGAAGGTGTCCGTCGCCGCCGCTTCGCGGGCGTCGCCGGGCGCGCCGGACCACGCACGAGACAGCCACGCGGCCGGGCCGAGCAGCGTGACGCCGACGGCGGGCAGTGTCCACAGCACCGAACTCGCCTGCACGATGCCGGAGGCCCAGCCGAGGCCGTGGCGCACGGGCTCGGGGAGTCGGCCCCGTACCAGTGCCAACAGGGCGATTCCGCAGGCCAGATATCCGGGAACCGTCCAGTCGGCGGGCGTCGCCGCGCGCAGCATTCCGCCGAGCGCGGCGACCACGAACAGGCCGCCCGCCGCGGCTGTACTTGTCCTGAGGCCACGGCCCGAAGCGAGCCACGCCGCGCCGAACGCGCCCGCCGCCGCAAGGGCGAAGAGCGCCGCCGCACGGGCGGCGGCGCCCGGACCGGCCGCATCCAGGGAGATGAGGCCGGTCGCCAGCACGCCCCAGCCACCCATGCCGAACGCACCGCCGGCGGCGACGAAGCGAACGGCCTTCGGAGTGGCCCGGAGCGCGACAACCATGTCGATCACCGTGGTCAGCAGCACCGCCGCCGTGATCGTACGCAGGCCCCCGCCGGCCGCGATCGCCCAGAGGATCAAGGGGAGTTGGGCGATCGCGAGCGCGGCGGGGAGGGGGAGGAGAAGGGTCGGTGAGGCGGGTGCGGTGGTCGGGGTGGTGCGGGTGGTGGCCGGGCGGGGGAGAGCCGCCGTCCCGATGCCGTATGCCGTCCACACCAGCGCGAGCACCGCCGATGCGGCAGCCGCGAACCGGACGCCGTCCCCGCCCGCGAACGCGACCTCGTGCAGCGCGTAGGTGTCCAGCACCGTCAGGGCGAGACCGATGCCCGCGAACGACTCGGCCGTGGAACGCAGGCCCCGCCGCAGCAGGAGCACGGGCGCGCCGAGCGCCGCCAGGGTCACCGCACCGAGCACCAGCGCCCGGCCCGCGATCCCCATGCTGCCCCAGCTGACCAGCGTGAACGCCGTCGCGGCGAGGGTGAGCAGGAGGCCGCCGAGCAGGAGCAGCACGTTCTGCACGCCGGGTGCGGTGGCCTCGCGGCGGGGCTGCTTGGCCGGCAGTGGCGGCGACACGGGCGCGGACCAGACCGGCTGAAGCGCGGTCAGGAGCCAGGCCCGGCGGTGCAGCAACTGCGCACGGCGGGCGTCCAGTTGGCGCAGCTCGGCATCGAGGAGCTGCAACTCCACGGCGGGCGGCGGCGGAATGTGCGTCATGACTCGGAGTGTGGCGCCCGTCACGCCGTACGACATGAGTACGGGTACTCAAACGCCCCGGATTGCCGGGAGACGGGCCTTCGAGCGGGCAGACTCCCACCATGGACTGGACCCACTACCGCTTCCGCGCCCGGTGGGAGCTGCCCGCGCCGCCCGCCGTCGTCTACCCGGTCCTGGAGCGGGCCGAGGAGTATCCGCGCTGGTGGCCGCAGGTACGCGAGGTCAATCAGCTCGACGACACCACCGGCGTCATCCGCATTCGCGCGAGCCTGCCGTACGCCCTGACCTTCACCGCGCGCGAAGTGCTGCGCGATCCGGCCGCCGGGGTGCTGGAGATCGCGATGACCGGCGACCTGGAGGGCTGGGCGCGCTGGACGCTCACGGCCGACGGCTCCGGCACACTCGCCCGCTACGACCAGGAGGTCGACCTGAACCGGCCGCTGCTCAGGCGGTTCGCCGTACCCGGGCGGCCGGTGTTCCGCCTGAACCACGCGCTGATGATGCGGGCCGGACGGCGCGGGCTGCTCGCACACCTGGAAGCGGTTTGAAGGAAACCGGCGGGGGCCTGTATTGTTCAGTCCGTTCCCGGGCGATTAGCTCAGTGGGAGAGCGCTTCGTTCACACCGAAGAGGTCACTGGTTCGAACCCAGTATCGCCCACCGGGAAAAACCGGTCCGCATCAGCGGGCCGGTTTTTTTGTGTTCCGGGTATGCCCTTGTGTCTGTTGTGCGCTTGCCGGTGGTTGGCGCGCCCCCACACCGTCAGGCCGCTTCGGCCAGGCCCGGCCGGAGCGGCCAGTCCGTGCTCACCACCTCCGGTGTGCCGCTGCGCGTGAACCACGCCTGGAGTCCGCGTGCTTGGGCCGCGTGCCACGTCGACTGCAGGGTGTGCAGTTCGGCGGGGGTCAGGCGCTCCAGCCGGGTCGCGAAGCGGCGGCCCAGGGCCCGTACCACCTCCAGGGAGGCCAGCGCGTCCGCGCCCGCGTCGTGCGCGCCGTCCAGTGTGACGCCGTAGTGCGCGCACAGGTCGGTGAGGGTGCGGCGGCCCTTGCGGTAGCGGTCCAGGTGTTTGTCGAGGACCCGGGGGTCCAGCACCCGCAGCGTTGTCGTCCGGAACCAGTGGTCCAGCGAGGACGCGCGGTGGCGGCGCAGTTCGCGGTCCAGCAGGGTCAGGTCGAACGGTGCGTTCATGACCACCAACGGGCGTCCCATCGCGGCCTGTTCGGCCAGCTCGTCGGCTATCTCGTGCATCACCGGCGCGGGCCAGCGGCCGTTGCGCTGAAGATGCTCATCCGTCAGTCCATGGATCGCCGTCGCCCCGGCGGGCACCGGCACCCCCGGGTTCACCAGCCACCGGGAGACCCGGGGACGGGTACCGGGGGCGTCCTGGACGACGACGGCGGCCGACACTATGCGGTCGGTCTCGACATCCACGCCCGTTGTCTCCGTGTCGAACGCGGCCAACGGGCCCTCGTACCAGCACGTCATACGTACACAACTCCTCGTTCACCCACGGCAGCTGACGCGCCGTCTTCTGCCTGTTTGGTGATACCCGTGCTGTTTGCGCCGTACGCCGGAAGGACACAACAGGAGTGCGGGTCTTTGCAGTTCAGCGTCCCGGTACGGGGAAACACTTGGCGTGGAAGGCGAATTGGTCATGGTGATAGCGCAGCCCGAGCGGGGCGGGCTGCTGCCCGAACGGACGGCACCCCATCGCGGATCGCTCGCCACCACCGCCTGCATGGAAACCTTGCAGGTGGGCTATCTGCACGCCGTGGCCGCCGCGGCCGGCTGCTCGCTCTCGCAGCCCTTTCCGGACAACGGCATCGACTGGCACGTCAGTCACGGCTCGCCCGGACACACGGTGGACGACGAGGTCACCATCAAGGTGCAGCTCAAGTGCACCTACCAGATCCCGCCGAACCCACCAGGCCGCTCCTTCTCCTTCACGCTCGACAACGACCACCTGCGCAAGCTCGCCCGCACCCCGGTCTCGGTGCACAAGATCCTGGTCGTGATGCTCGTCCCGCGTTCCCAGGACGACTGGCTGCGCGCCAGCCACGACCGGCTCGACCTGCGCCACTGCTGCTACTGGGTCAACCTCGCCGGTCACGCGATCACCGGCCGGACCCGGACCACCGTGCGCATACCGACCGCGCGCATCTTCGACGACCGGGCGCTGTGCGAGATCATGACGCGGGTCGGGACGGGAGGCAGGCCATGAGGGACCGCCCGGTCGAGGAACACCTGAGGCAGGTACGGCCGCATCCCGTGGACACCACCTCCTGGGAGCGCCCGCCCGAGCCCGACCAGGTCGACCCCGCCGTCCTCGGCGCCCTGCTGCGCCGGCACGGCTGGCAGCGGCGCGGCGGCGCCCCTGGACGCTACGGCCGCTGGACCCCACCCGGGCCCGGCGGCTCGGGGACCAGCCTGCTGGTCCCCGAGAGCCGGGCCTTTCCCGACAGCGACGACCTCCTCGGCGAGGCGCTCATCGCGCTCGCCCGCAGCAACACCCCCTCCGCCCGCGAGGTCCTCGTCGGCCTCGCCGTACCGAGCGACGAGATCCGCTGGTGGCGGGACATCCCGACCGGCCCGGCGGGCGCCGCGCCCTGGACGGTCGAGGAGCAACTGCGCGCCGCAGCACGCCAGATGCTGCTCGCCGCCGCCCTCGCCACCCGCGCGCGTGCGGGCTACTACGGCGCCCGCCACCGCCGCCCCGCAGCCGCCTCCCTGGACCACGTCCTCGTCGGCTCCGCCCCCGGCGGCCGGCAGCTCACCGCGTTCGTCCCCGTCGACACCGGCCGCACCCTCGCCGTACGCCTGCACCAGGCCTTGTACGCCACCCGCGAGGCCATCGACTACCAGCGGGCCACCGGCGGCATGGACGCCTTCGACGGGGCTGTCGAGGCGGGCGTCAGCCGCGAGTTGACCGAGGCCGTCGTCGCGCTCGTGCGTGGCACCGAGGGCGCCCGGATCGCCGTCGAGTGGGCGCCCGCCGCCGGTGTCCCCGAGGGCTGCGCGGCCCCCGCCGAGGCCGTCGAGTTCTCGCCCGGCGACCTGCCCGTGCTGCGCGAGGCCGGGGCGCGCTATCTGCGCGAGGAACCCGCCATGCCCGTGCGCATCACCGGCTCGGTGGTGCGGATGCGCAGGTCCGGGCCGCGCGGCGAGGGCACCGTACGGATGCAGGTGATCGCGGGCGCCGAGGTCGGGCACGTCCGGATGACGCTGGACGAGGAGTCGTACCGGATCGCCGGTCACGCCCATCTCGTCGGGCTCCCGGTCCGGGTGCACGGGCGGCTGGAGAGCCGGGGCGGCTTCCGCAGGCTGACCGGCGCCTCCGGGGTCGTACCGGTGCAGGTGGACGAGGCGGAGCGGGACCGGCTGCTGAAGTCCCTCCAGGAGAACCTCGACTTCTTCGAGGAGGCGTGCAGCGGCGAGGACTGAGGGAGGGGGGAGTGCGGCAACCGTTTCGCGGTGGGGCCCGTAGGGTCGGTACGATCCCCCAATGCGCGCGCTCACGGTATGGCGCCGCATCCACCCCGCAGTCAGGAGAGACCGGTGTCAGACGTCCGCGTGATCATCCAACGCGATTCCGAGCGGGAAGAGCGCACGGTGACGACGGGCACGACGGCCGCCGAGCTCTTCGCCGGCGAGCGCTCGATCATCGCCGCGCGCGTGGCCGGAGAGCTCAAGGACCTGGCCTACGTCGTCTCCGAGGGGGACGAGGTCGAAGGCGTCGAGATCTCCTCCGCCGACGGCCTGAACATCCTGCGCCACTCCACCGCGCACGTCATGGCCCAGGCCGTGCAGGAG
Organism: Streptomyces sp. NPDC050548; assembly: GCF_044457385.1. NCBI lineage: Bacteria > Bacillati > Actinomycetota > Actinomycetes > Kitasatosporales > Streptomycetaceae > Streptomyces > Streptomyces sp. NPDC050548. The sequence goes on from NZ_JBITGV010000012.1 coordinate 305,813, forward strand.
CTGTTCCCCGAGGCCAAGCTCGGCATCGGCCCGCCGGTCAAGGACGGCTTCTACTACGACTTCGACGTCGAGCGGCCGTTCACGCCCGAGGATCTCAAGGCCATCGAGAAGAAGATGCAGGAGATCCAGAAGCGGGGGCAGCGCTTCTCGCGGCGCGTGGTGACCGACGAGGACGCCCGTGCGGAGCTGGCGAACGAGCCGTACAAGCTCGAACTCATCGGCATCAAGGGCTCCGCGTCCACGGACGACGGCGCGGACGTCGAGGTCGGCGGCGGCGAGCTGACGATCTACGACAACCTCGACGCCAAGACCGGCGACCTGTGCTGGAAGGACCTCTGCCGGGGCCCGCACCTGCCGACCACCCGGAACATCCCGGCGTTCAAGCTGATGCGCAACGCCGCCGCGTACTGGCGCGGCAGCGAGAAGAACCCCATGCTCCAGCGCATCTACGGCACCGCGTGGCCCTCCAAGGAGGAGCTGAAGGCGCACCTCGACTTCCTGGTCGAGGCCGAGAAGCGCGACCACCGCAAGCTGGGCAGCGAGCTGGACCTCTTCTCCATCCCGGAGCAGATCGGCTCCGGCCTCGCCGTCTTCCACCCCAAGGGCGGTGTCGTCCGTCGGGTCATGGAGGACTACTCGCGGCGCCGCCACGAGGAGGAGGGCTACGAGTTCGTCTACACCCCGCACGCGACGAAGGGGAAGCTCTTCGAGACGTCCGGGCACCTGGACTGGTACGCCGACGGCATGTACCCGCCCATGCAGCTCGACGAGGGCGTGGACTACTACCTCAAGCCCATGAACTGCCCGATGCACAACCTGATCTTCGACGCGCGCGGCCGTTCCTACCGTGAACTGCCGCTGCGGCTCTTCGAGTTCGGGACCGTGTACCGGTACGAGAAGTCGGGCGTCGTGCACGGGCTCACCCGCGCGCGGGGCTTCACGCAGGACGACGCGCACATCTACTGCACGCGTGAGCAGATGGCGGACGAGCTGGACAAGACGCTCACGTTCGTCCTGAACCTGCTGCGGGACTACGGCCTGACGGACTTCTACCTGGAGCTGTCCACCAAGGACCCGGAGAAGTTCGTCGGCTCGGACGAGGTCTGGGAAGAGGCGACGGAGACGCTGCGGCAGGTCGCCGAGAAGCAGGGGCTGCCGCTCGTTCCCGACCCGGGTGGCGCCGCGTTCTACGGGCCGAAGATCTCCGTCCAGACGAAGGACGCGATCGGGCGGACCTGGCAGATGTCCACCGTCCAGCTCGACTTCAACCTGCCGGAGCGGTTCGACCTGGAGTACACCGGTCCCGACGGCTCCAAGCAGCGGCCGGTCATGATCCACCGTGCCCTCTTCGGTTCCATCGAGCGGTTCTTCGCTGTGCTCCTTGAGCACTACGCGGGTGCCTTCCCGGCGTGGCTGGCGCCTGTGCAGGCGGTCGGGATCCCGATCGGCGACGCGCACGTCGAGTACCTGGAGAAGTTCGCCGTCGCGGCCAAGAAGAAGGGGCTGCGCGTCGAGGTCGACTCCTCCTCGGACCGGATGCAGAAGAAGATCCGTAACGCGCAGAAGCAGAAGGTGCCGTTCATGGTCATCGTCGGGGACGAGGACATGAACGCCGGGACCGTGTCCTTCCGTTACCGCGACGGCTCGCAGGAGAACGGCATCGCGTTCGACGCGGCCATCGCCAAGATCGAGCAGATCGTGGCGGACCGGGTGCAGGTCTGAGTCCGTAGTTTTTTTGAGAGGCCCTCGGGAGTTCAGATCCCCGGGGGCCTCTCGTCGTCCTCCCTCGCGAAGACCTGGAGCAGCCAGGAGGCGAAGGTTCCGGTGACCGCGCCGAGGAGGGCCAGGCCGATGGCCATCATTCCTACGGCGATCAGGCGGCCGAGCGGGGTGATGGGCACCACGTCGCCGTAGCCGACGGTCGCGAAGGTGGCGCAGGTCCACCAGACGGCGTCGCCGAAGGTCTTGATCGTCGCGCCCGGTGCCGTGTACTCGACGTGGTACACGGACAGGGCACCCGCGAAGCCCAGCAGGGTGGTGGACAACCCGGCGTAGACCATCACGCGCGCGTGCAGCGCGAGCCGGGGCTCGCCGTGCCGTCGCTGTACGGCCTCGTACGCCTTGACGACCCGCAGCGGGCGCAGCAGGGGCAGGACCAGCACCAGGGTGTCCAGCCAGTGCGTGCGGACGAAGCGCAGCCGTTCGCCGCTCAGCCACCAGCGGACCGCGTAGTCCACGGCGAAGAGCGCCCACGCGGCGAAGAGCACGGCGAGGCAGAGGTCCTTCCAGTCGCCGGACAGGCCGTGGGCCAGGATGCGGACCGCGTACGCGGCGAGGAAGAGCATCGACGCCACGGCGAGCGGAACCTCCGTGCTGCGCTCCCAGCGGGCCTTGCGGGTGTCGTCGTCCATCGGAACAGCTTGGCGGTGGGTGTCCCTCCCGCAACCCCGGCGACACGCCGCGAACGAGCGAAGCCATATGCTGACTTGCATGACGAGTGAGCCGGAGCAGCAGATCGGAGTGGGGACGCCGGACGCGTTCCAGCGCCTGTGGACCCCGCACCGGATGGCCTACATCCAGGGCGAGAACAAGCCGACCGGCCCCGGGGCCGACGACGGTTGCCCCTTCTGCTCGATTCCGGCGAAATCGGACGAGGACGGGCTGATCGTCAGGCGCGGTGAGCTGGTGTACGGGGTGCTCAATCTGTACCCGTACAACGGCGGCCATCTGATGGTCGTGCCCTACCGGCACGTCGCCGACTACACCGACCTGACCGACGCGGAGACCGTGGAACTCGCGGCGCTCACCAAGGAGGCGATGACGGCCCTGCGTACCGCGTCCGGTGCCCACGGCTTCAACATCGGCATGAACCAGGGGAGTGTGGCGGGCGCGGGCATCGCCGCCCATCTGCACCAGCACATCGTCCCGCGCTGGGGCGGCGACACCAACTTCATGCCGGTGGTCGGCCACACGAAGGTGCTGCCCCAACTCCTCGCGGACACACGGAAGATGCTTGCGGACGCGTGGCCCACGGCGTGAGCCACGCGATCGGGTGCGGCTACGCGTCGTAGACGTCGGCCTTCTTCGGTGAGGCGTCCTGCACGCCTCCGCTGAGGGCCGACGAGCGGCTGCTGAACTTCTCCGTGTCCACGCCGTTCTCGTCGAGGACGCGGATCGCCGCGGCGTGCACCACGCGCAGGACCGGTGTCGCGGCGCGCAGCGCGTCGTCCGCCATGAAGCGGTGGCGCCAGGGCTGGTCGGCCCAGGCGTGCCGCAGGCCGAACGGCTCGGGCAGGGCTATCGAACCGCCGAGCCAGTTCAGCAGTGGCGGGTACCAGGTGATCGGGGCGCGGACCGCCAGGCGTACCACCTCGCGGGCGGGGACCAGCGGGAGCTTGACCTTGCGCGTCTCCCACGGCTTCAAGGTCTTCTGCACGTCCTTCGTCGGGGCCTCGGGCTTGCTCGTGAACAGCGAGTTCACGGGTCCCAGGGCATGTCCGGTGATCTCGACGCGCAGCGTTTTGTGCAGCACGGTCACCGTGATCATCATCGTGATGACCAACTGCCCTTCCCAGAGCGTCCACTGCACACCCAGGTAGTGCCGGTCGCCGGCGCCGAACTGTTGCTTGTTGCAGATGTCCTGGATGGCGTGCGACTTGACCTGGTATGCGTCGACGTCCGTGCCCTCGGGCCGGGACACCGCCTTCGCGCCCTCACCGATCGGTGTGACGACCCAGTGGCGTATGGACGGCTTCGGGAAGCCGCCGGTGTTGATCGTGTTCCGCTCCAGCATGCGCAGGTCGTCGTGGATGTTCCGGATGACGTCCCAGCTGCGGAAGGGGTGGATCTCCCGGTCGGCGTCCCGCGCGATCAGGTCCTCGGCCAGCTGCCAGCTGCCCCAGCGGGTGCCCATGCCGAGGATGCCCTTGGGCCCGGCGTAGAAGACCGAGTTGGACTGCTGCTCGGCGCTGAGCTTCGCTAGGGCCTGGCGCAGTTGCTCGGCCTGGGTCTCGCCGGGGCTGGTCGGCACCGCCTCGGGGACCTTGGCGCCGACGCTGCTGCCGGAGAGGAGGCTGTCCCACCGCCCGCGCAGATCCTTCGCGGTGTTCTCGCAGACCTGCTTGGCCCACAGCCAGCCGACCACGGGGAGGATGACGCACGCACGCGCGTACCAGGCCCAGAAGCCCGTGAACGGCATCTTGATCAGGAAGATCACGGCGAGGGCGCCCACCCCGACGAGCAGGGTCGTTGCGAGCGCGCCGGCCCTCTTGTTGTTCTTGGTGAGGCCGTCGATCATGCCGCGCAGTTGGAAGACCAGCAGCCAGATGACGAGCCCCGGCAGGAAGAGCACACCGCACAGCACCATGATCGCGGACAGCCTGTTGTCCCGGGCCCGGCGGATGTTGTTCGCCGCCAAGGCATGCTCCACGACGGCCTGCGGTTCCGTACCGAACGACTGAATGAGCGGCTTGCGGCCGGGGCCGAGCATGCGGGCCACCACGGCTCCGGAGAACGCCTCACCGAGGTTGGGACGAAAGAGCGTCGTCCAGATGCCGGGATTGACCGTCGTCTGGTGCCACTCGTTGTCGGCCTTCTTTATCTCCTCGACCGGGTTGTCCCGGTAGGCGGCCGAGGCCAGCGCGAAGGTCGCCGTCTGGCCCTCGTCGCCCGTACGCGGCACCTGTGGTCCGAAGATGTCCGCGTAACCGCTGTCAACGGTCATTCCCGCCCCCGATCGCCGCTGCTCCCGCTTCTGCGGCTTTCCCGACTTCCGTGCTCCGCACACCTGTTGATCAGGTCATCAGCGTATCGGCCATCACTGACATCCGTCGGCGGACAGCCGAAAGCTGCCCGCCGGCACCGAAGATTCCGCACTACGGGGCGTCAGATCCCGAACTACGGTGCGTCACCCGCCTCTTCACGGATCCGTTCGGCGATCTGTGGAGGCATCGGTTCGTGCCGGACGTAGGCGCGGTTGAAGCGGGCCGTGCCGTGCGAGAGGGAGCGGAGGTCGACGGCGTAGCGGCCGATCTCTATCTCGGGGACCTCGGCCCGGATCAGTGTGCGTCCGCCGGTCGTCTGCTCGGTGCCGAGCACCCGGCCGCGGCGCCCGGACAGGTCGCTCATGACGGCGCCCACGTAGTCGTCGCCGACCAGTACGGTCACCTCGGCCACCGGCTCCAGGAGATGGATCTTCGCCTCGGCCGCGGCCTCCCGCAGGGCCAGCGCGCCGGCCGTCTGGAACGCGGCGTCCGAGGAGTCCACCGAGTGCGCCTTGCCGTCGAGCAGCGTGATCCGTACGTCGAGGAGGGGATGGCCTGCCGCAACCCCCTTGGCGGCCTGGGCCCTTACGCCCTTCTCCACCGACGGGATGAACTGCCGCGGCACCGCGCCGCCGATGACCTTGTCCACGAACTCGATGCCCGTGCCGCCCGGCAGCGGTTCGACCTCGATCTCGCAGATCGCGAACTGCCCGTGTCCGCCCGACTGTTTGACATGCCGGCCGCGCCCCTGCGCCTTGGCGGCGAACGTCTCCCGCAGGGAGACCTTGTGCGGTACGACGTCGACCTGGACGCCGTAGCGGCTGCGCAGCCGTTCCAGGGCGACGTCCGCGTGGGCCTCGCCGAGGCACCACAGGACGACCTGATGGGTGTCCTGGTTCTGTTCCAGGCGCATGGTGGGGTCCTCGGCGACGAGCCTGCTCAGGCCCTGCGAGAGCTTGTCCTCGTCCGCCTTGCTGTGCGCCTGGATGGCGAGCGGCAGCAGCGGGTCGGGCATCTCCCAGGGCTCCATGAGGAGCGGGTCGTCCTTGGCCGAGAGGGTGTCCCCGGTCTCCGCGCGGCCCAGCTTCGCCACGCACGCGAGGTCGCCCGCGATGCAGTGCGTGAGCGCCCGCTGCTGTTTGCCGAAGGGCGCGGACAGGGCGCCGACGCGTTCGTCGACGTCGTGGTCCTCGTGCCCGCGGTCGGCGAGCCCGTGCCCGGAGACATGGATCGTCTCGTCGGGGCGCAGGGTGCCCGAGAAGACGCGGACCAGGGAGACCCGGCCGACGTACGGGTCGGAGGCGGTCTTCACGACCTCGGCGACCAGCGGCCCGTTCGGATCGCAGGCCTTCAGCTCCCGCGCCCTGCCGTCGACCGTGGTGACGCCGGGTGCCTCGCGCTCCAGCGGGGTCGGGAAACCGCGCGTGATCAGCTCAAGCAGTTCGACCGTGCCCAGGCCCTGCCGGGCGCCCTCGGCGGCGGGGGCGGCGGCCAGGACGGGGAAGAACACCCCGCGCGCGACGGCCCGCTCCAGGTCCGCTATCAGCGTCTTCACGTCGATGTCCTCGCCGCCGAGGTAGCGGTCCATGAGGGTCTCGTCCTCGCTCTCCGAGATGATCCCCTCGATGAGCCGGTTGCGGGCCTCCTCGATCCCGGGCACCTGGTCGGGCCCGGGCTCGGACTCCTTGCGCTCCCCGGACGCGTAGTCGAACAGCTTCTGCGACAGCAGTCCCACCAGACCGGTCACGGGCGCGTGCCCGTCGGGCCCGGGCGCGCCGTGCAGCGGCAGATACAGCGGGAGTACGGCGTCGGGGTCGTCCGCGCCGAACGCCTCCGCGCAGTACCGGGTCATCGACTCGAAGTCCGCGCGCGCCGACTCCAGGTGCGTGATGACGATGGCGCGCGGCATGCCGACCGCCGCGCACTCCTCCCACACCATGCGGGTCGAGCCGTCCACCCCGTCGGAGGCCGAGACGACGAAGAGGGCCGCGTCCGCCGCACGCAGACCGGCCCTCAACTCGCCGACGAAATCGGCGTATCCGGGGGTGTCCAGAAGATTGACCTTGTACCCGTCCCAGTCGACGGGCACCAGGGAGAGCTGCACCGAGCGCTGCTGGCGGTGCTCGATCTCGTCGTAGTCGGAGACGGTGCCGCCGTCCTCCACGCGGCCCGCCCGGTTCACCGCCCCCGCGGTCAGCGCGAGGGCCTCCACCAGAGTCGTCTTGCCCGATCCGGAGTGGCCGACCAGCACCACATTCCGTACGGACGCGGGGTGGTCGGCCGCCGTAGCCCTGCCGGCGGCTCCGGGGTGTGCGTTCGCCTTGTCGCCCATGGCCTTGCCTCCCGTGCACGGTGAGGTCACTGTGGGCGCGGACACACGGTGCCGCGTGCGGTGGCGGCTCCGATGACGCCCGCGGTGGTTCGAGCTTTCCACTCCCGTCACGGTGCGTCCATACGGCGGACGCGATCCGGCCGCCGGCACCGAGTCGTGACACGGGCGCACGGGTGCCCGGCGGCCGCCCACGCGCGCGCGTGGCTACGATGGGCCAGCCGGTGGCCAGCAGGGGCCGCGCGGCGACACCGACCCTCGGGAAGGCCATGCTGAACAAGTACGCGCGTGCATTCTTCACGCGTGTCCTCACGCCGTTCGCCGCGTTTCTGATCCGCCGGGGCGTCAGCCCCGACACGGTCACCCTCCTCGGCACCGCCGGAGTGGTCGCGGGCGCGCTGGTCTTCTACCCCATGGGCGAGTTCTTCTGGGGCACGGTCGTGATCACGCTGTTCGTGTTCTCCGACCTCGTCGACGGCAACATGGCCCGCCAGCTGGGCCGCTCCAGCCGCTGGGGCGCCTTCCTCGACTCCACGCTCGACCGGGTCGCCGACGGCGCGATCTTCGGCGGCCTCGCCCTCTGGTACGCGGGCGGCGGCGACAACATCGCCCTGTGCGCGGTCTCGATCTTCTGCCTGGCCAGCGGCCAGGTGGTGTCGTACACCAAGGCACGCGGCGAGGCGATCGGACTGCCCGTCGCCGTCAACGGACTCGTCGAGCGGGCCGAGCGACTGGTGATCTCACTCGTCGCGTGCGGTCTCTCCGGGCTCCACAAGTTCGGCGTCCCGGGCATCCAGTGGCTGCTGCCGATCGCGCTGTGGATCGTGGCCGTCGGCAGCCTGGTCACGCTGATCCAGCGGGTCGTCACGGTCCGCCGGGAGGCGGCCGAGGCCGACGCCGCGTCGGCGCAGGAAGCCGAGCAGCACAGCACCGGGGCGACACCGTGAGCAAGGCCCAGGAGCGGCTGACCGACGCGCTCTACGGCCTCGGCTGGAGCACCGTCAAGAAGCTCCCCGAGCCGGTCGCCGTCCGGCTCGGCCGCACCATCGCCGACCTCGCCTGGAAGCGGCGCGGCAAGGGCGTACGACGGCTGGAGAGCAACTACGCGCGCGTGGTGCCCGACGCGAGCCCCGAGCGGCTCGCCGAGCTCTCGCGCGCGGGCATGCGGTCGTACCTGCGCTACTGGATGGAGTCCTTCCGGCTCCCCGCCTGGAGCCCCGAGCGGATCCGCACGGGCTTCGACCCCAAGGACGTCCACCACCTGACCGACGGCATCGCCTCCGACCGGGGCGTCATCCTCGCGCTGCCGCACCTCGCCAACTGGGACCTCGCCGGCGCCTGGGTCACCACGGCCCTGGAGACCCCGTTCACCACGGTCGCCGAACGCCTCAAGCCGGAGACGCTCTACGACCGGTTCGTCGCCTACCGCGAGGGCCTCGGCATGGAGGTCCTGCCGCACAGCGGCGGCACCGCCTTCGGCACGCTCGCCCGGCGACTGCGCGACGGCGGCCTGGTCTGCCTGGTCGCCGAGCGCGACCTGTCCGCCTCCGGGGTCGAGGTGAAGTTCTTCGGCGAGGCCACCCGCATGCCCGCGGGACCGGCCCTCCTCGCCCAGCAGACGGGCGCGCTGCTGCTCCCGGTGACGCTCTGGTACGACGACTCGCCGGTCATGCGGGGACGCGTCCATCCGCCCGTCGAGGTACCCGGGTCAGGTGACCGGGCCGAGAAGACGTCTGTCATGACACAGGCGCTGGCAGACGCCTTCGCCACCGGCATCGCCGACCACCCGGAGGACTGGCACATGCTGCAGCGCTTGTGGCTCGCGGATCTCGACCCCACGAAGGGGCCCTCGTGAGGATCGGCATCGTCTGCCCCTACTCCTGGGATGTGCCGGGCGGCGTCCAGTTCCACATCAGGGACCTCGCCGAGTACTTCATCCGGCTCGGCCACGAGGTGTCCGTCCTCGCTCCGGCCGACGACGACACCCCGCTCCCGCCGTACGTCGTCTCGGCGGGCCGCGCGGTCCCGGTGCCGTACAACGGCTCGGTGGCCCGGCTGAACTTCGGCTTCCTGTCCGCCGCGCGGGTCCGACGCTGGCTGCACGACGGCGAGTTCGACGTCATCCACATCCACGAGCCGACCTCGCCGTCGCTGGGCCTGCTGGCCTGCTGGGCGGCCTCGGGCCCGATCGTGGCGACCTTCCACACCTCCAACCCGCACTCCCGGGCGATGATCGCCGCGTACGCGATCCTCCAGGCCGCGCTGGAGAAGATCAGCGCGCGGATCGCCGTCAGCGAGTACGCCCGCCGCACGCTCGTCGAACACCTCGGCGGGGACGCGGTCGTCATCCCGAACGGCGTCGACGTCGACTTCTTCGCCCGCGCCGAACCCAAGCCCGAATGGCAGGGGGAGACGATCGGCTTCATAGGGCGCATCGACGAACCCCGCAAGGGCCTCCCGGTGCTGATGAAGGCCCTGCCGAGGATCCTCGCCGAGCGCCCGAACGCCCGGCTGCTGGTCGCCGGACGCGGCGACGAGGAGGAGGCCGTCGAGACGCTCCCCGAGGAGCTGCGCTCCCGCGTCGAGTTCCTCGGCATGATCAGCGACGACGACAAGGCCCGCTTCCTGCGCAGCATCGACCTCTACGTCGCCCCCAACACCGGCGGCGAGAGCTTCGGCATCATCCTCGTCGAGGCCATGTCGGCGGGCGCCCCGGTCCTCGCCTCCGACCTGCCCGCCTTCGCGCAGGTCCTCGACCAGGGCGCGGCCGGCGAGCTGTTCACCAACGAGGACGCGGACACCCTCGCCGAGGCGGCCGTACGACTCCTGGGCGACCCCGAGCGGCTGACGCAGCTGAGCCGGCAGGGGAGCGCTCATGTCCGCCGCTTCGACTGGTCGACCGTCGGGGCCGACATCCTGTCCGTGTACGAGACGGTGACGGCGGGCGCGGCGGCGGTGGCGACGGACGAACGGACGGGGCTGCGGGCGCGGTTCGGCCTGGCGCGGGACTGAGAGGCGGCGACTTCTCGTTGCTGGCCGGCATATCCAGCCCGTCCGGCGCTTGAGGACGAGGCCGTCCAGGCCGAAGCGGGGGTGTGGGGGCGGCAGCCCCCACAACGCCCGCACCAACACCCCGCACGACACCCGGCCAACCCCAGTGGAACGGCCCGGTAGCCTTGCCGCCCGTGACCGCAACTCTGATCTGGATCCTCGTAGCCGTCGTGGCGATCGGCCTGTACCTGAGCTGGACCGCGGGCCGGCTGGACCGGCTGCACACCCGGATCGACGCGGCCCGCGCGGCGCTCGACGCCCAACTGCTGCGCCGCGCCTCGGTGACACAGGAGTTGGCCACCTCCGGAGTCCTCGACCCGGCCGCCTCGATCGTCCTCTACGAGGCCGCGCACGCCGCCCGGCAGGCCGAGGAGGAGCAACGGGAGGTCGCCGAGAGCGAGTTGAGCCAGGCCCTGCGCGCCGTCTTCGCCGAGCCCCCGCAGGTCGAGGGCGTCCGCGAGGCCCCCGGCGGAGAGGCGGCGGCCCGCGAACTCGCCGAGTCGGTACGCCGCGTGCCGATGGCCCGGCGCTTCCACAACGACGCCGTGGGCGCCGCCCGCCGCCTGCGCGAACACCGCAAGGTCCGCTGGTTCCACCTGGCCGGACACGCCCCCTTCCCGATGGCCTTCGAAATGGACGACGAGCCACCGGCGGCACTGGTGGACCGGGCGGCGTAACGGCTTCTCGCGGGGGCACCGCCGTTCGAAAACGATCCACCGGCTACCCATTGGCCCTTGCTGTGGCCTGCATCTCTCGCGTTTCCTCAATGGTGCAGCAGCCCTCTTTCACCCAGTGAGGTCACCCCGTGTCCAGCATCCCCAGCTCCGCCCAGACTCCCGAGACCGGCACCGCGCGCGTGAAGCGCGGGATGGCCGAGCAGCTCAAGGGCGGTGTGATCATGGACGTGGTCAACGCCGAGCAGGCGAAGATCGCGGAGGACGCCGGTGCCGTGGCCGTCATGGCCCTGGAGCGGGTCCCCGCCGACATCCGCAAGGACGGCGGCGTGGCCCGGATGTCCGACCCGAACATGATCGAGGAGATCATCGAGGCGGTCTCCATCCCGGTCATGGCCAAGTCCCGCATCGGCCACTTCGTCGAGGCCCAGGTCCTGCAGTCCCTCGGCGTCGACTACATCGACGAGTCCGAGGTCCTCACCCCGGCCGACGAGGTCAACCACAGCGACAAGTTCGCCTTCACCACCCCCTTCGTCTGCGGTGCCACCAACCTGGGCGAGGCCCTGCGCCGCATCGCCGAGGGCGCCGCGATGATCCGCTCCAAGGGCGAGGCCGGCACCGGCAACGTCGTCGAGGCGGTCCGTCACCTGCGCCAGATCAAGAACGAGATCGCCCGCCTGCGCGGCTTCGACAACAACGAGCTGTACGCCGCCGCCAAGGACCTGCGCGCCCCGTACGAGCTGGTCCGCGAGGTCGCCGAACTGGGCAAGCTCCCGGTCGTGCTGTTCTCCGCCGGTGGCGTCGCCACCCCTGCCGACGCCGCCCTGATGCGCCAGCTCGGCGCCGAGGGCGTCTTCGTCGGCTCCGGCATCTTCAAGTCCGGCGACCCGGCCAAGCGCGCCGCCGCCATCGTGAAGGCCACCACGTTCTACGACGACCCGAAGATCATCGCGGACGCCTCCCGCAACCTGGGCGAGGCCATGGTCGGCATCAACTGCGACACCCTCCCCGAGGCCGAGCGTTACGCGAACCGGGGCTGGTGATGACCACTCCCGTAGTCGGAGTGCTCGCACTCCAGGGCGACGTACGGGAGCACCTGATCGCCCTGGCCGCGGCCGACGCCGTGGCCAGGCAGGTCAGGCGCCCCGAGGAACTCGCCGAGGTGGACGCCCTCGTCATCCCCGGGGGTGAGTCGACCACCATCTCCAAGCTGGCCGTCCTCTTCGGACTGATGGAGCCCCTGCGCGCACGCGTGCGTGCCGGTATGCCCGTCTACGGCACCTGCGCCGGACTGATCATGCTCGCCGACAAGATCCTCGACCCGCGCTCGGGCCAGGAGACGATCGGCGGTATCGACATGATCGTGCGCCGCAACGCCTTCGGACGTCAGAACGAGTCCTTCGAAGCAGCTGTCGACGTCCAGGGGATTGAGGGCGATCCTGTGGAGGGCGTCTTCATCCGCGCCCCCTGGGTCGAGTCCGTCGGCGCCGAGACCGAGGTCCTCGCCGAACACGAGGGCCACATCGTCGCGGTCCGCCAGGGCAACGCGCTCGCCACGTCGTTCCACCCGGAACTGACCGGCGACCACCGCGTGCACTCCCTGTTCGTCGACATGGTGCGCGCGAACCTGGCTCCGGGGTCCTAGTAGGATCTCTGGGGTTCGTAAAGAGTTGGGTTACGCGAAGGAGACAGGCAGATGTCCGGCCACTCTAAATGGGCTACGACGAAGCACAAGAAGGCCGTGATCGACGCCAAGCGCGGCAAGCTCTTCGCGAAGATGATCAAGAACATCGAGGTCGCGGCCCGTACCGGTGGTGCCGATGTGTCCGGCAACCCGACGCTGTTCGACGCCATCCAGAAGGCCAAGAAGAGCTCGGTCCCGAACAAGAACATCGACTCCGCCGTCAAGCGCGGCGCCGGTCTCGAAGCCGGTGGCGCCGACTACGAGACGATCATGTACGAGGGTTACGGCCCCAACGGTGTCGCGGTGCTCATCGAGTGCCTCACCGACAACCGCAACCGCGCCGCCTCGGACGTCCGCGTCGCCATGACCCGCAACGGCGGGAACATGGCCGACCCCGGCTCCGTCTCGTACCTCTTCAACCGCAAGGGCGTCGTCGTCGTCCCCAAGGGCGAGCTGACCGAGGACGACGTCCTGGGTGCCGTGCTCGACGCGGGCGCCGAGGAGGTCAACGACCTCGGTGAGTCCTTCGAGGTCATCTCCGAGGCCACCGACCTGGTAGCGGTCCGCACCGCGCTCCAGGAAGCCGGCATCGACTACGACTCCGCCGACGCCAACTTCGTCCCGACCATGCAGGTCGAGCTCGACGAAGAGGGCGCCCGCAAGATCTTCAAGCTGATCGACGCCCTGGAGGACAGCGACGACGTGCAGAACGTCTTCGCCAACTTCGACGTCAGCGACGAGGTCATGGAGAAGGTCGACGCGTAGCGCTGCCGCGAGCTGGGCCGACCAAGAGGCTCAACGGGCCGACGGGACACACCCGTCGGCCCGTCGCTTTGTCAGTGGGACCCGCTAGCCTGCACAAACAGGCGATCGAAGGGAGGGCTCGTGCGCGTACTCGGGGTGGACCCCGGACTGACCCGCTGCGGTGTCGGTGTCGTCGAAGGCGTCGCGGGCCGGCCGCTCACCATGGTCGGCGTCGGTGTCGTACGGACCCCGGCGGACGCCGAGTTGGGGCTGCGGCTGGTCGCCATCGAGCAGGGCATCGAAGCGTGGCTCGACGAGCACCGGCCCGAATTCGTCGCCGTGGAGCGGGTGTTCAGCCAGTACAACGTCCGCACGGTGATGGGCACCGCCCAGGCCAGCGCCGTAGCGATGCTGTGCGCCGCCCGCAGAGGCATCCCCGTCGCCCTGCACACCCCGAGCGAGGTCAAGGCCGCCGTCACCGGCAGTGGACGCGCCGACAAGGCGCAGGTCGGCGCCATGGTGACCCGCCTGCTCCGGCTCGACGCGCCCCCCAAGCCCGCCGACGCGGCCGACGCCCTCGCGCTCGCGATCTGCCACATCTGGCGGGCGCCCGCGCAGCACCGCCTCCAACAGGCGGTCGCCCAGAACCGACTTCAGCAGGCCGTCGCCCTGCACGCAGCCAAGACCCCGAACGCATCGAAAGGCCGTACCGCATGATCGCCTTCGTCAGTGGCACGGTCGCCGCACTCGCTCCCGACGCCGCGGTGGTCGAGGTCGGCGGGGTCGGCATGGCGATCCAGTGCACCCCGAACACGCTCTCCACGCTCCGCCTCGGCAAGCCCGCCAAGCTCGCCACCTCCCTCGTCGTCCGCGAGGACTCGCTCACCCTGTACGGCTTCGTGGACGACGACGAACGCCAGATCTTCGAGCTGCTGCAGACCGCGACCGGTGTCGGACCCCGGCTCGCACAGGCGATGCTGGCCGTGCACACCCCGGACGCGCTGCGCCGGGCGGTCGCCTCCGGTGACGAGAAGGCGCTGATGGCCGTGCCGGGCATCGGCAAGAAGGGCGCGCAGAAGCTGCTCCTTGAGTTCAAGGACCGGCTCGGCGCACCCGTGGGCAACGCCCCGGCGATCGGCGCCCCGGTCACCAGCGGCTGGCGCGACCAGCTGCACGCCGCGCTCATCGGCCTCGGGTACGCCACCCGCGAGGCCGACGAGGCCGTGGCCGCCGTGGCACCGCAGGCCGAGGCCGCTCAAGGGGCGCCGCAGGTGGGGCAGTTGCTCAAGGCCGCCCTGCAGACTCTGAACCGCGCCCGCTAGGAGACGTCAGTGAACTGGGACGACACGACCGACGAGACCGCCGCCGAGCGGCTGGTGGGCTCGGTCGCCGACCGCGAGGACCAGGCCGTCGAGGCCGCCCTGCGCCCCAAGGACCTGGGCGAGTTCATCGGCCAGGAGAAGGTCCGCGAACAGCTCGACCTGGTCCTGCGCGCCGCACGCGCGCGTGGCGCCACCGCCGACCACGTGCTGCTCTCCGGCGCCCCCGGCCTCGGCAAGACCACCCTCTCGATGATCATCGCGGCCGAGATGGGCGCCCCCATCCGCATCACCAGCGGCCCCGCCATCCAGCACGCCGGCGACCTCGCCGCGATCCTGTCCTCCCTCCAGGAGGGCGAGGTCCTCTTCCTCGACGAGATCCACCGCATGTCCAGGCCCGCCGAAGAGATGCTCTACATGGCGATGGAGGACTTCCGCGTCGACGTCATCGTCGGCAAGGGCCCCGGCGCCACCGCGATCCCGCTCGAACTGCCACCGTTCACCCTGGTCGGCGCCACCACGCGCGCGGGACTGCTGCCGCCCCCGCTGCGCGACCGCTTCGGCTTCACCGCGCACATGGAGTTCTACGAACCCGCCGAGCTGGAGCGCGTCATCCACCGCTCGGCGAACCTTCTCGACGTGGAGATCGACCCGGCCGGCGCCGCCGAGATCGCCGGCCGCTCCCGCGGCACCCCCCGTATCGCCAACCGGCTGCTGCGCCGCGTCCGGGACTACGCGCAGGTCAAGGCCGACGGCTTCATCACCCGGGACATCGCGGGGGCGGCCCTCAAGGTGTACGAGGTCGACGGCCGCGGTCTCGACCGGCTCGACCGCGGTGTGCTCGAAGCCCTGCTGAAGCTGTTCGGCGGCGGACCGGTCGGCCTCTCCACGCTCGCGGTCGCCGTGGGGGAGGAGCGCGAGACCGTCGAAGAGGTCGCCGAACCCTTCCTCGTCCGCGAGGGCCTGCTGGCCCGCACCCCCCGGGGACGCGTCGCCACCCCCGCCGCGTGGGCCCATCTCGGCCTCACCCCGCCCCGCTCGTCAACCGGGGGAAACGGACAAGGGGACCTGTTCGGGGCGTGACGGCGGGGGCACTGGCCGGGTCAGGAACCCCGGTGCCATGCTGTGCGTTGTTCCATCAGCGTGGACTCGCTTAGACTCCGCCGATGCCGCCTTTGTGGGCGGCGCCGACCACCCCCATCCACCAGGCCGCTCACCGCCGCGGTCGTGCGAAGGAAATTCCGTCCCGTGAATATCGTGACCCTCCTCCCGTTCATCGTGCTCATCGGGGCCATGTTCCTGATGACCCGCTCTGCCAAGCGCAAGCAGCAGGCGGCCGCGTCGATGCGTAATGACATGCAGCCCGGCACCGGCGTCCGCACGATCGGGGGCGTGTACGCGACGGTCAAGGAGGTCAACGAGGAGACGGTTCTCCTCGACGCCGGCCCCGGTGTCGAGCTCCTCTTCGCGAAGAACGCGATCGGCGCCGTCCTCACCGACGACGAGTACAACCGCATCGTCCACGGCATCGAGCACGACCTGAAGGACGACGCCGACGTCGTCCCGGACGACGCTTCCTCCCTCACCGAGACCGACGAGCCCGCCGCCGACTCTTCCGACGACAAGCCCATCGACCTCGGCAAGAAGGACGTGGCCGACGAGCCGGCCGACGCCACCGAGGAGCCGGCCGAGGCCGCAGAGGCGAAGACGGACGAAGAGCCGAAGAAGACCGACGGCGACTCCGACGCGAAGTAGTCACGTCCCGGGAGCGCGGCGCGATCCGCTCGCGCCCCGCGCACCCCGGGTACGTGCGTCGCTCGCACGGGATCCCGACACCATGTCATGGCCGCAGGCGCGCTGACCCGGCGCGGAGCGGCCCGAGAGGGAGTACGAGAAGGTGGCAGCACCTAAGAGGGGCCGTAACGCGAGCGCCCAGAGCAAGCCAGGGCGCTCGCTGGCCCTCATCCTGATCGCCATCGTGGCGCTCACCGGTGGCATGTTCGCATCCGGGCACACCACTCCGCGTCTCGGCATCGACCTGGCCGGCGGCACGAGCATCACCCTCCGGGCCGTCCCGGAGAAGGGCCAGGAGTCCGCGATCAACAAGGCCAACATGGACACCGCGGTCGACATCATGAACCGCCGTGTCAATGGTCTTGGCGTCTCGGAGGCCGAGGTCCAGACGCAGGGCACCAGGAACATCATCGTCAACATCCCCAAGGGCACGAACTCGGAGCAGGCGCGCCAGCAGGTCGGTACCACGGCCAAGCTGTACTTCCGCCCGGTCCTGGCCACGGAGGCGTCGGTCGGCGCCACGGCGACCCCGTCCGCGAGCGCGTCCGGCAGTGCTTCCAGCAGCCCGTCGAGCTCGGCCAGCCCCAAGACGACGGCCTCCTCGTCCAAGACCGCCTCCGCGACCCCGTCGGCCTCCGCCACCTCGCAGGGACGTGCCGCCAGTGACGCCCTGAAGGCCGACTCCACCCCGTCCGCGAGCGCGAGTGCCTCGGCCTCCGCTTCGGCCAGCGCCTCCCCGTCGGCGTCCAGCAGCAGCGCCGCCAGCGCGGCGGCCGCCAAGCTGGAGGCCCAGTACACCGCGCTGGACTGCTCCAAGAAGTCGGTCCAGACCACCGCGGGCCGGGGCGCCAAGGCCACCGACGCGGCCGTGGCCTGCGGCAAGGTCTCCGGCATCTGGTACAAGTACCTGCTCGGTCCCGCCGCCGTCGACGGCACGGACGTCAAGAAGGCCTCGGCCGTCTACAACACGACGACCGCCGCCGGCTGGCAGGTCACCATGGACTTCACCGGCAAGGGTGGCGACAAGTTCGCCAAGGTCACCGGCGAACTGGCGAAGAACACCGCCCCGCAGAACGAGTTCGGCATCGTCCTCGACGGCCAGGTCGTCTCCAGCCCCTCCGTCAGCTCGTCGATCACCGGCGGCAGCGCGGAGATCTCCGGCAGCTTCACCCAGGAAGAGGCCCAGAGCCTCGCCAACATGCTGTCGTACGGCGCCCTGCCGCTGACCTTCAAGACGGACAGCGTCACCACGGTGACCGCGGCGCTCGGCGGTGAACAGCTGCACGCCGGTCTGATCGCGGGCGCGATCGGCCTCGCGCTGGTCGTCATCTACCTGCTGATCTTCTACCGCGGTCTGTCGGTCATCGCGATCCCCTCGCTGCTGGTCTCCGCGATCCTCACCTACGTGATCATGGCGCTGCTCGGCCCGGGCATCGGCTTCGCGCTGAACCTGCCGGCCGTCTGCGGAGCGATCGTCGCGATCGGTATCACCGCGGACTCGTTCATCGTGTTCTTCGAACGCATCCGGGACGAGATCCGCGAGGGCCGCTCGCTGCGCCCCGCCGTCGAGCGGGCCTGGCCGCGCGCCCGGCGCACCATCCTGGTCTCCGACTTCGTGTCGTTCCTCGCCGCCGCGGTGCTGTTCATCGTCACCGTCGGCAAGGTCCAGGGCTTCGCGTTCACGCTCGGTCTGACCACCGTGCTCGACGTCGTCGTGGTCTTCCTCTTCACCAAGCCGCTGATGACGATCCTCGCCCGCCGGAAGTTCTTCGCGAACGGCCACAAGTACTCCGGCCTCGACCCGAAGGCCCTCGGCGCCAAGGCGCCCCTGCGCCGCACCCGCCGCCCCTCCGCCCCCGTCGACCCGAAGGAGGCGTGAGATGTCGAAGCTCGGCAACCTCGGCGCCCGACTGCACCGTGGCGAGGTCGGGTACGACTTCGTCGGCAATCGCAAGATCTGGTACGGCATCTCGATCCTGATCACCATCACGGCCATCCTCGGGCTGACGGTGCGCGGCCTGAACATGGGCATCGAGTTCCAGGGCGGTGCCGCCTTCACCACGCCGAAGCACATGAGCGCCTCGGTGAGCCAGGCGGAGAAGTACGCCGAGGACGCCTCCGGCCACGACGCGGTCGTCCAGAAGCTCGGCGACGGAAGCCTGCGCATCCAGATCGCCGGCATCGACACGGACAAGTCCGACAGCATCAAGAAGCAGCTGTCGAAGGACCTGAACGTCAGCTCCGAGAGCATCGCCGCGGACCTGGTCGGCCCCAGCTGGGGTGACCAGATCGCCAACAAGGCCTGGGAGGGCCTGGCGATCTTCATGGTGCTGGTCGTGATCTACCTGGCGATCGCCTTCGAGTGGCGCATGGCCCTGGCCGCGCTCGTCGCCCTGATCCACGACATCACCATCACCATCGGCATCTACGCCCTCGTCGGCTTCGAGGTCACGCCCGGCACGGTGATCGGTCTGCTGACCATCCTCGGTTACTCGCTCTACGACACGGTCGTCGTCTTCGACAGCCTCAAGGAGCAGACCAAGGACATCACCAAGCAGACCCGCTGGACCTACAGCGACATCGCCAACCGCTCGATCAACGGCACCCTGGTGCGTTCCATCAACACCACGGTCGTCGCGCTGCTGCCGGTCGCGGCCCTGCTGTTCATCGGTGGCGGATTCCTCGGCGCGGGTGTCCTCAACGACATCTCGCTGTCGCTGTTCGTCGGCCTCGCGGCCGGTGCGTACTCCTCGATCTTCATCGCCACGCCGCTCGTCGCCGACCTCAAGGAGGCCGAGCCGCAGATGAAGGCGCTCAAGAAGCGCGTCCTCGCCAAGCGGGCCCAGGCCGCCGCCCAGGGCGAGCCGGTCGAGCCCGAGGTCACCGACCACGCGGACGACGACTTCGACGACGAGGACGCGGCAGCGGTCGTAGGACCGCGCACGCAGCCGGCGTCCCGCAACCGCGGCCGTGGCCGCCCCTCGGGGAAGCGCCGATGACCGGCGTCCAGGAGCTGCTGCTCAGCCGTATCCGCGATGTGGCCGACCACCCGGAGCCGGGGGTGGTGTTCAAGGACATCACCCCGCTCCTGGCGGACCCGGCCGCGTTCACGGCCCTCACGGACGCGCTCGCCGAGGTCGTCGAGCGCACCGGCGCCACCAAGGTCGTCGGCCTGGAGGCCCGCGGCTTCATCCTCGGTGCTCCGGTGGCGGTCCGCGCGGGCGTCGGCTTCATCCCCGTACGCAAGGCGGGCAAGCTCCCCGGAGCGACCCTCAGCCAGGCGTACGACCTGGAGTACGGATCCGCCGAGATCGAGGTGCACGCGGAGGACCTGTCGGCCGAGGACCGCATCCTCATCGTGGACGACGTCCTGGCCACGGGAGGCACGGCCGAGGCCGCGATCCAGCTGATCCGCCGGGCGGGCGCGGAGGTCGCCGGCCTCGCGGTCCTGATGGAACTCGGCTTCCTCGCGGGCCGCACCCGCCTGGAGCCGGCCCTGGACGGGGCGCTGCTGGAGGCACTGCTCGTAGTCTGACGTGAACGCGTGACGCAACGGCCGTCCCTGGACCAGGGGGACGGCCGTTGCGATGTAAGGGGCCTCGGTGCCACTCCCCAAGGGGCGTGGGGCTGTGTCTATATGCGGCTCCGCCGCGTGGGCGCGACGAGCCACGACGAGGCCGCACTCGCCAACGGACTACAGACCCCACGGCCCATCCGCGCAACCTCGCTCACACCCACAGAACAACCCCAGGACACCGCAGAGCAGCCTTCCGGAATGCCGGCGGCAGCCCCCCGCGTTTCACGGGTAGACGGCCCTCACATCGGCCTGAAGGCGATCCCCGAGCCCGGGATCGCTACCATGGGCACTCCGGAGCCTGACCGGGGGACCCGGATCGCGCACGAGGAGTCCTCTTGGCAGACGAGGCCCAGCCCCTGACCGCCGCCAAGCCCGAGCCCACCCCGGGCCCCGCGGCGGAGCCCGCGCCCAGCGCGACGACCGCGCAGAGTCAACCGCGTGGAACGGCGGAGCACGCTCAGACGGCGCCCGCCGACAAGGCGGCCGAGCCCTCGCGCCCCAAGCCCGACCAGCCCGAGCGCCCGGCGGCGGCCCCCGCGCCCCGGCCCACGGCCGGTCAGCCCGCCCGTACCGGCGGCGGCTCCTCCAACCGTGTCCGCGCCCGCCTGGCCCGCCTCGGCGTGCAGCGCTCCAACCCGTACAACCCGGTCCTGGAGCCCCTGCTGCGGATAGTGCGCAGCAACGACCCGAAGATCGAGACGGCCACCCTCCGCCAGGTGGAGAGCGCCTACCAGGTCGCCGAGCGCTGGCACCGCGGCCAGAAGCGCAAGAGCGGCGACCCTTACATCACGCACCCTCTCGCCGTCACCACGATCCTCGCCGAGCTGGGCATGGACCCGGCGACGCTGATGGCGGGTCTCCTGCACGACACCGTCGAGGACACCGAGTACGGCCTCGACCAGCTCCGCCGCGACTTCGGCGACTCCGTCGCCCTCCTCGTCGACGGCGTCACCAAGCTGGACAAGGTCAAGTTCGGCGAGGCCGCGCAGGCCGAGACCGTGCGCAAGATGGTCGTCGCGATGGCCAAGGACCCGCGCGTCCTGGTCATCAAGCTCGCCGACCGCCTGCACAACATGCGCACCATGCGTTACCTCAAGCGCGAGAAGCAGGAGAAGAAGGCGCGCGAGACCCTGGAGATCTACGCGCCGCTCGCCCACCGCCTGGGCATGAACACCATCAAGTGGGAACTGGAGGACCTCGCCTTCGCGATCCTCTACCCCAAGATGTACGACGAGATCGTCCGGCTGGTGGCCGAGCGGGCACCGAAGCGTGACGAGTACCTGGCCATAGTGACCGACGAGGTCCAGACAGACCTGCGCGCCGCCCGCATCAAGGCCACCGTCACCGGCCGCCCGAAGCACTACTACAGCGTCTACCAGAAGATGATCGTCCGCGGTCGCGACTTCGCGGAGATCTACGACCTGGTGGGCATCCGCGTCCTCGTGGACACCGTCCGCGACTGCTACGCGGCTCTCGGCACCGTGCACGCGCGATGGAACCCGGTCCCCGGCCGGTTCAAGGACTACATCGCGATGCCCAAGTTCAACATGTACCAGTCGCTGCACACGACCGTGATCGGCCCCAACGGCAAGCCCGTCGAGCTCCAGATCCGCACCTTCGACATGCACCGCCGCGCCGAGTACGGCATCGCCGCGCACTGGAAGTACAAGCAGGAGGCCGTCGCCGGCACCTCCAAGGTCCGCTCGGACCAGCCGAGGACCACTGGCAAGGACGACCACCTCAACGACATGGCGTGGCTGCGCCAGTTGCTCGACTGGCAGAAGGAGACCGAGGACCCGGGCGAGTTCCTGGAGTCCCTGCGCTTCGACCTGTCCCGCAACGAGGTCTTCGTCTTCACGCCCAAGGGCGACGTGATAGCGCTGCCGGCGGGCGCCACCCCGGTGGACTTCTCGTACGCGGTGCACACCGAGGTCGGCCACCGGACCATAGGAGCACGGGTCAACGGGCGGCTCGTACCGCTCGAATCCACCCTGGACAACGGCGACTTGGTGGAGGTCTTCACCTCCAAGGCACCCGGCGCGGGCCCCTCCCGCGACTGGCTCGGCTTCGTCAAGTCGCCGCGCGCCCGCAACAAGATCAGAGCCTGGTTCTCCAAGGAGCGCCGCGACGAGGCGATCGAGCAGGGCAAGGACGCCATCGCCCGCGCGATGCGCAAGCAGAACCTGCCGATCCAGCGCATCCTGACCGGCGACTCCCTGGTCACGCTCGCCCATGAGATGCGCTACCCGGACATCTCCTCGCTGTACGCGGCGATCGGCGAGGGCCATGTCGCCGCGCAGAACGTCGTACAGAAGCTGGTGCAGGCGCTCGGCGGCGAGGAGGCGGCCACCGAGGAGATCGACGAGAGCGTGCCGCCGACGACCGGCCGGGGCCGCAAGCGCCGGACGAACGCCGACCCCGGTGTCGTCGTCAAGGGCGTCGACGACGTGTGGGTCAAACTGGCCCGCTGTTGTACGCCCGTCCCCGGCGACCCCATCATCGGTTTCGTCACGCGGGGTAGCGGCGTATCGGTTCACCGCAGCGACTGCGTCAACGTGGAGTCACTGTCCCGCGAACCCGAGCGCATCCTGGAAGTCGAGTGGGCGCCCACCCAGTCCTCGGTCTTCCTGGTCGCCATCCAGGTGGAGGCCCTGGACCGCTCCCGGCTCCTCTCGGACGTCACCCGCGTCCTGTCCGACCAGCACGTCAACATCCTCTCCGCGGCCGTCCAGACCTCCCGCGACCGCGTCGCCACCTCCCGCTTCACCTTCGAGATGGGCGACCCCAAGCACCTGGGCCACGTCCTGAAGGCCGTCAGAGGCGTCGAGGGCGTCTACGACGTCTACCGCGTGACGTCGGCGCGCAACAAGTCGTAGAACGGACGCAGAAGGGGCTCCCGTACGCGATGTACGGGAGCCCCTTCTCCATGCCTACGACTTACTGTCTAGCCGCCGAACTCCTGGAGGCCCTTCAGCGCCTGGTCCAGCAGGGCCTGGCGGCCCTCCAGCTCGCGTTCCAGCTTGTCGGCGCGGGAGTTGTTGCCCTGGGAGCGCGCCTGCTCGATCTGGCCCCTGAGCTTGTCCACCGCGGCCTGGAGCTGACCGGTCAGACCCTCGGCACGCGCGCGTGCCTCCGGGTTCGTCCGGCGCCACTCGGTCTCCTCGGACTCCTGGAGGGCCCGCTCGACCGTGTGCATCCGGCCCTCGACCTTCGGGCGGGCGTCACGCGGCACATGGCCGATGGCCTCCCAGCGCTCGTTGATCGAGCGGAAGGCCGCGCGGGCCGCCTTGAGGTCGCCGATCGGCAGCAGCTTCTCGGCCTCCTCGGCGAGCTCCTCCTTGAGCTTCAGGTTCTCCGTCTGCTCGGCGTCCCGCTCGGCGAAGACCGAGCTGCGGGCGGCGAAGAAGACGTCCTGGGCGCCGCGGAAACGGTTCCACAGATCGTCCTCGTGCTCGCGCTGGGCGCGGCCCGCCGCCTTCCAGTCGGACATCAGCTCGCGGTACCGCGCGGCCGTGGGACCCCAGTCCGTCGAGGCCGACAGACCCTCGGCCTCGGCGACCAGCTTCTCCTTGGTCTTGCGGGCCTCCTCGCGCTGCGCGTCCAGCGACGCGAAGTGCGCCTTGCGGCGCTTGGAGAAGGCCGACCGGGCGTGCGAGAAGCGGTGCCACAGCTCGTCGTCCGACTTGCGGTCCAGTCGCGGCAGACCCTTCCAGGTGTCCACCAGGGCGCGCAGCCGCTCGCCGGCGGCCCGCCACTGGTCGGACTGCGCCAGCTCCTCCGCCTCGACGACCAGCGTCTCCTTGGAGTGCCGGGCCTCGTCGGACTGCTTGGCGCGCTGCTGCTTGCGCTCCTCGCGGCGCGCCTCGACGGTCTCCACCAGCTTGTCGAGCCGGACCCGCAGCGCGGCGAGATCGCCGACCGCGTGGTGGGCGTCGACCTGCTCGCGCAGATGGTCGACGGCGGCCTGCGCGTCCTTCGCCGACAGGTCGGTGGTCTTCACGCGCTTTTCGAGGAGGCCGATCTCGACAACCAGGCCCTCATACTTGCGTTCGAAGTAAGCCAGCGCCTCGTCAGGGGAGCCGGCCTGCCAGGAACCGACGACCTGCTCGCCGTCGGCCGTACGCACGTACACGGTCCCCGTCTCGTCGACGCGTCCCCACGGGTCGCTGCTCACAGCGCCTCCTCCACATGATGCCTGCACAGGGCCTCTGTGCCCCCGGGCATCGTCCACAGTTTCGTCACGGCCAACATAGGCGACCGGCGGGTTGCCTGTCCGCATCCCGCGCGACCGAAGTTTCGCTGTTGACGGTCAGGATTTGGTGACGGTCGCCTTGTTGATCACGACGGTCGCGTTCGGTGCGCCGTCGCCCTGCCCCGTGCTCTCACCGGCCGCCGCGATCTTGTTCAGAACCTTCATCCCGGAGGCCGAGATGGTACCGAACGGGGTGTAGCTCGCCGGGAGCGGACTGGCCTTGTACACGAGGAAGAACTGGCTGCCGCCGGTGTGCTTCTGACCGGTGTTGGCCATCGCCACCGTGCCCGCCGGGTACGACCCGCCCTTGAGGCTGGTGTCCTTCAGGTTCTCGTCCGGGATCGTGTAGCCGGGACCGCCGCTGCCGGCGCCCGTCGGGTCGCCGCACTGCAGCACGTAGATGCCGTTGGTGGTGAGCCGGTGGCACTTCGTGTGGTCGAAGAAGCCCTTGCTCGCGAGGAAGTCGAACGAGTTCACCGTGTGCGGCGCGGCCTTCGTCTTCAGCGCGATGTCGATGTCGCCGCAGGTCGTCGCCAGCGTCATCGTGTACTTGGCCGACGTGTCGATCGTCATCGCCGGCTCCTTCTTCCAGGTCGCCGTCTTGATCTTGCCCGCGGCCGGCTTCGCGCACGGGTCCGGCGCCTTGCTCGCCGTCGCCGAGGCGCTGGGCGTCACGTCCGCGCTCGCGTTGGACTTCTTGTCGTCCTTCATGACCCCGGTCGTGTACAGCAGCACACTGCCGATCACGATCACGCCGAGCACCGACGCGATCACCGAGTTGCGCGCCCGCGCCTTGCGCCGAGCGGCCGTGCGCCGCTGCTGCTGCCGCAAGAACTTCTCCCGCGCGAGCTGCCGCTTCCGCTGTTCCTGGGTGACCACCGGATTCTCTCCTCATGCGTCTCGTACGTCGACTGGGACGCGTGCGTCTTGTGAGCCGACCGCCTGCGTGTGCCCCGTACCGTATATGGGTTCGCTGAGGATTCGGCAGCGCCGGTAGGCTCTGACCACTGACGCAGGGATCCTTATCCCCACCCGTATCGACACAACGAAGGACGATCGTGCTCATTGCCGGGTTCCCCGCCGGGGCCTGGGGGACGAACTGTTATCTCGTCGCCCCCGCCGCCGGTGAGGAGTGCGTGATCATCGACCCGGGCCATCAGGCCGCCGAGGGAGTCGAGGAAGCGCTCAGGAAGCATCGGCTCAAGCCCGTCGCGGTCGTCCTCACCCATGGCCACATCGACCATGTGGCCTCGGTCGTCCCGGTGTGCGGCGCGCACGACGTGCCGGCCTGGATCCACCCCGAGGACCGCTACATGATGAGCGACCCCGAGAAGGCGCTCGGCCGCTCGATCGGGATGCCGCTGATGGGCGAGCTGACCGTGGGGGAGCCCGACGAGGTCAAGGAGCTGACCGACGGAGCGCGGCTGGAGCTGGCGGGACTGGAGTTCTCGGTCGCGCACGCGCCGGGCCATACGAAGGGGTCGGTGACCTTTCGGATGCCCGAGAACACGGAGATCCCCTCCGTGTTCTTCTCCGGGGATCTGCTCTTCGCCGGCTCCATCGGACGCACCGACCTGCCCGGCGGCTCCCACGCCGAGATCCTCGACTCGCTGGCCCGTGTGTGCCTGCCGCTCGACGACTCGACCGTGGTGCTGTCCGGCCACGGCCCCCAGACGACCATCGGCCAGGAGCGCGCCACGAACCCGTATCTGCGGGAAGTGGCCGCCGGCCAGGGAGCTGACGTGAACGCTCCCCGACGAGGAATGTGACGAGACTTTCGTGAGCACCTTTCAGGCCCCCAAGGGCACCTACGACCTGATTCCGCCGGAGTCGGCCAAGTACCTCGCCGTGCGCGAGGCCATCGCCGCTCCGCTGCGCAACTCCGGCTACGGCTACATCGAGACGCCCGGCTTCGAGAACGTCGAGCTGTTCGCGCGCGGTGTCGGCGAGTCCACCGACATCGTGACCAAGGAGATGTACGCCTTCGAGACCAAGGGCGGCGACCAGCTCGCCCTGCGCCCCGAGGGCACGGCCTCCGTACTGCGCGCGGCACTTGAGGCCAACCTGCACAAGCTGGGCAACCTCCCCGTCAAGCTCTGGTACTCGGGCTCCTACTACCGCTACGAGCGCCCCCAGAAGGGCCGTTACCGCCACTTCTCCCAGGTCGGCGCCGAGGCGATCGGTGCCGAGGACCCGGCGCTGGACGCCGAGTTGATCATCCTGGCGGACCAGGCGTACCGCTCCCTGGGCCTCAGGAACTTCCGCATCCTCCTCAACAGCCTGGGCGACAAGGAGTGCCGTCCGGTGTACCGGGAGGCGCTGCAGAACTTCCTCCGGGGCCTGGACCTCGACGAGGAGACTCTGCGCCGCGCGGACATCAACCCGCTCCGTGTCCTCGACGACAAACGCCCGGACGTCCAGAAGCAGTTGACGGACGCGCCGCTGCTCCGCGACTACCTCTGCGACGCGTGCAAGGCGTACCACGAGGAGGTCCGCGAACTCATCACGGCGGCGGGTGTGGGTTTTGAGGACGACCCGAAGCTGGTCCGCGGCCTGGACTACTACACCCGCACCACCTTCGAGTTCGTCCACGACGGTCTGGGCTCCCAGTCCGCGGTGGGCGGCGGCGGTCGCTACGACGGCCTCTCCGAGATGATCGGCGGCCCCGCGCTGCCCTCCGTGGGCTGGGCGTTGGGCGTCGACCGTACGGTCCTGGCCCTGGAGGCGGAGGGCGTCGAACTCCAACTCCCCGCGTCCACCAGCGTGTTCGCGGTCCCGCTGGGCGAGGAGGCCCGTCGCGTCCTCTTCGCCAAGGTCACCGAACTCCGCAAGCTGGGCATCGCGGCCGACTTCTCCTACGGCGCCAAGGGCCTCAAGGGCGCCATGAAGAACGCCAACCGCAGTGGCGCGCGCTACACGATCGTCGCCGGTGAGCGGGATCTCGCCGAGGGCGTCGTGCAGTTGAAGGACATGGAGTCCGGCGAGCAGTCGGCGGTCGCCGTGAACGAGATCGTGGCGGAGCTGGAGTCGAGGCTGGGCTGAGGACGGATTTCTTCGCCCCCGCCGCCCCTACCCGTCCCGTCCCTGGGGGCTGCCGCCCCCAGACCCCCGCTTCGGCCTGGACGGTCTCGTCCTCAAACGCCGGACGGGCTGAAAGTCAGCCCCTCCGGCGTTTGAGGAGCGGGGTCTGGGGCGGAGCCCCAGAAGGATGGGACGGGTAGG